>CALHPK010000032.1 GCA_938036315.1 uncultured bacterium | reverse complement strand
TCTTCTGCCACAGAATTCCTCCGGTAGCGCTAATCTTTGCAACATAAAAATCGTAACTTCCAAAGGTTCCAGAAGAATTTGTCCATCCCACAACTAAGAAATTTTGGTCATCTGTTTCAATCACCTGTCTTACTTCCTCAGCACCTGAACCTCCCCAGGATATTGAAAAAGTTGTTATACACAGGGCGTAATCAGTAGCAAGCGACTGATATATTGTAACTGTTCCTTTTGTAAATTGTGGTGAAGTTAGCCCAGCAGATGGAGAAATATCCCCGATATTACTTATGATGGAGAAAGAAGAAGGATTCACATATGAACTATGGCAGTCTAATGTTCCATCTTTATCTATCTTTAAAAGGAAAAAATCAGTCAGTCCTGCTCCAAAGCTATAAGTATTTCCCAGAATCAGGTATCCTCCTCCGTATAAGCTTTGCTGAACAGAGCTTGCGTAGTCCTCCAAATTAGCGCCAACAACTTTTGCCCACCTAATATTACCCCATTCATCAACAGCTACAATAAATACATCTGTCAGACCAAAACCAAAGCTTGCAGCAGTTCCGCCAACAACTATATATCCCCCTCCATCAAACGCCAGCGTCACAGAACTTGCAAAACTGGTAAGATCTCCTCCAAAGGTCCTTGACCACTCCAATGTCCCGCTTGGAGAAATTTTTACAATATAAGCATCTTGTCCAGAATTTCCAACAACCACAAGTCCACCGTCCTGAGAAAAAACTGCTGACTTCCCCTCTTCGTCTGAGTTTGATGCCGTACCAATTCGCTTTGCCCACTGTAAATTTCCGGACGTATTTATCTTTACAACTATAATATCTTTCCCTCCTGAACTCAGAGTCGCAGAATTTGTATACCCTACAATTATGAAGCCGTCAGAAGTCTCAAGAGCAAAGTTACCCTCCTCATCTCCAGTAGCTCCACCTATTACCGATGACCACTGATAGCCTCCCCCATATGTGAGCTTAGCAACAAAGATATCCTTCCCCCCATTTGACATAGTTGGGGAATCAGTGTATCCAACTATAAGATACCCCCCATCAGACGCCTGCAATACGTATTTTGCAACCTCATCACCTGTCGCACCACCAACTGATGCTGTCCACTGACTGGTAAAACCTGAAGATAGCTTGACTACAAATATATCTTTCTTACCTGCTGCTCTTAACTGCGGAGTTTGCGTATATCCGACAATTATGTATCCCCCGTCAGTTGTCTGCCGAGCATACATAGCTTCTTCGTCATCAGAACCTCCTATTCTCCTGACAAGCCGCACAGTACCATTGTCATCCAACAAAATAACGCTCATATCTTTTTTCTGCAAATATGTTGCTCCAGCAACAATATAACCCGAATATGTGGGAGATATCGAGTAGGCAATATCTGTTAAGTTAGTGCCGATAGATTTTTCAATAAGAGATGATGCAAAAATCGGAACCTGCTTTGCAGGGCAATTTCTAGGTGCTTGAGGTGGACCATCTCCCGTCGAGTTTCTGGCATAGACGCGATAGATATATCTTCCCCCCGAAGTATATATTCTATCTGTATATGAAGTCACTGAGTAAGGTAAAACTCTTATTGTGGAGAAGTAAACTCCGTCCATAGAGCGTTCAATGACAAACTCGGCAACATTAGAAGGAAGATTTGGATAACTCCACAGTAATGATGTGTAGGTTAGTCCAAAGGATGAAATCTGTAAATCCGGACACTGACATGGTGGGAAACCTTCATCAGCCTCTCCGGAACAATTATTATCAAATCCATCACATACCTCGGTTTGCCCTGGATTAACTATGGGATTGTTATCATCACAATCAAGAGGTTTATTAACCGATGTAAACCCCACAGGCATCGTATTCGCACATTGCGAAACCGATGTCGTCCAAGTATCGGAATCTTGATCTTGCCAAAACCAAGTTTCTACCTGTCCTGAGCAATCATTATCTTGTCCGTTGTTGCAGTTCAGGGGAGCCCCCGGATAAATCGAGGCATCAGAATCATCACAATCTCTAGGAGATAAAACAGCATAAGTAGAGTTTTCAGGATATGGATCAATGCAGGAAACTTGAGATCCTCCCGCAGGATAATATCCATCTGAATCTGCGTCTTTGTACCAAATAGTCCCAGGATTCAGATTAGCATTATTATCATCGCAATCTCCAGGAGATAAAACAGCATATGTAGAGTTCTCAGGGTATGGATCAGTGCAGGAGACCTGTGAACCCCCCACAGGATAGTAATTATCAAAGTCAGCATCCTTGAACCAGACAGTCTCAGGATTCAGATTAGCGTTATTGTCATCACAATCTCCAGGAGATAAAACAGCATATGTAGAATTCTCAGGGTATGGATCAGTGCAGGAAACTTGAGATCCTCCAGTAGGATAATATCCATCTGAGTCTGCGTCTTTGTACCACACTGTCTGGGGGTTCAACAGGGCATTGGTATCATCACAATCTCCCGCTGTATCTATAAGTTCTTCAGCAAGTTTAAAACCCACAACCCTTTCACACTGAACCCGACTTACCCCATCCGAATACTTGTCATTATCTTGATCCTTGTACCATACTGTTGATGGATTGAACTTGGCTTCCGCATCATCACAGTCTCCAGATATCCCCCTCAATTCCCTTGCTAATTTATACCCTACTGGTCTTTCACATCCAATCTGACTTACCCCATCCGAATACTCGTCATTATCCAAATCTTTGTACCAAACTGTCTGAGGGTTTATACTCGAATCTGAATCATCGCAATCATCTGGATTATCGACATATCCGTAGGGCTTACTCTCTGCGAATATATAGTCACTCGGATCCCCGTAACCATCTCCGTCTTTATCTTTGTAGAATTTTTTCTTCTCAACAATTCTGCAGAGTGTTCTTTCTGAAGCAATCCTGACAAATTTGCGAACAGGTACACTTTGCCACCAAGGAAGCTCAGCCCTGATCTCGTATAAACCATCAGGAGCATCCTTAGGTACATTCACAGTAATCTCTGTTCTCGAAAAATCTACCGATTCTATCCAATTGAGCTTCATCCCATCCTTCAAAATTGTCCACTCTACCGGAACGTAGAAACTTTGTAGATCTCCAAACCTTCTCTCTATGGCTGCAGACGCAGTAAATTTAGCCCCCTTCTTAATTTCATCCTTTATGCTCACCCAAAGAATCTTAGGCATATGTCCATCTGGAGCATCAACCAAAATAAAAGTAGTAGCAGTGCTTATGTTACCGAAACTATCAACAACCTCAAAAAGAGCAACTGAAGACTTAGCATCTTGCGGGACATCAATATCTATCTCTTCCACAAACTTTCCATTGGTAAGGTTTATGTTCCTTTCACTTCTGTAACCCCAATCAGCTATCAAAATTTTGTAGGTAGCTGACTCGGAATCATCTGAAATTTCCAACTTCACTCTTATCTTCCCTCCAGAATTAGTTACGTTTTGCTGATACACTCTCACAAATGGTTTGGCATCTTCTATAGGAAACACAAAGCTGACAAAACTGTGATCCCCTGAAGTCACACGCTGATAAAACCGAACCCCGGCATACTCAGAAAAAATATCTACCTCAGATAACGGAATCCTTATAAGAAAGCGTCCGTCATCTCCTGAATATGTAACATCGCCAAAATCTGTACCTATCTTAGCCCCACCTATTGGTTTTCCCTTCGCAGTTGTAACAACCCCAGTAATAAAGCGAGTATACCCTATAGCAGGGTGAGGTAATAAAGTTTCCTCAATCCATACGCAATCGTCTACTGGGGCTTGGATAAGTTCGCACTCGAACGTTTGAGAAATCTGACCCACAATATCCAAAAATCTTATGAAATTGGGGATCATATGAATTTCATCTTCTCTGATCCTTGCTACTGCTTTATAGTAACCGTCCTCATCTGTGACGGTCGGTAAACCACCTTTGGGAACAACTATAATGCCTCGCAAATAATCCGCGAATATATTTTTTACCCTTCCTTCAACACAAACCTCCCGATATTTGAGGTTAAGCGGTTTGAGTTCCACCTTACCGACTTCAGAAGTAAAAATCCTTGATGTATTTTCACTTGTAGCCTCTCTCCCAGCCGATAGCTTAATCCTACCTGAGGAACTACCTGCTGAGTTTAAATAAACAACCTCAGAAACCAAATCGTTTGAGCCATCGGGAAATTCAACAAGATAGGAAAGGACTACATAAGTTACATTCTTCCTCCAATCTGCAATTGGTATATCAATGTTAAAATTTCCATCTTCTGATACCTTAGTGATATTACCTTCAGCAGTCACAAAGACTTTTGCTGGAACTTTTGGATCCAAAACGATCTTACCAGCCAAAGAAACGACAGAATATTTCAAGCGTATCTCACAATTTGGAAGTAACTCACCCATTGTCAATCTGAATGAAAAAATTTTATTCCCATTCTGAGCATATATTGATATGATATCATTGGTGTCAAATGTACTTATGGTAAATTTTCCTCCATCTTTTATAGGATGTATTCTACCATCTGATGTAAGAACTACTGCAGATGTGATCGGTTTGTTGTTCTCATCTTTCAGATGACAATCTATTTCCTCTGGCTTTCTAATACTTATGGTCCCAATATACCAGCACTTGGATGATTCCATAACATCTACGTTTACATCGGCAATCTTCTGAAGATCTTGGTGAAGTATATTCTGAACAAATAAACTGTAAGCTGGATATTCAGGGCAATAGTTAGCAAATTTCACACACACAGGAGCTTTTGCCATAGAATTACCGGCGAAAAATTCATACTCTTCAAATTTTTCACACAAGCTAAAAAAACAGGTCGGAAGATCCATCCTAAAGTAACCCTTAGAGTCAGTCCTACTATAAAAATATGAGCTTTCAGATTTAGCTACAACATATAGTCCTCTTGCTGGAACATCTCCGGGACTATATTTTATATGTCCGTGAACACAAAAATTTCTATTATCAGCTATATGTCCAACTCCGTAGAAACCATCAGATATAACGGGTGAGTAAAGGTAGGCAAATAAATTTCCTCTTTCCTGGACCACTGCTAATTGCGAGTCAAGGAAAAGTTTTCTCCACATCCCCATCTTTTCATCGTATATGTACAGAGGAATTGACTTGGAGCCCTGAGAATATAAATGTATAGCATAATCCTGCAATCTATTTGGGACCCTGACATAAACATTAGCGGGGACATCAAAGATAACGTATCTTTGATTCATAGAAATATCTCTGAAGAATATACCAAATGCCCCGAGCCCAAAAATATTCCGAAAAACAAAAGGCTGAACCAGAGCAAAAAATCTCCCAATAAAAGGATATTGGCTTATATAAGATAGATACGAAAACTCATTTGAAACCAGCGATAAGTTAGCAACAAGTGACGGAAACCCGAACTGATTGTACGCAACTAAAATCTCCGGTAAGTTTGTCCTCACAAATGGGAAATTACTTGCCATCGACGGCGACGGTAAATAAGCTACATTACCGAGCGACATATAAGCTGGACGCCTGAAAATATAATTACCAGCCAAATAATTCATAGAGATATCTAAGCTTATTGAAGAACCTGTACTTAACTTCTTTATAAAATCCTCATCTATTACCTTGTGAGCCTGAGAAAATCCAAATTTCTCAAATGAGATCTTTATGTCGCGAATATCATCAAGGAAAATCTTAGCAGAAAAAACTCCAAGATCATCCGTCTGGGTTTCGATAACTTTATCCCCACTTTCAATTCTAACTCTAACCCCAAAAATAGGCCGAGAAAGAGACTCCTCTCTAACTTTCCCAGATATCAATATCTCCTTGGGTGGGCTTTCTATGTTCTCACAAATTGAAGCACATGAAGATAAGAAAGTAGCTATTAAAACCAGCCTTGATAATTTCTTCACCCTTGGTAAAATCATTTCTATATCGCGCCTATCTATATCGCACCTATTCAATAATTATCTAAATAAATATAATCGTAAAACATTAAGCAAATTTGCTATCTTACCCTCTTTTTTCTCTTCTTTTATTCATTCTGTATCTTTAAATGTTATATATATAATAATGTAATCCAAGTTGCCACCTTCAGTGATAATAATCTAAATTTAAACTCTTTTTATCACAAAGCAAAAGAGCATTTCAATCTATAAAAATAAGCAGAAGTTACGTCTTATGAAATGGCTAATTTTATTGAAGCTTTTCAAACTTTCAATCCCGACACAGCAAATTTCAGAAATAAGTCTCCTCCCTTTCTGCCCTTAAACTCCTAAATAGGTAAACAAAATATGCAAGCAAATTTCAATAGTATCCTCCTATTCTCTGTAAATCTTCACTGTAAGTAATCCAATTAAATTGTACAGTGTTAAATTTTCTCAGATGGTAGATGAAAAAGATCTATTTTTTGGAGTCCAGCACACCTTATCTCAGGAGTTCGAATTCTTCGGATTGGGGCTATTGTCTGGTCAGATATCAACCATAAGAGTCAAACCTACACAGGGAGACTCAGGGATAATCTTCAAATCTAATGGAGAATACATAAAACTTTCTGTCTCAACTACATATCCAGGATTTCATAACTTAACCCTAAAAACCTCATCGGGAGATATAATGTATATTGAGCATCTTTTATCCGCTTTCTGGGGACTCGGTGTGGATAATGCTATTGTTGAAATATCTGGAAGTGAAGTTCCTTTTTTTGATGGTTCTGCTCTGATATTTTCTGAAAGGCTTCTCCAGATTGGAGTAGAACCGCAAAACTCACTGAGAAAATACTGCATCATAAAAGATAAAGTAAAGGTAGAAGATGAAAGAGGATATATTGTCGCTGAGCCTTCGGGTGAGTTCATAGTAACAGCAGTTTACAGATCCCCGACCAACAAAGAAGAAGAATTCACATTCACCCAAGATATGTCATATGCTGATGAAATAGCTATTGCCAGAACATTCATATATGAGGATGAACTCAAAAACGCTTTAGAAGCAGGATTATTCAAAGGAGGTAATGAAGATTCAGCAATAGTTTTTAGAGGAGATACCCCCCTGAATACAGAACTCAGATTTGACAACGAAAGAGCAAGGCACAAAATACTTGACTTCCTCGGAGATATATTCGTACTAAACCTCAGAATATTAGGAAAATTTTTCCTATACAACTCCTCTCACAAACTATCAAGAAAAATGCTAAATGTTCTAAAATATGAAATTTTATAGCTAAAATAAGATAAAAATAAGATAAAAAAAGAAAGAAAGAAAAAAGGAAATATGAAAGATCAATCAGCAAGGGATGATAAAAAGAAAAAGAACAAGAAAAGTAAGGGAATGCTACCGTTCTTCCTACTCCTTCTTATAACATTCTGCGGGAAAAAAGAAGAAAAACCATCATTCACAAAAACAGGGAAATTCGAAAATAACGATAGATACGTAATAACTGCAGAACTTTACAGTGGACTTGACAGAAGTAAAACCGCAAGATTTTTCGCAGTCGGTCACAAATTCAACTTCCCAGATGATATAACCTCAGAAAAAAGTTACTATGAATCGTTTAGAAAATTTATGGAAATTATAAAACCTTATTTATCAAAAGAATATCAGAACATCGTTGTTTTTGAAGAACACGCAGGATTACCCTTAGTATTTTTCGGATCAAGGGGGGAATCTGCAAGAAAAAGTCCAAATCTTCTAGCAGCTGAAGTCAATCTCTTTACTGCTCTTTCAATTCCCATGGAATACTATGAGGAAAAATTTCCAAACATCGCGCCTGCAAGACAATTATTCTTATCGCTCACTGATTCCTTATGGAGAGTATTTTACAATACTTTTTCACGCCTTGCAAGGGAGTACGAAGTTTTCGTTGTATCCTGCCAGAACTCCCCATACCCACATATAGAAAAGAAAAATCCAGATGACAATATGAAAATTCTGGTAGATGAATGGGTCGAGGATAATACATACTACTATGAATCAGTAACGTACGATATCTGGAACACCTGCTTCATTTTCTCACCCAAAGGGGAAATAGTACATACAACCAAAAAAGTGAATTTAGTTCCAACTGAAAAAAATGATCTTATGTTTTCATCTGGAAGTTATGAAGAACTCAGCGTCTATAGAATCCCGCAAACAGAAATTGATGTATGCATAGCTATAAGTCTTGATGCTTTTGTTCCTGAATACATAAAGGTTCTGGATGAAAAAGGTTGTGACGTTCTTCTTCAGCCTGATGCAAACTCAGGACTGTGGGCTTCACAGGGAGGACTAGGATACTGGCAACCAGAAGAATGGCTCGCATCTGTTATGGGAAGCATCCAAAAAGAGTACTATATCGGCTGTACAAATCCCCATCAAGCTCTGTTTTACAGAGGAGAAGGTGTAAAATGTGAATTTCAAAAGATAGAGATCAAATGGACTAAAAATATCCGATACAACGTGAACCCTATGATGGTTGGAAATCTTTTCGATAACTCATTCGACGGGCAAACAGCAATCACAGGATTAGACAAACGAGCAAAAAGAGATATTAACTACATAGGTAACCCTCCGCTTGATAGGATGAACCTGCAGGGGATCCCAAACTTCAAATCTGGGGGCTTTATAGTACTAGGACCTTGGCACTTTGATATCGAAAAAAACTTGCCCATCGAAGAACAGAGGAAAATAGCAGTTGAAATGTCAAAAAAACTCACCAAGAATGGAGAGATGGAAAATAACTATATATCCACCATCGCTATAGCAGATCTCTCACTAGATGAAACTCTCTACAAGTAATGTAATCTCACCCTCTTACTATCTGACTATATTACCCTGAATTTTTTCTACTTCCTTTATTATCAGATCTTCCACAGCTTCGTCTCTGACAACTGGAAAGTACAGGAATTCAATTTTCGATTCCACAAAATCCTTCTTCCTTTTGTAATACTCTGGAATCACGGCTATAAAGTAAGCCTTCTTAGATATGGAGGACATAAACGAAATAAACTTGTCTTTCATCGCTGAAATTACATACTCTTTCTTTTTGTATTTTGGTAGAAAATTCTTTGATAAAATATCCCGCAACTCCTCATAAAATTCATAGTAAGGTGGCACCGAAAAGAACAAGAGTTCCTTTCTCAAGGATATAGGTACTCTTTTCTGATTGGAGAACACGATACCATCTACTTTGATAATCTCGCTGTTCGGGTAAAAAGGACTTTTTTTCTCCTCTCTTTTCAGTACACAAGTAAATGTTGCGGATGCGGAAAACTCAAATAGCGCTTTTTTCAAAAATGGAGTAAGTTCCGCACATCCTTTTATATCAACAAGAATTGAAGTTTGCCTGGACGATAGAAATAAAAGAAATTTTCTCATATCTATATACGCTGAAAGCTGATACTGAACCCTCCCTTCCTTTGTCGGAACTCTCCTCTGAATAGATAATCTTGATAATAACTCATCAGGGAGAACACCGCTCATATCTATCTTGACACCATCATCCAATGGTAAAAAATTTATAGCTGAGTTGACAAATTCAAAAGATGCCCTTCTGAAAATTTCAGCTGATGGAGTTCCAAGATCAAAAGTCAGTGAGATAGAAAAAACCTCAACCTCAGATGGGTGAAAAAATTTCTCAGCATCAGCCTGCTGAGCCTCTGAGGGAAGTCCACCTAAAACAAGAACCAAAAGGCTCAAGCTTGCTATTCCAACTATTTCCCATCTGTACATATTTTCTGAGCTAAGTCTATAATCTTTTCTACTAATTCACTAATACCTACCCCCTTGAGCGCAGATACAAATACAGCATCTTGATAGTCCCTTCTCAGTTGATATATTCTTTGCTGAGCTTTATCTATTTTGTTAAAAACCACAATCCTTGGTTTTACCTGTGGGACTTTTATATCATCAAGGACTGATTTTATCGTCAAAAACTGTTTATCACAATCTCGGCTTGCATCAAGAACCACAATCAAAGCATCTGAGAATATCACCTCCTCCAAAGTAGATTTAAAGGCAGATACAAGAGAGTGCGGGAGATTGCTTATAAAACCAACTGTATCTGAGATGAGGATTTTATTGCTATCAGAAAATTTGGAATCTTTAAGAAGCCCTACGCGAGTCTCAAGAGTTGTAAATAGCTGATCTTTTACCAACACGTCCTCCCCAGTAAGAGCCCTAAGCAGAGTAGATTTTCCAACATTTGTATACCCTACAAGAGAAAATGTTACGAATCCCATTTTTTTCCTTCTTTCTCTGTGCAGAAATCTTGTATGTTTAATCGATTCAAGCTCTGCTTCTATACTTCTTATTTGGTTAACTATGTGTCTTCTGAGCTCTTCGGTCTTGGTCTCCCCAGGTCCACGAGTCCCCAACATCCCGCCAAGCTGAGACATCTCCTTACCAATCCCGGATAATTTCGACAGCTTATATTTGAGTTCAGCTAGCTTGACCTGTAGCTTCCCTTCTCTTGATGTTGCTCTTTCTTCGAATATCTTGATTATAACATACTCCCTATCTAATACCTCCTTTTTCAACTCCTTCTCAAGATTCACTATCTGAACTGGCTTGAGGATACTATCCACCGCAAGTATGTCAAACTCATACTCTTGAATCATCTCTTTCAACTTGCCCGGCCCCAAGAAAAACGTAGGATCAAATCTCTCCCTTTTCTGAATAATCCTGCCTGATATTACTCCGCCGAGATTTTTTATAAGTTCAGCAAACTCTTCAAAAGACTCTAATTTCTCTATTTCCTCACCTTTTGATATTCCCTTCTGTATCACAGTAGCGATAACAAATTTTTTGCCAAGATATGGTAAGCGATGAAGCTCTTCATTTCTTGCAAAAAAACTTTCTCTTGCAAAAGAATTTCCCATCACAGAAAGATTAGTGAAAATTTTAAAGTGAAAGCTTTAGGGAGAAATTTTATCAGTAGATCTCAAGGCAATTTTCGCTTTTGATTTGCTAGTACGAGATTTGCTAGTACAATCTATACTTTAATATGAACGGGAAGCGGAGCGTCCACCCTACATCATAAGCTGTCCCGACCAAATACATATATGTAGTAGAACAATCTTTACATATCTCAATATTACACAAATACTCAGAGTTAGAGTCGACACTCAAACCTATATCCTTGCTGTATACAAGGTTAAGTCCAAGATCAAATTTGTACAGAGTTAAAGAATCTCTTATCCACTCAAGATTAGAATTGTAAATTGCTCTACCTCCACCACCATAAATATATCCATCCTTTATTCTTATACTCTCGATATCATGCGAGCATAATCCAAAAGCAGAACATATATTTACAGAATGCAGAATAAAATTCAAAGATGAATTAAGTATTTCCAAAACCTTCCAGGCTCTGACGGTATACACCGAAGCTCCCATCGGATAAATCTGAACAGGAGCCCAGGCTGTCCCTGAGCGAGAAGCAAGGAGACTCCCACTTTGTGAATATCTGAAAATCTTGAAATAATCGTTAAAACCTGCCACATCCTCGTAGATGCTGATGTATATATCCCCAGTGCTACTATCGGTTACTATGCATCTATCCCAGCAGTATGAAGCTACCCCACCGGTCGGCTGCGTTGCTTGCCATAACAGACTCCCACTACTGGAATATTTTCTTATGATATAATTTGAACCGTTCGAAAATACGACATAAACCCCGTTAGAATCAGCATGCACCTTAAAAAATCTCCTGCCCTGTGTTGTCATATTAACCTGCCAAATGAGATTCGAAAGATCAAAAGAATACTTCTCCAGAGTGTATACTCCCACCCCGTAATCCACAGCAACATAAACCCCAGTTGAATCAATAGCTATATCACCAACTTTTGGAAAATCTCTACTTAACAGAATATTCCCAGATGGGCTTATCTTTAGCACAGAAGCAGAAAACTCTTTTTCCAGTATAGTATAGAAGTTTTTCATAGAGTCGAACTCCACATCACAGAAACCTTTACCAAAGCCCGAATCCTTTCTCACCCGTTCCCAAACTTTGTATCCCCGAGCTGGTAAGAGTGGAATATTATAACTTTGAGAAACTTTACCCCCTCTTCTGTCGTCGGCAGTAATCGTCAAACTAACAGCATCATTAACACTACAGTCAGGTGTTTCCCATCTTATATAATCCTGCATCACATAAAATTCCCCGCTTTCGATACCGCCATACACTTTAATGTCCACAAGATCCCCATCAGGATCAGATACCACATAAGGAATAAATACGGTAGAGGCACACTCAACTTCACCCGGAACATCTACCTGTAAAAACGGAGAAGCATTAGAGGGACAAGGTGACTCAAAAGATGGATCTGGATGATAAGGAGAACAATAATCCCCACTTATTATCTCATTTATACTTGAGATCGTCACTCCCCCCGACCAAACTATAAAATCTAAAACTTTCCACAGATTACCCGAGCTTTGCGAATATGGACTTTCTGTATGTATAACACGCCCATTCTTCCAAACTTGAACTACTGCTCCTGAATCCTTAAGTAGCCTTCCACAATCTGTATTATTTGGATTGTTGTGAAAAACTGAAAGGCGATATACTCCCGGAACGCTTGGATCTAAAACTAAAACCTCTGGACTATCATCTTCTAAAATCTCTGCATACGGTGAAAAACTTCTCATCCCCCACCGCTTTGTTGCTATATGAAATCTTCCTGAATCAAGCTTTGGTCCCGTAAGATGAAGATCCAAATCGCATTTCTTCTTTCCCCACCTCAGAACAATTGTATAACCGCCAAGTTGTATATCCCCTAAACTTGGGCACACACTCCACGCTGAAGATGGGTTCGAAAGCCAATCTTTAATGTAATACGATGGATATGAATTATTAGTCTGAACCTGAGTGATTTCTGCTCTTTTACCTCCTATTGATGCAAGAATTCTCGCTTTCCCATTCTTCCTGACAAATACAAAAAACTTACCGTCTGGTCCCGTTTTCCTTGAATAACCGGTGAAATCAGCTCCAGGGTAATCAATACCTTCAGACCAGACCTGAGCTCCAGATATGGGATTTCCTTTATCATCTTTCAGTACTCCTTGCACACATGTTGTATCCGATGGCACATCAGGATTCCACCAGGAAAAATGGGACACATATCCACGAAGAACTGGTTTACCATCCTCATTTTCTACCTTGTGAAGAAGCCCTTCATAAATCCACTCCCCGGTATTTTCATCAAACGACCATAAAGGGACTACGTCTGGAGTCTGAAATTTATCTGGAACTGGGAATTCCACAACCGCTGTAGCTCCCTGAGGGAGATTTAACTTCTCCCCAGCCAGAGTTTTAATTCTAACCTCAATGGGACCGAAGGTCTCAAGCAGAACTTTCTGACCATTCTGGACACCGACAAAGTTTCCAGGGAAAGCAAAAAGGTGCAATGGATTATCTGGATCAAGATACGCTATCTCTATTTTTGCCTGACCAGTATAAATCTCACCAGTGCCTTCCTTTCTCAGCCCTCCTGAAGGCAGAGTAATTCTTACTCCTGCCGCTCTATCTTCAATTTTTCCTCCAACTCCCGCATTGAATTCGGTCGAGAACCTTATTGGTATTAGCTTTACTTCAGCATATGTCATTATATCTTGGAGGTTTCTCAATTTAATAAATGCTGGGGCAAAAGATGGCGCTTCTATCTTAATATAATAATCACCTTGATATGCACCAAAGTATGCAGTTCCCTTTTCAGAAGTTTGTGAGACAAGCCCACCATTTGCATATATGTTAGCATTCTCAACTGGAGACCCCGAGCTTGCATTTACAACTTTAATAAGAATGTATCCCATAGGTGGAGGGGGCTCCTCCGATGATGAACCTCCTCCCGAAGAATAGCTACCACCACCTTTGCTTTTAGAGTAGCATCCTACAGTGGTTTTCTTCTCATCAATTCTCCCATAAGAGAATGATAAACTGGAAAATACAAAAATAATTACAACAAAGCTCAGAGCAAACTTTTTTATACTACCCATTTTTCTAATAGTCCTTAACTAATAATCCATAAAATATAATTTCCATAAAATTTTACGCTAAATATAATTTAATCAGTTCTCTCAAAATTTCCTACTTTATAAAACTTGTTGATTTTCTATTTTAACATCTACAGTGAAAATTTCCTGTCCGGGAACTTCCTTAGGAAGGAACAACGAACAAAAAGAGAACAAAATAGGGAAGAAAAAAATAAATAAAATAAATAAAATAAAATATAAAAATGCGAATGAAAAAGATATGAAAGATAAAAAATAAAGAAAGATAAAAAATAAAGAATTGAATAGAAAGTGAATAGAAAGAGAAATATAAAATAATATGTAAGGAGGTAGAAGATATGAAGGTAAAGATGGAACATATATTTGATGTACCGGTCGATGAGTTTGATCGGCTTTGGAATGATGTAGATGTAATTCAGGCTGTAGTACACAAACTTCCTAATGTGAAAAAAAGAGAGGTTGTAGAAGAAGAAAACAAAGGAGATCATATATACCGAAAAGTTCTGTATGAAGGAGATGCGCAAATTCCATCTGTTCTGAAAAATACCATAAAACCAGACATGCTAAAGTGGTATGAGTACACAAAATATTACCCGTCGAAAAAAGAATATGAATTTGAAATGGTTCCAGCCTTCTTTCAAGATAAAATAAGATTCAAAGGGAAAATAAGACTTCTTCCAGAAGGCAAAAATAAAACAAGACGAATAATAGAAGGAGAACTTACAATAAACTTTAACCCTCTGATAAAAAAAGCGGTAGAGGGATATATGAAAGGATACCTGGAGAGCAATATGGAAGCAGAAGCTAAAGTTTTAGCAGAAGAGATGTCAAAAAGATATAGTGCAAAAGCATAATAAGTGATCGTGCAACACATTGCAGCATATACTGTTTAAATCACAACAATAATTCTACTAATCTATCAAGCCAGCAGATAATATTCAGATACCAATCTGAACCTATGCAGAAGTGAAAAAATGATTAACAAATCTATAAATGACTAAAATAGAAAGAAATGATTACAAAAGAGATAATTCTTGAAGCACTGAAAAATGTTTATGACCCAGAAATCGGCATAGACATAGTCAATCTCGGACTTATATATGACCTCAGTATTGATGAAAAAAACAATGTCAAAATAAAAATGACATTAACAACTCCAGGTTGTCCACTTGGTGCAACAATAGAAGAAGCTGTAAAATCTGTTCTGTACACAATAGATGAGATCGGAGATGTCGATGTTTCAATAGTATGGGATCCACCCTGGAATCCATCTATGATGTCAGAAGAAGCCAAAATGATTCTCGGAATAGAAGAATAAATAACAAACTCCTAAAAAAGAAAAAAATAAATAAAATAATAATACTCATACAGTAGAAAAGAAGATAAAATTATTTTATAGCATAGTACAGTGCGGATATCAGATAATTAAGAATGAAAACGAGTATTATTGTGTATACGATTGATTCTGTGGTTTTTTCTCCAACTGACTCTGCACTTCCAACAACTGTAGTTCCGAAATAACAAGACGTGATAGCAATTGTTGATCCAAAAACAGAAGATTTCACAACCCCTAAAATAACATCGGATAAATCAACCCAGTTACTTACATCCTTGAGAAATAAATTATGATCTATCGAATACATATAAGCTGAAATTATGCCCCCGATAATACCGAAGAATATGAAAAAAAAGTACACAAGCGGCATGATTATCATCAATGCTATAATTTTTGGGACAACGATATAATGAAGTGGAGAAATACCCATCAGAAATAGTACATCAAGTTGTTCTGTTATTTTCATTGTTCCGATCTTTGATGTGTACGCTGCACCAACTCTACCTGTTATAATCAGAGCACCGAAGCCACTTGCAAGTTCCCTCACAAACGAGAGTACTACCGATGGTCCAACTAACCCCTCCATACGAACTATAGAAAAAGCTCTTATTGAATGGAGAGTAAAAACCATACCTAAAAAAATAGAAGTAATAGCTATTATTGGAATAGATTTTACCCCAGCAAATTCAATCTCCTTCAAAATCAAAAAGAATCTAAAAGGAGGTCTAAAAATCTGATCAGATATGAGAAATGCAAATCTGATAATGCCATAGACATTCTGAAGTGAAGAAAAAATCATCTGAGGAGCTGTTCTTTCACTTTTTTCCTCCAAATATGCCCCTTTGTAAGGATATTCTCCTTTTTCACTATAAGATATCTCAGAAAATCTGAGCTTGTATCAACAAAAGCTCTCAAAATCTTCTCTCCAATACCTATTGACTCGTACTCAAAGTAATAGAATTTAGCCCTGTCATATTTTCTAATCCTGTACTGAAGAGGCTTTACCCCCCAGATCTCCTTCTTGACGATATCTCCAACATGGTTCTTTATGAGTTCCTCGAGCTTGCTTATAAGTTCTGACTCGTGTTTCTCAGGTAAATCTGGTCTTACCGCAACCGTAAATTCATAAGTCTTTATCATTTTGAATCTGTCACCAACCAGAATACTTCTTTTACCCTCTTGCCTAGCTTTTTGTATCTTCTCAGCCTCGGTTAGCTCTGAGCTTACCTTATCCCTTTCCTCTGCCAATTCGCCCTTTTGACCACCTTGAAGCTCAACTTCCATCCCCTCAGAACTTTCCACCATAGTCTAAAAAGTATATATAAGATGAATAAGATGCGAAAAAGCAAAATAATTCGCTCCACTATTGTGAAACAACATCTTCATCTTATTTTTCACCAGATTCACAGCCAACAGAAAGCCTAAAATCCCTACTTCTTATAGCAATCTCCTGAATATCTTGTCCGTCTCTCACTTCAACTCTGAAAAGATGATTACCAGTTTCGATATTTTTGTATGTAAACGAACCTATTATCTTTGGCAAATCTTTTATATTACCTTCGCCCAACTTGACTCTACCTATATGCCAAGGAGTAGGGTTTCCGGAATTTGGATCATTCGGGTTTATCGAGGGTTGCTGATCACAATCAGAATACACATGGCGCCACCTCCAGAAAACAAAAGATGGATCATCATTAACAACAAACTCAAATGTAACACTATCCCCCGGTTTAAAAACATCAGCAGTTGTCGGAGATACAAAATTTGGAGGTTGTGGTGGAGTTCCAAGCTCAACACCAAGCCTAAAGGGATGAGACCAACAGGTCCAAACAGGGATCGGATTTAATGCTCTTCCGACGTTGACTTGAGCTATCACTCTCCACCAATATATTCCTTCTCGAAGATTGAATTGTACCTCCTGCGAAGCTCCTCCTCCTATTATAGATACAGGGTTTGCTTGCCCACCTGATGCAGAAATCTCTATATTTTGAACTACCCTCCTAAAATCTGGATAATCTGAAATTTGGAATATATATCTTATAGCATTGTCGATTGGATCCCAATAAAATCTCGGATTCGTCTCATCAGTCCAGAAGTTATCCACAGGGGCATATAGCACCGGTCTTCTGGGGAGCTTATCAGATAAAGGGAGAAATACCTTTATCACCGCGGTTATAGATTCAGGCTTCTCAATTATCACATCTCCGGTCTCTGTTACCCTTTTAGCTATAACCGGCTCAATTGAGTTCCAACCTAAAAGCACATCTTTATTCTCATGTTCTGAACCAGCTACAAAAGAAAATTTTCTACCGACCGGTTGGGGGACACCTTTTTCTCCAATTTTAAATATTATCGCATTTTTCCCAGCAAACACAACCGGATTCGAAAATGAAACCTCTTCCTTTCCGAAAGTTCTCTCATCTTCTACCTCTATTACGATTTCATATCCCTTTTTCAAAGTTATGCCACTGTTCACCCAGGTTCTATCTGGGGGTATCTCTATTTTCTTTACTACTGCTGGAGAATTTTCTGAACAATCTATTTCAGTTGGTGACGCATCAACATTGCCATCCGAAGGATTATTACTACATGCGAATACAAAAAAGAAAGAGAAAAGAAGAAAAAATGAGAACCTCCTATCCATAGTAATAAATTTTACACATTAATAAAAAATATAAGAAAAACTTGATTTTTTGTTAATCTTTGTTCTTTCAGATATCGTCCCTGAATAGCCTCAACTGTTTTATGAATTCGGCATCCTCAGGTGGCACAGGGTATCTGCCGGTGAAACAAGCAGTACAAAATCCATCAGCGGAACTATCTACAAGTTTTACAGCTTTAAGCATTCCATCAACACTTATGTATCCTAATGAATCACAACCTATAAAATTTCTGATCTCCTCTATAGAGTGTGATGAAGCAATTAGTTCCCCTTCAGATGGGGTATCTATACCGTAATAGCATGGGTATCTTATAGGAGGAGAGGATATGCGCAGGTGAACTTCACGTGCTCCAGCATCCTTCAGCATCTTTACAATCTTCCTCGATGTAGTCCCCCTAACTATTGAATCATCAACGAGAACTACCCTTTTTCCAGAGACAACCCCCTTTATAGGATTGAGTTTTATACTAACTTCTGAAATCCTCTCCTTTGCGGATGGCTCAATAAACGTCCTACCTATGTAATGATTCCTTACAAGCCCATAGGCAAATGGTATCTTAGACTCCTCTGAATAGCCAATGGAAGAAAAAAGTCCAGAATCTGGAACGGGTACGACAATATCTGCATCTGCAGGCTGCTCTTGAGCAAGAATTCTTCCTAGCATTATCCTTACAGACCAAACATCCACTCCGAATATGTGAGAATCAGGTCTTGAGAAATAAATAAGCTCAAAAATACACTCCCTTTTATCAGCAGGCTTTAATCTTTCGCTGTAGATCTTGTCCCTTGAGATTACCAAGATCTCACCTGGCTCTATTTCTCTTATAAACTCAGAATCGACAATATCTAATGCGCAAGTCTCTGATGCCACAATATAAGCATTCTTCAAATTTCTAAACTTACCCAAGACAAGGGGTCTGAAACCCCAAGGGTCACGAACAGCAATAAGAGAATCCTGAGTCATCATAACCAGAGAGTAAGCCCCTTTTACCATACTCAGGGCAGTCTTTATCCTTGCCACAATATCCCCTTTGGAAGACGCGATAAGATGAGGTATAACCTCTGTATCTGAATCTGTTGTGAAAACAGAACCTTCGTTTTCCCGCATCCTTCTTAATGAAAGGAAATTTACTATATTCCCATTGTGGCAAACTGCAAGTTTCAGATTCATCCCATTGATTACAAATGGTTGCAAATTCCTCGCTTCAGATCTGCCGGTTGTGGAGTAATGAACATGACCTATAGCTACATGACTTTTAACCTTTGGGAACTTTTTAGCAAGGTCCGAAACAAGACCCACCCTTCTTTCTGGCAAAATAGTACCATTTTCAAACCAAGCTATTCCAACTCCTTCATGTCCTCTATGCTGAATGGCATGGAGAGCTAAAAGAGTATAATACGGAGAATCCTCTGAACCTAAAATTCCTACAATGCCGCACATATTGCTATCCCTTTCTGTTAGATCTCAGCTTACCACATATATATTATATAATGTTTTTACACTCCTCACCTTTTACAAGAACAATATCGATTGATGATAAATTCGGTATGAAAGTTTTCCCAAGCTGTGGATACACTGGACATTTGAAATCCTGCCAAACAACCTCTATCCCCTCTCTTTTGAATTTATCTACTTCAAGATAATCATAAGCTCCCTGACCTGAAAGATAAATCTTTGCTCCAAGTTCCTTACAAATCGCAACAAGTCTGTCAGTTTTCGCCTGGTTTATCTTCAACTCCGAAGAAAAGACGATCTTTGTCTTGATGTCGAATATGTCCATAAGTATCCTAATCGAATCCATATTTACATCTATCAAGAATTGGTATTGCCCCTCCCAAATTTTATTGAACTTTTCGATAAAGTGAAAATTCGGAGCTTTAGAGTAGTATGTTATAAGCGTGTTTTTATGTTTTCTCTGCCATGGGAGATCATTCCTGACCTTCACATCCTTTATCAGCATTCCAAAGTTATGTATCACTGGAACAGTAAGCCATATAATTGTATCTTCACCTGTTGGAGTTTTTCCCTTGACTCTATTTCTGTTTTGCCACTCGTTCTTTTTGAATTGTACATCATCTAAAATAACAAACACATCAGAATTCTTCATTTTGTGAAGATAGCCTAAATACGGCATATACTGTGGCTGATGAGCTGAAACCACTATATCCTTCATAAAACTCAAACTTACATAATAAAAAGTTCACACAAACAAAAAACGAAAGTAGCAATCTATAAAGCAGGCTATCCCCAAAGCAACCAATCTATAAAAAGTAGTATCCTTACAATTTTAGAATATAATATATTTTTATATCGGAGCCATTTACAAAAACCTTTCCATCATCGAATAATCAAACACTCCTGCAAAGGATTTATAGCGTTAAGGTACAACGTCTTACACTTACTTATACCTAAACTCGTACCTGGTCTTATATCTATTTTTCTTAACAGATTGTGGCAAGCATATTTCAGTGCCAAAAGCTAAAAGTAGATACAACAATATGCTAAATTCCCTTACCAAGAGTGTAAATCCAAATCATAAAAAGTTTATAAACTCAAATTCAAAACCTGAATCAGTCCAGGGACTCGATTTGAATCTAGCTAATAGTCTAACCTTGCCAATGAACGGATCGAACTTTCTCCCCATCTCTCTTGCGATTATTTCAACTTTTCCATCACTTGCTCTTGCCAACATCTTGATGTGCTGATCATCCCTCCCAACTGTTTTAGCCTCGACTATATCGCAGTTAAGAACAAACACAGGGTATGGGTTTCCCTCCCCGAATGGTTCAAGTTTTAACAGATCTTGTAGATCCTTTATTTTCAAACTTTCAAGATAAATCTCATCATCATATTCAAGAACAGTTTCATGCTCAACCATTAAAGCAGAAGCTATCTCTTTCTCAAAGAGTTCTGAAAACAACTCTATGTTTTGCTTTTGCAACAATATTCCAGCCGCCTGAGAGTGTCCTCCATACTTTAAGAATATATGATGGAATTTTTCAAGGATACCCATGATATTCAGGAATTCAGGAGCTCTTATAGAACCACGCGCTTGATCCCCCTTTACAGAGATAACGCATGTGGGTTTACCAGTTTCTTCAAGGAGTTTATTAGCAACAAGCCCTATGATCCCTTCAGGCCAATCTTCACCCCATATCACTAGTGAATAGCGAGATGAGGAATTAAATCCAAGAAACATTATCTCCTCCATTATTTGCTGAACCTTCTCTTTCCGCCATAGATTAATACCTTCTATCTGATCGGATATCTCCCTCGCTTTGATTATATTCTCCTCGGTGAGAAGATAGAATGATAATTCTGGTTTACCAGCTCTACCAGTAGAGTTTATACGTGGAACAATTCTCATCTGAATGTCCCATGCCGAAATACCTCTTTTCACAGCAGATATCTTTTCAAGCATAACACTCAGACCAAGATTGCTCATACCCTGCTTTATCTGGTCTAAGCCATATCTGACGAATATTCTGTTGTCTCCCTTCAGTTGAACCATATCACCTATTGTCCCCACGGAGACCACATCAAGGTACTGTCTTGGTCGCGGGAGTTCCTTGCCATATTTTTTCAACACTACCCTTGTTGCTGCGATGAGCTCAAATACTACACCAGCGCCAGATAGATACATCAGAGGGGATTCCTCCTTCAAAGTTGCAGGATGAATGATAGCCAACGCGTCGGTTGGCAATACGCGGTCAACATGATGATGGTCACAGACAATAACATCTATCTCAAAGAGTTTAGCATATTTTATCTCTTCATGGTTTCTTATACCACAATCTGCGGTTATCAATAATCTACCACCCTTTCTCCTTAATTCGTCTATGAATTCTTTGGTTAACCCATAACCCTCTCTATCACGAGATGGTACTCTTACCACCAGATTTTCTGGACTAACTCCAGCCTCTTTCAGAAAATTATGAAGGATAGCCCCCGCTGTTATTCCGTCTGCGTCTGCATCCGAGAAAATTCCTATGATTTCTTTTTTTAAAATGGCATTGGCTAATCTCTCTGCCGACTTCTTCATATCAGGAAACACAAATGGATTTTCAGCATCCTCAATACGAGGATATAAGAACTTGAATGCTTTTGATGGAGATCCAATTCCCCGAGATGCAATGACTCTAGCACAGATTTCTGAAATATTAACTTCACGAGATATTATCTCTGCAGTCTTCTGATCTACAAACTTTTTCTTCCAATTCAATTTTCTACCTAATTTCTTTTCCATCCTTCGAAGATCTAATTGAAAATTTATACAAATTGCTACTAATACTAATACACCCAAAAAGGAAGATTTATATTATATTTTTCTCTTCAATGACATAAAAATCAAAGTGAATCGGATCTTGTGTAATAGGGTCCACTTGAACATCCTTAAGATAAACTAAATAAACTTTTCCATCGATTTCTATTTCAAATTTTGTTGCTTCTTCTTTAAGTAAAGCATTCATATCTGACAATTTGACTTTCAGATGACAGTAAACTTTTCCTTTTGAATATAGCACTGCTGGTATAAAACCTTCCCTTCTTATTTTTTTGGAGTACTCTTTGCCAAATTTCTCTCTTTTTTCTGCACGAATTCTTATCATAACTTTTCAGTTAACACTTACGAATTAGCCATATATTTTTTTCAGAATTTATTACTCTGATTATGTTCATCAAGTATCTGATAAATCAAATTGCTCTTAATAGAATTTATTAAAGTGGACGTGGCTTCCTATAATATCCTATTCCATCTTCAACTACCAATCCCTTTATCTCAAGGGCTATAAGAGTCGAAAGAACTTCTGATGGATCAATCAATGTCCTTTTTATGATATCATCAACGTGAATAGGAATTTCTTCACTCAAAACAGATAAGATTGCTTCCTCCTTGTCTGATAAATTCGGATTTTTTATCTCTATATAAGGGGAAATTAGACCGAAATCTGATCTTTTTTCTGACCTTGCTATATGAGGAACCACTACCGACATAATATCATCTGGTGATTCTACAAGGTATGCTCCCTCTTTTATTAGCCTGTTTGTGCCTTTTGATTTTTGCGATGTTATATTGCCCGGAACCGCAAATACATCCCTGCCGTATTCAAGTCCCAAATAGGCAGTAATAAGAGCCCCCGATTTTTCTGGAGCTTCGGTCACAACTATAGCTTTTGATATACCCGCTATAATCCTATTTCTTCTTGGGAAGTTCTGCTCTGCAGGTGGTGTTCCAGGTGGAAACTCGCTAATAATGGCACCCCCCTTATCTACTATTTCTTTTGCAAGTTGCTCATTTCTGTAAGGATATATATTGTCACAAGATGAAGCCAAAATCGCATATGTTCTTCCACCCGCATCAATTGCAGCCTTATGTGAGATTGTATCAATCCCTAATGCAAGACCTGACACTATACATATTCCAACAGATGCCATTACAGATACGATATTTTTTGTAACATCAACACCATACGAAGAGGGCATCCTCGTTCCAACAACTGCTACACATAGCATATCTTTTATTACATTGCCCCGGTAAAAGATACACAAAGGCGGATCAGAAATTCTACGCAAAAGCTCAGGATAAGAATCTCGCTCCTCATAGCAAATCACACCTTGTCCTAACCTCAATGCTAGATTTATAGTTTCCTCAGCATTTTTCCAGCCCGAAAATCTCTTTATATTCTCCGCAACGAATTTACCAGCCACTTGCTCTATTTTCACTTTGTCAGCTTCAAAAACACCCCGGGCTGAGCCGAAAAAATCAATAAGCCTTTTACCGATAACCGATCCAACACCCCTTACCTGCGAAAGAGAAAATGTATAGAAGGCTATATCCAAATTCATCTATACTGAAAATTTAATCTTCAAAAATTTTTCTTCTTTCAATTATTTTTATTTTTACCCCATCATAAAGCCTCTCACTTACAGGGGAGATTATCTCAGTAATTCCCTCTGGAACCTTCACTACAGCATAATCTCCAAATTGATCTATAACATCCACCTTTGTCTTTACAGCTATATTCCCTGAAACTGAAAAAACATATTCTCCATCAGAAGTTACAATCAGCGATTCATAGGGAATATAAACTCCCTCTAGCACCGAGACCGGCAATGATACAATTCCTTGCAGGTTCGATGGAATACTTTCTCTAAAACTCACAATCAGATCATAGCTTCTTCCATCTTGAGATGGCTTGACTCTATCGATAGTTCCTAAATATCTTTTCTGAAGAGTGGGGAAAAATACCTGGACTTCTTCAGCTTTCTTTATATTAAGCAAGTCTCTTTCTGATATCTTTCCTACAAAATATGTATTCTCACTTTGAAGTAGGAATATCGGAGTTTGGGGAGATGCAAAAGCTCCGATATCCAATCTTTTTTCTACTATAATGCCATCAAATGGTGCCACCACGAGTGTATCAGCTAAATCTATCTCGGCTTTCTCCAAGGTTTTGACCGCAGAGTTGTATGCTTCCTTTATATTTTCGTAGTTTGCCTTTGCTGAATCGAACTCCGACTGAGGTATAGACTTTGTAGCAATAAGATTTTCAGCTCTCCTGAAACTTATCTCCGCAAACTTCAGCTGAGCCTTCAATCTCTCAACCTCAACCTTTGCCCTTTCTACAAAATTTATATAGTCCCGATCATCTATTTTTGCAAGTGGTTGCCCCCTCTTTACCTTATATCCCACATCAACGAACATCTTCACAATCTTGCCAGATACCTTCGGTTGAATAAATGTACTTTGCTTTGGGACGACGATTCCCGGCAGATTTATATAGACCTGTTTGCTATTGCTGTTACTTCCATATTGAAGAATTATAGTTCTAACCGCAACTTCCTGACGCCTGCCATAGTAAGTTGGAACTTTTTCGGTTTTCTCATTCCTCTTTGTGCAGTGAAGGGATAAAAACATTCCTGCTACAAGGAAAAATAGGGAAGTAATAATTTTAGCTTTTTCACTACTTCTCGCTTTAAGCATTCTGAGATCTTTTATTCTGAGATCTTTTACCATTTATGTACAAAGAGTGAGCCGATGGTGGGATTTGAACCCACGACCTGCGCATTACGAGTGCGCCGCTCTACCTCCTGAGCTACATCGGCACTAAAAATTTTATGTTGAATCTCAGAGCAAATACTAAAAACTAAAATCAAGCTCAAACCGAATCAAGCTTAATTTTCATCGAGCCCTTTATAGCAAAATCCCACTCCTTTGGGAACCTCGGAGAAAGAATCTCAAATTCATTATGGCTTTCACTTTTTATCAACCCCACAGCAATTGTCAATCCATTCTTGAAAAAACCTACAAGATTTTTGAACTCAGAATCATCAGCAGTAAGTTTATTACTTATATCAATAATCCTGCTCTCATCTTTCTTCACACGAAAGATCTGTCCGCAAGAGAAATATTCCGAGATTTTCTTATTTCTTATTTCCGCTCTATCCTCAGGTGCAAACTGACAAGCAAACTCCGATCTTGGAAGAAGATGTAACCTAAAATATGAACCTAAGACAGTCTTTATTTTAGATGTTCTTTTAGAATCATCTTCTATGAAAACAATATCTGTAGGTCGAAAAATAAAAGCCTTGGTAAGTTTTAGAATCAGAGCCTCGTCTCCATCAACATAGCCAGATGTATCCAACAAAATTACTCTGGGATTAAACCTCTCAACTGCAAGAAGGAGCGATCTCAGAGAAAAACAGATCAGACCTCCTATACCTCGTGGGGAATTCCTTCCGATAAAGAACATAAACTTTTTCAATCCGAAACTACCTCTGACTTCCGCTCCCACTGCCCCGGGGATTGCCACATTCTGTTGACCTGGATCCATATCCACAATAGCTGTAAATGGTATATTGTCTGCTACTGCTTTACAGAAAGAGCTTTTTCCGGAATCGGGAGGACCTACCACCATTATTCTCCGCTTGCTATATCTTTTCAGTTTATCTATTAAATTTTTCCACTCAGCTGATACACTGATACTCGGAGAAACCTTACTTGCTAATCCAGTTTCTCTCAACATATTGATTTTTCTTTCTCGTTTTTGTACTCGTAGCAGGATTTAATAAACGAAACAAAAATAGGATGTGGCGCAAAAGGTTTAGACTTAAATTCAGGATGAAATTGAACACCTATAAACCATCTATGAGATTGTAATTCAATAGATTCAGGGATCATTAAATCTCCAATGTACGAAAATGCAGAAAAGGTAAGTCCACCTCTCTCAAGTATATCTATGAAATTTGGAGAAATTTCGTATCTATGTCTGTGTCTTTCGTATATCTGTGTTGTTTTGTAAATTTCGTAGATTTTTGTTTTTTCCTTTATCTTTATTTTCCAGGAGCCAAGTCTCATAGTTCCACCGAGTTTATCGATGCCCCTTTGGTTTTCGAGCAAGTCGACAACAGGATAAGGTGTTGAAGTATCAAATTCAACTGAATGCGCCCGCTCTAATTTGCAGATATTTCTACCAAATTCAACAACCATAAGTTGCATTCCAAGACATATCCCTAAAATAGAAATGTTGTTTTCTCTACAATACTTTATTGCATTTATTTTACCTTCAGTTCCTCTTGAACCAAAGCCCCCAGGTATTACAACCCCGTCGAAATTAGAAAGGATTTCAACTCCATCTTCCTCGAGTTTTTCCGAATCAATAAGTGTTATTTCTGTTTTAAGTTCGTTTGCAATTCCCCCATGCTTTATAGCCTCTTTAAGCGAAATATATGAATCTTCTTGCGAAATGTATTTGCCGACTATTGCTATTCTTACCGATTCTGCTTCGCTTTTTTTCATTATACTAACTATCTTTTCCCATTTTGAAAGCTTAGGTTCCCATGGTTTCAGAGGGAAGATCTTTACAGGTTCTGTCCCAAACAGTTTTTTTACAATAATCTTGTGCACCCCTTCTTTTCTGAATATTAATGGTAACTCATATACGGTATCAACATCAGGAGCTGAGATCACCGCTTCCTCATCTACATCGCAGAAAAGAGAAATTTTTTTCCTGATATCCTGTGGTATAAATTTTTCGGATCTGCAGACTATAATATCTGGCTGTATCCCTATTTCTCTCAGTTTCATAACTGAATGCTGAGTTGGCTTTGTTTTGAATTCTCCACTTGTTTTGCTCAATAGTGGCACGAATGTAACATGCACGTAAGATGTTCTTGATTCCTTTTTCATCTGCCGTATTGCCTCTAAAAATGGCAGACTCTCTATATCCCCTACTGTTCCACCAATCTCAGCTATCAGCACATCCACTCCCTTTGCGGAGGCTCTTATATAACTTTTTATTTCATCCGTTACATGCGGAATAACCTGCACAGTTTGCCCTAAAAATTCACCTTTTCTTTCCTTCATTATAACAGAGTAATATATCTTGCCTGCAGTTATATTGTTAGCACCTTTAGTTGTGATATTAAGAAATCTTTCATAGTGTCCCAGATCCATATCGGTTTCTACCCCATCTTCCGTAACATAAACTTCACCGTGCTGATAAGGATTCATAGTTCCTGCATCGAGATTGATATATGGATCAAGCTTTACTATGTTCACTGAAAAGCCCATATCCTCAAGGATAGCACCCAATGAAGCAGAAACTATACCCTTACCCAAAGAAGACATTACTCCACCTGTTACAAATATGAAACTCTCCATTGTTTACGATGTAATCGCTACTCCTTTTTCACCACATTTTTCAAATTCTATCTTATCACACATTTTTGATGTTTATAATTTTGCTACAATCAGACAAGAAAATTCAGAAACGCGGAAGATGCTCAATATTCAGTCTCTTGAACTTTTCGATATAATCATAGGCTGAAGCAGAAATCATCCAATCTTTTGCAACCAGACGAAAACCTGCAAGAAGCTCATAATCTGACTCAACCTCTAATTCAACCTTCTTACCCAAAACCTCTTCAATCTTACTTCTGATTTCTTCCAATTTTTGCGCACCCAAATCATCGGCAGTATATAATGTGATCTTTTCTACACCTATTTCAGAATGATAATATAAGTCTGCATAAATTAATATCTCCTCAAGGATATTCTCTCTACCCTTTTTTACAACAAGCTTCAAGAAATTCGCTACAATTGTAGAGAATTTAAAATCTTTAGCCAGAGAATCTACAAACTCTATCTTTCTCCTTTTTGAATAAAGAGGAGATTTCAAGAGGAATTTTACGGGCTCGGAGGAGATTATCTGTCGCAACTTCTTTATATCCCCATATACAATCTCAAGCTTATTTTCCTCTTTCCCTGCAAGTATCAAAGCTTTTGCATATCTTTGAGGCAACATAGCTAAGTATTCATTTTTTCATATTGCTTTTTACATTCCCATTTATCATGTTCTGCTCATTCTTTCAATTTTTCCTTTTATCTCTTCAAGAAATCTTTCTACATCTGCAGAGGTTTTCGATTTTTTAATCTTTTCACTTGCTAACTTCACGACAAGATCTATAAGCTCATGCTGAATGATTATTCTTGCCTCATTTATTCTTATATTTATCAACTTTTCTAAATCTTCTGTTTTTTTCTTTGCAAAATTTTCGGCCTCCCTCAGTATCCTGCTGTACTCGGTTTTGCTGTAATTTTCAAAATCCTTTTTTATTTTTTCGGTCTCCTCTTCTGCTCTTTTTCTATTCAATTCAGCCTGCTCATAAATTCTTTTAGCTTCCTCCAACTCTTTTTCCGATTTCAAGAGCTCATGAAGAGTTTCTATTGATTTTTTCTCCACCGCCTCTAGTAGCCTTGGTAACACAAATTTGTAAACAATAATAAGGAAAATGATAAAATTTATTGCTGAGAAAATCAGAGTCGAAATGAAATTATGATGCTCCATCTTTTCGCCCTCCCCGTTTGTCTTTCCTCCCGAGAGCTATATCTACCAAGTCATTTGCGATACCTTCAGCATACCTTTCAAGCTTGCTTAAGATCTCCTGTTTTTCAGCTTCTATCTCTTCCAATCTTGACTTCAATTTCTTCTCATATGACTCAAGAGCTTGTTTTACTATCTCATCAGCTTTTTTATTAGCTTCTTCAACTTTGGCAGTGTAGTCAGAGAAAGCAATCTCTTTTGCCTCAGATATAAGTTCTGCCGATTGCTCCTCAAGTTTCTTCGCTAGTTCAATAAGTTTCCTCGCCTCCTCCCTATTTTTCGCTACCATCTTACCAACATCAAGAACTTTTCTACTTATCGGTCCAATGATATACTTTATAATTATTATCAGAGCGATCACAAAAATAACCGTACTCAATATAAATGTTATGTCAGGTTGAAGCACTACTTACACCCTCCCATACATGCAAATCAGTAAATCAAACTAAGAACACTATCAAATTCATCAATGAATGCATCACTCAAAACCAATATACTAAATATTCGCAATACCAATATATACCTAACAATATATACCTAACAAAGTATATGATGACCTTTTTGGTATTAGCAAAAATCAAAAAAGTTACTAAGGCACAAGAGTTAAGCCAAAGATACAATCTTTAAGAAAGTAAAACAGAAAGAAAACGAAACAGAAATCTATATGTGATAGCATTATCCTTTCCCTTCAGCTCAGATTCAGATTTAGCTTTTCCCACTCAAAATTCAAAATGTTTCTCTTTTTCTTACTGAACTCAACTCCTACTATGTAAATTCCTTCAAAATCGGTGTATTTCTCCCAATATCTCCTTTCCTTTATCTGCTGTAGCGCTGATATCTTCTTCGCTGATTTTAACTTCCTTTCCCTCCCCACTTTGCCTCTTTTCTTATCAATCCCATCCCCCACAACCTTGAATT
>CALHPK010000031.1 GCA_938036315.1 uncultured bacterium | reverse complement strand
ATCGAAGCATAAAATCCTTCATATCTCCCCAACTCCGCCTTCCTATACCAATCATACGGAATTCCTGCAAAAAGCGAAAATAAAGCCTCCCTCAGCCCCTCTATATCCCCCTCCTTCAAAGAATGCTCAACTTTATCCTTTATTACTTCTTCTTTACCCCTTAGAACAAAATATAGAAGATAATTTAAAAAGCTTATCCTGACCTCTCTGTTTGGGAAAGTGAGAATGTATTTTACTCCAGATGGAACTTGTAACCAGTCCTTTACGGTTAGATATCCTGTCTGGAAAAGAAGATTTTCAGGTTCTACAAAATCAACATCAAAGGAGCTGACAAGTCTTTCGCTGACTTCCATATTCTCCATCCTGGGAATGAAGAAATTTTTCTCAAGCAAAAGCTTTATCAGAAAAGTCGGAGTCCCTGTCTCAAACCAGTAGGGTTTGAACTGTCTTTCAGAAAAATACAAAAGTATGTCAAAGGGATTGTAGACTTTCTGTCCACACCAGCTATAACCATTATACCACAACCTTATATTCTCAAGTTCCTTTTCGCTCTTTATCTCCTCCGCAAAAGTTTTGACAAGTTCTTCTTCTGTGTATCCGCAGATTGTCGCATACTCTGGATTTAGTGTTATATCCTGTAGCTGATTCAATCCTGAAAACAGTGATACTTTTGAGAACTTTGACACCCCTGTTATAAACACAAGCTTCAGATACGGGTCAGCATCTTTCAGCACCGCATGAAAGTTCTTAAGCTTATCTCTTATCTTTATCGCTATCTCTTTTTCTTCGATTCTATCCAAAATGGGTTTATCATACTCATCTATTAGAACTACTACTTTTTGGTTGTACTCTTTTGAAACCTTCATTATAAGCTCCATAAACCTTAGATTGAGCAGTTCCTCTTCTAATTTCACTTTATATTCTGATGCGCATCTTGAAAGCAATGATGCTATGGTTTTGTCCAAAACCTCCACCGTCTCAATCACCCCCTCACCAAAGCTTATACGTATCACAGGGTATGATCTTGACCAATCCCAGTTTTTCTCCAGATACAAACCTTCAAAAAGTTCTTTTTTTCCCAAGAAAGCTTGTCTGAGAGTATCCAAAAAAAGAGATTTTCCAAATCTTCTTGGTCTTGACAGAAAAAAATATTTTCCTGTGTTTGCAAGTTTTTCTACAAAATGAGTTTTATCTACATAATACCATCCACCAGTTCTCATCTCTTCAAAGCTCTGAATTCCTATCGGTAGCTTCTTCCTCATCCTTCACATACTAATGTAAAAATCTCCAAATGGTTTACAAAATTTTTAGTTATGCTCAAGTTCACTCAGGAACACAATTACAATTGTAGTATTTTGTCCATTTTCAGCATCTTCAAGCTGAAATCCGACCTGAATATCGTTTTGCACTCTCTTGATTGTTGCACTCTCTTGATTAAAATAGCAAAAATTTGCGGACACTTTGGTATATATTGGTATATATTACCTGTTTAAATTCCATCTCCTGAATAACTGAGGTCATATCTCCTCTGGTACCACAATGTGAAGTTTATCGCTTCCCAAAATCGTAAAAAGCCTTGACTTTCAGATAAAGTTCCTCTAATTCATTTCTCGGTTCAGAATCCCAAACTATACCGCATCCAGCATAGTAGGATATTTCTTCTCTCTTTCCGATAGCCACCCTTATAAGAACAGATAAAGTAAAATCTGAGGGACCGAAAAAAAGACCTGCAGAACCACAATAATAACCTCTTGAATGAGGCTCAAGCATATCTATAATCTCTACTGCCTTTCTCTTGGGGGCTCCGGTCACAGATGCGGGAGGAAATGTAGCTTTTATTATATCAGAAAAATCTGAACTCGTTTCACACTCGATTGTAGAATGCATCTGAAAAAGAGTACTGTACTGAGTTACCTTGAAAATTTCAGAAACTCTCACACTGCCGACCCTCGCTACCCTTCCTAAATCATTCCTCATCACATCCACTATCATCAAATTTTCTGCTTTGTCTTTCTGACTTTCTCCAAGCAACTTTTCCGAACCTGATGTCCCTTTTATAGGTTTGCTCCAAAGCCTTTCCCCTTTCCTTTCAAGAAAAAGTTCCATAGAACCCGATAAAATGTAAAAATCATCAAGATCAAGGAAGAATCCATATGGAACGGGCTGTCTCTGAAAGAACCTATAAAAAAGATCAAGTGGCTTACCATCGAGTGTAAAATCAAACCTATTTGTAAAGTTAATTTGATATACTGTGCCATCTTTTATAAGTTCTTTTATAGTCTGAACCCTGTTCATAAAATCCTCGGGTGAAAGAGAAGTTCTTGTAAAGGTCAAGTTCACATCTTTGTAGGGCAAGGATTTTATCTCTTCAAATCCACATAGTTTCATAGCTATAAGTTCTGGGAAGTCCGATTTTTTTATGTTGAGTCCCAGTGTACGCGATGCTAAATCATACGAAAAGACCAAGAAATAAATTCCCTTCAGATCATCTAAGTCCTCAATTCTTAGATAATTTACATCCTTAACTTTGGCCTCATAAAGTACATTATCTTTATAAAGTCCTTTGTTGCCTACCCACGAACCAGAAAGTACAAGACGCATTATATAAAGCTATCTTCCTGATGGTTACACTTACGAGATTTTCTAATCTTTCCAAATTTTAGTATCCTCACAACAACAAAGAGAGAAGCAAGTATTTCATACAAAATAAATGTAGAGGATGAACACCCATACTGTAGTTCAGGGCTACTCTCCGAAACAGAATCAGACTCAGAAAGAACCTGATAGCTGTCATAGTGATCCCCATACCACAAAGATAAAACTCCTTCTCCGCATCCATCATCAACATAGCACATAGGCAAATGAGGTGCTCCAGCAGATACACAGTGTGATACAATAGAGAAATTTGCATCTCCCCAGGATGGAGCGACAGCAGAAGAAGAAAGATTTGGGGCCGAGGATAAAGTCAAAGGAAAATCACCTGAACTGACAATCCTTGGGTAAACATTGAAATTTACCACACCCCAAGAATTGCAAATATCAAATACAGGACCTGTCTTCACAACAAAAAACTGGTTACCACTAACCCCTGAATATCCCCCAATCATAAATCCCCCATCGGAAGTTCTAATTATTATATTTGCATATTCATGGATATTTCCGGCCATTGACGCTATAGCTCTTGCATACAGAACTTCCCCATTCTCACCTAATCTAAGCGCATAAAAATCATAGTAACTATCTGCGTCTGGGGGTGCCATCCCACTTCTGACATAACCCGCAATAGCCAAAGAACCATCCTCAAGCTGAACCGCAGATAAAACCCAATCATCATAATTCCTCTGAACAACTTTTGCCCACTGCACATTTCCATTACCATCTAACTTTACAACATATGAATCGTTGCTCATAGCACCTCCCGAAAATGATGCTCCCACAACCAAGTATCCACCATCTCTTGTCTGAATTATACCTTGACCCCGATTTCGCCCTGAACTTATGAATTTCATCCATTCAACAGCACCTGAACTCGATAGCTTTACAATATAGATATAATCCTCCCCTCCACTTCCTCCATAGCCTGTTAGGACGTATCCACCGTCGGAGCTTTGGATTATATCCCTTGGAACATCATGAAA
>CALHPK010000030.1 GCA_938036315.1 uncultured bacterium | reverse complement strand
TTTACATGTGACATATTTCACAAGATCTCGCCCCTCAAGCCCCGGATACTCAGCGATCAATTTTTTCAAAGTTGTACTGTCAACATCCTCAGTTGTAACGACAGCTCTCATAGCTCCTTTTTCCCTTATCTTTCTGGTTAGAAATCGTGTATCTACACCTTGAACTCCTATTGTATTGTTTTTGATAAGAAATTCCTCCAATGAAATCTTTGAACGCCAATTAGATGGCTCATATGTGAGTTCTCTTACAACAAAGGCCGAAAGGAATATTCTTTCAGATTCATCATCTTCATAGTTTATCCCATAATTCCCGATATGAGGATAAGTAAGAATAACAATCTGTTCTTTATATGAAGGGTCGGTTAATATCTCCTGATATCCGGTCATTCCCGTGTTGAAAATTATTTCACCTACTGTAGTCCCTTCTGCCCCGAACCCTTTACCAAAAAGTAGTGTCCCATCCTCAAGGTAGATTATCGCTTTTTTTGCCATCTTAACCTAGTTTGATACATAAAATATATAAAAATCTGAGCTTCGGAATTTTTATCCAAAGACTACTAATTTATCTTTTTATCTTATTGATACGTTGTATGATAGATGACAGGAAATTCTTCGGGATAATTTCAATTATTATATTTTCATTAGCAATTCTGCTTATACTCAGTTATCCCAACAAAACCAGGTATAGTATCATAGAGGTGATCGGCGGAAAAATCGAGCACGGGAAATTAGGAATATCAGTCGAGGAATCTCTCATTTTCGACTCCATAGCATATGCTCAAGATACATCACTAAACTTTTCAATGGAAAATATAGGAGAGGTAAAAATAACAGCAGAAAGATCAATATATAATATGAGAGATGGTACAATTGAACTTATTGGGAACATAAAGTTCAGATCTGAAAAAATATACGCTGAACTTGACAGAGCAAGAATATATCTGAAGGATGAAAAGGTGGAAAAAATCATCGGTAGAGGAAACATCACCATTATCACAGGTGGAAAAGAAGCAAAATCAGATGAAGTTGAAATATTCCCAAAAAACAAAGAATTAATTCTGAAAGGAAACCCTCAGGTAATCCAGAAGAACTTAAGAATAAAAGGGAATATAATAAAGATAAATTTGGATTCAGATAACGTCGAAGTTAAGGAAATGGAAGCTGAGATGAAATAAGTGGTCGGTTCAATATCACCTGATCCTTCTTAAAATTCTTGATATCGATGGAGCTAAGATAAACATTATTACACCAAAGATAATTGATAAAAATACATATATTGTTCCGGCAGTTTTGATCACAGCATCATTCACAAAATCAATAACTAACACAGAAAATTCTCCGCGTACAAAGAATGAAAATGCTCCTCTTAAACTTTGCGGTCTATCAAGACCACTCAGGCGTCCACCAATATATATTGGCGGAATTTTTGTTATCATCGAAACTACAAATATGGCAACAACTAACAAAATTACATCCGATCGAATAACAAACTTGTCAAGATCTAACTTGAATGTGAAGAAGAAGAAAAAAAGCCCTATAGAAAGTTCTCTAAAAACAGAGAATTCTTTCAATATCCTTTCATACATTTTGGATTTTTCTGGTATAAGGACTCCCAGAAGAAATGTCGATAATGCGGGGAGAACTCCAAATCTTTCAGATAGGAAACCAACAAAAAGAATAATACCCCAGATGAAGAAAATAAAAGAATCACTCTCTGCTATATCATCGAATAACCTAAAAGGCAGATACTTCAATAGAAATACAAATATCACAAATACAAGCAAAATTTTGATAATTAAATAGAAGGCATTTGTAAAATCGACTTCTCCATACTCATGCAAAGGTAAAACAAAGGATAATATGATAACCGAAACGATATCTTGAAATATCAGAAGTCCAATCAAAAACTCAGTTTCGGGGAAACCAGCTCGCTTCGAATCCAAAATCAACTTTACAAATATAACAGAACTTGTCGGATAAATTAACAGTGCCAAAAGAGTAGAAGACGTGATTTCATACCCCAATTTCAAAAAAAATGGAATCGGAAGTAAAAAGCAAAATAGAAACTCTATAAATCCTGGGATCCAGATATTAACCATATGCCTGAGTTTTTCAAAAGAGAATTCAAGACCTATGAAGAAAAAAAGAATGAAAACTGCAGACCTATCAAATAATGATAAGTGAGTAATTTCATCTGATGGAATAAAAAACTTGGCCACAAAACCGCTCAATATAAAGGGTAACACTGGTGGGAATCTCCTCAGTACATAGGCAAATGCGAATATGAGCAGGAAAAGAACCGCAGATTTTAAATAGGAAATCTCTACCACCTTGTTGAATACTCCCCACAATAATCTAAGAAACTTTTTATATTTCTCATTTTACCTATGACAAGAAGAAGATCTCCAGCAAGAATTTTCTCCTCTGGACCTGGACCGGGGATGAACTCATCTCCACGCATTATACCTACTATGGTTGCTCCCGTCTTCTTCCTTATTTGCATCTCCCCTATTGTTTTACCACAAAAAGTTGATTTTTCTCCAACCTTAACCCATTCCATAGCAAGCTCCTTTGCGATAAAATCTAATTTCTCCGGTTGTATGGAAGCCTTATATTCAGCTCCTATAAGGGCTATACCTATCTCCTTTGCTTCTTCTTCATCTAACGATATGAAGAATGACGGCTCATCTTTCCCACTCTCAATTATATACAGATCCTTCACTCCTATGTTCCTTGCAACAATAGTAATCTCATCTCCATTTTTAAGCTTGAACAAGATTTTCTTTCCTATGCCTGGTAGCTCGGTTTCCCTGACTTTAAGAGACATAATCCTGATATTATAATGCTCCTTCTTGTTTCAATAGCAAATATTTCAGTTATTATTATCAAAAGATGTGGGGGATACTATACTTGAGGGATTATGATAAAAATTGAAGCGATGAAAAATGGTCCATATAAAATAGAAATAAGCAGAGGCTACTTTAAAGTAGAGGGGCAAGATGAGAAGGGGAAAATTATTTATCTGTGCAGATGCGGGCACTCAAAAAATAAACCCTTCTGTGATGGGACTCATAACAAGACAGGATTTCAAGCAGATAAAACCACAATAGTGGCAACCGAAACTGAAACTTGAAATATTCATATATCGAGATTCTCTGTTTCAAGCGCATGCTTTATAATAAAATCTTTTCTGGGTTCAACTCGCTCTCCCATTAGAACGCTAAATAGTTCTTCAGCTTCCTCTGCATCCTTAATCGAGATTTTCTTTAATATTCTGGTTGCGGGATTTATTGTTGTCTCCCAAAGTTGAGAGGGATTCATCTCTCCCAATCCCTTAAATCTTTGGATAAGAATGTTCTCTTTACCTACCTGCTCAGCGGTTTTTGCTAATTTTTCGACATCACCGAGCTTAAACTTTGATCTTATTTCATCGAACTTTCCTTTACATATAAGTTTACTTAATTGATGAAGCTCTTTAGGGTCTCTACCAGGCATAAGCTTTAGAAGTCCCCTATTTATTATATACTCTCTGAGTTCTTCTTCATCTTTAAGATATATATCACCTGATTTTTCCCTAACCCTGTACAGAGGTGGTTGAGCGACGTAGACGTGACCATTCTCAATAAGCGGTCTCATATAGCGCCAAAAAAACGTCAAAAGCAAAGTTCTTATATGTGAGCCATCAATATCAGCATCGGACAGAATAATAACCTTATGATACCTGAGTTTTGAGAGATCAAGATCTTTACCGATCCCACATCCCAGAGCAGATATTATAGCTTGTATTTCTTCATGGTTTAGCATCTTCATCACCGAGGCTTTCTCAACATTTAGGATTTTCCCGCGCAACGGTAGAACGGCTTGGTACCTCCTATCTCTTGCCTGCTTTGCGCTTCCACCAGCACTTTCGCCTTCAACCAAAAACAGCTCGGCTTTTTCTGGATCATCAGTCTGACAATCTGCAAGCTTCCCTGGCAGAACAGAATCTCCCTTTGCCTTTTTCCTCACAAGCTCCCGGGCCTTCCTCTCAGCCTCCCTCTCAAGATGAGTCTGCCAAACCCTCTTTACTATAGCATCAACCACCTTTGGATTCTCCTCAAAGAACTTTATCAACGACTCATAAGCCAACGAGTCAACAATACTTTTGACCTTAGTATTGCCCAACTTGGTCTTGGTCTGCCCCTCAAATTGCGGATCCGGTATAAATAAAGAAATAGCACATATTAACCCATCACGAATATCATCCCCAGAGAAACTTATGCTCTTTTTCAGAACTTTTTCCACAAACTGATTCAGTGCCCGAGTTAGCGCAGATCTAAATCCAGTCTCATGAGTACCTCCCTCAACTGTTCTTATGGTGTTTACAAAAGAGAGAAAATTCTCCCCAGCTTCATCCTTATATAAGAATGCCGACTTGAAACTGATGTCCTCCTTTTCCCATTCAATATATACTGGATTTTTAAAGAGAAGCGAAAAATTCTGACCTAGTTCCTTCACAAAATCCTGAATACCACCGGTCGAGTAAAAAGTCTCTTTCTGATCAGTCCTTTTATCATGGAAAATTATCTTAAGCCCTGGCACAAGATAGGAGATCTCCCTTAATCTCTCCATGATAATATCATATGAGAATTCAGTCGTTTCAAATATCTGGGGGTCGGGCCTGAATCTAACTTTGGTCCCTGTTTCCTCGATTCCCTCCTGAACTTTGATCTTAAGGGGGTGAACTGGCTTCCCTCTTCTGAACTTTTGGTATGCCAGCTTTCCATCTCTTTTAACCCATACCTCAAGCTCTTCCGACAAAGCATTAACCACAGATGCACCAACACCGTGAAGTCCTCCAGAAACTCTATAAACACCTTTTTCAAACTTACCTCCTGCGTGCAACTTTGTAAACACTACCTCAACAGCAGATACCCCAGTTTCAGGGTGAATATCAATAGGTATACCTCTACCATTGTCCTCGACCTCACAAGCTCCATCTTCCAAAATCCTAACAATTATCTTATTACAATAGCCAGCAAGAGCTTCGTCAACAGAATTATCCACAATCTCCCAGATGAGATGGTGCAGTCCCTGGACTCCTGTAGAACCTATGTACATTGCTGGACGCTTTCTTACAGCTTCCAGATCTTTGAGGATTTTTATCTGCTCAGCTGTGTAACTGCCCCCTGATTCTGATTCCTTCTCAACCTGCTGTGTTACTGACTTAATATCTTCATTTTTGTTAACTTTTTCATTCAATTTCCTCTTACCCATCGAATCTCACCCCTGCTGATAAAGATATTATATCTGTAATCTAATATAAACTATAGGATTTATACATAATTATTATATATTATAATACGCATTATTTCACTTTTATTATAATAGTATTATCCTAAGTAAATAATTGATTTTATTTTCATAATTTTTGATCGTCGTACTGGGGATTTATAGATCGCCTCGGGAAGGTATAGGAGATAAATCCTCCTCCTAGTACTGATTGACCGCTGTAGAAGACACAAGCCTGCCCAGGAACTACTGGACCGTAGCCTTCCTCAAATTTTACGTATACTTCTCCATTTTCCATAAGCCTTACAAAAGCAGGAGTTCCGCTATGAGTGTATCTTACCCTTGCTACAACCTTTATTCCTTTCCTAAACTTTTCACGTATTATATCAGATGGGAAGATTACATCCTTTACTACGAACTCATAGATGATAAGAGATTCCTTATCTCCTACTTTTATAAGATTTTTATCTTTGTCCACTTCTGTAACATAAAGAGGGGTACCTGCTCTTAGCTTTATTTCTAATCCTCTTCTTTGCCCTACCGTGAAGAAAAAGTATCCCGCATGTTTTCCTATAATTTTTCCTTTCTCATCTACTATATATCCGGGCTTTTCTTTGCCGACGCAGGCTCTGATTATCTCTTTCCAATCTTTTCCTTCGGTGAAGCAGAGATCTTGGCTATCGGGTTTTACCGCTGTAGGGAGTTCATATTCGGCTGCTACTTTTCTTACCAAAGATTTCGTCATATTGCCCACTGGGAATATAATTTTTTTCAGCTGTTCTGAAGTAAGCCCGAACAAAAAGTATGATTGATCTTTCTTTTTATCTTTGGCAACTCCCACAACAAAATCAGTACCTTCTATAAGCTTTACAGCATAGTGACCAGTTGCTATATAATCCGCCCCTATTTTTTCTGCCTTCTTCAGGAATAGATCAAATTTTATAAAGTTATTGCAATGGACACAAGGAGAAGGAGTTCTTGCGTTCAGATACTCTGATATAAAATTATCTATAACAAATTTTTTGAACTCCTCTCTCATATCCATTACGTAAAATGGGATTTTTATTTTTCTTGCTACTGCTTCTGCATCTGAGATATCATAAACTGAACAGCATGATCTGCCAGCGCCTTTATTAGGGTTATAAAGCAACATTGTCACGCCGACGACATCAAAACCCATCTGCTTTAGCAGTAAAGCAGATACTGAGGAATCGACTCCTCCACTCATTGCAACAAAAACAGTCTTTCTCTTGCTGGCTACCATATCTGCAACAATTCTGAATAATTACAATTTTAAATCTTCTGTCCTACATTCAAGGTAAAGGAGGGAAAGTTATGTGGGCTTGGCATCATTATGAGAGGAAAAAACCGGTAAGGGTCAGAAGGTCGGAATTGACCTGTCCTGGGAACAACATGAAGATGATGGCAAAGGCTGCCGAATCCGATGCTGATTGGGTTATGTTTGATCTTGAAGATACTGTTCCACCTGCAGAAAAGGAGGGCGCACGTTCCACAGTAGCAGAAGCTCTAAACACACTAAACTTCAAGGGTAAAGTAAGAGCATTCAGACCAAATAACTTAAGAACTCAATATTGGTATGAGGATATAATCACCGTAGTCTCAAAAGCTATCAAGAATATCGATGTTATTGTTTTGCCAAAGATATATGGTCCGGAGGAAATAGTAGCTGTCGACCAACTTCTGACCCAGCTTGAGAGAAAACTAGGGTACAAACCTGGGAAGATAGGACTTGAGGTTCTTATAGAAACTGCTCAGGCAGTTGTTCGTCTTAGGGAGATATGTGAGGCTTCGCCAAGACTTGAAGCTTTGATATTCGGAGTTGCAGACTTTTCTGCATCAATAGGAGCCCGGGAAATGAAAAAAGATCAGCATATAAACTTTCTATATGTTAAACAAGCTGTCGTCACATATGCTAAAGCATATGGACTAGATGCTATAGATTGTGTGACATTGGACTTTCGGGACACAGAAGCTGTAAGGCGCGACGCAGAATGGGCTGCAAGGTTTGGATTCGATGGCAAGTGGGTAATACATCCAGCTCAAATAAGCATAGTCAATGAAGCTTTTACTCCATCCGATGAAGAAATAAAAAGAAGCCTGAAAATCATAGAAGAATACAGGAAGGTTGAAAAAGAAAAAGGAGCTTGGGCATTTGCAATCGATGGAGAAATGGTAGACGCAGCTACAATAAGAGTAGAATTCAAAAAACTTCTGTATGCAAAAAAGGCGGGCAAGATCCAAGAACTGCAAATCCCTGTAGATGTGTTCGAAGGCGTTGAATTCGAAATAAGCTACTAATCTATCAAAACTCATAAACCACTTTTGCATAAGGTGTAAAAAGTAGTATCTGATACTGACCTTTGTGGTACCTTGAATTCTACTTACTTGAATTCTACTTAAGAATGGCTACAAAATAAAAGGCTCATGAGACACAGGACCCGCACCGCGACCGATGTTCAGGGAATTCTCAATTGTAGATTGAAGGTAAGCCCTGGCTAATCGTACTGATGTGAGAATATCCTTACCTTTAGCAAGATTTGCAGTTATTGCAGCCGAGAAGGTACAACCAGTTCCGTGCGTATTTTTTGTCTCAACAAAGGGGTACACCAACTCGTAAAATTCTCCATTAAGATATACTATATCCGTAACGGAACCGGGTCTATCATCGAGTTTGATGTGCCCACCCTTTACGATGACACATTTTGCTCCCAAAGCATATATGGCTTTTGCTGCATCTTTCATATCTTTTTTACTTCTGATCTGCACATTTGCTATTTTTTCAGCTTCCCTGATATTTGGAGTAATAACTAAAGCTTTAGGTATCACCTCCTTTATAAAAGATTCAATTGCAGAACTCCTCAAAAGCTCCGCACCGCTTTTAGCAACCATAACAGGATCTACCACTAATTTTTCAAGCCTAAAGTCCTTGATAGCTCTTGCAACATTCTCAATAATGTCCTCCTGAGAAAGCATTCCGGTCTTAGCAGCATCTACCCCTATATCCTCAACCACTGCCTTTATTTGCAAATAAACCACCATCCCAGGAACATCATATATCTCTGAGACTTCAAAAGTATTCTGAGCAGTTATTGACGTTACAGCTGTCATACCAAAAACACCAAACACCTGAAAAACCTTGAGATCAGCCTGAATTCCAGCTCCACCGCTACTGTCGCTACCAGCTATTGTCAATGCTCGAAACATACCACTTACAATCACTTCAATTTAAAACCGAATATCAAACCATACAAAAAACACAAAATTTAAAACTAATTTATCATAAAATCAGTTAAAATAGGGACAAGTTACTAAACTTAAATTAAGGTTGAATTGAAAACTAAGATGGTTAGAAATACAGGAAAAACAGAGTTTGGGGAGATGAAGAGAAAACAGGATGAAGAGAAAACAAGATGAAGAGAAAACAAGATGAAAAGAAGACAGAAAGATGTAGACAAGCTAAGGAGAGAGTTGATTAAAATCTCAATATTTTCTGCTCCGGTAGTTTCTTTGATTGTCCCTCAGAAAAGAGTTCAGGCTATAACTGAGCCGGGCGGAGCTGATCTTCCGGCTCCCAGACTTGAAAAATTCAAAATCAAAAGAGAAAAAGATAGGAGAAGGATTTTTGAAAAATCCCCATTCGAAAAATCTCCTTTCAAAAGGCCTGATAGGACACCAGCAAAATTGAATCTCCGTAGAGGGTGGGAGGAACCCAGCAAAGACTTAGGAGAGGATTGAAGATCAAAAATCAAAATCAAAAATCAAAATTAGAGATTGAAGATCAAAAATCAAATGAAAGTTCTGAAATTTTCCTTGCTTTATAGAAGTAGTTTTTCTGTCCCTCCGATTTATTCAAGATCCTCAGTGTTAGCTCCACCTTATCGCCTATTTTCGGGCTGGAATCAAATTCCACACCCTGAAGATATACTCTGGCTCCATTTTTGAGCTTAACAACTAGCATTGGAAGCGGGGGTTCGAGCTCAGAGTATTGGGTCAGGAAATCTTCTGTAAAGGTAAAAATCTCACCAACTTTTGGAAGCTTTTCTTCTTTAAGATCTTTACTTCCGCATACTATACAGTAGTTCTGCATTGGAAATTGAATATTCCCACAACCGCCACACATCTGCCCATAAAATCTTAAATTCTGCTTTCTTTCTCTCCATAACATAGGTACGGAAATTTCGTCTTCTGGAAATCCTTCCATATCTTTTATTCTGAAGTAATGACCGAAATTTATATATTTCTTTCTTTCAAAACTACGTAGTATTTCATCATAAGGAGATGAATCTCCCTCGAATATCAGCTCAACTGCCTTCAGTCCATCTCCAAAACCAACTGCTAAAAGCTTCTCACCAGCTTTGAGTATCCCGGTCGAATAGGCAAGAGATACAGGAATCTGAGCATTCCCCAGACACCCAAAAGAATTAATTACATCATCATTTACTTTTAATGCCCTGACTATCCCCGTGAGGATTCCAAAAGTTGGAGCAGAAAAGATTATTTTCCCTTCATACTTTATGAATCTGAGAAGTTTCAGATACTCCTCAGATGTGGCGAATCTTTCGTCATAGGCTACTATCTTTCCATCAATCTTTGAAACGTCATATGTTCTTTCTAGTATAAAGTGGAACTTTCCTATTTTAAACAATCCTCCGTCTTCCCTTTTAGATATGAGGATACCTCCGCCTGCGCTACTTAGACCAAAATCTACATCCCATGTTTGTCCTGTTCTTTTCTCCCCTGTCAGAATAATGCAGTAAAAATAAGAGCCGAATTCCACGAGATTTTTACCAATATATATTGCATCTACAATGGCGTTGGGTCCACCAGAGATGGAAGTAGCAAAGGAGCCAGGGGGTAGATCCAAAGCTTCCAGCAGATTCACAGCGGGATTTTTTTCGCCATCAATTGACGATGAGACAAAAATAATTGCCACAGGCATTCTTATTTTACCGGCATTTTTCTCAATTCTTTCCAATATTTTTGAACCACACTCATATGCGAGAGTGATTGGATCTTCGTCGTAGTTTGCAACACATTTTTCAGCTGGTCCCCTCACCCTAGCCTGAGATCTAATTTCATCTCCCTTTATTCTGAGGAATGGGATATATCCACAAACATATTCAATCGACGCCATAAAAATGACAATATGGAAAATGTTGAATTTTTCAGAATTTACAAAAACGCATCTAAACAGCCTGAATCAACCTTATATTAGCTCTTTTGAATATGTCGTAGATTATTTTGTTCTCTTCCATCAGTAGGATAATTTTATTTTTGGGACCGTATGCTATAAGTTTACCGAAAAGCAGGACTGCAATGTTATCGGATAGTTTGAAAGCCGAAAATGGATCATGGGTTATAAGTATAAATGACTTATCTGGATTTTGTGATTTTATATTTATTATCAGAGATTCTATGCTTTCCGTTGTTATCGGATCAAGACCTGTTGTCGGTTCATCTAAAATTATGATTTCTGGTTCGGTAGCAAGAGCTCTGGCAAGAGCAACTCTGCGCCTCTGTCCTCCCGAAAGCTCTGATGGATACCTCCTATGAAATCCTGCCAACCCAACATTCTCAAGATAAAAATCTATCCTTCTTTTTATCTCCTGCTTTGGTAACTTTCTGATCTTGAGAGGGAAAGCTATATTTTCCTCAACTGTCATTGAATCAAACAGAGCTCCATCTTGCAAAAGTATGCTGAAACTCTCCCGCATTTTGTACATCATCTCCTTTGTTAAGTCAAAAATATTTACTCCTTTGAAAATTATTTGACCCGCCGTAGGCTCCATAAGCCCCAAAATAAGTTTGACAAGAACCGATTTTCCAGAACCAGAAGGACCAAGTATTGCTGTTATCTTCCCTTTTTCAATATCAAATGAAACATTTTCAAGAGCAGTAACCTCACTAAATTTTTTAGTTATATTCACAATTTTGACTAAAGCCCGATCTTCTGGTATTTTTTGAATGTCTCCAGCCATATATCAAATTTAATTTCCTTGCAGTTCAATATTGTAGCGGAGAGAAAAAAAATCATAAACCAGGAGAAAAAATCATAAACCGAAGGTTTAGAGAATCAGAGGATAGATTCCATTTTATGGATTTTTCAGAGTAAGGCTTTCTGGATTGCCCTTTTTATACCTTCTTCATCAAGACCAAGAATAGAAAGGAGTTCCTGACGTGATCCTTGCTCGACAAATTCATCTGGGACTCCTAGCCTTATAAACCTTTCCACTTTTATTCCTTTGTCAGACAGAAGTTCGAGAACTGCCGAGCCAAATCCAGCATTTCTTCTTGCTTCTTCTACGGTTATTACCCTTTTTGTCTTTTCAGATAGCTCGCATATGAGCTCCACATCCAGGGGTTTTGCAAACTTTGCATTTACTACCGCAATAGAGCACCCTAACTCCTTTTCCATCTCTTCAGCAGCTTTCAGCGCAGAGTAAACTAATGTGCCGTAAGCAAATATTACAAGATCGCTCCCGTCTTTTTTCATCTCTGCCTTGCCAATAGGGATAGACCGAGGTACTCTTTCCGCAAATCCAAAAATATCACTTCTTGGGTATCTTATAGCACATGGGAGACCACAGTCAAGCGCAGTAAGAATCATGTCTTTAAGATCATTTTCATCAGCAGGGGACATAAGGACTATATTTGGAATCGATATCAGATAAGCAATATCAAATACCCCATGATGAGTTGAACCATCCTCACCAACTATTCCAGCTCTATCTATACACAGAAGAACCGGTAATCTTTGGATTGCTACATCATGCACTATCTGATCATAGGCTCTTTGCAAGAAAGTTGAATATATTGCAACAACGGGTTTGAGTCCCCCCACTGCAAGTCCTGCAGCAAAAGTAACCGCGTGCTGTTCTGCAATCCCGACATCAAAGTATCTGTCAGGGAAAACTTTTTGGAATTTATCAAGCCCTGTTCCCTGTGGCATCGCAGCGGTTATTGCTACTATGCTATCATCCTTTTCTGCAAGCTTTACTAAAAAATCTGCAAAGACAGAAGAGAAAGAAGGATTTTTTGATTTTCTGATCGGAATTCCGGTTTTTCTATCAAACGGAGGTGTTCTGTGGAAAGTTTCAGGATCCTCTTCAGCAGGCCTATATCCGAATCCCTTTTTAGTTTTCACATGAACGAGCACAGGACCTTTCCAAGCTTTAACTTTTTTCAGAATTTCAATGAGCTCCTTGATATCATGTCCATCCACAGGACCAAAATAGTAAAATCCTAAAGCTTCAAATAGAATCCCAGGAGTGAACAAGGATATAACCGATTCCTCTACTCTTCTTATGATCCTTATTATATCCTCACTTTTTTCTGAAAATATTTCTCTTATTACTTTTTTGACTACTTCCCTTGCTCTGTAGAATGTTGGCTGGATCATTATTTTTGAGAAATATTGAGCGATGGCACCTCTGTTCGGGGCAATGGACATTCCATTGTCATTGAGTATTACAATGAGGTTTGACTTAAGTTCACCTGCATGGTTCATGGCTTCGTACGCCATTCCACAGGTCATAGCACCATCCCCTATCACTACAACGATTTTTCTTGAATTCCCTTTCAGTCTTTTTACGGCTTCTGCTATTCCAAGTCCTGCAGATACCGAAGTTCCAACATGACCAGCACCGAAAGTATCATAGATGGATTCATCTTTTCGCAAAAATCCTCCAAGACCCCCTAACACTTTCAGCGTGTCGAAGTATTCTCTTCTCCCAGTTATTATCTTATGAGAGTATGCCTGGTAACCTCCATCGAAGACCAGGAAATCTTCTGGGGGATCAAATACATAATGAATTGCAAGCACAAGTTCAACCATCCCCAAAGAGGAAGAAAGGTGTCCTCCATTTCTTGACACAACATCTATTATCTTTTCTCTTATCTCGCTAGCAAGGACTTCGAGTTCTTGCAAGGATAACTTTTTTATATCTTGAGGGCTGTTTATTTTTTCAACGATCATGGTTCAATAACATCCTGCTCAATCCTTTCTGTCTTTATCCCTTTGGATTCCAACCACTTTAACCCCCTCTCTATTTCCTCTTCTGAACCCTCAAGCTCCACCGTTACGAGTCCGACTTCTCCCTTCATTGATGCGTTTTTTATATTCACAACTATATCGAATGTTTTTATAAATTCCCATAAGATTGGTTTGTTTACAAGTTCTCCCGGATACACAAGATACATCCGCCTTCTTACATGTCTCATATTTTGATCCTCCAAAACCAAATAATATATTCTCTCATATCAATTAAATGTTTTGTCAAGAAATTCAGATAGCTTGCTATAAGCAGAATTTCAGGAATTCTTTTGAGTTTTTTGCTAAAGCATCAGATAAGATTTGGGACGCAGGGGATAACACCCCAGGCAAGGGAATTTACTAATTTTTTATCTATCATCCTTCATATTCGAGCTTTCTTCTGAGTTCCTGGCGCTGTCTCATAAGCCAGTAGTCCCTGACGTTTTTCCTATCATCGTCTTCGATTTTTGTAAATTGCAATCCGAGCTTTATTTTACCGCCCTCCGCATCTCCTATAAACCTAATCTCAGCTTCTGCTGAAACAATTGGCCACTCGTGCCTTTTCTGCCCCTCCTTAATCGGAATCCTAAATGCTACCTTCGCAACAAGCCCAACTTTCAACTTGTCTTTTGGGATCTGTACATCCACTCCCATACCATACTCATTTATATCTACCAGGTTACATTTTGTAACACCAATTTGTGGTAATTCCAGAGCAACCTCAATAGGCTCAGCTGGATCAGGTTTTGCCCTGAAAGCTGCCCTTCCACTTACCCTATCTATCTTCTGAGGTAGAGTAAAAACTAATGATCCTTTGTACACCCCTTTGAATGTTGACTCAAATGAGAACTTTCCGTTCATATCTGAATACTCAAACTTCACATTGGTACCAACTTTTAACTTCTCTTTGTATTTTGGGTTTTCGAACTCTTTCAACAAGACAGCATAGCCTTCTTTTGTTATAACGACTTTTTCTACTATAGTAAAGTATGAGCGGTCATCTCCTGGGATTATAGCTTTTATGGGGAGCTGATGAGTTGCAAGCTCTTGCACGTGCTTTACCCTTACAGGTTCCTTGTGTAATTCCTCAACATAGAACAAAGTTACGTCTTTTTGCTCCCCGATCATAATTGTTTTACTTTCCTCTTTACTGTTTTTTTCTCTACTACTATATTTTATAAATTTTTCTGAATGTTTTCCAGAAGATTCAAATTCTCCTGTTTTGGTTAACAATTTCTCCTCATCTTCCATCTTTTCTTTTTGCTCTTTTTTAAATAATGAACTGAAAATCATGGTTTTTACCTCCTTTTTCCTTTTCCTAAGTAAATATATCGTAATCATAAATGAGAAAGTTTAGCAAAATTTTAAAAAATTTTCTGATTAAAATTATATCTTTCACATAATTATATTTAGTATAGCTAACTATTGTTTGCCCATCTACTCAATGACCACAGACGCAGAAGATGCGCTATCTTTTTTCTATTTCGGAAAAGTCAGCAAATTTGTTAATATGGTGAAAAAGAATGGAAAGAATTGTCAACCTTGCCTTTCTCTCCGCATCATTATTTGTGAGAACTACAACAGAGTTGAAAAAATCATCAATCACTTTCCTTATACCATCAAACCTTGCTACAAATTCAGGGTACTTCTTCTGTTCAACAAGGTTGCTCTTTTCAAGTTCTAATGCCTCCTGTAGGAGCTTCATTTCAACTTCAAACTTCAGCTCTGGGGAATCTACTGTTTCTAAAAATCCCTTATGTCTGGCCTGCTCGAGAATATTCCCTACCCTCCTTGCGACATAAAACAGTGAGGAAAAGTCATTTTCAGAAAGAGCCTTAACTCTGAGCATAGCATCATAAGGAGAAAAACACCTTGCTATAACTCCCTTAACTATATCTTTTTTAAACTTTTCAGAAAGAAATACTTCAAGCCTATCCTTTAGGAAATCCAGGGCTGAATTTAGCTTCTGGGAGATAAGCTCCTCTGAGAAATCTATACCTTTTGATGTGTAGTGAGAAGCTATCAAAGGACTCAAGAAGTTAAAGAGTTCTTCAAAATCCACATCTATTCTGAGTTCTGTAAGTATACGAAGAAGCCCTCTAGCAGCTCTTCTGATTCCATATGGGTCCTCCTCGGATCTCACTTCTATGCCGGTCAAGAAAGCTGTGATGATGTGAGTAATTTTATCTGCAACTGATAATACAATTCCCGTTTCAGTTTCGGGGAGTTGATCTCCCTGCCTTACAGGGAGTCTGTGCTCGTAGACAGCCTTTGCCACCTCTTCGTCCTCTCCCTCTGAGATCAGATAAAACATGCCTATGTAACCTTGGTGTTCTGGGAATTCACGGAAAAGCCCTGTTGTTATATCGGCCTTGCTTAACATACTTGCTCTCCTTATCTTTGTCCTTGAGCTGAGACCGGTTTTTGCCTGTATAAAATCAGCAATTTTCGATAGAAAAACAGCCCTGTCATAGAAAGATCCGAATTTTTCATTAAACACTATTTTATCAAGTTCATGAATTCTCTGAGAAAACGGGATTTTTCTATCTTCCTTTATGTAAAATAGGGCATCGTCAAATCTGCTTCGTATGACGAATTTATATCCCTGAATTACTTTCTCCTTATCTGCGGATGGATTATCTATAATTCCAATGAATCCCACCACCTTATCGCCAAGAACAGATCCGGACTTCGATTTTATGGGAAAAAGAAAAAGGGTTTCTCTGATGATACTTTCAGCAATTTTTGGTGGTATTCCTTCTGAATCTACATGTTCTTGTATGAAATCGACAAATTCTGTTGAAAAGGTTTGTATATCTAAGATATCATCTGTTTCGTCTTCGGAAATTCCAGCATCTTTCAAGATTTGCCTTATTTTTTCCCGTCGCTCAATATGGGAAAATTCTACTTTCCCGTCAGCTCTGATTTTTTGGAAATATTCTTCTTCACTTTGTATAAAAATTTTTTTATTCCCAATTGCTCTGTGTGAGAAGGTAAAATTTGAAGAGTGGACTCCAAGAATATCTAAATTGATCAGCTTATCTTTATCGAGCGAAAGGATCCAACGTAATGGTCTGACAAATGGGGTTGATTGGTTTTCAGCCCATTTCATTGATTTGTAACCTGTGTATAAAAATTCGAAAATTTTTGTTCTTATGTTCTGATCGTACTGATCAAGCTTTATTATTATTCTGCGTGGTGTGAGGAAGTACTGTGAGTTGTGTCCGAATAATTTTCTGAATTCTTTTTTCTTTTGAGAGAGTTCTATAAGGTATAGTGCGGGAAGGTCGTCAAATCCTAGCTCTATTATAGCCATCAATCAACCTCAAAAAGAGTGTAGTTATTTTCAGCTTGTTTATATATCACTTTGAATTTACCATCTATATCATTAAAAATGAAAATAGGGAGTCTCCTGCCGGATTTTTTCTTTTCCTCCTCTTCAAGTATTATTATAGCGTCATCAAGACTTATGGGTTTTTCTATTTTCACTCTAATCCTCTGCACATTTGGTTCATTTTTCACATCAGGAGCTTCTTCATATGTATGGGCTGGGATAAACTCTCTTTTTGATCTCATCTCCTCCTTAAGTGCTCTTTCGAATTCTGTTTTCAATTTTCCTACCTGTCTTTCTATTTCTTCTGCAAGAATGTCAATCATTACTCGAGGATCATCTGCAGTTTCTTCAGTGTAAATCGGCGATATTTTTTTTGTAAAAGTTACTATAACTGCTCCAGAGCGCGTATCTCCATCCTTTCTATATATGAAAAATATTTTTGAATTCTTCCTTAAACCCTGCGGGATTTTGTTTACAACTTTTTCAAATTTTTCCTTGAAATAATCCTTTATGTAGTCGGTAAGCTTTATATTCCTTGCCACAAACGATATCTCCACCTCATCTATTCTTTCTTCCATAGTTTATCCTCCTTTTCTGTTACACTACATCTATTTCTATTTTACATTTGCATTCTTCTGAGTTAATTTATATATATCTATATTCTTATAAGTGATCTAAATGCTTCTACTTCTTCTTTCGAAATTTTTTCCCAAGTGAATTCTTCTTCCTCTCTGCCGAAGTGTCCGTATACAGATGTTTTTTCATATATAGGTCTTCTCAGATCAAGGTAATCTATTATATCCTTGGGTTTGAGTTTAAAGATTTCCTTCACGCGCTTTTCTATTTTTTCTTCGGGGACTTTAGAGGTGCCGAATGTTTCCACTGTGATATGAACTGGCTCGGGAATACCGATAATGTAGGCAAGACAAACCTCACACTTTTTAGCTACCCCTGATGCGACAATTGTTTTTGCGATTTTTCTTGCCATATAGCTTGCGGATCTATCTACCTTTGTTGGATCTTTACCGGAGAAAGCTCCGCCACCGTGCCTTGCATGACCGCCATAAGTATCGACTATAGTTTTTCTGCCAGTGAGCCCAGCATCCCCCAGGGGGCCTCCTATCACAAATCTCCCCGTAGGATTCACGTAGTAGTTTGTACCTTTCAAAAATTCATTAGGTATTACCTTTTTTATGATCTCTTCGATAATGTATTCTCTCAGTGTTTTCATATCTACATCAGATGCGTGCTGAGTTGATACAACCACCGTGTGAACTCTTTTGGGGATTCCATTTTCGTATTCCACCGTAACTTGGCTTTTTCCATCTGGTCTTAGGAATGGGGCTTCTCCTTTTTTCCTCTTTTCTGCAAGAACTTTTGTAATTTTGTGAGCTAAAGAAATTGTCAGGGGCATAAGTTCTGGAGTTTCATCAACAGCATATCCAAACATCGTACCCTGATCGCCCGCTCCTATATCTCCTTCCTGAATCACTCCCCTTGCTATATCTGGAGATTGCTCTTTTATATACTTTATTATCTGGAACGTTCTCCAATCTATTGCGTTTTTATCATCTTCATATCCCACATCTCTGACCACTCTTCTTGAGATCTCTTCATAATCCACCGATGCTGTAGAGGATATCTCCCCTGTTATTACAACAATGTTCCCACTTGCCAGAGTTTCGCAGGCAACCCTTGCAAATTTATCCTGCTTTATATGAGCATCAAGGATGGCATCCGAAATCCTATCGCAAAGCTTATCAGGATGTCCCTCTGTTACAGACTCAGATGACAGAAGCTTTACCATATCGCTACATTATTCTTTCTCTTCAGAAAAATATAAAAAACAACAAGAAAATCTACATCAATCTAACTCTCCGATTATCTTCTTTCTTAGCTTAGATTTAGTCTCATTGATTCTTCTTTTTGCCTCCTCTTTTGCAAAACTAAATATAACGGAGAGAACTTTCTTAGTATCACCTCCGTAGGACTGTTTCATACCTTGGAACAGCGAATACATACTTTTCACCATCTGGATCTGAGCTTGAATTCTGCTTTTTGCCTTCTCTCCAAGTTTGAGTAATGAATCTACACTAAAAAAAGATCTCACATCGGAGCAAGGAGAAAAGGCAGATTTTATTTCGGCTCTCTCGGTGGAACTATAAGTCTCTGTAGGTTCCGCTCCGGTTACTACAGGTATGTCTTCTTTTACCTGCTCTTCTTTCTTTTCTTCTTCGGCCTTCACTTCAGTCTTTGGACTTTCTTTTTTTTTCTTTGTTCCAACTTTTTTCCTTGGTGCTTCCGAACTTTTCTTTTCCACAGACATGCTGCTATACCTCCATTTTATTTTTCAATTTCTGCTGTATCTTAAGCAAATTTAGTTTAATTTAATTAACAGGAAGGTTATAATTTTAGTAATTTTTAGGCAGTGTATATCTTTGGGGAAACATTTATAGATTTTCTAATTTTTCCTTAAGGTTTTGTATAAATTGGCTTTTTCCATCAAAGGCATACTTCACAAATGACGAAAATGTCCACGGCATCCTGTCGTAGAAGAAAAAAGAAATTCTTTTAGCATATTCTCTTATCTCTTCTTGGGCATCCTCTGATGCTCTCAGATTTATAAAGTTCATAAGTGAGCGTGGATTTACGGACCAGTAAAATTGTGTGTACAAGGACAACGGGAGTATAGTTCTTGATATCTCCCGCGCTACACCAGCTTGCAAGAATCTTTTGTATACCTCATAGGATTTTCTTACCACTTCTTCATAAAGTGAAATAAGTTCGTCCTCACCTGGTATGTCACCGTAGATACTTGCCTGCTTGTTCTTTGGATGCTGGATTCTCAACTTTTTCGGTATATAAAAATCATCTTCATATTCGACATATCTTCCTGAGATTTCGTTGAAAGAGCCTATTCTATGCCTGAACCACTGACGAGCAACAAATATTGGAGCTTTAACGTGGAAGATGAACAAAGAATGCTCAAAAGGGGTGCCGTGTCTGTGTTCCATCATATACTTTATCAGCTTTTTATCCTGATCCACACCCTTTGTCTCCTTTCCATATGATATACGCGCGGCTCTGACGACCATCTCATCTCCACCAACAAAATCAACAAGAGCTATAAACCCCTTATCAAGAACGTTGAACGAGTTGCACGAGCCACAAAATTGAAAAGTTTCCCCTCCAAATTTCACATCAAGTAGAAATCCTCTCTTACATCTTGCACACCTCATAATTACAAAAATATCAAAAATTGCATAAATTTTACTAAATAGAGATTTTCTTAATAGAGATTTTCTTAGAATTGCCTGACAATGCATAGCTTCGATATGATGTGGCGAACAGGAAAAGTCCCAAAGTTACCAGCACACATACAACCGAGAAAATATCTCCGAATTTTGAGTAAAAGGTCTGAATATCGAGGAACTTAACCTTCACAATGAAGGAAGTTTTTTGATCAAGTTGAGTTTTTGCTAAAATTCTACCGAGAGGATCTATGGCTCCTGAAATTCCAGAATTTGCACTTCGCAGTACAAACCTTCTCAGTTCAACTGCTCTGAATACCGATGCAGAAAAATGCTGATGTGGACCTGAGGACCTGCCAAACCATGTATCATTTGTTATAACAGCTACAATATTTGCATGTTTTCCCATTTTTCTGACAAGATATGGGAATATTGATTCAAAGCATATTGGTACAGCTATGTTTATATCACCTTTGTCGCCCAGCGCTTTAATTTCTTTGCCAGGCTCAAAATCTCCCGCCACTTTCTCAATCTCATCGATCATTTTTTTGATAAATGGAATTTTCTCAAGGTAATTTCTCAGAGGGATATACTCCCCAAACATAACAAGATGAGTTTTATCATAAGAGTATATTTTTCCTGCTGGAGTTATAAAGAATGCTCTGTTGTAATATTTTATTTTTCCATTGTCTGAGGAGAACCCCAGCCCCCCAGCTACTATATAAAACCCTTTGTGAGCCATATCAATAAGCCTATCTGCGAACTCTTTCTCTTTTTCAATGAAAAAAGTCAAAGCGGTCTCTGGCCAGATTACCAATACATTTTCATAATTTGAGTCCAAAGCAGAAAACGTCAGGGATATATTATCTGAAAAGAATTTTTCCTTCAGATAGTAACTCCACTTTATATCCTGGGGTATGTTAGGCTGAACTACAATAGCCGGGAATTCTTTAAGATCTTCCATCAGAGAAACTATTTCCGCTTCCCTAAAGCGCGAATATGCAACTACTAAAACGATAGCGGATAAGGTAAATATCAGACTTGATATAATTTTTTTCAAACTTATCCTTGAGCGTAACATCAGAAGATCTGCCAGATCGCAGAAAAATCCATTCAAGATCATAACAAGAAATGAAACCCCGTAAACTCCCGTGATATCTGAAATCTGAATCAGTGAAGGGTTTTGCCACAGCGAGTATCCAACAAGCGCCCAGGGAAAGCCCGTAAACACAAACGTTTTCATAAACTCCATTGTAACCCAAACCGGTGGATCTATTATTGAAAATGGTATACCAAGCTTTGATATCTTTGATCTTATCAACCCAAAAAAAAGATGAAACATTCCAAGGGCAAAACTTAAAAGCGCAAGGGGCAAGATGGCAAATAAATAAGGAAATCCTCCGTAATAAGTTATCGCGTGGGTTATCCAGTGGACTGTGAAGAAAAAAGTCAAAAATCCAGCCAGAAAGAAAACTTTGATGCTCCCCCTTCTCCTCCATATAACATGTAGCGGAAGAACGAAAAATAAAGATAAAAACCATATATTAAACTTGGGCTGAGAAAGTGTATATAAAATGGCAGAAAATAAAGCCGGAATCAAAAAAACAATTACGAATTTTAGCATCTCAGATCCATTAAAATTATAAAAAAGCAAGTAGAATTCTAAAAAAAGAAAAAAAGAAAAAAGAATTATAATAAATATGAGTAAAATTCTAAATAAGTAAAATTCTAAATATGAGTAGAGCAATTACTGGTCTGATTCTGCTTCTTCTATATTACTCTTTTTTGCTCTCCTCATGCAATCATAAACCCCAATCAGAGAACATATGCAGTTCATCTGAAATCACAAGTATAAGAAAAATGATGAAAGTTGATGCAAAAGATCTCGCTATTTATTTTGATACAAGCATTGATAAAAATATTGAGATTACAAAGAAAGATTTCGTAAACTATATCGAACGGTTATGGAATAACAACGTTCCTGAAATCTCAGATGGCAAGCCAGATTTTTCTAAACCTGTGATAATCTGGTTCTCAACAACTGATGAAGGGAAAAAATTTTTGGGAGAAGCTATAGATAATGGCTTCATAATGAAGAAAATCAATTCTGGTAGTTCAACAATTTTCTTAGTCTTTGCTTCAGATAATATCAACTTATCATTTGCGATTTATAACTTTTTAGAGGAGCTCGGAATCAGATTTTTCCACCCTACTGATGAGTTCGTTCCAAAATTTAGCGGAATTTTCCTTCCCCAAGAATTAAACTCTAAAAATTTCTCCCCATTCAAAACAAGAGGAATTCACCTTCACCTTCTTCATCCGATCGAATATTTTCGTTCCTTCAACGAAGTGGGTGAAGAAAATCTCAAAGAGGCGAGAAAATTTATTGATTGGCTTGTAAAAACTGGACAAAACTACATTCAGTGGAGTATTCTCAAAACCCTTGACTTTCCTAGATGGATTGAGCATGCTAAAAACATTGTGGATTATGCGCATATGAGAGGTTTAAAAGTCGGAGCGGAAATTCAACTTTTAAGCTCTGCTTCACTGCAGAATTCATTCGTTCTCGTTTCATCGGAAAAAAATTGGAAGGAGCAAATCAGAAACCAGATCGATTTCCTAATGAATATCCCTTGGGATAATATCGAAATTGGCTTCGGAGAGTTCTTCTCATCAAACCCCGAAGAACTTATAGATATGCTCAACTACATCATAAAATACACCGAGGAAAAATACCCTCACGTAACAATCTCTGTTGTAAACCACGTAGGTAATTATCCTAATCTTTGGATAAATTACAAAGGCGAATCCATTTTCTACTATCACCTTCCTAAGTTTGCTGATCCTCGTATAGTGAACAACATTCACACAGTTTTTTTCTTTGATCTTTTCAGGGACTGGGGAGGGTACGGACATCCAAATTTCCATCTTCACAGAGATTATCTTATTGAACTTTTACCATCACGTATAGTTCGATATAAACCCGAGTCCGCCTACTGGTGCTCTGCTGACATTGATGTTCCGGCATTTCTACCAGAATATATCCATTCAAGATGGATCGATATAAACGGACTTGTAAATGAGATAGAAAAAAGGAAGTTACCTATGATTGAGGGACATATTATGTTCTCATCTGGACATGAATGGGGCTACTGGATGACAGATTATCTTACTGCCAAGATGCTCTGGAATCCTAAGTCAGAATTCAAAAAGTTCATTGAACATTACTCAATAGCCTACGGCAACTGCTCAGACATAATCGAAAGGTTACTACTTGAATTCATAAATCTTCAAACAATCTACCTTTTTGATAATAGATTAGTTCCTTTCATCTCCGGAGAAGATATCTACGATGATATTGGATATATGGCCGGAATTGAAACACATCCCAAAAGAGTACAGTTTGAAGAGCTACTCAAGATGACTCAGGAAGAGCTCAGAAAATTTGAAGCTGACAAGATAGATAAACTGAAAGAGATGGCTGACAAAATAATACCTCTTGAATCAGAGTTGGAAATAAAATGTAATGCTTCGGATTCTTTTATAAGGACTTGGTGTTCTGAGCTTCACGATGGGTTCAAAATTATTCGACTACGACTTATGCACTCATACAATCTATATAAGGCAGTAATTGGTAAAATAAAAGGGGAAGACTTCCAGAAATACATAGATGAGGCTGAAAAAATAAAGGGAGAGGCGGAAAAAACAATAAAAAATAGAGAGCAGTTTTTGAGATTTGATTTGGAAAGACTAACAGGCTCGTATACAAATCCCACTATTTACCCGTTCGGGTACCTCAGACAAGCCCACACCCTGTGTTTCTGGAATAGACAAGAAGAACAAGCAAAATACGTGATTGAAAAAGGAGAAAAACCCCCAATATCAGATATCCGGACATGCATAGATTGAGCCCCAATTTTAGAAGGGAAACTTAGGAAGTTTCTCCTTCAGATAAATATACTTTGAAGTGAAATACAAGATCAAAGTAAACCTTGTTAAATTTGATTTAGGGAAAAGCATAGAAATTATACTAAGTCCTGTAGCTACAATAATATCTGGGAGTGATCTGAAAAGTATTAATGGGGTAAAGCATAAAGCAGTATTAAGAATTCTCCTTACAGATGGGTTGGCGGTATTTTCTGAAGTTTTTGCCAGAAATGAGAACAAGATAGCACTCAGAGTTATCATGATAGCTTCATAAGTTATTGAAAAAGTTGTTTTTAGTGAGAGATGAGAGACAATAAAAAGGAGTCCAGCAAATGCTGAATAAATCAAATTTCCCAAAAGCGTGCCCTTGAGCTGGAGAGGGGGTAAGTAATAAACCGCAAAGATAGGCAAAATAAAAATCAATACCACAACAAATATTCCTCTACTCTGAGTCAATATTGAAACAATAACAGCCAGCAAAATTAATAGATCTTTTACATCTTTGTGACTATAGTTTTCTATCTTCTCTATTTTTTTGAAAATCAATGCTACTGAATAGAAGGAAAATATATCTAAAATTATCTTGGTTATCTTTATGTATCCTTGCTGACCTGCAGAAGCAAATCCAAGAACTGACAAAATCAGCAAATAAATTATGGTATGAGGAGAAAAATCTTTTATTATGTAGTGATTCTCTTTTGTTGCGTATAGCACTAAAAAAAGTGAAAAATACACTATCCCGCTCAGTACATATGAGATATCAATATTTTCAAAGAGGATGACGTCAAAAATTTTTATTCTCCCATATAAATAATAGATGTGTGAAACATTCCACAGGATGTAAGCTACTGAAAAAAATATTAAGGCGTAAAGTATAGAAACCCTTCTGGTTATGACCAAAAAAAGCAAAAAAATGAATTTGGTGGAAAACAAAAGAATCAAGCTTACCTTAGGAATCCCACCCCCCAGAACAAAAAAGCTTGTTATTGATGCCACAAAACCGCTCATAGATAGCCCCTTATCAAACGATTTGAAAAAAAGAATCTGATCAAGCTCTGTGGATATAGCAAATATGAAAAAAGGGAAAATTACAGATAACACGAGTATCCTGCTGAATCTTTGAGCTAAAATAGATTCTACGTAAACAACAAGAGAGTAGAACCAGAACTTTGAGAAGAAAAAATAGTTTGGATTCTCAGAAATTTTCAACTCCGATAATGTCCTTACTGCAGATAGTACAAATATAGATATGATATAGAATGTTAATAGAGCATTTACGTAAGCCCTAATCATTTTTAATTATCCTGTCTGATGCCCACACTCCACACTACAGTACTTCTCCTATGAGGTTTTCAAATTCAAAATCCACAATTTTCACATTGATGAATGGAGTTTTACTTGCTGTTCCCCTCAGTTTCACAAATCCATCTGATTCTGGCGCTTGAAAGTAAGCTCTTGCTGATGTCTCAGATTCATATATGCACCTTAGCGTTGTACCCACTCTACTTTTCTGTTTTTCCTCCAGTATCTCTGACCATACACGCATAATCTCGTTCTTTCTCTCTTCTTTTACCTTCTTTGGAATCCTATCTATTTTCCACATATTAAAAGATGCTGTTTGAGGTTCCGGGGAAAAAGTAAAGACTCCAAGCCAATCAAACTTGTATTCCTTGACAAATTCTACAAGCTTTATGAATTTTTCATCTGTCTCCCCTGGGAAACCTACAATGAGTTCAGTTCTTATAGCCATATCTGGAATCTTTTCTTTGATTCTCTCAATTATTGCCCTTATATTGCTCTCGCGTGATACTCTGCCCATATTTTTTAGTATCTGATCATCTATATGTTGAAAAGGAATCTCAATATATCTTACTATCTTGTTATTCTGAGCTATGTAATCGATGAGCTTTTCGGCAAAGCTATCTGGATATATATAAAGAAGCCTTATCCACGCAATACCATCTATTTGTGAAAGTTTATCGAGTAACCTCAGAAAATCTTCTCTCTTCTTTCTCATATCAACCCCCCACATCGTAGTATCTTGTGATACTCTGATCAATTCCTTCACTCCCGAATCGGCAAGGTACCTTGCTTCACTCAAAATTTCCTCTTCTGGACGTGATTTTAAAGCACCTCTTATCAGTGGAATCGAGCAGAAAGAACATGAGCGTGAGCATCCTTCGGAAATTTTAAGGTATGCAGAAAATGGCGAAAGTGTATTTATTCTCAATGGAAAATTTCTGCCCGTTCCATCAGTAAACCTCATCTTCCTACCGGTTGAATCACCAATTTGTGTTATGCTATCAAATGCATCAATCAGATCTTTCCAATCGAGGAAGACAAAATCAGCTGGGATCTTCCGCTTTGCTTTCTCAATTCCTATTCTTTTAGGATAGCAACCAAGAACTATAAGTTTTTTGTCAAACTTTCTGAACTTTGAAAACTCATTGGCGTAACTCTGGCTCATTTTTCTTGCATCTTCTATGAACCCGCAGGTATTTATTATTATCGCATCTGCTGAATCTGGATCTTGAACTGGTTCAAATCCTCTTTTTATAAGCTCAAGCGAAAGGTTCTCGGAATCAATAAGATTCTTTGGACACCCAAGATTCACGAGAAAAAATTTTCTGGTACCTCGGAGTTTTTTACTTAAAAGAGTGGACGCCATAATAAATTATCATAACAATGAATAAATTATGATGATGAGTACATCGAATAAATTATGATGATGAGTACATCGCTTCAATTATATCTTTATATTTTTTATATATAAGGTGTTTTTTGACTTTTAAAGTTGGAGTAAGCTCTCCGGTTTCGGCAGTCCATTCCTCAGGAATTATCTCAAACTTATGTATTCTCTCGTATGACGGTCTGTGTAAATTAACCCGATCAATAACAGATTTAACATATTCTCTGACTACCTGAGATTTTGAGAGTTCAGATATGCTTTTTTCTTTGAGACCCCTACTTTCTGCAAACTTCATCAACTCTTCCTTGTTCAGAGAGATCAGGGCGACAAGGTACGGTTTTTCATCTCCAAATATAGCGCAGGACTCTATAAGAGCATCTTTTTGTATCTCAAGTTCTATTGGTTCTGGTGCTATGTTTTTCCCGAAGGATGTTACAATTATGTTTTTCTTTCTGCCTTTGAAATATATAAACCCTTCCTCATCCATTTCAACAATATCACCGGTTTTGAACCATCCATCTTCTGTGAAGACTTTACTGCTCTCCTCTGGCATTTTATAGTATCCCTGCATTACGGACGGTGATTTTATCAGAAGCTCGCCATCCTCTGCGACTTTCATCTCAACTCCGGGAATAGGGAGTCCTATGGACCCAAATTTGAATTTCTTTTCTCTGTTGACTGCTACCACAGAGGCAGTTTCTGTAAGTCCATAGCCTTCGAGCAGAGTAATTCCTGCTCCTGTGAAGAATCTAGCTATATGTGGTGGAATAGCAGCCCCTCCTGATATACATAGTCTTATTCTTCCCCCGAAAACTTTCCTTATCTTTGAGAAAACGAGTTTATCTGCAATTCTGTATGCGACAAGGATATGAGGTGGTATGGGTTCGGCATCCTTTTTGTATTCGGCGTAGATTGCCCCTATTTTTTCAGCAAATTCAAATATTTTCTCCTTTGCTGGAGATGAGCTTGCCTGAGCTTTTATTCTTTCATAAGCCTTTTCATAGATTCTCGGAACAGATGGGAACAATGTTGGTTTTACATCCTGGATGTTTTCGAGAATCTTTGCTAATCCTTCTGAGTAAGCAATTGGGACGCCGTTATATGTTGCGTAGAATATAATCAGACGCCCGAAAATGTGAGCGAAAGGGAGCCATGCAAAAATCACATCGCCATCACAGGGAACTATAATCTTGGAAACAGAATCCACCATAAAGAGAATATTTTTATGCGAAAGCATAACACCCTTGGGAACACCGGTTGTCCCTGAGGTGTAGACTATGGTCGACAGATCCGAGGGCTTTATACTATCTATATCTATTTCCTGATGTATATCTTTTCCCAGATCCTCAAGTTTCTGAAGGTGTAGAAAATCTTCTCCCTCCACTTTACCTTCTTGATCTGCTGTATCGAATACAATAACCGCTTTTATGTTTCGCGGGAGCTTTACATCTTTGAGATATTTCAACTTCTCAACGAAAAGAACCTGGGAATCCGAATTTTCTAAAATGAATGATACTTCTGAAGGTGGTATACCTACATATATTGGAACTGTAGTTCCCCCTGCAGATTGGATTGCAAGGTCGCACAGAGTCCACTCTGAACGCGTCTGGGACATAATAGCAACCTTGTCACCATTTTTTATTCCCAGTTTTCTCAATCCCCCGGCTATGGAGAGTATTCTACTTCCTGAATCTTTAAAACTTCGCTTGAGCCAACTGCCATTTTTCTTATATATCTCAAAAGTTTTTTCGAGATTCAATCTTGCCTGTCTGAAGAAAGCTGCGGGGATGCTTGGGAATCTCAACTCTGCCATAAGCAGTATCTTAATTACGTTTTTAGGCTTTTATCTAAAATCAAAAACTATATTGACTTCAAACTATATTGACTTCAAAAACGCTGATCATTTCCGATAAAGTTAAATTGTGGCAGGAATACGAGATATTCTCATTGCTGCTAAGACTGGAATCTTTACATCAAGGGCTGCTCTTGAGCTTACATCAAAGAACATAACGAACGCCGGAACCGAAGGATACACAAGGCAAACCGCTCTACTTACCCCACTCCCCCCCTCGCAAATCGGGGTCTTATTTGCGGGAGCTAAAAGAGAAAGACTTGCCTTTCTTGAAAAGAGGATGCATGAGGAACTTCAGATACTTAAAGATTTCTCAGCACAGAAAGATCTGATCGACAGAATAGAATCATTGTTTTCTGATAATCAAGGAAGTGGGCTACTGAACTCGCTTGACGAACTATTTTCAGCATTTGAAGAGCTATCAACAAATCCAGAAGCACCCGGACTTAGGCAGAATGTCATCTTAAAAGCACAAAGCTTTACTTTCAGATTAAGAGAAACTGCTGAATCAGTAGCAAATATACGAACTGAGACCGATAAAGCAATTGTACAGCATATTCAGGAAATAAATTCTATGCTCAAGCAAATTGCAACACTAAATAAAAAAATAGCGGAGCTTCAGGCGGGAAGAGAAAACCCAAACGAACTAAAAGACCAAAGAGATTTACTCATAAGAAAGCTTTCAGAGCTGATAGATATAAATACATTTGAAACCGAAAATGGTATGATAAATGTTTATCTCAAAAGAGGCGGACATATGCTCATCGATAGAGATAGGGCATATTCACTTACGTTTGAGATTGATCCGACAAACCAAGCTAAGGTTGTCCAACAATCCGAAGCATTACACAAAATAAAATACATTGACGGTAAAGGGAATGTTTGGGATATAACACCATTCATAACAGGAGGAACAATCGGAGGGCTCCTGAAGATAAGAGATAAAGTAACTCATGACATAATCTTGAGATTAAATTCATTTGCAAGGCAAATAGTAAAGGTCTTTGGCTCAATACAAGTACGCGGAGTTGGGATATCTCATCCCAAAGAAATTATCTCAACATACAGGGCATCAGATTCATTTACCCCAATAAACTCGGCTGGATTACCATATTCGGCAACGGCTGGCAGACTCTCAATAGCAGTATATGATGAAAGTGGGAATCTTGTTTCAACATTCACAATCTTTTATGACCCAGATGTTGATGGAATAGGTAATATAGCATCATTGATAAATGGTGCTGCAGGAAACTCGGGCTATGTTTCAGCATCTATAACCCCTGATAACAGGCTAAAGATTGAAGCAACTTCGGGTTTCAAATTTGATATCTATGATGATACTGGGGGGCTGGGGGTAGCCCTTGGTATAGATTCATTCATTGTGGGAGCTAATGTGTTTGATATTGATGTAGAACAAGCTTTTAAAGAAAATCCGCAGTTTCTATCTTCTTCTTCAGACCCGGCTTCCCCATACTCAAACGATTTGGCATTGGAATTTGCATCTTTAAAAACCAAAAAAGTTGATGGAACAAGAACACTTATAGATATTTACCTTGACATACAAAATGAGATTGGGAACATCTCATCATTTTTAAATGTTGAGGTGTCAGCAAGAAAACTTGTTGTAGATACGCTCGAAGCAGAGATTCAGCAGAGGTCTGGAGTATCTCTTGATGAAGAGTTCATAAAGACAATCGAGTATCAGAGGGCGTTCGAGGCTTCAGCGCGAATTGTAAGGATTTCCGACGAGATGCTTCTTACAATACTCGGACTTGCTGGAGGAGGGGGCTGACGATGGCAACATCATTAATAAATAACAGAACGGGGGCGACATTACTAATAATAGATAAAACAAAAAAGCACAAAGGGAGGTCAAATTAATATGAGAGTCCCCACAAGATTTTTATTTGAAACAAGAAAAGATTCAATAATTAGAAACCAAACCGAGGTTTTCAAAATACAACAACAGATATCATCAGGATTAAAACTTCTGAAACCTTCAGATGCTCCAGGTGAATTCACATTAGCAAAAAGGATTCAGGTTGATATATCTAAACTATCAAGGGATTTATCAGATGTGAACAGCGCACTAACTTTTCTTCGTGGCAAAGAAGAAGCCTTATCAAAAGTGTCAGATATCTTAGCGAAAGCAAAGCTACATGCAGAAAGGGGTGTAGATGCAGATTCAACTGAAGAGATGTCATCATTAGCTTCGGCTGTGGAAGAACTCTTTTCAGAAGCTGTAGAAATTGCTAACACATCTGTAGCAGGAAGATACATCTTCGGTGGCTCAAAAATCGTTCCAACTGGAACATCATACAAAAAACCTTACGATGACGCAGAATTAGATAGAACAGAAAACTGGACCTCTCCCAAAGGCATAAATCCGAATACAACTCTTGGCGACGCACTGAAAATAAAGGAAGGAAGATTCTTACTTTCAGTCTTTGATCCAAATGGTAACCTAATTTTATCAGCTAATATAAGCTATACAGATTCAGATACAATAGTCACTGTGGCAAATAAAATAAATACATCGGGGGGAGGTTTTGTTCTTGCAAGTGTATCACCCAACGGGAAACTCCAACTTTCATCGTCCACACCAGGATTCACATTTTCAATCACTGATGATAACATGGGGCTTATTTCAGAACTAGGTGGAGATGGACTTCCTGAATACCATGGCGATTCTCTTTCGCTGTCGGTTGAGGTTTACAATTCAATTATTGATATAACATCCGACGGAAGAAAAATCTTCGGGGACCCGACCAAGAAAGTAAAGGGAACTCTCACAATACTACGAGATCTTATAGATATACTAAGATTTAGAAACCATGAAGGAAGTACAAGAGAATTACTGAGATCTGCAGTTTTACAAATTGAAGAAGCTTATGAACTTGTGAACTCAGAAAGGGCAAAAGTTGGGGAAAAAATAGCTTTCCTTGAGCGAAGAGAAGATCTCTTGAATTATCTAAAGACCCAACAGTCTATAAGAAAATCAAATATTGAAGATTTAGATATGGCTGAAGCTTCTGCAAATCTGACTTTAAAAGAAAGCATTACCCAAGCATCAATGATCGCAGCAGTAAGAGCCTTCGAATTAACTATACTAAGATTCATATAGATAGATAAATAGATAAAAGCTTTGCACAATCACAAAATATTATAAGAATAAGAATGAAAACAGTAATAAAAAAATTCTCCCATACAATTGTGGTTATTATTATTTCTCATCATATATGCTGTAAGAGAGATAAAACAGAACCTCCAAGAATAAGTGAGTACGACTCTCTTAAAATAGTAAGTGCAATATACCAGCAAGTAAATATAGTCAATGCTATATCTGATTTTTTAAAAGCAATTTTATCTATAAGTCCAGATTGCTCAGAAGAAGTAAGCCCTGGAGAAAAATATTTAAACTGCTATCAAGAAAGAATAACGACAACTGGAAAAATCAAAACAACCCCTGGCAACAGATACACTTTTGACTTATCAATTCAAGCCTATGATGATAAAAGAAGAATTAATGCTACACTTTACACAAATATGATACTGTCTGGAGAGGGTTTTTTCTTTGAAAATCTCAACGTCAAAATAGACATTCAGGAGGAAATTTTAAAAACAGGCGAGATCATCGCAGAAAATGTTCTGCACACAAAAACAACAAAAGGATACATCCTAAGAGTAAAAAGCGGTAAAATATTTACAAAGTGGACAGATACACTGAATTCAACATTTGAGAATTTCGAATATATCCAAAATATCTACCCGAACACGATGTCTGCTGAGGTGACTATGAAAGGAATCTTTGAAATCGGTCCAGATTCTTCATGCCTGAATCCAAACAGAATAAACTTAGAGACAAGTTTTAATACAGAAATTTCAGATGACAGATATATATGCCAGAACATAAAAAGCATTAAAATAGATGACATAGTTATTAACATTCAAGATCCGCAAGTATGTA
>CALHPK010000029.1 GCA_938036315.1 uncultured bacterium | reverse complement strand
TCAGCTCCTTTGATGTTGATTTTGTAGAACCTGAAAATCTTCTTTTCCAGACAGGATATCTAACCGTGAAGGACTGGTCACAAGAACCTGAGGGAGTAAGATATACTCTTACCTTTCCCAATAGAGAAGTCAAGATAAGCTTTTTAAATTATCTTCTATATTTTATCTTAAGAGGCAAGGAAGAAGGAGTAAAGGATAAGATAAAGCATTTTTTGAGGGAGGGGGATATAGAGGGGCTGAGGGAGGCTTTATTTTCGCTTTTTGCAGGGATTCCGTATGATTGGTATAGGAAGGCGGAGTTAGGGAGATATGAAGGATTTTATGCTTCGATACTTTATTCGTATTTTTGTGCGATAGGGGCGGAGGTAAGACCTGAGGATATAACATCTGAAGGCAGGATAGACCTTACGGTGATCTACTATGACAAGGTGTATATATTTGAATTCAAGGTTGTGGGGAATGGGGTTGATAAGAAAAGAGGGAAAGTGGGGAGGGAAAGGAAGGTAAAATCAGCGAAGAAGATATCAGCATTACAGCAGATAAAGGAAAGGAGGTACTGGGAGAAATACACTGATGTTGAAGAAATCTACATAGTAGGAGTTGAGTTCAGCAAGAAAAAAAGAATCATTTTGAATTTTGAGTGGGAGAAGCTAAATCTGAATCTGAGCTGAAAGGAAGGATAATGCCAAGGTTCTTTGCTTGCACTTACAACCTCAAAAATACCCACCTAATATAGAGAATCTTAATTACCCTGAATTTTTTTATCTTGTGTTATGGTATAGCACTTTTTATAATATAAATTTTAAAATAGACAATCTTTTTATGTTTGCAACAAAGTAATCACCAAAAATAAATATGGGGAATAAAAAGATGATAGAAATATTTGTGACAACACAAAATAAAGGTAAACAAAGAGAAATAAAGGAGATATTAAATATGCTTGCGCATGAAATTGGGAAGGTAGTGATCCCATTATTTCCTGAAGAGAAGGAAACTGTTCCAGAAACAGGGAAAAGTTATGTTGAGAATGCTCTTATGAAAGCTTGCTGGTGGGCAAAAAACAAAGAATTAAAAATTCCGATACTTGCGGAAGATTCTGGGCTTGAGATCTTTGCATTAAACAAATTTCCTGGAGTAAATTCTTCTATCATCCCATCTGAAAATTCTACGGACAAAGAAAGATGTCTTTACATACTTGAGAGGATGAAAAATTTGAATAGAAGGGAGTGTAGATATATTTCCTGTGCTCTTTTATATCTGCCCGCCTGGAATATATGGTTCTATGATTTTGGTGAAACTTATGGCACCATAAGCTACGAAATGATAGGAGAAAACGGCTTTGGTTATGACCCTATTTTCTTATCCGCTGAACTAAGAAAGACTTTTGGCTCAGTAACAGTTGAAGAAAAAATTTCTGTGTCACACAGAAAAAGAGCGATCTGGAAACTAAAAAACTTAATTGCCAATCTTGAACCGTAAATGAGAACATTCATAGGTATAGACCTACCTTTTCAGATCAAACATAAAATAGCAAATTTCAAGGAAGAGAATCTCAAAAAACTGAAGAACATAAAGGAAGTAGAAGATAGTAATCTTCACATAACTATAAAGTTTTTAGGTGAAATGGCAGAAGATAAAGTTCAGAATATAGTAAAAAGAATAAGTGGAATAAGTTTCAGGAGCTTTGAAATCAAAATAAAAGGAGTGGGTGTCTTCCCAAACATCTATAGTGCAAGGGTCATATGGATCGGAGCTGAATCTTCGGAAATCTTTAAAATCAAGACAGAAATCGATGAAACTCTGGAAGAATTAGGAGTAGAAAAAGATTACAATTTCATACCGCATATAACAATAGCAAGACTAAAAAGTAGAGAAAATCCAAAAATAATCGAACAGATAATTTCAAAAGGTGAAGACTTCGGAAGCTTCAGAATTAGGGAGATAACCCTGTTCCAAAGTATCCTGACACCTCAAGGACCAATATACAGAAAGATAGCTAATACTTACTCTCTCGATTCTTCAGATCTTTGAGAAATAATTTTTTACTATTCTTACGATCTCTTGATGGATTTTTCCATTTGTTGCAATTAGGCAACCGGTTTGAAGCCACGAATCTCCTCCCCAGAAGTCGGAAACTGCGCCGTTAGCTTCTCTGACTATGAGAGATCCAGCTGCAACATCCCAGGGAGAAAGTCCAACTTCTAAAAAGCCGTCCAAAAACCCAGAAGCTACATAGCACTGCTCCAAAGCTGCGGATCCCATATGTCTTATGCCGGCACCTTGCATAAAAACATCTCTGTAGACGTTAAGGAACGGTTCAAGAAATTGCCTATGCTTGAAATGAAGCCCTAAAGCTACAATACACTTTGATAAATCACTGCTTTCAGAGACCTTTATTCTCTCGCTATTAAGATATGCTCCTTTTCCTTTAACAGCCCAAAACATATTGTCATTGATTGGATCATAAACAACCCCTAATATGATATCATCTGCGCTACCCAAAGCTACAGAAACGCAAAAAAATGGAATTCTTTTGACGAAGTTCTTCGTACCGTCAAGAGGATCTATGTACCAGGTTAATTCTGCTTCTTTTCCTTTATCGTGCCCGGATTCTTCTCCAAGGAAGCTATAAGGGAATCTATCAAGAAGAAAATCCTTTATCATCTTTTCGGATTCGATATCAGCTTCTGTAACCCAGTCACTTATACCTTTCTCTTCGAAATTTTTAAGTTTAGAAAAATATTTCTTTAGTATTTCTCCTGCGAGCTTTGTAGCCTCTTTAGCAGAGCTTAAGGCAAACTCTAACTCTTTTTCTGAGAGCACTTTGATTATCTTCCTTTGAAGTTAGGTTTTCTTTTTTCGAAAAAGGCCTTGATCCCTTCAACAGCATCCTCCATTTGCCCACATATAGCCTGAGCGAATGATTCTACTTCAGAGTGAGCTTTCACATAAAACTCTCTTTTTATAAGCTTTTTTGACAGCTTGACAACATAAGGAGCGTTATCAGATATCGCTCTGGCCAGGTTCAGGGTTTCTTCGCCAAGTTTTTCATCTGGGACACACTTTAAGATAAGCCCTATTTTTTCGGCTTCTTCAGCTGAGACAAATCTTCCCGTGAAAAGAAGCTCCATAGCTCTTTCAAGCCCAACTAATCTTGGGAGCGAATAGGTTATTCCCATTCCCGGATGTATACCAACCTTTGCAAAATTTGCGGATAATTTAGCGCTCTGAGATGCTATTCTTATATCGCACAAAAGAGCTAATGCGAGCCCTCCACCTATAGCATAGCCATTTATTGACGCTATAACAGGGGGTTCGATTTCAAGTACCTTCATAAACGAATTATAGAATCTCATTATTCCTTCACGTATCGCAGCTGGACCGGTGTATCCGGATTCGGCAGCAAATTTCTGCAAAGTAGAAAAGTCAGCCCCCGCGCAAAAAGAATTACCACTCCCAGTTATTATAACACATCTTAAAGTCTTTGAAGCTATAACCCTATCTACAGCAGATACAAACCCCTCAACAATTTCCGGATCCATAAGATTTCTCCTATCCGCTTTATTGAATGTGATCTTTGCTATCCTTCCATCATCTAACTCTTCATAAATAACAGCCTCAGCCATAGCAGATCTATAAAATCTTCTACCTACCACTTTTTTAATCGCAAATTCAAAAATATTTACTCCGTAATATTCTCTCTACAGATTTCAGGATAGATTTATTATACACCGGAACCGTTTTTAAAATAAATAATAAATAAGGAAATTCCAAGAGTGAAGTTCCCACTTCAGAAAGAGAGTGAAACTCCCACTTCAGAAATCAGATCCGAAAAGATGAGAAAGAAAAATTAAACAAGAGAAATCAGTCATCAGTAGAACAGCTGAACCTGAAGAGGTAACCCTATTACTTCAAATGATGGAGAGGAAGAGACAACAGATGCACCTGTTATGTAAAATACAGTAGTCTTCATAAATTGAAGCTCGGTCGGTATCTGCTGAGTCAGATCAGTGGGATACTGAGTCATACCACCTGGAAACTCTTTTTCTGGAATCTTCCCTGTCCCGGGTTTGTTTGCGCACGATCCAATAATAATAAAGACTAAAGCAGAAATTATAAAAATCTCTTTTCTTCTGAACACTGGTATCAGAAATGCAACCAAAACAACTGCCCCGCTGGCAAGTGCAAGGCTTGAAAGGTTTCCTGCAGATTGTGAAGAACCTCCTGTAGATGCAGAAGGATATGCCAGAAATCCAATCCTTTTTCTCCCGCTTTTCTCAATTGCTAAATTTAGAGAAAAAACCTGCTCTCCTCTCAAATCCGCCAAAATTCTTTCACCAGCATCATAATTTCCATTGGAATTTGAGTCCTCAAAAACACTTACCCTTTCTATCTTTGTTGGATCATATGAAAGTTGGAGAGAATTTATAGTAAATGAAGCCCCAAGTCCTATAACATCTACCGAAAATGGTATAACTCCACCTCCTCTCAAAACAGCAAAAGTAGATGGAGTCAAGAATATTAAGGCTGACTTTTTCAGAGAAAATTCAGAACTCCACGGAAGGGAAGCTCCGACCAAAACTACATCAACTCCTGAAAAAGAACTTCTTGCATTAACAGAAGATAAGACTAAAGAGTAATTTACAGGTATATCAGAAATAGGTAAAGGTTTCAACCTTATTATAACATCAGAAGCCTTACCACCCTGCAGTGTCAGATTCAAAGGTATAACAAAACTCCCAGAAGATCCCTTAAGAGAAAAGGAGTACAAACTGAAATCTCCTATACCATCAGAATTTACATCAAGTAAGATCTCAAAATCTGCATCCGGAACTCCAGCTAAATCAAGCTTCACTGAATTGATAACTATAGTCTCGGCAGAGATATTTGTAAATCTGATTTTGACCACATTACGAAAAACACCATATGACAACTCATCTGTCAACTTTACCGGAAAAATAAATAAAGTAGGTACCGATGCTAAGACCGTAACCGGAGTCAGAAACTCCGAAAAGTTCCCGCTATTGTCGAGAACCCTAAGCTTAACTAGGTATTCACCCGGGGTGTAAAAGTTATGAACAACAACAGGGTTCGATGTTGTAATCTGGGTTCCATCTCCAAAGTCCCAAGCATAGCTTATTATATTCCCGTCACAATCATAAGAAGCTCCAGCATCGAAAGTAACTTGCAGTGGAGCTTGACCGATGTTAGGAGTCGGTACGAATTTAGCACTTGGAGGATCATTCCGAGTATTAAGAATCCTTACTGTAATGCTTGAAGATGAAACAGCACCTTTTTGATCTCTCACAGATAGATTAAATGTCAAAGTCTCCGACTGAGCACAGATGACGGGGGGAGCTACAAAATATGAGGTTACTCCAGCTGGATTCACCAAATTGACATAGGTCCCACCAACCTGATTCCAAAAGTAGAACAACTTATCACCATTTGGATCATAGCTCTCCGATGCATCCAGAACAACTACAGTACCTTCCTCAAGATCAACCGGTCCTGCGAAGAGATTCCCTGCAATCCTGATCCGTGGGACAGCCACTGGTGGTTCATTCAAAGTATCAATGACAAGGACCGAAACCTGAGTTGTTGCGCTACCTCCGAAAGAATCTGAAACCGTAACTCTGAAAACTAAATTTTCATTTCGAGTAACAGATGACGGAGCAGTAAATTTGACTTGAGATCCAGATCCCACAAGTGAAACTGGAGGACCCGAGAGCTGTTGCCACGTAAATAAAATCTGATCTCCATCCGGATCATAGGAGTTGGAAGCATCCAGAAGAACTTCCACACCTGAGTTTTCAAGAACAGATGAAGGATTAGCGCTCGCAACCGCAACAGGTAAATTATTTGATATTGAGATTTGTCTTCCAGAAATTACGGAACCTTCAACAGGAACCCCCACTCCTGTTCCTTCAGCATATGCCAGAATATCCGAAGGAGGATTTATTTGAAGGTTAAAAGTTTTCCCTCTTGGGATTGGCTTTGACAGAGTTACTGTAACTATAACATATCTCGGCTCAGTCGATAAGGTTAAGTTCACAGGCAATATGGCATAGCCGTCATCCTCGGCAAACACTCCTTCACCAATAAGTGTATCTGCAGGAGAGACCACCCCATCCATATCAGAATCAAGGTAAGCCCGAACTTTTATGATATCCTGAGGATCATTCATAGTTCCGATAGCCCTGACTTTTATTGTTTTGACCTCACAGAATCCTATATCTTCCGTGGCTGTGAGCTTCATCTGAAAGACGGTTATGTTTTCTGAGCCCGAAGCTACACTTAATATCCCTACTGGAGAATTCTCCCCTACCGAAGCAACCACGCTTCCTCTTGATTCAACATAGTATATATCATGCCCGAGCTGAACAGATTTTATGGTAGAATAAAAGACGAATATACCTCCTGAAAACACAACCGATGGGTTAACCTGATCCCCGGGTAAGTCTAAATTTCTCGGAGAACTCCACGATTGACCTTTGTTTTTTGACATTGAGATGAATATATCTATATCAGATGAAAAGCCCTTTATGGCTTTAGCTTGCCAGACAGCTATTAGAACACCTGAAGGAGTTATTGCTATGGATGGGTAAGCCAGATCAGGGATTCTTCCTGATGCAGTAAAAATAGGTTCAGCTCTGACTGTGAAAGTATTCCCGCCATCTTCTGATCTTGCGAAAAGAACATTAGAGTTTATATCTGAAAACACTATGTAGATCTCTGATCCAGAAACTGCTATCGAAGGAGTATATCCCTCAAAAAGCCTTTTATTACGACTCCATGTTATGCCGAAATCCGGCGAATAAGTAAAGCATATGAAACTTCTTCCGGTTGACTCAATACTCTGCCAAACCACATAAATACCGGAACTTGTCACCGCTATGCTGGGTCTTATTTGATCTCCTGCAAGTTTACACTGATCGTCCGGTCTTGTTGAATTTATTCTCTTTGACACAGACCATATATTCCCTGACTTTTTTCTAAAGTATATATCCCATGATATTGTGTTAGTTTCTGGATCTTTCTCTCGAGCTGCTGAGTAAACCAGATATATATTTCCTGAAGAATCAACACTTACTCCTGGATATGCTGTTGATACGGGCGAATCATCGGCCAGCTCCTCGCTTCCTCCACTATAAAAGCATATGTGTTTTTCTGGCTTACCGCAGTTTGAATCTTCTGCTACCGCTATAAACCTTCCTCCAAATGCTGTCACAGAAACCCTCTTTTGATCCCCAGTCTTCGAAACAAACGATGTCTCAGGAGAAAACCCTAAAATTATAGTAAAAGTTAATAATGATAATCCAACCGACATAGAAACATTTTAAATCGGAAACAAATTCCTTTTTATTATTAACGTTCAATTCACATTAGGACTCCTGCTGTAGTGTAAGTGTGGACACCTTAAAGTTATTTATTCGATCTTTCTTCAGATATATAAAATCCATAAGCTCTACAGGGCATCTATCGAGCAGGGGATAAATCATCCCAGGGATAAAGTCCTTTGAAAATAAATCATGATGAACATAGGTTACTTTACCGGAAGAATTTATCCAGACGAGAATATCTAGATCTATCTGTCGTGGAGAAAATTTTCCTCCTTCCTTTTTAATCCTACCGAGCTTAACCTCGATATTCTCAAGGTTGGCAAGTAATTCTTCGTAACTAAGGTAGCTTCTTATTTTAACTGCTCCATTCAGGAAATTTGGCTGAGTCCTATCTACATTTCCATGCTGATCTATGGGCAGAGTTTCATAAAATTTTGTTACTTTTTCAAATTCTACTCCTTTGATTCTTTTTAGAAGTTCTAATGCCAACGGTATATTCTCTTCTGGTTTTATATTTGATCCGATTCCTAAAATCACATCCGACCATTCCCTACGGATCAGTACGGAGACATTTCTGGCAAACCGGAGTGCTCCGGGTTTATCGACTTTTATCTCGACTCTTTTCACACCAGATTTTACTATGCAAATTTCGGCAATCTCGTATGCTATTTTTTCAATAAGTGAAAAAGTATTATTTTCCACAAGATCTATGATCTCTTTCTTTAGAGCTTTGTAATCTACCGTATCTTTGATATCGTCTGTTCTTCCGGCTCTCTTGAAATCGCCAGCTAGCGTAACAGATATCACGATATCTTGCTTTTCCCTCTTTTCCCACTCGTTTATTCCCACTATGCATCTTAAAAGCAGATCATCAATTTTTATCAAGTCCTCCATTCTCCATTATTTTTATCCGTCTTGCTCTCGAAATTCTCTTTTTCCCAAATTGTCAAACTTAGCTGCAATGTAAAGAAATTTCTAACTTCTTACTTTTATTTTTTGCAGTATATGTATTCCGGAGCTATGGGCTTGTACTGAAGTTATTGGCTTGTACTGAAGGTTTTGTCGGCGGTAAAAGCAGTTTATCCTCAATATGTGAAGAAATATATCCCCTATCTTCCTATATTTTTACCACTGGTAAAATTTTATACAGATTTTTACTACTCCGTAGGGTTTTATACCCAATTCTTCTACAATCTATATCCATAAGCTTTATAACCTATATTAGCTTTAGAGTTCTGAGGAGAGAACTAAAATATGGAATCTAAGATAAAAAGAGGAATATAAGTATGGGCTCGGGAAGAGACATAAACATGATGATGAAAAAATTACGGAGTTAAGAAGTCAGATAGATGAAATAATTAAGCTATTAACCAGTGTGAAAACTACACAGAAGAGCAAAACCTGCAAAAACAATGTTCAAAAATAACTCAATTCAACACTTAACATTAAAAATTCAACATTTGCTAAGTCATCAGGGCTTTATTCGTTACTTTACCAACACTTCTTGGCTTTTTGCGGAAAAAGTCTTTCGCATTGTGGTAAGCCTTTTTGTTAGTGTGTGGGTGGCAAGGTATTTGGGACCTGAAAAATTCGGACTTTTAAGCTATGCCCAAAGTTTTGTGGCGCTTTTTGGTGCTATTGCAACCCTTGGGCTTGATGGAATCGTAGTGCGGGAGCTTGTAAAGGATGAAGGTAGAAGGGATGAGCTTTTGGGCACTAGCTTTTGGCTAAAAGTTATGGGAGCCTTGGCTACGCTTGCTGTGATAGCAATTGCTATTAACTTTACATCTAACGATTTTTATACAAATTTACTCATTTTTATCATTGCATCAGGTACAATATTCCAAGCTTTTAATGTCATAGATATGTATTTTCAGGCAAAGGTAATGGGTAAATATATAGCTCTTGCAAATAGTCTCTCACTTTTTGGGGGTAGCTTGTTTAAAATTGCTTTAATAATCTACAATGCACCTCTTATTGCCTTTGCAATTGCGTTTGTATTTGACAGCTTTATTTTAGCCTTGGGATACATCTACTTTTATGTCAAAAATTTATCCGTTTATAACCTTTTTAGCTTTAAATTTAAAAAAGAAACAGCTATAGCTCTTTTGAAAGA
>CALHPK010000028.1 GCA_938036315.1 uncultured bacterium | reverse complement strand
GCCCCACAGCTAACCCTACAAACAAAATTTAACAATGAACTTCAAAAATCTGTTTTTACTCAAAAACCTTTTCATATAAAACTCAAAGTTCCTCAAAAAGATATGTATTATCAGTCAGATAGAGTTAACAAGACAACGTGGGTGGAAGTTTTTAAGGATAAAGCTGATAATGGAGAACCCAAGCAAACACTTTATTATCACATAGACCATTTGTGGAAAGCATGTTCTGGAAAAAGCGGCAGAGTACAAATATTCACCTTTTGGGGAGGTTTTAGTAGCCCAGGGTTCAAGAGCAAAACGCAACTTCTATACATTTATAGGAAGGGAATATTTAGAAAGATTAGGGATGTTCAATTATAGGGCGAGAGTATATGATGCGAGAATTGGGAGGTTTATTGAAATTGATCCTTCATGTAGGCAAATCTGCGATAAGGGTTTCTGTGATTTATATGAATATGCAAAGAATAACCCCATAGTTTTTTCAGATCCAACAGGCAAGCTTGCATGGTGGGTATGGGTAATAATTGGTACTGTTGCAGCATATGCTGTTATTCCTCCGACAGTATTTGCAATAATTGGAGATTGTAGTTGTAGGCCTTTCTTTACTACAAAAGGCAAATTATTCGGAACTGATATATTAGGATTGAAATTCAGGTGTTGTATTTGTCCCTGGTGGCTTGCATATTGGTACTGCAGAGTAGAATGTTGGGTTGAGACAGTTTATGGAACAAGTTCAAGATGTGGAGATAGCAAAAGTTGTTCAGCAATAAAACGAGCGGCTGAAAATTTATCAAACAGATTAAAAGGCAAAAAAATTGGAGATATTGTATCTGATGGAGATATTGTATCTGAAATACAAAGATTAAGTGGGGATGAAAGGTGGTTATTTTGCTTAGCTGTAAATTGCCCCCTTAAAAATATATTTGGAGGCGAATGGTTCAAACCACCATGCTAAAAATTGTAAAATTTCTTCCCCTTTTTATCCTTTTTTCCTGTTACAAGTACATAGAATCAAAGTGTGAACTTAAAAAAAGTAATAGTAATTTTAATATAGTTAGGAACCTGAAAATAGTTGAGAGTAATAAAATAAAACTGAGAAAAATTGTGACCTTAGGAAATTTAGAAAGTTTTATAATGGGTTCTAATTTCTGTCTATGTAATTCAAATATTTTCACGAATATAGGTGGAACTTTATACGTTTTCGATTTATATGGGAACAACATTATGGTGAAAGATATGGGCTTTAAGAATAGAACTAATTATTATTGTGCAACTTTAAAAGATAAAGTTTTTACATATTTTGGAAAGACTATTTTTGTATTCTCATGCAATGGCTCGGAGCTTTCTAAAATCGATTTAGATAGTGAGCCTATCTCAATAGCATCATCCTCAGAAGAAGTTGCCGTTGGAGTAGAAGATAAAGTTTATATTTTCGGATACGATGGTATGATGAAAAATATTTATCAGCTCCCAGAAAATATAGTTCATATGGCATTCAGTAGAAATTTTGTAATCACTACCGAAAAAGGTATTTTTATTTTAAAGGATAGACCTACTAAGATAGGCGATGGAATATTTGCTGCAGAATTACAATTGTGTTTTTTTGGTGAGGAAATTTCTATTCTTATTACCTCACAAGTATACCCATATATTTTTAACGAAAAATTTTTTGTTTCAGCAATATCCTTTGTATCAGATGTATTAAAACCTTCTTCAAAAACTATGCTACTTCTTTTTTCAGAGAATAAATTGAAATTCGCAGAATATATAGATATAAATGATATATTGGTTACACCGATACAATTTAATGATATAATTTTGGTTTTAAGCAGTAGCGGTTATATAGCAGGTTTCAGCTTAGATGGGGATTTTCTTTTTGATAATCTCATTGATGGATTAGATTTTTCCTTTCCTATTTCAACAAGTTATGGTATTTTTGCAAAGTATAATGATAAGCTACTTTTGATTAGAAATGGGGAAGCTTATTCCTTTTCGCTCCCAGTAAGTTCTCCGAGTTTCTTTAATATACCGCTTCTTTATGACGATATTTTTATTATGCATACTTCAGATGGAATCATTTTTTTAGAATTTGATAGAGATTTTCTTACACAAATGCAAGTAAAGTAGAATGGATAATCTATAACTCCCTCCTTTACATTCCACCAGCAGATTTACCTTAATCATTTAGAATCTTCCAACCTCAATCAACCCAAGCTATGATCTCCTCTTTAGTATATAATTAAAATTAAATTCATTAAATATCTCAGTAAAGGTGCTTCAATGAACTAAAGCATAAGAAAAATTCTATTTAATCGAAGCACTTAAAACCAGAATTAATATTATGTAGAGAAATACAAAAGTATGGCACATCAAAAGCAACCGGAAGAAATAGAGGAGATAAAAAAGGAAATAGAAAAATTAAGAGAAGAAATCCAGTATCATGACTGGAGATATTATGTTCTGAATGATCCTATAATCTCCGATGCCGAATATGATAGGCTCTTCAGGAGACTGAAGGAACTCGAGGAAAAATATCCACAGTTTATAACTCCCGATTCTCCTACTCAAAGAATCGGAGAGAAAATCGAAGGAGAGTTTCCTACTTACCCACACTCAATCCCTATGCTATCGCTTGATAATGCATTTTCATACGAAGAAGTTGAGGAATTTGACAGAAGGATAAAGAGGTTTTTAAATCTACCCCAAGACACAGCCATTGAATATTCCGTTGAACCCAAAGTAGATGGGGTAAGTATAGAGCTGATATATGAAAATAGAATTTTAAAAATGGCACTGACAAGAGGCGATGGATTCACAGGCGAAGACGTTACACAGAATGTCAAAACAATAAAAACTATACCACTAAGATTGCTTGGAGAAAATGTTCCATCGTACATCGAGGTCAGAGGAGAAATATATATGGAGAGAGAAAACTTCGAAAAGCTCAATCGCGAGCTACTTTCTCAGGGAAAGAAACCCTTTGCAAACCCGAGAAACGCTGCAGCAGGATCGCTAAAACATATTGATCCATCCGAAACAGCAAAAAGATATCTTGATTCAGTTGTATATGGACACGGAATAATAAAAGGCATAGAGATCAAATCCCAAAACGAGCTACTTGAAAAGTTAAAGAATTGGGGATTTAAAGTTATCCCGGAATACAAAATAGTAAAAGGTATAAAAAATGCTATAGAGCATACTGAATACATTCAAAAAATACTCAAAGATTTCAAATTTGAATCCGATGGTGTTGTAATAAAGGTAAACAATTTTGAACTGAGAGAAAAATTAGGAGAAAAAGCAAAAAGTCCGAGATGGGCAATAGCCTATAAATTCCCATCAGAGGAAGCAACAACTCGTGTCCTATGGATAGAGTCTCAAGTCGGAAGAACAGGAACTGTAACACCTGTTGCAATTTTAGAGCCAGTAAGGATAGGAGGAGTTTTAGTCTCCCGGGCAACCCTGCACAATTTTGAAGAACTGAAAAGGAAAGATGTAAGAATAGGAGATTGGGTTTGGGTAAAAAGATCTGGAGATGTGATTCCGGAGATCATAAAATCTATTCCCGAAAGAAGAGTTGGTAACGAAATAGAATATGAAGAACCGAAGAAATGCCCTGCGTGTGGGTCGAGCCTGTACAAACCAGAAGATGAAGTAGCCCTGAGGTGTCCAAACATGTCATGCCCGGCACAACTTATTGAAAGGATAAAACACATGCTCTCAAGGAATGCATTTGATATAGAAGGGCTTGGCGAAGTTTTCATCACTCAACTTGTGGAAAGAAAGATCATAAACGATGTATCTGATATCTTCTATTTAAGGAAAATAGATCTTATGAAATTTCATGGAGTTGGAGAAAAACTCGCTACAAAAATAATAGAGAACATAAACAGAAAGAAAGTCATACCACTTTCGAAGTTTATATTCGCTTTAGGAATAAGGCATGTAGGGGAAGCGGTAGCCAAATTACTTGCAAAAAAATTCAAAACTCTTGAAGGTTTTATGAGTGCAAACGAAGCAGAAATAGAAAGTGTATATGGGCTTGGTCCAAAAGTTGCCCAGAGTGTTGCAAAGTTCATTCGCGATGAGAAAAATATAAATTCAATAAAAAGAATGCTATCGGCAGGTGTAAAAGTATTACCTTATGAAGAAGAAGTTATAGCAGGAAAGCTTGCTGGCAAAACTTTTGTTTTCACTGGAACATTAAAAAGCATGACACGGGAAGAGGCTAAAAGGCAAGTTATCGAAAAAGGTGGAAGAGTAACCGATACGGTGTCGGCATCTACAAATTATCTCGTTGTCGGAGATCTAGAGGGTAAAACAACAACTACAAAACTTGAGAAAGCTCAAAAACTAAGCGTAAAAATCATAACCGAAGAGGAATTTCTAAAGCTTCTTAAAGATTAATGCTAGCAGGTCTTTTCATAGTAGGTATAAAAGGGAACAGAATAGATAAAGAACTACAGGATTTCCTTAAAACCTACAAACCACTTGGTATAATACTCTTTTCGAAAAATATTCCACCGAGCTATGAAGAGACAAGAGAATTCATATTCTCAATAAAAGGGATAGTAAAAAACATTCTGATCTCGATAGATGAGGAAGGAGGAAGAGTGAAGAGAATTGAGCCCCCCTTTGAGTTACCGCCCGCCAGAAAAATCGGAGAACTATATGAGAGAGGAGAAATATCTGACGATGAAATAATTGAACTTGGGAAAAAACTCGGATCATTTTTGTCATATCTTGGTATAGATATAAACTTTGCTCCAGTTGTAGACTTATATGGATACAACAATACAGTAATAGGAGATAGAGCTTACTCCCAAGATCCACAAATAACATGCAAAATTGCAGAAGCTTTTGCAAATGGAATGCTCTCAGGTGGAATCCTTCCAGTAGCTAAACACTTCCCGGGGCACGGTCTTGTATCCGAAGATTCACACATCACACTGCCCATATCGGAACCTGACCAAGAAGAGATCCAAAAACATATCCTACCATTTGCAAGAATTTCTAATTCAGTATATGGCATAATGACATCACACATAATCATAAAGGGCATCGATAACAACCTTCCTTGCACATTATCTCCGGTATGCCTTCAAAAGCTAAAAGAATTCTTCCATGGTTTTATAATCTCCGATGATCTGTGTATGGACGCTCTGAAAAATTATGGAGATATCCCCGAACTGGCAATCAAAGCTTTCTTAGCTGGCTGCGATATACTTCTTATATGCTCCGACAATTACAATCTCTTGGCAAAAACATTCGAAAATTTCGCAAAATTCATAAAGGAAAATAGAAAAGAAATACAAAGTAGACTGGATGAAGCAGTAAAAAAAGTTTCACTCCTTAAAAAGCAAATAAGCCTCCTGAAAAAAGGTAAATTGAAACTTCATCTTATCTAAATCTACAAGTTCCAAAAAATCTTATCTCAATTTTATCTAATCTTTATCCAAACCTAATCTGATTTCGTCTATCTTACTTTTATGATACCTGCAGAGTTTCAACTGAACCTGAAGTTTAGAGTCGAATAATTCATCGATAGTGTGAGAATCAGAAAATAAGCACGAACGATCCATACAAAAAGATATCCCATAATTTATCCACAAAAATGCAGAAAGTATATAAGGAGATAACAATTCAGGTAGATGCTTTCTTATTTTTTCCTCAATCTCCATCCCTATAAGCAAAGCTTCATCTTCTTTTACTAGCTTAGCAATGTGATACTCCTTAGGTTTAGCAGGAGCTGAAAACAACCCTTGTTTAGATATAACTGCTGGGTGTCCCAAAACAGCAATTCTGAGATGATATCTACCATCATCTCCCAAGGTAGCAATTTGCCTGTTTGTTATTATAACTGGCACCTCATCATAAGTGAGAGGGAAAAACTGGGAAGCAAGATACTCCCTGAACACTCCGATGATACCGAATCCATCATAAACTATTCCATAACTTTTTATTATACCTTGCGCCCTCCTTCTTTCAAATGATTTTTCAGCTGGAGAAACATACTCGTGAAGGAGGAATTTGTCCCACCTGATAACCCTAATTTTTACAAGCTTTTCAAATATCCTATCATACTTAAACAAACTATGCTCAGATTTTCTGAGATTGTCCCATATATTCCCTATATAATCAACTTGAATATTTATTCCTAAATTGTGGGCAAGCTGATCTACTTTGCTAACAAATGATTCAACTTCATATTCTTCTAAATCTTCATGAAAAATCTTTATAGTTCCTGTTTTTTTACTCTGACCCCCGATTTTTTCTTTTATTTCGTATCCTTGATTTTTATCTTCCTGCCTCAGCTCTACCCTCTTCCTTTCTTCTATCTTTGGACTTTCTGATCTCATCTATTATAAGTTCTGCAACTCTTTTTCCAGACATTAAAACTCCGCCGAATGTTGGTCCCATTCTTGGTAATCCGTAGGTTTCAGAAACTGCCATTCCAGCGACATAAAGTCCGGGAAAAACCTCTCCAGTGTGTTCAACCAAAAGATCTTCTGACATCTCAACCCACATAGCTCCCATTCCTTTAGTTTTCACAAGTCCGCGCGCCTCAAGGCTTTTGACGGCAAAGGCATCGTGTCCGGTTGCATCAACTAAAAAAGAACACTCAAGCGCAATTGGATCAACACAAGTTATTTCTCTGGGAAGTGCAGAAACTGGTGTCCAATTCACAACAACTCCACGGACTCTACCATCCCTTATGACAAGGTCATCAAAAGATGTCATCTGCAAAAATCTGACCCCAGCATCGCAGGCAGCTGCAATAAGCTTAGAGGCAGACTCAGGTCCGTGTGAGACGAAAAGCCCCGGTTTAACTTCTTCTAATCTTACGCCTATTTCCCTAAGAATTTCGTGTCCCGGAGCTCTTACCGTTATTGTATTCATAAGATAACCCCCTATCCAGAAACCTCCGCCAAGGTAGTTGTTTCTTTCTATCACGAGAACCTTAATTCCTGCTTTGGCAAGCTCTCGCCCTGCAACAAGTCCAGCAGGACCCGCTCCCAAAATTATAACATCAGAAAATGCAAACTCATTAAAGAACTTCATAAAACCAGATACTATCGCACGCGTTATCTCTCCCTCACCTATTTCAGAAAAAACCTTTTCTCCCTTTTTACTGCTATTCATACATATAACCCTCCTTATTCATCTTATTTTATTCAAAATGTCCACAAATTAATGAAAATCTGTAATGTTTATATTAGAGTAGTGCCTATTAGCTAAAACTTTTTTCTACAGCTAAAATGAGGAAGAAAAAAATTCTCAGAGTGATAACTCGACTGGAAAGAGGAGGAGTGCCTTACGAACTTTTATATATTTCGAAAAATCAGCAAATAAACAAAATATACGATCAAGTCATAGCAACTGGATACACTAAAGATGAAATACCCATACCTCAAGATGTAAGACTCATTAGAATAAAGAACTTAGTACGCGAGATATCACTTTTGCGAGATATACTATCGCTCCTTGAACTTATAGTAGTCATAAATAAACAAAAACCCGATATACTCCACCTTCATACCTCAAAGGCAGGTCTTTTAGGGAGAATTGCAGGGAAATTATGCAAAGTACCACATATTATATATTCACCCCATGGCCACGTATTTTATGGATATTTCTCAAAACCCAAAGTCCTACTCATTTCACTTTTAGAGTATCTCGCATCCTTTATCACAGATGTAATCGTTGTCAGGACACAAGAGGAAAAAGAAGCATTCGAATCAATAGGCTGCAAATCTCACTTCTTTGAAATACCTAAAGCACCAATAAACTACAAAGCTTTATTAACAGAAAAAACCTATGATCAGTCGATTGAAGGCGAACAAGGTAGAAATAAAGAAAATGAACATCAAGGTAGAAATAAAGAAAATGAATATAAAGTAATCGCAACAATTTTGGCAAAGAAAAACAAAGGGAATTTTATCGTAGGAACTATAGCTAGATTGGAGCCAGTAAAAGGTATAGAGTACTTCGTCAAGGCTTTCCCATTTATAAAAGACAAAGTTAAAAATGTTTTTTTTGTAGTGGCAGGAGATGGTTCACAAAGAGCATATCTGCAAAAAATAGGAGAAGAATCCGTATCTTCTGATAGCTTTATATTCACCGGGTGGATTGAAAATCCGGAAGAAATTTACAAAACTCTTGATGTTTTTGTTGTCCCATCCTTAAATGAAGCCTGGGGAATAACAATTTTAGAAGCAGGAAAATTTGGAATCCCTATTATTGCCTCATCTGTAGGTGGAATCCCTTTCTTTGCAGGGGGATATGTAAAACTTATTCCACCTAAGAACCCACAGGCTCTCGCTCAGGCAGTCGTAGAAGTTTTAAGCTCTCCTAAACTCAGAAAAATTCTTTCAATGCGAGCAAAAGAGCTTTATGAAAAATACTCCGAAGAAACAATGATACGCAGATATATTGAATTATATGACTTTATCTCAAAGATTAAAAAATAGAAAAATATTCATACTTTGTTATCACATACAGGCGCAAATAAACTGCCTTACCGCAAAAGTAGTCACGAATTATCCCAACAACGTACTTGAAAGCGAAAAAATCGCAAGTTGTGGAACTGCCAGTGCCCCTTGTGATAGCAAGACTACTTTTGGGATTAAAAGAAAAAATTTTTGTAAGAGGATAAAAATCCAGTAGTATGTACGGAAAAGTTATCTATTGGTTCAAAAGAGACCTAAGAATTGATGACAACAGAGCCTTTATAGAAGCATGCAATAGCTCAAGGGAAAT
>CALHPK010000027.1 GCA_938036315.1 uncultured bacterium | reverse complement strand
CTTCATGCCTGAATCCAAACAGAATAAACTTAGAGACAAGTTTTAATACAGAAATTTCAGATGACAGATATATATGCCAGAACATAAAAAGCATTAAAATAGATGACATAGTTATTAACATTCAAGATCCGCAAGTATGTACGAAGATTCCTTTTTGTTCTTTGCAGTTTCAATGAACACACAGTGTTTTCTAATCATATTGATTAAGCTTAGAATTTTTATTTGATCTTAGTAGCTGAGGATACTGCAAAATGCTTAGCTCTGTTGTGAGCGGAATCTCGAAGCTTTAAAATAAATGAAAGGAGCTTCCCTCTGGGTTTAAGTTCTTCATTTTCTACAATAAGTGTTATGTTACGAGTATTCCTTTCTTCCTTTTTCACGCATGCTAGTGCAACGTTTATCTTGAAGTTTTCGAGTATCTCTTTAGCAGATGAGAAGTGCCCCTTACCCCCATCCACCAGGATCAGATCTGGAAATGGGGTATCCTTCATCAGTAAAAAGTCCTTTATTCTGCGTGAGAGAACGTTTTTGAGTGCTAAAATGTCATCATAACCGAATTGGCTTACGTTATAAAGACGCAAACGAGAGGGTATAATTTCCCCATCCTCAAAGTGGACCTTAACACCTACAAGATTTTTTCCGCCAAAGTTAGAGAAGTCAAAAACTTCTATTTTTCTTGGAATTTCTGGCAGGAGTAGGAATTTCCCCAACTCTTGAAGTAATCTAAATTTTTCTGAGTCAACATGCGGTAGCTGTAGTATACTTTCGGTGGCATTATTTTTAGCTATCTGAACAAGTTGTTTTTCTGTATCGGAGTTTGGGGGTCTGAAAACTATATCTTTATATACTATTTCTTCTGAAAAGGCGTCGGAAATGAAAAGATTAGACTGATTTTCTTCTAGTGCAAAGTTGATGATAAGCTCTGGTATATCCTGACCTCCATATTTAAAAATGGCGTTGTATCCGCCAAAGAACCTGCCCTCTCTTACTCTTACGGCATAAACACATATTTTCCCAAATGCTATATCGTATCCTACAAAGTCAGCTGATCTGAAATCGTCGAACATTACTCTTTTGTAGTCCAGAGATCTTTTCAGGATAGAGATTTGATCTCGTATTTTTGCTGCCAGCTCAAAGTTTTCTTTGTCAGCCTCCTCAAACATTTTTTTCTCAAGAGCTGAAATAACTTGTGAAAATTTTCCTTTCATAAAATCAATGGCTCTGGAAATACTTTTTCTGTATTGAACAATATCTGCTTTGCCAACACATGGGGCAAGGCATATACCGATATGCCCGTCAACACAAGGTCTGCCGAGTTTTTTAAAGCTTTTGTATTTTGTTTCATTGCATGCTCTTATTCCGAATGCTTTTCTGACTGCATCGAATATTTCCTTTGCATCCCTTGCAGAAAATGGACCGAAGTATAAAGCTGAATCTTTTTTAATTCTTGTTAAGCTAATTGATGGGAATTCGTATCCCATATTTAATTTGACATATTTTAATCCTTTTATATCTTTGAGTCTGATGTTATATTTTGGTAGATGTTGTTTTATGAGATTTTGTTCGACAAAAAATGCGTCATCTTCTGTAGGGGTTATGATCCACTTTATATCGTTGGCTTCCAGGACTATTTTTGGTACTGTCTCTCGTGAATCTGAAAATTGTATGTAAGCTTTTAATCTTTCTTTTATATTTTTTGATTTTCCTATATATATAGGTTTTCCATCTGATAAGAAGATATATACGCCACACGATGAAGGGGCGCTCTCGACTTTTTTTCGAAGATAATCCATATTTTGACTTCTGTTATAAATTCTAAGCTATTTTTTCAATTTTCTTTATGTATGCCTAAACTTCAGTGGATTTACCTTACTTTAATTTTATATTCATATACATCTTTAATCATTCTAACTGAGACTGTTTGAAAAAAACCAGAAATTCATAAAAGCAGTAATATTTTCAATGTTGACATTTTAGCGTATGGCTTTTCAGCTTATCTTATTATGGCATTTTATATAGTAGTGAATGCCAAAGTATGTTTTTGTAGAAATGTTAAACTTTGCATAGTTTTTCTCACCAACAATTGATTTAAACTTTTTGGTTATTGAATTTTCAGCAAGAGGGGGATGCGTGGAAAAAACATCATACATAAATTTGGTGAGAGCAGAGTCGGTATTCTCCAAAAGAGCAATAAAGAAAGGCAAAATGATATTGAAAAACATTTCCTTTTTTCTTTGACTTCCAATACCGGTAAAATCCATTACCTTATTTACAAAGGCAGTTGTCTTAGCTGGTGAGAGTGGGACTAAACCCTTTTCGTTTTTTCCCGCATCTAATGAGTTTTTTTCTTTACGAATTTTTTCAATGAAAAAATTCACTAATCCTGTTGAATATGCCTCGGACAGAAGATACGATATACCTTTTATCCTTTTGTCGGGGTGATTGGTGGGGCGTATCCCAGCGAGTCTCCACACTGTTCTTTCCATTTTAAGTGAAAAATCAAAAAAATCTGGCAAGCCATCTCTGCTTTGAATAAAGCCAGCTCTATAAAGTAAAGCCTTTTCAATAGTTTTTCTTTCCTTGAGCCTCTGGATTTCTCTAAATGGCAAAATTAAGGCAAGTTCAAGAAAATTGTGTTTATTTTTGGGATAGCCAAGGGAAAGCATAATTTCTCTGTATAATGCTTCATCAGGTATGGCGATTTCTAGGAGATTTCGCATTCTCTGAATCTTATCTTCAAGCCACCTTTCTCCACATCTTATCAAAAAATTAACATCTATTCCCTTCATT
>CALHPK010000026.1 GCA_938036315.1 uncultured bacterium | reverse complement strand
TTCCTTCAGTCTCCTGAAGAGCCTATCATATTCGGCATCGGAGATTATAGGATCATTCAGAACATAATATCTCCAGTCATGATACTGGATTTCTTCTCTTAATTTTTCTATTTCCTTTTTTATCTCCTCTATTTCTTCCTGTTGCTTTTGATGTGCCATGCTTTTGTGTTTCTCTACATAATATTAATTCTGGTTTCAAGTGCTTCGATTAAATAGAATTTTTCTTAGCTTTAGTTCATTGAAGTCCCTTTACTGAGATATTTAATAAATTTAATTTTAATTAATTATGTACTAAAGAGGAGATCATAGCTTGGGTTGATTGAGGTTGGAAGATTCTAAATGATTAAGGTAAATCTGCTGGTGGAGAGGGGAAGTATAGTAATAACGGATGAGTTCAAATCATACAAAAGATTGATATATAATGGATATATCCACAGGGTAGTTGAGCATAACAAAGGAGAATATAAAAGAGGGGTGGTTCACATAAATGGGATAGAAAATTTTTGGAATTGGGTGAAGGAAAAGAAGGTAAAATTCCACAGAACATTTAGAAAGAATTTATTGTTATACCTTAAGGAATTTCTGTTTTTATATTTAACCAAATTAAAATTTATAAGGGGGTGTAGAAGATGGAGATAGCAGTGGGGATAATGGGAGTAGCGGTGACAATACTTGCGGGAGTTATAACATATCTTGCATGGAGGAATGGTAAGATTACAAGGGAAAATACAGAGAAGATACTTAAAGCTATGGAGCAAAGTTCAGAGAGAATACTTAAAGCGATAGAGTATTCTGTGAAGGTTTCGAGTGAGAATTCAGAGAGGATTTTGAGAGCACAGAAAGAGAGTATGAATTTGCTTGCATTACTTATACTTGCAGAAACCCCGGAAGAGAAGAAAGAATTAGCAAAGAAGATATTGGCATAAAGTTTTGGGTTATATGAAAAGGTTTTTGAGTAAAAACAGATTTTTGAAGTTCATTGTTAAATTTTGTTTGTAGGGTTAGCTGTGGGGCTGTAGCTCAGGGGGAGAGCGCCGGAATCGCACTCCGGAGGTCAGGGGTTCAAATCCCCTCGGCTCCACATATATTACTATTATTAATCAACTTAATCGACTTGATCAACTTGATCGACCTCCTTCTTTCCTTTTCATAATTCACACAAGCTCAGACGAGGATATACTTTTTGCAAAGCTTCTGGCAGAAAAACTTCTGAAAAAAGGCGGAAAAGTTTCCTTCTTCTTTATGAGCAGGGGAGTGAAAATTATTAGCAATTTTGACTTTGACAGTGCCATTGAGATATCTCTTTGCTCGAGAAATGCAGAAGAATTTCATATTCCCAAGGATACAACGGCCAGGTTCTCTAGCCAGTATGAGCTTTCAAGACTGATAGAAGAAGCAGACGTAATAATACCCTTCATCTGAAAAATTTTACCCTATTTTGAGCTCACCTTTGTTGCTTTTACATTTTGTTTAGATTTTTGCCTTATCATATTTTGTGATACATAGTTTTGATATTTCTGTTTCTTGCGCTGACTTAATATATTTTTAGGTAGTTGGGGTGTCGTCTAACTGGCAGGACACGGGACTTTGGATCCCGGCGTGGAGGTTCGAGTCCTCCCACCCCAACTTAAAAAGTTTGTCCTCAAAAGGTCAGAAAGGAGAGATTAAGATATTTTCGGGGACTGCAAATCCTGAGCTGGCAAAAAAAATCTCCGAGTATACAGAAATACCTCTTGGTAGCTGTGAAATAAGAAGTTTTGCCGATGGAGAAATTTGGGTTGAAATAAAGGAGAATGTGCGTGGCGCGGAGGTATTTGTGATTCAGCCGACTTGTCCTCCAGTGAACGATAACCTTATGGAGCTTTTGATCATAATGGACGCTCTACGCCGTGCATCAGCGGAAAAAATCACGACAGTTATACCGTATTATGGATATGCAAGGCAAGATAGAAAAGTTGAGCCGCGGACTCCGATTTCCGCAAAGCTTGTTGCAAACCTTATCGAGACCACAGGTTCAAGTAGGGTCGTCACAGTTGATCTCCACGCGGGGCAAATTCAGGGATTTTTTGATATACCTGTTGATAACCTCTACGCTATGCCTATACATATTGAATACATAAAGAAAAGATGGGGTAGTGGGAAGGATATAGTTATAGTTTCCCCGGATACCGGGGGCGCAGCTCGGGCTCGTGCCTATGCAAAGCATCTTGGCGCAAGCTTTGCCATAATAGATAAAAGAAGACCAGCTCCAAATGAATCCGAAGTCGTCTTTGTTGTCGGAGATGTAAAAAATAAATATGCAATAATAGTCGATGATATAATTGATACTGCTGGAACTGTAATCAAGGCAGCCCAAGCTGTTTTGGAACACGGAGCAGTGGGAGTCTCAGCAGTGTGTACACATCCAGTTCTGTCAAAAGATGCGCCTCAGAAAATCAGAGACTCTGTTATCGAAGAATCAGTGGTCACCGATACCATTCCACTAAATGGCAAAGATAAAGAAAGCGGAGGAAAAATAAAGGTCGTAAGCGTTGCTAAGTTGCTCGGAGAAGCAATTCTGAGAATATATCAAGGTAGAAGCGTCTCAGAACTTTTCCTCTGAGCAATATCATGTAGATACAAGAGCTGGAATTTCAGGAATGATTATAAATCTCCCAGCCTCGGGATGAACCACTTTTACACTTCTACCATTGATGATCACCTTCCCCTCAAGGAGTATCTTTATAGCGAGCGGATATATTATATGTTCTACCTTATGTATTTTTTCCTCATAGGATTCTATGGTATCGGTTACCGGTATTGCTGCTTGCACGAGAACTGGTCCAAGATCAACAGTTTCATCTACGATGTGAACTGTGCATCCGGCTATCTTCACTCCGTAGCTCCAGGAAAGTTCGATTGCTTTTGTTGTCCCAGCAAAGGCCGGAAGTATAGAAGGGTGAATATTGAGTATCTTGTTCCTCCATTTTGCGACAAATGAAGGAGAAAGAACCTTCATAAAGCCAGCAAGGACTATCAGATCTGGTTCTACTGCATCCAGAATCTTTGACGCGGTCTCTTCAGCATGAGTTCTGTTTTTCCAATTTATAACTACTGATTTTATTCCTAATTTCTCGGCTTTATGTATAGCCCCGGCGGAGGGGTTATCTGATACCAAAAGGGAAATTTCCGCTTTTAAGTATCCATCATTTATCTTTTCGGCTATCGCCAGAAAATTTGAACCTCTCCCTGAAGCAAAGACGACTATCTTTTTTTTTGTCTCCATCGATCCTACATAATTGACCTGTTTATCTCCAGTATTGGAACAATGATAGAGACCATAATAAAAAAGATTAATCCTCCTATAAAAACAATGAGTATTGGTTCTATAAGGGAGGTAACCCCTGCTATGAAAGTTTCAAGCTCCGACGTTAGCGTTTCTGCTATATTTGAAAACATCTTTTCAATTTCCCCAGATCTTTCCCCTACCGCAACCATATTGTAGATCATTGGAGGGAAGAATTCGTATTCTGCAAGCTTTTCTGACATGCTCCTTCCTTCCACAACATATTCTCGTGCTTCCTTTAATGCTTTTTTTATATGGATATTTATCGATATGGATTCAGCTGTCTCTATTGCTTTGACTAAAGGAACACCAGCCCGAGTTAGAGTGGCAAGTGTTGAAAAAATCCTCTGAAGTTCCCCTAGAAGATGTACCCTTGAATAAATTGGTACTTTGAGTCTGAATAGATCAAAATAAAATCTTATTTTTGGAACGGAGAGAAATTTTTTCCTGAACGCAAAAATTCCAACCCCTATAGCTATAAAGTAGGGCAGAGTATTTGAAAATACCTCTGATGATGAAATAAGAAGTTTTGTGTATACTGGTAGAGCTTTCCCAACATCCTTGAGAAGTTCCCCGATTTTAGGAACGACAAATGAAAGTAGAACCCATAGAACTATTCCCATAACCACGACAACGAATATAGGATAAACTAAGGCAGAAGTTATCTTAGATTGAAGAGCTATTTGTTTATCTAAGTAGTTTCCCAGATCATCGACGACTCTATCTAACTCTCCGGAAGCTTCGCCAGTCCTTATCATCCCTATGTATATTTCTGGGAAGACGCGTGAGTTTTCTGACAAAGCTTGAGAGAAAGATTTTCCTTCCTTTATGCTCTGGGATAAGGATAGAATAAGAAATTTCATAGACAATTTTCTTGTCTGTTTAGCTATGGTGTCGAGCGATTCTGTCAAAGAGAGTCCTGATTTGAGGAGTGATGATAGCTGTTTTGAGAATATTGCTAGATCATTTTTGGTTATTCTTGAGAATGATATATTTTTTTTCACCAGTGTTCGTAGCGATGCCAAAATGGAAGTATCCGCTGACTTAGCAGGCTGTGAAGTTGAGTGTCCCTTCTCTTGTATTTTTGTTATTATTATCCTTTCTTTTTTGAGCTTCTGTATTGCTGTAGCCTTTGATGATGATTCTACAATCCCTCTTACCCTTTTCCCTTCACTATCTACTCCTGTATATATATAAATTGGCATATGAAAAATTTCTAAATATGAAAAATTTCTAAAGTTATAAGTTATAAATAAATAAAACTACGAATAAAAAGAGTATATATATTATTATGCACATATTGATATCATATATAGAAAATTATTATAAATCTGGAAGGTAATTTCTGACGGATATTTGAGGAATTATTCGAGTACTTTGATGGGAGGGGTTTGTCAGAGGGAACAGCTACTGTTTGCTTCTTTTAATTCTTTAATTCTTTAATTCTTTACTGCCCCCTCCGACATAACTTTTTATCTGATCAGCTGTGCCAATCTCATAATTATCCCCATATCTCCTGAGATTTTAAGGAGTCCTTGCATAAATGCCATTTGAGGGTCAAGTTGTCTTGACTGAATCTTTCTGAATGTATCGATACTTTGCGTTATAGTTGCGTTTGCAGATGGGGGTTCTCCTTTACCACCTTCTGCTTTGCCATCTGCTACCTTAAACCAGAATACTCCACCGCCTTCTCCCTCTATGACAAACTTTATAGTTGCGTTTATACCTTGCAATTTTTGTTGAGCCTCAGGAGATTCATTTGCTGAAGTTGGTAGGATTATGGTGTATGCTTCTTCGGGATCAGCATTTTTTGATATCTCAAAGATTTTCTTCCTATCATTAGCTTTAGCTGCCTCAGCTATTTGTTTTTTGAGTTCGTCTGGACTAAGACCTGTTGCCATATTATTCGACCTCCTTTTTGATTTTTTATCAATTTCTATTTTCTTTATTCATAAAATGATTTTGGAAATAATCAGGAATATTTGAACAGATGGTCAATGTGCCGAGGGCGGGACTCGAACCCGCAAGGGGCTGAAACCCCAGGAGATTTTGAGTCTCCCGCGTCTACCAATTCCGCCACCTCGGCTGTCAAAAATTAGTATAAGCAATCACCTATCATTATGCCAATTATGTGAAAAAATTCTAATCGTAACTCAAATGTATAACTTACTGACTGAAAGGAGGGCAAACTCTATGTATAGGATAGAAAAAGACACACTTGGAGAAGTCAAAGTACCAGAAGATAAGTACTGGGGAGCTCAGACACAGAGAGCCATCGAGAATTTCCCAATAAGTGGTTGGGTAGTCCCAGAAGAGATAGTAAAAGCTATCGCAGTTGTGAAGTGGGCTGCAGCAAAAGCAAATTGTGAACTCAACCTCATACCCCACAATGTAAAAGATGCAATATGTAAAGCTGCCGAGGAGATATACAACGGAAAACTCCAAGACAACTTCCCACTCGATGTGTTCCAGACAGGTTCCGGAACATCAACTAATATGAATGTGAACGAAGTTATCTCAAACAGAGCAAATGAGATCCTAGGATATAAAAAGGGACAAAAATACCCGGTCCATCCAAACGATCATGTTAATAAATGTCAATCATCAAACGATGTCATACCAACTGCTATCAGCATTGCCTCCGTTATGCTCGCAAAACAAAAGCTCATCCCAGCTCTGAGAAAGCTCCTTGAAACACTGAGTAAGAAATCACGAGAATTTTCTGAGATTGTGAAAATAGGAAGGACACACCTTATGGATGCTACCCCAGTAACACTTGGTCAGGAATTTTCAGGTTACGCCTACCAGATTAACCATTGTGTCGCATTGATCGAGATGTTAATACCAAAGTTATCATATCTGGCTTTAGGAGGAACTGCAGTCGGTACAGGGATAAATGCACATCCTGAATTTTCCAGAAGAGCAATAAAGTATATTTCGGAGTTCCTCAATCATGAGTTTAAAGAGGCTGAAAATCATTTCTTTGCTCAGGCAACCCAGGATACTATTGTAGCCTTCTCAGGAGTTCTCAAAACCTGTGCAGTTGCGATATTCAAAATATCAAACGATATAAGGTGGCTGTCCTCTGGACCTCAAACCGGTATAGGAGAAATAGAACTTCCTTCTCTCCAGCCGGGATCGTCAATAATGCCCGGTAAAGTTAATCCTGTTATTCCAGAATCTGCTATGATGGCTTGTGTTCATATAATCTCCTCTGATGTTGCGGTGACTTTGGGAGGAATGAATGGTAACTTTGAACTAAACACTTTCCTTCCTCTTATCGGATATCACGTTGTAAGCTCAATAAAGATTTTAGCTAATACTGCGCTGAACCTTGCGGAAAAGTGCATTGAAGGTATAAGACCACGCATTGACAGAATAAAAGACTTCCTTGAAAAGTCCCCAGCTCTTGTGACTCCGCTCGCGTTAAAAATAGGATATGACAAAGCCGCAGAAATAGCCAAAAAAGCCATAGCTCAAGGAAAAACTATAAGAGAGATTGTGAAGGAAGATGGGATTCTGCCAGAAGATCAGATAGATAAAATTCTCGACCCCAAAATTATGGTTTCTCCAAATGCTGACATAATAGGTGGTGGGGGATGAAGTTATAGGAGGTAAAATTCTGTGGATTTTGTACCTCACACAGATCAAGATATAAAGGCGATGATGGATTTTCTTGGGATAAAATCCATTGACGAGCTATTTGATGATATTCCGGATAAATTTAAGATCTCCTCGGTCGGGGTAGGTGAGGGTAAATCTGAGCTTGAAGTATTTAGAGAAGCCCTTTCCATTGCCCATAAGAATAAGTATTTTCTATTGTCTCTGGCTGGATGTGGAGTTTACTTTCATTATGTTCCTGCAGTTTGTGATTTTGTATCATCTTTGCCAGGATTTTTCACGTCATACACTCCGTATCAGGCTGAAATGAGCCAAGGGGTGTTGAGATTTCTCTTTGAGTATCAAAATGCTGTTGCTGAGCTTTTTGACATGGATGTATCAAATGCAGGGATGTACGGTGGAGCTTCTGCTCTTGCTGAAGCCTGTCTTATGGCTTCAAGAATAACAAGGAAAAACAAAATTTATGTTTCTGCTGGGGTAAATCCTATGTGGCTTGAAACTATAAGATCGTATATAGATTATGCTGATATAGATATAGAACTCATACCACTGAAAAATGGAAGAACTACCATCCCAAATCGTCTCGACATCTTAGTTATACAGTACCCAAATTTCCTCGGGGTAGTTGAAGACCTTGAACTTGCAAGACAAAACTCTTCTTTCTTGATTGTGGCAGTCCCAGATCCCATTGATATTGCATACCTTGTACCTCCTGGAAAATTTAATGCAGATATTGTGGTTTCCGAAGGGCAACCCCTTGGGAATTATCCGTTCTTTGGTGGTTCCACTTTAGGAATATTCCTCACGAAAAAAGATTTTATAAGAAGTATGCCAGGCAGACTCATAGGTGAGACCGTAGACAAAGAAGGTAAAACTTGTTATGCTATGATACTTCAGACCAGAGAGCAACATATAAGAAGAGAGAAGGCAGTATCGAATATATGTACTGCAACAACTTTGCTCGCAATAAGGGCGGTTACATTTATAAAATACTACGGTGGAGATGGACTACAAAAGATAAGCGAGCTATCATTCATTAATTCCTTAAAACTGAGGGAAAAAGTAAAGCCCGTATTTGACTCAGAATATTTCAAAGAGTTCCCAGCTTATGTAGACATTGATGAAAGAAGTTTTGCAGAAGAGGGAATCCTTCCCCCTGTTCGTGTTAGTAGGATCATACCGAAGTTCTTAGATGAAAAGGAATTCGAGAAGCTGACTCAGCTTGAAAGTTCAGCTTATATATTCTGTACCACTGAGATATTCTCCGAACAAGATATGAAAAAGGTTTTGTCATTACTGTAATTTTCTTATGCAAAAGAGTAACCTACCAGAGTAATCTACCTCAGTAGAGATATGTTTTTGGAGCTCAGAATATACCTGTGCTACCGAAGCCTTTCTCTCCTCTCTCAGTCTCAGAAAGTATCTCAACTTCCTCACATTCAACTTTTTCATACTTTGATACTACAAGTTGTGCGATTTTCATGCCTTTTGGAACCGAAAACACTTCCTTAGAAAAGTTTACAAGAATAACTTTAACTTCTCCTCTGTAATCTGGATCTATTGTCCCGGGGGCGTTCATAATAGTTATACCTTTGAGAGCGAGTCCGGATCTAGGACGTACCTGGGCTTCATATCCTTGTGGTAGTTCGATTGATATTCCTGTGCCAATGAGCCTCCATTCTCCCGGTGGAATTTCCACTTCCTCTGCGGAAAATAGATCAAGACCGGCTGATCCGCTTGTTGAATACTCTGGGAGCTTTGCCCACCTAACAAGCTTTTTTACTTTTAATTTCATTGATAAAAATATAAGTAAAGTAAATTAACTAATAATAATCTGATAAAATGCTCAGGTGATAATCTTATAAGATGCTTCGGTATGCTTTTGAAGTTGAATCACAAATGGTCTCTGACAGAAGAAGAAGCAAGAAATCTTCAGGCTAAGTTGGCAAAGTTAGTAGCTGAGGAAAAGCTTCCAGCAGATCCAGAACTTATAGCAGGAGTTGATGTCTCGTATAATGTAGGAGAAAATATACTTTTTGCTGGTGTTGTAGTTATTTCGAGAAGGAATCTGAAGTTGGTTGAAAAAGCTGTAGCGGTGAAAGAGGTGAAATTCCCATATATTCCTGGTCTTTTATCATTTAGAGAAACTCCAGCGTTGATTGAGGCGTTCTCAAAGCTTAAAACTGAGCCTGATATTATTTTGGTTGATGGACAAGGTATTGCACATCCGAGAGCTTTTGGGATTGCTTCTCACATAGGAGTACTTTACGATAAACCAACAGTGGGAGTTGCTAAATCAATTTTAGTTGGCAAGCCAGATTTCATACCTAAAAATAAAGGAGAATTTGCATTCTTAAGATTTAATGGCAAAATCGTAGGTGCCCTCCTGTGTACCCAGACTGGTTCTGCTCCTGTTGTTGTATCTGTTGGACATAAAGTAACTTTGGAAGAATCTATAAATCTTGTTAATGAACTTGCGGTGCATTTTAGGATCCCAGAGCCTACTCGCCTTGCCCATATAGTAGTGAATGAAGCAAGAAGAAAAGGTAGTCAGGAGTAGTGCTGTTTAATTTGAGTTAATCAGTGTCCTTTTTCTCATTCTGGAAGAAAAAACCTCTGATGTAAAGTGTGATACAATTTCATATAGGATCGCATTGGGTTTTGAGGGTCTTAGAATTCTTCCGAGTCTTTGTATGAACTCACGGGGGCTGGAGGAACCAGAAGCAATAATAGCAACAGAAGCCTCAGGAACATCTATCCCTTCGTCAAGAACATGCGCGGAGACTATTACGCGGTATCTACCTTCTGAGAATCCAGAAAGATATTTTGATCTTTCCGTGGGTGATATTTCAGAAGTTATCACAGGTACAAAGAATTCTTTCGAGATCCTGTATGCAAATTCCTGGGTATCTGTGAATATGAGAATTTTGTCATTCGGGTGTTTTTTCAGGATATCCCTTATTATGTCTACTTTTTCATCTGCGTTTGTTGCTATCCTTCTGGCTTCATTGTGAGCAAGAAGGGCTTGCCTTGCTGTAGGGTCTTTGTAGGACATCCTTATAACCTGTAGGAAAGAATTTTTGTTACCAGGCTGTAATCCACATTTTAGACAGAAATTCCTATACTGAGCCATCAGCTCTTTATATCTTCTTACTTTGTCTGGCTTCATGTTTACTCTTATTGTCTTTATTTCCCAATCAGCTAAGAAATCTTTTATATCTTCGTATTTTGCGGTAAACTTGAACTTGCCTATAAGCTTATCTACATCGATATGTAAATTATCTTCTCTTTCTAAGGTTGATGTAAGTCCTAATCTGAATCGTGCCAGAGAGAATTCAGCAATCTTTCTATAGCTTTCAGCTGGTAGATGATGAACTTCATCAAAAATTAGAAATTCGAATTTGTTGCCAAGATACTCAGCTGAAATTGAAGCTGATTGATACGTTGAGACAGTTATAGGTCTTAACTCTTTTCTTTCTCCATACCATACTCCGATATCCTCAAAGTATTCATTTAACTTTGATACCCACTGTTCTAAAAGCGCAATCGTTGGGACTACACACAGTGCTGATTTTTTTATATTCTGTATTGCATATATAGCTATGTGGGTTTTGCCTGCTCCCGTTGGCATAATTATTATGCCTTTCCCATTGCCAATCTCAAGCCATCTTTCGAAAGCTTCATATTGATACGGTCTCAGTTCAACGTTTTTCTTCACTATCGGAGCACCCAAAAATTCAATTCCTTCTATATCTTTGTATGGAAATAAATTGATAAATTCATAGGGATACATCAGGAGGTGATCCTTGTACTTTTTTACTTTCCCGTAAGGAATTTTCTCCACATCTTTTGCATCAAACCAAATAAATCCTCTTTTGTATATTATCATCAGTGAATTAATTTTGTTGAATCTTCATCTGAAAATTTTCTCGAAGATATTTCTCCTAATTTTGCGGATATTCTCTTGACAGTGTTTGATATATATATTAAAGATTGTATTAGATATGATATAATTGAGATGATCCAGAATATAGCTATGAAGGTTGCAAAAGAGATAGCAATTTTATATGGTTCTTGAAGCCCCTGAAAGTATTTGTTTACCAGTAGATAGATAGCAATTCCGCTGAGTATTCCAAGGAAAGATGGTAAAATTCTCGAAAAATCAAGAAAATATGATACCACATAAAAATGGTCATCCATTGCATTGAAATTTACAAATGGTTTTGGAACTTTAAATATATCCCTTACAGATTTTATCAGAGAATAGAAAGGATAAACGATGAAAGAGATTATCATAGAAATTAGGTTCATAAATAATAATATAATTTCTAGATTTCTCAGTTGTGATTGTCAGATTAATCATTGCTGCAATTGATCGGTGCTGTGTATGTATGTGATCAGTCAGTTTGCAGTCTTTCGTTTCTTATTCTTACTTTACGTAGCAAGAATATGATAAAGATAGCGAAGATATGATATACACTGTGAGGTTGGGCTGTAGAACATCCTCCACCTTCTTGCTGGGGAGGCTTACCTCCTCCTTGTAGCAGGTCATAAAATTCTCCGCAGGAGGAAGTACATTTCTGAATAGGAATTGAAACGTTAGATACTATATATTCGACCCACTCCGAGTATGTATTCCCTATTTTGAAAAATCCCAGATTTATCCCAAAGCCCTGCTGTTTTTTCTTTTTAGCGATGGACATAAGGGTACAATCCCCATAAAAGTTTGGAGGGATTTGGATTACTTTTCTGTCCCCGCAGTTGAAGGTATCGTAAAATTCTGTTGTACCGTAAGATGGGCAATATAATCTTAGGAAGCAGATGCTATCAGAAGATGTACATCCAGCTCCTCCCAGAGTTACGACCGAAATCTGCCCGGGTGATGAAGCTTTGTCAGGGTATACGCTGTATATCATAACTTCATCAGCAAAAAGTGGTGCCCCGTTCCAGACAAGGTAAAGTCCAGTTCTTGGTTTTTTGAAGAGTTCTATACCGAACGGGATGTATTTTGTGAAAGCATCATAAAGTTTTGCAAGCGGGAACCATCTTATCATTGACGCGATTTGATTTACTATAAAGTTCCCATCGTATGAGCAACTTGCAAAACCAATCTTGTTCATAACCCTGTATATCCATGAGTTCTGATCCATAAATTGGGTAACTACTATTCTGAGGATTTCATCCCATCCGGACACAAAAATATCCTTTATACTGCTCAGTTCTCCTGTAGTGAGAAGATTTTGAGCTGTTGCTACGACAGCCCCCCATGTATCTCCATCTGGAATGCAGACTGCAATATTTGGGACTGCTATTTCTATTACATATTTGACAGTTCTGCCAAAATTGGCTACAAGTCCTATTCTTTTTACTGGATCAGTAAATATAGATAAATTAAGTTCTACACCTTTTTCAAGTCTTACTGCATGTCTTCCATCTGTCGGTACTGATACCGTGGTTTTTACGGCCGGATCTATTATATTAAAGCTCAGTATACCGCTTAGGGATAGATCCACCTTTCCGTTTTGAGCCTTTAATGTGAAAAATTTATTTATATCCTGGTACTTTCCTGGGTCATCGCTATTGAAAACCGCTCCGCCATAGAAGACCATATTTTTTGCAACAAAATTAAAAGCAAGACCTGGGAGATCTTCGACTCTGGCTATCTGTGCATTCCCACATTGATTTTCATCTGATTGATGTAATCGCGGAGTAGCCCTTGCTGGAAGAAGACTTTCTCTTACATCTTCAGCTATTTTTGATGCAAGTGCAAAAATCTTGAGACTTTTTTCGCTTAGAAGTTCTCCAGGTTCAACCTTGGCTATTTCTCCGTACAATTTAGGAAAATCTGGGTGTTGAATTATATGTCCGGCTGTCAGAACTAAAGCTTTGGGAGTGAACATCCAAAAGTATGGAGGGGACATAATAACTAAAAAGAGGGCGGTAGTTTTCTCATCAATATTTATGTAGCCATCCAGCTGTGGTGTGAAATGATAAAGTACTGCGGCGTCTTTTCCCCATATGTCATCTACAAGTTCCTTGGGAAGAACATAAGCATATCCGTATGTGATTTTCTTTTCTTGATCAGTAAGAAATATTGCTTGAGGTGTGTCTGCCTCCCATCCCCTAAAGTATACCCTATAATCCGCAAATTCTCTTTCACCATAAACAGAGACCGCTATAAGATTTTTTTCTGGAAGTTTTATTTTACTCTGCCGTTCGCTACCTGCGCAGGATAGTGAAAATAATAAAACTATCCCTAAAAAAAAGTAGCTCTTTGCTCTTGCTATCCCCGTCATAGCTATTATCACCCCCGTTTTTCTTTATCTTAAAATCAATAAATTATTACCAGGTACAATATAATCACTTTTTTTTAGCTTTTCCACAAAATTGAATATCTTTTGAAAAACTTTACTAATATGCCTACTGCCAAATTATCAGTTAATGTAGATCATGTTGCCACATTGAGGGAGGCAAGAGGGGGTAGAGAGCCTGATCCTGTTCATGCTGCGGTTGTCGTGAAAATCGCCGGGGCGGATGGTGTGACGGTTCACCTGAGAAAAGACAGACGTCATATAAAAGAAAAAGATGTCAAGCTCATAAAGGAGGTAGTAAATATCCCTTTAACTCTTGAGATGGGACTTTTTGATGATATTCTGGAATTTGCTATTGATGTCAAACCTGACAAAGTGACGCTTGTTCCTGAGAGGGTAAGGGAGGTTACTACAGAAAGGGGATTCGATCTTAAAGATAAGTCTGAGTTTGAGCAGGTCAAAAGATTCGTTGGGAAATTGAGGGAACATGGTATTTTCTCGGGGCTTTTTGTAGAACCAGAGAAAGAAGTTATAGATAAGGTGTTAGATGTAGGAGCAGATTTTGTAGAGCTGAACACTACTGAGTATGCTATGAAAATGAATTTAGATATCCTGCATAAAATTGCTCAGGCATCAAAGTACGCAGTGGAAAATAAGCTATATGTTATGGCTGGGCATGCTTTGTCAGTGCATAACATCCAGATGGTTGCAAAGATCCATTACATAAGTGAATTTTCAATAGGGCACTCAATAATTTCAAGATCTATATTTTTAGGACTCCAAAAGGCGATTGAAGAGATCAAAGAGGCAATTAGAGTTTCAAGACTGCTTTCTGATTGAAGATTTTTTTCTTCTGAAAATTGAAAAATTTTTCATCGGTGCTAATTTTTACTGCGGAGGTGAAAAAAAATGGGAATGCTGAGAGTTGAGCAGGAAAATGGTAAAAGCTTTATAATTGATATAAATCCGGCAACACTTGAGGTTATAGACAAAGTTCCCCTTGATGATGAGGATACTATCCAGAAAAAAGTCGAGAGAGTCCAGAGGGCTTTTTACAATTGGTCATCTCTTGATTTTGAAGATAGGGCGGAGATTATATCACGAGCTGGACAGATAATCCTGAATGAACTTGATGAGATTGCTAGACTTATAACTCGGGAGCAGGGAAAACCTATGATTGAGGCAGTTACTGCTGATATAATGGTTGCGGTTGATATTATATCCTTTTATTCAAAAAGGGGAAAAGAACTTATGAAGGAATATGAGATTCCTTTGCATCTGTTTAAGTTTGTAAAGAAATCAAAAATAGTTCCAAGACCTTTAGGAGTTGTGGCGGTTATTTCTCCCTGGAATTATCCTTTTGCTATTCCTATGTCTGGAATTGTTTTTGCTTTACTTGCAGGCAATACGGTAGTCTTTAAGCCAGCTTCGGAGACACCTCTGATCGGATTAAAGATAAAAGATATATTTGACAAAGCAGGGTTGCCCTCTGGAGTTTTGGAGACTGTAGTAACTAGGGGAGCTTTAGCTGAGAAGTATCTATGTGTTCCTCCCATAAGAAAGGTTGTTTTTACTGGATCTACCGAGATAGGAAAGAGAATTCTCAAAAAATGTGCGGAGAATGTGATTCCAGCGGTTGTTGAACTTGGTGGGAAAGACCCGATGGTTGTTCTTGATGACGCAGATTTTGAATCTGCTGTCGATGCTGCTGTGTGGGGAGCTTTTACAAATGCCGGTCAAGTTTGTGCCTCAGTAGAAAGGCTCTACGTGCATAAGAAGATAGCAAAAGAATTCATTGATGCAGTTGTTGAAAGAGCCAAAGGAATAAGACTTGGAAACGGTGAAGATCCAAATACAGATATGGGACCACTTATAAGTGAATCGCAACTGAAAACTGTTTCTGATCATGTCCTTGAAGCAGTTCAAAATGGAGCTAGAGTTCTAGCGGGGGGAACAAGAAGGGAAGATCTTAAGGGATATTTTTATGAGCCTACAGTTCTTGTTGATGTGAATCATTCAATGACCTGCATGAGAGAGGAGACATTCGGGCCGACTTTACCTATTATGGTGTTTGAGAATGAAGATGAAGCTATAAGGCTTGCAAATGACACAAAGTTTGGCCTTACTGCCTCAGTTTGGAGCAGAGATCTCAAGCGTGCAGAGAGAATCGCAAAGAAGATAGAAGCCGGAACTGTTATGATAAACGATCATGCAACAAGCTATGGAATTACAGATACACCATGGCAAGGAATGAAAGAAAGTGGGCTTGGGCGCTCGCATTCTGATGAAGGTTTCAAAGAATTCCTTTTCCCGCATCACATAAACATTGAACAAATACCATTGAGGAAGAAACCATGGGCTTATCCATATTCAAAAGAAAAATATGACCTTTTTGCTGTGGCACAACAGCTCATATTCAAAAAAGGATTACTTCCAAAGGCTTCGGCTTTATACAAGCTGTTTGAAGAGTTTAGAACCAACGAAAAATTCAGAAAAGTTCTTAAACCATAAGGTGGGCCACAGTATACAGAGGAAAAAGTTGTAGTAAATTCAATTTTGGCTCGTATCTGATGTAAATTAGGAAGAAATTTGAAGGTGTAGGAGGATATCTATGAGGTTTGAGGCAGTAAATGAAGGATTTATAAAGCAGGTTATAGGACCTGTTGTGGATGTAGAGTTCCCGACTGGGGATCTTCCAGAAATTTATAACGCTTTGGTTGTAGTAGGTGGTTCTTCTTCGGATTCGGGTAAGGTTGACAAAGGTGGGGGGTTGGTGCTAGAGGTAATGCAGCACATCGGAGACAGGGTCGTCAGAGCTATTGCTCTTGACCTGACCGATGGGCTAAGGAGGGGGCAGAAGGTGGTGGATACAGGGGCCCCGATAAAGGTTCCTGTTGGTCCTAAGACCTTGGGGAGGGTTTTTGATGTTATTGGTAACCCCATTGATGGGAAGGGTGAGGTTGAAGCTCAGGAGTGGTGGCCAATTCATAGACCTCCCCCTCCTATTGTGGAACAATCGACGAAAGTTACTATCCTTGAGACCGGGATAAAAGTTGTAGATCTACTTATTCCGTATCCTAAAGGTGGGAAAATAGGTTTCTTCGGCGGTGCTGGTGTTGGAAAAACTGTGTTCATAATGGAATTAATTCACAATATAGCTAAGTTTCACAAGGGGATTTCAGTGTTCGGAGGCGTTGGGGAAAGATCAAGAGAGGGTAATGAGCTTATTTTGGAAATGGAAGAATCGGGGGTTATAAAGAACGCAGTGCTTGTGTTTGGTCAGATGAATGAACCACCCGGCTCTCGAGCTCGAGTCGGACTTACAGCTTTGACTATGGCGGAGTACTTCCGAGATGTTGAAGGACAAGATGTTCTTTTGTTCATAGATAATATATTCAGATACGTTCAGGCAAACAATGAAGTTTCAGCTCTGCTCGGAAGGCTTCCATCTGCTGTGGGTTATCAACCTACACTGATGCAGGACCTTGGCGAACTTCAGGAGAGAATAACATCAACATGTAGAGGTTCAATTACTTCAGTGCAGGCTATATTTGTCCCTGCAGATGACATAACAGACCCTGCCCCAGCTTCAACATTTGCACACCTTGATGCAACAACTGTTCTATCGCGTCAAATTGCAGAGCTTGGAATATATCCAGCGGTTGACCCTCTTGATTCAACTTCTAAGTACCTTGTACCGGAGGTTGTCGGAGATGAACATTATCGTGTTGCTAGAGAAGTCCAGAGAATTCTTCAACGATATAAAGACCTGCAAGATATAATCGCTATATTAGGTATGGAGGAGCTTTCGGAAGAAGATAAGCTTGTTGTTTTCAGAGCAAGAAAGATTCAAAAGTTCTTAAGCCAGCCCTTTCATGTGGCAGAGCAGTTCACTGGGAATCAGGGCAAATACGTGAAAATTGAGGATACAATAAAAGGATTCAGGATGATCATTGAGGGTGAGTGTGATAATATTCCAGAGCAGGCATTCTATATGGTCGGAAGAATAGAAGAAGCATTTGAGAAAGCAAAAAAATTATAGTTATCATCAGTAAGTAGTTAATAGGTAAGCGTGCTATTATGCTAAGGATAAGTATACTATCGCCGTCCCAGAATATATTTGAGGGAGAAGGAACTTCGGTTTACATTAAAACTCTCTCTGGAGACGCTGAGATTTTCCAAAAGCATGCTGATTTTATATCCATAATAGTTGGGGAAGTAAGGATAAAAGCTCAGGGCGGAGAAGAAAAGAAAATAGATCTTGGAACAAAAAAAGCTATTTTTTATACGAATGGCAAGATAGTGAAAATATTTGTTCTGTGATGTGATTCTGGTTTGTGAACTGTAGAGACTAGATTTTCAATCAATTGAAATATAGCTAACTTCTTTTTCTTCCCTTTTTTGTTTTTAGAAGCTTTCTCAGGACATAGTGTAAAATTCCCCCATGTCTTATATACTCTACTTCTTTTTCAGTGTTGAGCTGTGCTATGGTTAGAAATTTAGTAACTTCACCGGTCTCTCTTACCATCTCAACTTCGATTTCCTTGTTCGGACCCAACTCTCTCAGGGGGATGTTGAAAGTTTCATTTCCTTTAATTTCTAACTTTTTGATATTTCCATCTTTGAATTTCAGGGGGACAACTCCCATGCCTACAAGGTTGCTCCGATGGATTGTTTCAAAGCTTTCTGCTATCACTACTTTTACCCCAAGCAGAGCTGTTCCTTTCGCTGCCCAATCCCGTGAGCTTCCACTTCCGTATTCTTTTCCTGCAATTATTATCAAGGGAATCCCTTCGTCTTTGTATAGCTGATAAGCAACTTCAAAAACACTCGCTATTTTCCCAGATGGATAGTGTATGGTATATCCTCCTTCTCTTCCATCTTCAAACATAAGGTTTTTTATTCTCGGGTTGGAGAATGTTCCTCTCACCATAACTTCCCAATTCCCGCGACGGCTTCCGTAATTGTTGAATTCCGCTGGGGAAACTCCTTTTTCAATTAAGTACTGCCCAGCTGGAGATTTTTCAGAGATATTTCCTGCGGGTGATATGTGGTCAGTGGTTATTGAGTCACCAAGCAAAATAAGAGCTCTTGCGCCGTAGATATCCTGAAGTTCGGGAACTTCAATTTCAAAGTTTTCAAAAAATGGAGGAGGTTTTATATAGGTTGATTTCTCATCCCAGCTATAAAGTTCCCCTGAGGGTGCTTGGAGCTTTTGCCATTCCTCTACCCCCTCAAAGACGTTTTTGTACTTTTCAACATAAAGTTCTCGTTCGACAATGCTGAGATATTTCTCTACCTCATCTTTGGTTGGATATATATCTTTAAGGTACACTGGGATTCCATTTGGATCAAAGCCTATCGGTTCTTTTTCGATATCTATATCTATTTTACCAGCTATTGCAAATGCGACCACCATAGCAGGGGACATAAGATAATTTGCCCTTACAGCCGGATGAATCCTCGCTTCGAAGTTTCTATTCCCACTCAGAACAGAAACAGCTGTTATCTTTTTTTCTTTTATAGTGTTCTCAATTGATGGGTTTAGAGATCCGCTGTTGCCGATGCATACAGTACAGCCGTATCCTGTGATGTGGAATCCCAGAGCCTGTAGATATGGCATAAGTCCGGCTTTCTCAAGATATCCGCTAACTACACGAGAGCCTGGCGCGTTCGATGTTTTAACATATGGTTTGATATTCAGTCCTCTATCAACAGCTTTTTTAGCTAAAATCCCAGCTTGTATCATAAGTTCAGGGTTTGATGTATTTGTACAGCTTGTTATTGCCGCTAAGACTATGGCTCCATCTCCGATTTTGGTTCTTATATGGTCAAGTTCTACTTCGGTCGATATGGGTTCTCTACCTATGTATTCATAGAATTTGCTTTTTAGACTTTTCAGGGGTACCCTATCATGTGGGCGGGAAGGTCCTGCAGCGGATGGCTCTATCTCATCAAGTCTTATCTCTACTACCTTATCATATTCAGGTTCGTAAGAGTAATCTTGGAACATAAAGTTTCTTCTGAGATATTCCTCAACTAATCTGATATGTTTTTTAGGTCTTCCCGTGAGTTCAAGATATCTCAGAACTTTATCGTCTACTGGAAAGAATGCGCATCTTGCTCCATACTCTGGACACATATTTGATATTGTAGCTCTATCAGGTATAGATAGGTCTTTAACATCACCGAAGAATTCAACAAATTTATCCACTACTTTATATTTTCTTAGGATTTCAGTTATGGTTAGAACTATGTCAGTTGCTGTTACTGTGGGATTTGGTTTGCCAGTAAGTTTTACTCCTATAACTTCTGGAACCGTTATGTAGTTAGGTTCTCCGAGCATAACGACTTCTGCTTCGATTCCTCCCACACCCCATCCTAAAACTCCTAGCGAATTTATCATTGTTGTGTGTGAATCTGTTCCGAAGACAGTGTCTGGAAATAGTATTTTACTTTTTGTTTTTTGACTTTTCCCAACTAAAACTACGCTGGCCAGAAATTCAAGATTTACCTGATGGATTATGCCTGTTCCTGGAGGTATAATTCTCATATTTTTGAATGCGTTTTGAGCCCATTTGAGGAATTCGTATCTTTCTCTGTTTCTTTCAAACTCTTTTTTAATGTTGAGCTCGAGCGCGTTGGAGGTCCCGTAAAAATCAACTTGGATTGAGTGATCGATTACAAGGTCACATTGCTTTACTGGATTTATTAATTTTGGGTTTTTACCAAATTTCTTTACAACATCTCGCATAACTGCCAGATCTGTTATGAGCGGAACTCCGGTGAAATCTTGTAGTATTACTCTTTCTGGAAAAAATGGAATCTCCTCTCCTTTTTTCCTCAGTATAATATTTTCTATGTGTTTATCTTCTACGGTGCCTTCCTCTTCTTCATATTTGTGTCTTAGTAAATTCTCAAGTAGAACTCTTAGAGAAAATGGAAGTTTG
>CALHPK010000025.1 GCA_938036315.1 uncultured bacterium | reverse complement strand
AGTGCAGATAACACAAGGTGTTTCACAAGTCTCTTTGGGGGATTCTCACACCTGTGCTGTAAAGACAGATAACTCTCTCTGGTGCTGGGGTTATAATGGGCATGGACAGTTAGGAGATGGGACAAATATAAACAAGAACACTCCAGTGCAGATAACGCAGGGGGTCTCACAAGTTTACTTGGGAGTGTGGCACACTTGTGCTGTAAAGACAGATAACTCTCTCTGGTGCTGGGGGAGAAATAACTACGGACAGTTAGGAGATGGGAGTTGGACAAACAAGAATACTCCAGTGCAGATAACACAAGGTGTTTCACAAGTCTCTTTGGGGGATTCTCACACCTGTGCTGTAAAGACAGATGGTTCCCTTTGGTGCTGGGGGAGAAATAACTACGGTCAGTTAGGAGATGGGACAAATGCAAATAGGAACACCCCGAGGCAGATAACACAAGAGGTCTCACAAGTCTCTTTGGGAGGTAATCACACCTGTGCTGTAAAGACAGATGGCTCTCTCTGGTGCTGGGGGTATAATGAATACGGTCAGCTAGGAGATGGGACAAATACAAGCAAGAACACTCCAGTGCAGATAATGACAGGTGTTTCACAAGTCTCTTTGGGAGGGTGGCACACCTGTGCTGTGAAGACAGATGGTTCTCTCTGGTGCTGGGGGGCTAATGGGTCCGGACAGTTAGGAGATGGGACAAATACAAGCAAGAACACCCCAGTGCAGATAACACAAGGGGGCTCACAAGTCTCTTTGGGGAAGTATCACACCTGTGCGATAAAACAAGATAACTCTCTCTGGTGCTGGGGGGCTAATTGGTATGGACAGTTAGGAAATGGGACAAATATAGGGAAAAGCACCCCAGTGCAGATAATGACAGGGGTCTCACAAGTCTCTTTGGGGGATTCTCACACCTGTGCAATAAAACAAGATAACTCCCTTTGGTGCTGGGGGAGAAATAACTACGGTCAGTTAGGAGACGGGACAGCGGGGTGGAAGGAGTATCCAGTTAGAGTTTTGTCGGGAAGTGGGGGAGGCGGAAGCGGTGGAGCTCCGCAGTACTTTGGCACATCTCAAACTGATCAAACTGAATTCACTTCAGATCAAGATCAAGAACTTACTTCAAAATTTGGTTGCTCGGTTTCTGGTTTTGGCTACCTTATCTTTATCTTTGCTTTGCCTTTGGTTTTGCTTTTGCGAAAGAGGAAGAAAAGGACTTTATGAATAATCATATATCTGAATAACTGTCAGATTTGATTTTTTAAGAAAAGATAGCATATTTTGTTTGGAAATCTGATAGCAAATTTGCAAATTCTATATAGTAGGATAAACTTTTCAGAAATGGTTTTATATTATGTTAAGGATAAAAAGCTATTGGAGATCAGTTCTGTTGACATAGATATTTCACTTCGGCTTTTTTCTGGAGTTGGTCTTTTCGAGACTATGAAGATAATTAATGGTGTTCCTATTTTTGTTGAAGAGCATGTGGACAGAATGGTAAAATCTTCTCTGAAAGTGTGGGGAGTAGCACCTGAAGCGAGTAGTCTCATTCGATATTCTTTTGAGGCCTCCTCCGGTTCCGGAAAGAAACTCGGAATGATGCGTATTTTTCTCGTGGAGAAAGACCTTAATTTTTCCCTGTTTTTCTATGTTGATGATTACCCTTATTCTAATCGTAGCAGAGATAATCTTTCAATCAAGGTGCTTCCGTATGAAAGGAATCCGAAGGGTTTTTCAGCGGGTCTCAAGCCGATAAGCTATTTTGAAAATGTTGTTCTACGTGAGAGAGCAGAAAGAGAAGGCTTTGATGAGGTGATTTTTCTTTACAATGGATTTGTAGCGGAAGGTTCAAGATCGAACTTCTTTTGGGTCAAAGATGGTACTGTCTTTTCCCCCCCTTCTACCTTCCCGATTCTTGAAGGTATAACAAGGAAAAAGGTTATTCATTTATGTTCTGAGCATAGGATTGATTTTCGTGAATCAGCAGCTACTCCCTATGAGATTTGTTTGGCCGATGAGCTTTTTATAACTGGTTCAGTTTTGGGAATTGGTATTGTTGAGAAATTCGCTTTTGATTCAGAGGTGAAGAATTTCCGATATAATAAAGATTCTATATCTTATTTTTTGAAAATGGAACTTCAAAAATTAGAACAGATGTACAGTACTAAAATGTCATCGCAGTAATGTCATCGCAGTTCAACTGTTAATCCTCCGAATAGTATCATCGATAGAATCACATTTGTGATGATAAACACTATTGATGAGATGATAACCGATAGTGACGAAGCTCTGCCGACTCCCTCTGCTGATTCCTTGGCATAATATCCAAGATATGTTGATATCTGTCCTATAATCAGTCCAAATATTAGTGATTTTATAAATCCGCCAAATAGATCTTGTAGATTTATCAATCCCCACACGTTTTCATTGAATATTCCTTCTGCTACCCCTTTTATCTTAACAATATCAATAAAGACCGCAAGTATTGATACTAATGTTGAGATAAAAAAGAATAGAATACTTACAAAAGTTATAGCAATTACTTTTGGAAAGATTGCAAATCTGAAGGGGGATATACCTATTGTCTCAAGGTAGATAAATTCTCCTCTGAGTTTCATAAGAGCTATTTCTGCAGATATTGCATTTGCGGGGATTGCTATTGTAGCCATTGCATTCAGTACGGGGATTCCTTCTCTTATCATCACTAGGATTGACGCAGCTGGAAGGAATTTTTGGGCTCCAAATAGGCTTACCGCTTCCCATCCATGAAATGTAATTACAATGCAGAACAGGAAATTCACAAAAAGTGTGGGGAGAGCCATCATCCGAATAAACCTACCAGAATTTGTTAATATCTCCCTGAAGAATATTTTTCCAAATAAGCTTGATACAAAATTTTTCTCATACTCTAAAATTCTCTCTATCAACTTTATCATTGATTCATTAATCAAATTTTATTCAAGATAAATCACTGTGGATAGTTTCATATTATTATTTAGCTATATTTATTTAATTTGTTCAGCTGAATTATTAATTGATTGAACTGATTTGGCTTTGTGAAGTCAGCTTTTATTGTAGCAGTAGTTGCTATTTATTGTGTAATTGATGCTCTCTATATTTTTTTCAATTTCTGAAAATTATTAAAATGATGTTTATTGATTAAGTAGATGAGATAATTATTGTTAATTAAATATATAAATCATAATAAACAAGGCGAGGATTAAAGTATATAATAGAGTAAAATAAGATGAAAGTTTATGACGTGCAAGTTGGCTTTTCTGGGGAAGAGCTCAAGGAAATAAGAGAAATAATTTGGAAAAATACCGGGATATATATTGAGGATTCAAAGATGTACCTTTTAAGCTACAAATTGAAAATAAGGTTAGGACAGCTTGGAGTTGAGCCTCGGGAGTATATGCACCTTTTGAGAGATTCATCTCAGAAGGAATTATGGGAACTTATGAATGTTATAACCATTGGTGAGACTCAGTTTTTCAGAGATAAAGTGCAGTTTGATTTGCTCTTTGATAAGATTGTCAAGCCTTATGTGGGGAAGGGTGTGAAAAGTCTGAATATTTTATCAGCTGGATGTGCTACAGGTGAGGAAGCATATACCTTATCTATATATATGCTTGAAAAGATCCCATCTATACCTTATAAAATTGTTGGTGTTGATATAAATGCGAACTTTATCGAAAGAGCAAAAGAAGGATTGTATTCATCGTATCCTCTGCGTGGTGTTCCTCCTTATTTTATCCAAAAATATTTTGACCAAATCGATGAGTCAACTTGGAAAATAAAAGATATAGTCAAAAAAAACGTTACCTTCGAGAAGGTAAACCTTATAGATAATTTCAGGATGAAACTTCTCGGTAAATTTGACTTTATAGTCTGCAAAAATGTGATAATATACTTTGATGATGATTCGAGAGATAAGTTAGCCCAGATTTTCTGGACTATCCTAAATGATGGAGGCTTTTTAGTCCTTGGTCCTGCTGAGAGAATAAGGGCGATAACAGCTATATTTGAGCCAATCTTTATGGATGGATTATTCTTCTACAAAAAACAAGATAAGCTCTCTGAACTATAAAGGTTCTGAACCACAAAACATATATATGCACATAAATTTTACTATGCGTATAGATTTTTGCTATATGTGTAATGAATAGTATAATGAGATGGTCTTTGCAATAATACTTGCGGCTGGGAAAGGAGAAAGATTTAGCGGAAAATCCAGAACAATTTCTAAATGCTTTGTCAATCTTTGCGGAAAAAAAGTAATCGATTATTCAATAGAAAAATTCTTAATCTTTGGTGTTGACGCTGTCTTCATTGCTGTTCCGAAGAATAGTCAGAACATTCTTTGTGTTGCTGAAAAGATTGTTGCAAAATATAGGTCAGAATACCCGAATACACGCTTTTACATTCTGTACGGAGGTGAAACCAGATGGGAGTCTTTTAGAATATGCTTTGATAAAATGATAAAAGAATTCGGAATTTCTAACGATCACATATTGATAGAGCATGATGGAGCTCGCCCGTTATTCTCCATAAAGCTTCTTGAGGATATGATCGAGCTGATGAAAAATACAGGAGCAGATGGAATCGTACCTTTTATAACTCCTGTAGATACAGTAAGAATTGCTGAAGTATATGCGGAAAATTTGAAAGTATCTGTCTTTGTGGATGAGTTAAAAAGAGAAAAAGTTGCGCTTATTCAAACTCCTCAGGTGTTTAGAGTTAGTTCCGTATATGATACTATAATTAGTGTTGAAGGGAAGGCGGAGTTGACTGATTTTACAGATTTGGCTGGAATTCTTTTCAAATACAAAAAGAAGCTTTATGGCATAGCTGGAGAAAGGGAAAATATAAAGATAACTTTTCCGTCCGATCTTGAATTTGTCAAACTTATTCTAAAATCGAAAAAAAGCAATAAAATGCTCTTCAAGACTTTATGAAAATTATCAAATGAGATTTTGCTATGTAAAAATTTAGAAAAGATGAGAGGAAGTAGCAAAGGGAAAAATTCTTCTTACATCAAGTGTTTGAAGTGTAGAGAGTGTAAGCGCGAGTATCAACTTATGCCGATGCACATCTGTGAAGTCTGCTTCGGTCCCCTGGAGGTCGATTACGATTACGAAAAGATAAAGATCTCTAAAGCTAATTTTAGGTCAAGAAAACCAAATATGTGGAGGTATAGAGAATTCCTTCCAGTGGAGGGCGAGGTTTTGCCGTATGATGTTGGTTTTACTCCTCTTTTTAGAGCTAAGAATCTCGAAAAGTATCTGGGAATGAGCGAGATTTGGATTAAAAACGATGGTGTAAACTTCCCGACATTATCTTTCAAAGATAGAGTTGTTGCCATTGCGGTCAAGAAGGCTAAGGATTTTGGATTCAATGCCGTGGCTTGCGCCTCCACAGGTAATCTTGCAAATTCTGTAGCCTCAATAGCAAGAATTTATGGTGTGAAGGCTTTTATATTTATCCCCTACGACCTTGAGCCAACAAAGGTTCTGGCATCATCAATCTATGGTGCTGAAGTTATAGGCATAAAGGGAAGTTATGACGAGGTAAATAGATTGTGTGCGGAAATTTCAGAAAAGTACAAGATAGCATTCGTCAATATAAATATAAGACCTTTTTACTCTGAGGGTTCAAAGACTTACGGGTTTGAGATTGCTGAGCAGTTGGGGTTCAGGTTGCCCGATCACGTAGTTGTTCCTATGGCTGGAGGTTCTCTTATCACAAAAATATGGAAGGCGTTCAAAGAATTTGAGATGAAAGGGCTTCTGAAAGAGGTTTATACAAGACTTCACGGGGCTCAGCCCGAAGGATGTGCTCCAATTGCTGATGCCGTCAAAAAAGGATTAACAATTTTCACCCCGGTCAAAAATCCAAAGACTATAGCAAAGTCGCTCGCTATAGGAAATCCTCCTGATGGATACTACGCTGTAAAAGTTATAAAAGAATCGGGTGGCTATGCAGAAACTCCGTCGGATACCGAAATAATCGAAGCAATAAAAATCTTGGCAGAAAAAGAAGGAATATTCACTGAGACTGCTGGTGGGGTCACCTTTGGCGCATTTTTACGCCTACTTGAATCAGGCAAAATATCTAAGAAGGAAAGCGTACTCATTGCATTGACAGGAAATGGACTTAAAACTCAAGAAGCTCTCGCAGAGCATGTTCCCCCAATCAAGGTCATCCACCCTACTATTGAAAGTTTTGAGGATATCTACAAAGATAAATTAGAGCAATTCAAGTGAAAGGGGAAAAAACAGGGGTGAACGATTCGCTGCTCGAAGTTTTCAGAGAAGTTAAGAAAAACTCAATTCTGTCAGCTATAGGGAATACTCCTTTTATAAAGCTTTCGAAAATATCAGAATTCTTAGGTCTTCCCAAAGGTGTGAATATTTGGGGGAAACTTGAGGGGCTGAACCCTGGGGGATCGGTAAAAGACAGAGCTGCTCTTTTTATGATAGAGGATGGTATAATTTCAGGTAAGCTCACATATGATAAAATTATTCTTGACTCTACATCTGGAAATACAGGTATTGCCTACGCTATGATTTCGGCTGTTTTGGGGATAAAGGTTAAGCTGTGTGTTCCAGCAAACGCCTCTTTTGAAAGATTGAAGATTCTTTCAATTCTTGGAGCAGAGCTAGTTCTTACAAATCCTCTTGAGGGGTCTGATGGTGCTATGTTGGAATGTCAGAGGATTTTTGAAAGCGATCCTGATAGATATTTCAAGCCCGATCAATATTCTAATGAGGCAAATCCACGAGCGCATTACTATACTACCGCAGTCGAAATCTGGCGTGATTCAGGTGGGAAAGTGGACTTTTTTGTCGCTGGGGTTGGAACTGGGGGAACGATAATGGGTGCTGGCAAAAGGCTAAAGGAGCTTAATCCTAATATCAAGATAGTTGCGGTTGAGCCGGAGGAACCTCTGCATGGTCTTGAAGGATTGCGAAACACAAAATACAACTTCATACCGAAAATATTTGATGTCAATTTCCCAGATATTCATATCAGAGTAAAAACAGAAGATGCATATCAGATGTGCAGAATGTTGGCTGTCTTGGAAGGACTATTTGTCGGACCTTCTTCCGGAGCCGCTATAGTAGCCTGTGGAATTATTGCAAAAAAGTATCTGCCTGATTCAAAGAGAGAATATAATATAGTTGCGATTTTGCCAGATTCTGGAGATAGATACTTCTCATCGCGTGTCTGGGAAGACAAGAAGTTTGCTGAAATTATTGCGAGCCTAAGATGGGGGAAAAAATGAATCAATGTTGGTTTGATGTTTCCCTCCGAAAAGAAGAGAAATAGCTTTGGCTTCCCTCATCCATTTTTCTACAGGGTGATCCTTTACGAATCCATGCCCTCCGAGAATCTGGACTCCCCATACTGTAAATTTTTCGCTGTTCTCCGACACAAAGGAGAATATATCGGCTATTGTGTGGAAGAAGTTCTCCTGATGGGTATCTATTGCCCAAGCTCCTTGCCAGGTGTAAAGTTCAGATGCTGATGTTGCTATGGAGAAATCGGACAGAATAAAGGTTAATCCTTGGTGATGAGCTATTTTTTTCCCGAATGCTTCTCTTTCCATTGCATACTTACTTGCATACTCAAATGATGCTCTCAGTATACCGCACAAAATTGCAGAAAGGTATAATCTCAGTATTGATATGAATAATTTACCTTCATCTTTTAATTTAAATGAGTCGCAGGCTTTTTTGCTGTTGAGAATTATTTCATTTACCCCGACAGCATCAAGAGCGAGAGGTTTTTTAGGGATGATCTCAAAATCGTCGAAAATATAGACATTTTCTTTTCTGACAAGAGCAAATTTTTTAATATCCTTGCCAAGTACACATGATGCCTTTCCAGATATAGTTTCCGACGCAGAAACAGAAAAACTCTCATCAAAATCAATGTATATACCCAGTGGATTTTGTAGAATTTCTTCTTTGTATTTGACCTTCTGAGACTCTGACATATTGCCATTTGCTATAAGGTGTAGCGAGATAGCTGGAAGTTCTAAGAACAAGGTTGCAGAAGCACATCCTGCGGAAAGTTTCTGAAGAGAAAGGACTTTGCTGAAAAAACCAAGATTATGTCCGCCAAGTTCTTCTGGAACATCTATGAATGTGAATCCAAGTTCTCTGTGCTTCGACACTATATCTTGAGATAATCCTTCTTTTTCCCATTTTCGCATGTTGTCACGTAGGACACGAGCGAAACTTTCCGACGTTTCCGCTATCAATTTTTCTTCTTCAGATATTTCAAAACTTATCATGGTGGTATCTTAATCAAATTTTATTTGAACCCTCGGATAAATTTTATCTAAAGCTGATCTTACAGCTTCATTTATATTTTCAAATTCAAATTTTCCGAACATTTTTGAGAATGGGATTTGATTCTTCTTTCTTCTCAAGAAATTTATTGCCAAGGTTATGGTGTGTGGAAGATAGAGAGATACTCCTTTTAAGCTTATATTTTCTCCTATCCATACTGAGGGGTCAGCTTCAAACTTCTGTTTTGGATTTATTGCTCCCATGATGAGATATTTTCCTCCTCTTTTTAGATATTTTACTCCTTCTCGCACTGCTGAAGCATTGCCAGCCAGTTCGATTACAACATCTGCCCCTCCACCTGTTATATCTTTCACTTTTGCTATTCTTTCTCTGAAATCACCATCGAGCTTTATGACTTCGTCCGCTCCGAACTCCTTAGCCATACTTAATCTATTTTCGATCGCATCAATTACTATTACTTTTTCAGCTCCCATATCCTTTGCTACTGCTGTGGCTAAAAGTCCAAGTCCTCCTGCTCCTTGGATTGCAACTGAGTCTCCGTACTCTATGCCTATTTCTTTTAGCCCGAAGATTACCTGTGATAGGGCGCAATTTATGGCTGATGTGATATCGATTGGGATATCATTAGGGAGTTTGTAAAATTTTTGTCCAGCGCGTACTACATAAAAATCGGAAAAGCTTCCGACAAAATAGGGTGGTTTCTCGGCATTGCGGAGGACAGACATTAAGCTCTCAAGGCACACATTCTCTCTCCCACGCGAGCAGGCGTAGCAGTGCCCACAGCTTTTAAAATATACAGGAGAAACTATATCTCCTTCTGAGATTGGATTTCCTATTGAATCCCTATTCACTCCTTTGCCAAGTTTTTCGATCCTTCCTATAAATTCGTGTCCTGGGACTATTGGGAAAAACAACCCTCCGAAGGCTCTGAAAGCCTCACCCGTGATCATATGAATATCAGAACCACAGATGTTTGTCCTTAGAACTTTTAAGACAACTTCTCCATCTTGAGGTTCTGGGACTTCTCTCTCCACAATTTCCAGAGGTTTGCCTATTTCTTTTAGTATGGCGATTTTCCCTTTCATTTTGGGTATATTTTAAGCTAAAGCTGGAAGTACTTTTTCTGCAAATAGCTTCATGGACCTTTTGACATACTCGGTTGGCATAGCTCCCATATTGAATCCACCTATGAAGAAGTTGGCGCCAGCGTTTTTGCATATAGATAGAGTATCTATAACCCTTTTAGGATCTCCCCATGCAAGCGGGGTATAGTAGGGATTCCCGGTTAGATTCTCAAATGTGATATCTCCTTCTTTGAATTCATTTTCTCTTTCCGGAGGCCAGCTCTCTTTTAATTTTGTGAGAAGGTGTTTGTACAGGTGCTCACCGCCGTACATAAATGCCATGATAGTTTTCATAAAGACTTTTTCTGCAAATTCACGGGCTCTTTTGTCACTTCGATCAACATATATCCATTTGAAAAATATTTTATTTTCCATTTTAGGAAATCCCATTTCTTGCGCCGTTTTGTCATATAGATTGTAGACATGTGAAAGTTCGTATGGAGAAAATCCTGCGGCTGGGATTATGTAGAAGCCTCTCTCAGCTGCCCACTTGACCTGATCATCTCTGGCTGTTGTTATGTACACTGGAGGATGAGGTTTCTGGATTGGTTTAGGCTGTATCTCTGTATCTTTTACCTTGATGAATTCGCCTTCAAATGAGATTTTCCCATTTTTCCATGCTCTCACACAGAACTCAATTATTTCTCTCATCATTTTCCAGTTGTTTCTGATGTCGAAACCAAAGGGGGTAAACTCATATGCTCTGTACCCAGAGCCAACAGAGAAGATAACTCTTCCGTCAGAAAACTGGTCAAGCATAGCAATACGTTCAGCAAGTCTTATAGGCTCATTCAAGGGGGCAACAATTACTAGTGGCCACAACTTAATCTTTTTTGTCTTGGGGGCAACCCATCCAAGAAAGTCTATAACATCTGGCATTATTCCATAGTGTTCAGCAAAGTGGTGTTCTGCTGGGCATATTGCATCAAATCCGAGCTTTTCTCCATATACCGCTTCTTCTACTGCCTCTTTATATGCTTGCCCTGGTGATTTTTCTCCCAGAGTTTCAAAAAGGTAAAACAATCCAATTTTCATAATCATAATAATATAAAGTGTAAATTTTAACTTTACAATTTTCGCAAAAATTTAGTCATCTCAGGTTTTTATTTATTATGTGTGAGTTGCAAAGGCTTTGAGGATTTTGGATTCTTCCAAGATTTTTGATTCTTTGGTACCGGTGTTGTAAGCGAAAGCCGAGTTTTTTATATCAATGAAATCAGGATATAATTAAAAATAATAAATTAATAAGAATATTGATTATCGGCAATGAAAGAAGGATAATAATTGATTATTGATAATAATAGGTAGTTGAAAGAGGAGATGTAAATATCTTAATGTGTTCAAAAAGGTTATGGAGCAGGGGAGGGAACAGAGAGTTACACCAGCTATAGAACAATATCTTAAGATCAAAGCAGAGTATCCAGATTGTATCTTACTTTTTAGGATGGGAGATTTCTATGAGATGTTTTATGAAGACGCTGTTGTTGCTTCTCGTATTCTTGATATAGTTTTGACATCACGAGATAAACAAGTTCCAATGGCTGGCTTCCCTCATCACGCTGCAGAAAATTATATAATAAAACTCGTTAAAGAGGGCTTTAAAGTTGCAATATGCGAGCAACTTGAGGACGCATCAAAAGCAAAAAAGATTATCAAAAGAGGAGTCGTAAGAGTTATAACCCCCGGACTCGTTACAGAACTGAGTTTTGTATCCCCCGATGAAAATAACTATATTGCAGTTATAAATAAAAATTCTTTGCTATGGGCTGATATAACAACAGGTGAGATAAAAGCCAGAATCTTTGCCGATCAATTTGAGCTCGCAGAGACAATAAAAAAACTCTCTCCTAAGGAAATCTTGGGAGAGTCCAACGAATTCCCTGAATTCAAGTTCACAAAAATTGATATACCAACAAAAAAGGAAGCCGAAGAAGAAATCAGAAATTATTTTTCAGATCAACAGGATTTTGAGAAAATGCTCCATCTCCCTGATGAGATAATTTCAAGTTTTACCGCTATTGTAAGATATATCAAAAACAATATAAAAGATATTGATGTCAGGCTCGGAGTACCAGAAATCGAATCCGTTAAAAAAGTTCTATCTATAGATACAAGAACCTTCGAGAATATCGAGGTCTTTAAGACTTACGAAGGAAAAAAGGGAAGTTTACTTTGGGTTTTAGATAAGACAGAAACACCTATGGGGAAAAGAAAATTGAAAAATCTTTTGCAGAATCCACTCTGTAGTAAAGACGAAATTCTCCTGAGGTTAGATGCAGTTGAAGAGTTATTTTTAAAAAAGGGATGGGAAAAACTAGATCTTGAGGGTATCTCAGACATTGAGAGGTTATCTATTAGAGTTTTGAGAAAAATCGCCAATCCAAAAGAAGTCGTTGCTCTGAAGAATTCTGTCATTAAAATTACCAAGATTAAGAATCTACTAAGTGATTACTCAGCAAAACTTATCAGAACAATTTATGATTCTATCCCAGATCTTACAGATTTTGTATACGAAGTTGAAAGATGTATAGTTGACGATCCGCCTTTTAAAGCTTCTGACGGTGCTATAAAAGATGGAGTAGATGAAGAACTCGACAGAATAAGAAGAATAAAAGAGAACTCAGAGAGAATTCTCAAAGAGTTTGAGGATAGAGAAAAGCAAAAAGCTAATATCCCGCTGAAAGTAGGATACAATCAGGTTTTCGGCTATTACATAGAGGTTTCAAAAGTTCATGCTGATAAAGTCCCCCCATATTATATAAGGAAGCAAACACTCTCCAGTGCTGAAAGATTTACCACAGAAGAGCTTGATAAGATAGGAATTGAAATTGAAGGAGCTTCTGAGATGGAAAGGAAATTGAATGAGAAGGTGTATTCCGAATTTCTGGAGAGAATACAAAAGTATATTGGAAAAATTCTCGAAGCTTCAAGGGCTATAGGATTCTTGGATGTCCTTGTGAGTTTTGCAAAGTGTGCATATTTGTACGATTGGGTGAGACCCGAGATAACCGATGACAAAATCTTCTACGTTAAAGATGGAAGGCATCCGTCTCTTGAGATTCTCCTTAGAGAAAAATTTGAATCTTTCGTCCCGAATTCGTGTGAGCTGGATGAGGAAAACTTTATGTGGATAATTACGGGACCTAATATGGCTGGAAAATCGGTTTTTCTAAAACAGTGTGCTTTGATCGGATTGCTAGCACATATAGGATCATTCGTCCCAGCAAAAGAAGCAAAAATAGGACTTATTGACAAAATATTTTTCAGAACAGGGGCTTCAGATGATATAGCTCGAGGGAGAAGCACATTTTTTGTTGAGATGGAAGAGCTTTCGCAGATATTGAAGGGGATGACCGAAAGATCATTTGTGATTTTAGATGAGGTTGGAAGGGGAACTTCAACCTTCGATGGAATATGTATAGCATGGGCTACCGCGGAATACATAAATAGAAAAGGTAGTAGATGTCTTTTTGCAACTCATTTTCATGAACTCTCGTTCCTTGAAGACAACCTTGATGGTGTCAGGAATATGCATTTTTCTGCAGAAAAAATTGGTGGAAATCTTGTTTTTGTAAGAAGGATAAAAAAAGGCGCAGCTGGGAGATCATGGGGAATTGATGTGGCTCGCCTTGCTGGAATTCCATATGAGATAATAGAGAAAGCAGAAAAAATCTTAATCGCAATGGAACAGGGAAAAATAGGAGAAGTGATCAAGAAAATTGCTAATACCCCATTCCAGCTCTCCATATTCGGAGCTAGCTCTATTAAGCAAGACCCTATAAGGAGGGAACTTAAAAAAGTTGATATAAATAAAATTACCCCAGTCGAGGCGTTAACCATCCTCTCGGAACTTAAAAAAATGGCCGAGTAAAAGAAAATTCGGGGCAAGAGTGTAATGAAAAATCTGAAAGACAATAAAGAATCTAAGGTAAAAGAAAAAAATTAGAAAATCTGAAAGATAAAAATGGAGAAGATCTCGTAAAAATGAAAAATCCAAGAGATAAAAAAGGTGGGAATTCCATAAAAGCGGAGGATATCGAAGGAATTATCCCTCAGGACGAGAGCGAGGAAGCCTTTCTGAAAATTTTTGAGATGGAATTTTGGGGAAATTTCCACAAAGATCCTAATCCAATCGTCAACACTTTTGTTTCTCAGAAAGAAAATATTGATAAAATTATAGAAGAGGCTACAAACTTCAGAAAGAAGATCGAATCTATTATTCCAGTCGAAAGGGACATTCTAAGGGTTGCTGTTTCAGAACTTCTTATGGGCAAAGATATCAACGAAGTATTAGGAAAAGCGGTGAGATTATCTCGCAGATATTCTACAACTAATTCCTATAGATTTATAAAGGCTGTGATAATCAATGCCAAAAAGATAGTAGAGAGTAAAAGCAAGCCAGAATAAAATAGATCTTGTGATGGTGAACAACTAATGCTCACTCATTTTAAGATTTTGTAAGATACATTTTGTAAGACATAGTTTTGCAATTATAAACAAATCGATCAATCGAAAGATGCGTTAAAAATAAAATCTCAAAAATGTTACTCTCGATTTGTTAAAATCTTATTTTTAACTTATGGGTACTAAAGATTTTGAAAGGCCGTTTTCAATGAGGGGTATAACTACAAAGATTAAGACTCCTCATGGTTCAATGTTTATCACGATAAATTTCTTCGAAGCCCAAATGAAGGAAATATTCGTAGTTGTGTCAAAGCCGGGTTCAGAAGTTAGAGCCTGTGCCGAAGCCCTGGGTAGGGTCATATCCTTAGCCTTACAGAAAGGAGTTCCACCAGAGGATATCGCAGAAACCCTAGAAAATATAAAAACAGAAGAAATTTCCTGGAATAAGATCAACGGCAAAAATTTTACCGTATCATCAATACCAGATGGAATATCTAAAGCTATAAAATTTGCCCTATCTTTAAAAAATACTCCAGATACTATTAAGGTGTCCAACAATTCAAAAAAAAATATAATCTCAGATAAAGAAAGCTTTGCTTTGGAGTCAAACAGTGAATCAGCAGTAAGCAAAAAAGAAATCGTAGATGATAGTAACTTGGGATTGCAGAAAGCTAAAAGATGTGGAGGGTCAACTCAAAAAGATAGAAATCCGGCACAGAAAATAGATAGTCAGGATGAAGATTCCAATTTACTATCAATATGCCCAAAGTGTCACTCAAGATCACTTGCTTTTCAAGAAGGTTGTTACTTATGTATGAACTGCGGATATACAAAGTGTTCGTAGCTATGATTCGAATCGCTTCACTGTATCTGTACTTATTACTGATTACTGTTGATGTAGCATGGCTTCACGCCAGCGAAATATGGAGCGAAATAGAGTTCAAAGGAGGTAAAATTGGCTATTCTGTCATAAAGATCAAATCCCCTGAAAAGAAAGTGGAGGAAATAGCATACATGAAACTGAAAGCTATGGGTTTAGAGAGAGAAGTTAAGACCTATCTTGACTGGATCCCAGGTAAAAACTGGGAATTTGAAACACTAAGGTTTACTATGGAAAGCGGTGATTCAAAGACTAGTGTCATTGCGTCCAGAAATAAGGATAATCTTGAAGTTCAGGTGGGGGAAGTGGGAAGAAAAACGTTTAAGATAGGCTCCTCGGAGATATTCACCGGCTCATCTTATATTTTCGTAATCAGTGAGGCTGTGAAGTCGAAAAGTGTACCTGAGAGTATTTTACTTAATTATTTCGATCCATCTGTCCTACGGCTTGACCACCTCAGAATAATCTTGGTTGAGAAAAGTAATGATTACCTTAAATTTTTAAAAGATTTTGCCGGGTTAAAATCGTTTATTTACTTTGATAGAGACGGGAACTTTTTAAAAGAGGAAAGTGGCAGTGGGATTCTCATTTTGGCATCATCACAGAAGAAAGCTTTACATTCCGAATTTGCTCAGGTTGACATAATAATTTCAACATCAGTTAAGGCTGATGGAAAAGCACCTGCTTCTTCCCTTCGGACAAAGATAAATGAGGCAAAAATTTATGTAAAAGGTGATGTTGATATCCCGAGTTTCCCTCCGGTACAGATTGCGGAAAGGAAAGGAGAAGTTACTTTGATCAAGTTGAAAAAAGGGTATATTACAGACAAGCGCAATTTTGAAGATGCTTTGGTTTCGGAGCCATTGATAGAGGCTGATTCTTCCGAAATCAGGGAAATTGCCAAGAAAATAAAGCAGGGAGTGAGATCTAAAGATCCTCAAGATCCGATTGCTACTATGAAAGCAGTTTCTGATTGGTTATACAGAAATTTGAAAAAAACATCGGTTTTGGGAATGCCATCTGCTCTGGAAGCTCTGCGCACAAGGGAGGGAGATTGCAATGAACATTCAATATTAGCTGTTGCTATCCTGAGAGCGCTGGGAATACCATCTCGTGTTGTGTTCGGTCTGGTCTACGATTCCGGATTCTTTTTCTTCCATGCATGGGTTGAAGCTTTTGATGGGAAAAAGTGGGTGGAGTTTGATCCAACGTGGGGATTATTCCCTGCGGATATTCTAAGGATAAGGTTAGGGGTTGGAAGTGTTTCAGAATGGGTAAAAGTTTTAGAGTATGTCGGGAAAATACAGATTTCTTTTGATAGCTGGAAATAATCCTGGGGGGGTTAGTAAAAGAGGTCAGTAAAATTCAAGAGGTCAGTAAAATTCAAAAATAACATTTATGTAATTTGTATCGTTAAATTCATTTCATATGTATTCCGTAGCAGTAGTTGGGGCTACAGGACTTGTCGGTCGGGAGATGTTATCCACTCTTGAGAGTAGGAAGTTTCCCGTAAGGAAGCTAAGATTATTTGCATCAGATAGATCTGAAGGTCAGATTTTGGATTTCAATGGTGAGAGTATAAAAGTTGAGGCTCTGAGGGAATCTGGGGATTTCAAAGATATAGATATAGCCCTATTCTCAGCTGGTTCTACTGTTAGTGGGATATTTGCTCCTATTTTTGCAAAGTATGGTGCAGTGGTTATAGATAATTCGTCACGTTGGAGGATGGATCCTGAAGTTCCTCTAATAGTTCCGGAGGTAAATCCTCACAGAATTTATGATGTCAAAAAGGGTATAATTGCGAATCCAAATTGTTCAACTATTCAGCTTGTTGTAGTGCTTAAACCACTTCATAGTAGATTTGGGGTCAAGAAAATTAGGGTTGCTACATATCAGTCTGTTTCGGGAGCTGGTAAGAGGGCGGTAGATGAGCTCACCGCAAGTACTCTTGCTCACTTTGAATTCAAAGATATAGTTCCGGGAGTGTTCCCAAAGCCTATAGGTTTTAATCTTATCCCGCGTATAGGCAAAGTTCTCGATGGGGACCATACTGAGGAGGAGATGAAGATGGTAAATGAAACAAAAAAGATAATGGAGGCAGATATAAAAGTAAGTGCCACATGTGTCAGGGTTCCTGTCTATGTATCTCATTCTGAAGTTTGTTATGCTGAGCTCGAAAAAGATTTTGATGTCAAGGAAGTCGAGTATACATTGAGGCAGGCAGAAGGAGTAGAGGTTCAGAACAACACAAAGGATGATGTTTATCCAACACCGAAAGAGGTGGCTTCCACTGATAAAGTTTTTGTAGGGAGAATACGAAAAACCGAGACCGGAGATCTGGCTATTTGGATAGTTGCTGATAACTTGAGGAAGGGAGCTGCTCTAAATGCAGTTCAGATAGCAGAGCTCCTTATCAAAAAAGGAAATAGCGGCAAATAAAATTGCTTGAAAAGATAAATTAGTATAACTTCTGGTTAGAAAAAAATCAGAAGCTGTATATAACCGCTATATATCTCCAAGGGGATAGATGTAGAGAATGAGTGGTTTTTCTTTGAGTAGTAGTTTTTGTATAGAATTTTGTAGATCTTCTTTTACATAGGTTTCAGCCCAGATGGTTGGAACCTGTTGTCCTTCTCTTGCGTATACTATAGCTTTCCAATTTTGGGTTTTTGCAAATTTAGCTGCGTCATCAATAGCTGAATATATATTCCCGATTCCATCAATAAGACCTATTTCCAAGGCTTCAGCTGGGGAGAAAGCACTTCCATCAGCTATTTCATCTATGTCTTTTTTTAGCTTGCTACCTCTACCTTCTATAACTTTCTCCTTAAACTTTGAATAGTAGTAATCGATGATTTTCTGATATTTTTGCTTCTCCTCGTCTGTCATCTTTCTATGAAAGAGTAAAGAATCTTTATGCTTCCCCCCTTTTATAACTTCAAACTCTATTCCTACCTTCTCTGAAAGTTTTTCAATATTCGGTTTAAGCATATATACTCCTATTGATCCGACAAGAGATGCAGGACTAGCTATGATAATATCACAGGGAGTTATTACATAGTATGATCCTGAAACTCCTAAGGTTGAGATATATGCTACCAGAGGAACTTTTTTTCTCTCTTTAAATCTCTTGATTTCATTGTATATGGCTTCTGAAGCTGAGACCAGTCCACCAGGGGAGTCAACCTTAAATACGATAGCTTTTATTTGTTCGTCCTTTTCTGCCTTCTCAAGTTCCTCTTTTATTCTCGATACTATTGATGCTTCTGATGGCCCGAAAAGTCTACCGTTTATTCTTTCCCATGAGATGACACCAGATATATTTACAATCAGAATCTTGTCCTTACCCTCCCCAAGAACAGTTATCTCTCTAAGCTCGCCGAGCTTTGGAGTTAGAGGAATATTTACTATGCAAGCTGTTGTAAGTAAATAAACTGCCGTTATTAATTTCATGCCAAAAGCTTTTCCCAAAACTTTCATAATTTCTATATAAGTTAAAAGTATAAGTTAAAAGAAAATTTTATATTCAAATTCTAAGATTTCTCTTCTGATGTGACGTTATACCTTCTCTGAGATGTTTTTATCCTTTAATTTTTGTCATTTGTCAGATGAGCAAAAATTTAGAGTAAATTGGGTTTTATATTTGCTTGCTATTAATTTTGGAGTATGGCTGAATTTTTCAGTGTAGGGTATGAAAAAAGTCCTGAGGAACTTGAGAAAATTTTCCTGCAGGGGCAGTGTCCGGAGTTTTCCGATCTTGTCGGAAAGTGGGATGGGGTGTTTTTACCGTTTGTCGAGAAGCTACCAGTTTCAAAAAAACTTCTGAGTTTAGGCAACTTTGTTGTGAAAGCAACTTGGAGCAAAATCTGGAAAGGAAAGGAATTCTTCATAAAAGGTGAGCAAATGGAGGGTATAAACATATTGGGTCCCTTGAAATCCTTAAAGTTTCATGTCAAAAAAGTAAAATCTCGTCTTGACGACAATTTTTCCATTGAGCTCGACTACTCAAAGAAAAATCTCCCACCTATTTCCTTCATACGAGACGAGATAAGATTTGTGAACAAAGAAAGTAAAGATCAGATAATAGGAATTATGTTTCTCGAATTCCCTCCAGTGAAACTCGAAAATTGGATTCCCGTAGTTTTCTTCGGATTGAAGAGAAAATCTTGACAATATATGAAACGAGAAAAGTTTCGCGTAGATGTAGAATTCTACAGAGAAAAATATCTTTCTGGTAATACTCCATGGCCTTCAGACACTCCAGATAGAGTTTTTGCTAGATTTTTGCGTAAAATCAAAAAGGATCTTAGTTTTTCTCCTGTGTGTGTCGATGTAGGATGTGGTGAAGGGAGAAATACAGTACTTCTGAAGAGAATCTTCCCAGCTTCAAAAGTTATTGGTTTTGACATAATTATGGAGGCTTTAGTAACAGCTAAGAACAAAGTTAAAAATTTCAGAGAAGTTCTTCTTTGTCAAGCTGATGTTTTCTTCTCCCCCATAAAATCCAATACTGCAGATATAATTATTGATTTTGGAGTTTTTCATCACATAAGAAAAAGGGACACAGGTAGGTACAAAAAAGAAATCAGAAATATCTTGAAGAATGGTGGATACTTCCTGATCTCCGTCTTCAGTAAGAAATTTAAGCACACTCCTGATGAGAAAAGAAGAAGAGATTTTATTTATCACAGAAAACATTATGATAGATTTTTTACGAAAAAATTGCTTGAGAGCGAGTTTAGATTTCTAAAACCTGTTGAATTTGTTGAGACCGGGAAAAAACTGCAGTGGTTTATATATGGATTATTCAAAAAGGAAGTATTGAAAACATAAAGCTGATTATGAGGATCAGGAAAGAAGGGATTATTCCTATCTTTATTTCGGTATTTTTAGGAATCATAATTGCTTTATTTTCTCTTTGGGTATTAGCTATACCTTTTTTTGTCTTTGGAGCTTTTCTCCTTAACTTTTTTAGAGATCCAGAAAGGATTCCAGAATCTAAGAATGAATCTGATTTGATTTCTCCAGCAGATGGTAAGGTATTCTTAAAAGATGAAGTTATAATCCCTGGTGACTTTGAGTTTCAAGAATTGAGAGGAAAAAAGATGAGGAGAATTGCCATATTTATGAGTCCGCTCGATGTTCATGTGAATAGATCCCCTGTTTCTGGCGAGGTAGTTAATATAGTGAGAAAATCTGGGGGTTTTGAGAGGGCTTTTCTCGAAAAATCAGAATTGAATTCTCGTGTTTTGTGGCACATAAGAAATGGCAAAGACAACTTTATACTAGTTCAAATTGCAGGAGCAATAGCACGTAGGATAAAAACATTCAAAAAGGTAGGCGACAGAGTTGCAAGAGCTGAAAGGATTGGCATGATATATCTCGGCTCAAGAGTTGATCTATATATTCCTGAAAATTACAAATTTTCGGTTGAGATCGGACAAAAAGTTCTTGCCGGAAAAACAAAAATAGCATCCAAAACCGAGTAAATAAAGCAAACAAAATCCAACCAAAAAATTATTAATGATCAAAACACATCAAAGATGGATGATTATAATTCATTCAGTATGCCAACCGAAAAACTTAGAGATATAATAGATCGGAGCAAGAGGGAATCTCTGATTCTTCTTATGAAAGCTACAGGATCTTTCTGGTTGTTGCGATTTTTCCCTATTGGAGTGTTAAGTGTAGGGTCTTCCGTTGTAGGTTCATCCTGTAGCAGTTCAAAATCTGGGAAAACTTTTGAGATATCACGGGAACTTTTCCCTCAATCCGTTGCAAGTGGAGATGTGACACAAAATTCCGCTGTAATTTGGACAAGAACAAACTCCGACCCGTCTCCCATATTGTATCAAATTGCTAAAGACGAAAACTTTGAGAATGTGATCTATCAGGATGTGCTTACTCCCTCTGCTCAGTCAGACTATACTCTGAGAGTAAAAGTAAAAAATCTCTCTCCAGCAGAGAGATATTACTATAGATTCTTGAAGGATGATATTTCATCCCCTATTGGAACGTTTAAAACTTTGCCAAGTTCACCTGATAGGATCCGCTTTGCATTTGTCTCGTGTCAGGATTACACTAACGGGTTCTACTCAAGCTGGTATCATCTCGCACAGGAAGATATCGACTTTGTGGTCCATCTTGGAGATTATATATATGAGACGGCTGGCGAGGCAACGTTTCAGTACGCTCAGCTGAGAAAAATAAAACTCCCACCATACAATGTCGCTTTAACTTTGGATGATTACCGTACACTTTATAAAATTTACAGATCTGACTTTTACTTACAGTTAGCTCACGAGCGATTCCCATTTTACATAATCTGGGATGATCACGAGTATGCAAACGATGCCGCCTCCTGCCTCTCTCCAGACAATGGTAAGCAGGTTTACGGTCAAGATTGTCAAATAAAAAGAAGATTAGAAGCTTCCCAGGTGTGGTTTGAATATATGCCTGCTGATGTATACTTTGATCCAAAGGAAGAAGATTATAAAAAGCAGATCAAAATTTATAGAAGCTTTTCTTTTGGTAATCTTGCAACTTTGATACTCACAGATGAGAGATTATATAGATCTCCCCATCCTTGTGGGGAGGGAACTGTAGGGCAGAGATATCTGGCATCAGTTTGCGAGGGGATTTATCAGACAAGTATGCTTGGCGATGAGCAGCTTGATTGGTTCAAAAAACAGCTCGAAGATGCCGAAAAAGGCGGGGTAATCTGGAAAATTCACGGAAACGAAGTTTGTATCAGTAGAATGATCCTTGGAAAGACGAATGATGGCAGATTAAGTTTTCTTAATCTAGACCAATGGGATGGATACTCCGGAGAGAGACAGAAGATTTTCGATTTCATAGTAGAAAAGAATATCAAAAACTACTTTGTTATCACTGGCGATCTACATACATACGTTGCTGGGGAGTTATATAGAAATTTTGATGATATAAATTCTGAACGGGTTGGTGTTGAGTTTACAGGTACATCTATAACATCATCTAATCTTGGTTCGCTTCTGAGGGTTGACGAAAAAACACTAGAGAATATTGAAAATACAATTATTAAGATGAATCAAAATCTTAAGTTTTTTAACTCCCACTATCATGGATATGCTATATGTGAATTAACACCTGAAGAATCTATCGTTGAATTTTGGCGAGTCTCATCTATTGAGGATCCCATAGTCCAGAGAACACAGAAAATCCTTCTTAAAAAATTTAGAGTAAAAAAGGATAAAAATATAATTGAAGATATTACTCCAGCGAGCACATAAATATGCGGAGGTCTGTATTTTTACTTTTTCTTGTGATATTTACTTTTGGCTGTGGGGGAAGGAAAAGTTCAGGACCCCAGCCGGTTGATATAAACTCCTTAGATGAAACTCTGAAAGCCAAGGCTACCTCAGCAATTGAAGAAATTGCCGGAAGTTTTGCTTTTATCTCAGAAAAGGAATTTTCCCCAAACCTGCTTGAATCCTCTACATCTGAGCTTGAGATAGCTCTGCAGTCCGGAATTACATCGGTCTTCCCGAAATTTCCTCAGGCTCTCTCTCCCTCAATAAAAGAGATAGCTCAAAAAATAAGCTCCGATAATGTTGCAACCGATCTTGTTTCTCCAAAAATTACTCTTACTTTTAGGAATATGAATTCTCTTTTAGCTGAGTCCGCTAGTACTGTAGAAAAGTACAAAGATCTGATAAAGAGTATAAGTCCTCGATGGCTTCTGAACTGCAAAAACGAAGGAAAGTTAAAAGTTCCTGAATATTGTTCCGCAGATGAAGCAGAATTTTTATGCGGAGAAACTCAATTTGTGGGATGTAAGTTGGGGGACTATTTGGTTTCCGGAACTGCATACGTTTTCTCTTCTCTTTCTCAAATAAATTTAACAGGATTTTTAAAGTTGCATAAATTAGATCAGGAGTGGAGCAAAGTACTTTCGGGGAACATATCTTGGAGGGAAAATGAGGGAAAATCAGAATTTGAAGCTTACTTTGATTACCTTCTGGACTTTGAAGATAATTTAAGTTTATCATCTGGAAAATTTTTACACTCTCAAAGTCTTGACGCGATTTCATTTGAAGTTAAGAATCTCACTATTTCAAATGGCAGTCTACAGTATGTGGTCTCAGGGACTGTGGTGGCAAATAATGGAGAAGAAGAATTCAAATTTTCCTCCAACATTATAGTAATGCAGAAAAATTTGACATATTCTGCGGACTTTTTCTATTCTTTGATTCTCAATAAAGGAGAAAAATACTTATGGAAAGATTGGGGAATGTCGTTTGATTTCCAAGATGGAATCACATCCCTTTGGCTCAAAGCTCAGAAATGGAAGAAAATACAAAGATCAGCGCAATATAACAAGTCTGCAGCAACATATATGGTGGAATCTGTAGTAATGTTAGATGACGAAGCTTCTGCAAGATGGTATGATTACAATGTTACTCTGGCACAACCTGCTAAAGGAAAATTCACCGTGGATGGGATGGGTGGTATCACAATTGTAGAGAAAAAAGGTCAGGAGCAAAGGGATGTTATCATTGATCTTAGGGATGTATCTTTTCAGGATGGGTGCAGTATTCCGAGGGTGGGTAGTAAGGCGATTTCAGGTACCATTGAGAGTAGAGAGGAGAGATTTAGAGCGCAGATCAAGCTTCAATCTGAGTGTTCATGCTATGGTGAAGCCATACTAGATATGTACGCTCCGGGGGAAACCTGTAGTTTTTTTGGATGTTATCCAACAGGTAGCTGGTACAGGTATGAGGTGGTTAAAGCTCAAAAATGGGATATTTGCAGTTCTGGGGAAAAGGTGAAAAGCAAGCTTTTTGTAGACCTGCCTATTGTTGCTTTGACTGTTGACGGAGGAGCGGAATAAAGTTTGTATCATATCCACCTTCTCGGAAGAGTGAGGAATTGATAGCAGATTTCAAAAAAGGGATATTATTTTTTGGTCCTTCTATTGTAAGTTCGTCCAATGCTTTTAGCATATTCTGTATTGCTTCTTCACGATCTTTTCCCCTAGTTATAAGTTTTGCAATAAGCGGATCGTAAAAAGGTGTAATTTTGTTCCCCTTTTTGTACCCTATATCAAGTCTTACATTAGATGAGTCCCAAAAAAATTTTGTGCACTGAGGTTCCTTTAATTCTTTTATTTCACCTGGTGAAGGTAAGAAGTTCAGGGGGTCTTCGGCATATATTCTGGACTCTATTGCCCATCCGGAGATTCTGATATCATCTTCTTTTGGTAGTGATTCTCCTTCTGCGATTCTTATTTGCCACTCAACAAGGTCAAATCCGGTTATTCCTTCTGTTACTGGATGTTCAACTTGCAGACGTGTATTTACTTCAAGAAAATAAAAATTTTTATCTTTATCAACAACAAATTCAACTGTTCCAGCGTTCTTATATTTGAGTTCTGATAAAATTTTCCGGGCTGCATTTCTGATTTTATCTCTTAAGTCGCTGTCAACAAAGGTGGAAGGTGATTCTTCTATAACTTTTTGGTGTCTTCGCTGAACGGAGCATTCTCTTTCTGGAAAAGTTGTAATTCCCCCTTTCCCATCGCCAAGGACTTGAATTTCTATGTGGTGTGGAGATTCAAGATATTTTTCTATGTAAACTCTGTCATCTCCGAACGCAGATTTTGCTCTGGATTTAGCTTGCTCAAATGCTCGCGGTAAATCTTCAGGTTTTTCAACTTTTACCATTCCTATCCCACCTCCTCCGGCTGAAGCTTTTATAAGAATGGGGAAGGAAAACTCGTTTAAAATTCTTTGAATCTCTTCTAAAGAGTTCAGAATCTCAGTTCCGGGTGGAATTGGTACTTTCACACTTTTTGCGAATGCTCTGGCTGAAGCTTTATCTCCCATAATTTCCATACTCTGTGCTGTGGGACCAATGAATATTATTCCGGCATCCTCACATGCTTTTACAAACTCTTTTCTTTCAGATAGAAAGCCATATCCGGGATGGATTGCGTCAGCTTTTACTTTTTTTGCTACATCAATTATTGTTGAGATATTTAGATAGCTTTTGAGTGGGTGAGGCTCACCTATGCATATTGCCTCATCCGCTTCTTCAACGAACGGTAAGTCTCTATCAGCTTCTGAATAGATGGCAACGGTTTTTTTACCGAGTTTTCTTGCAGAATATATAACTCTCCTTGCTATTTCGCCTCTATTTGCTATGAGAATTTTCTTTATCTCTAACATAACTTTATTTTTGTCCATTCTATCTATAGCTATGATTTTTCAAAATTTTTGAACGTTTGGTCAGTTTTTATTAAGTGATGTAGATGTAAGTTCTCAAGATTTTGGTTTGCTATAATTTATTTTATATGATTAGTAAAATTTACAATATGAAATTTGGAGTTGTATTTATTGTTGTGCTGTTTTCTGTATTATGCGCCGGCTGTGTGAAAACCGATGAGGTTCAGCGCGAATATAACCTCTCTGCTCCTGTGCAAGTTGTGTTAGATAGATGTGGAGTCCCTCACATATTTGCTGAAAACGAACTTGATGCATTTTATGTTTTCGGATATCTTCAAGCTCATTTTAGGCTCTTTCAGATGGATATGAGCAGAAGAGAGGCGATGGGACGTCTTGCCGAGATTTTCCCAGATGCTCTAACTCAAGATATAGTGCAAAGAGCGCTTGGAATTAAGAAAGTCGCAGAAGATACAGTTGAGATGTTTCAGAATATTGGGATAACTCGCAAGGTTCAGGCTTTTATTTCCGGGATAAATAGATACATAGATGATGCTAAGGCAGGCAGAGAATGGGGCGGAATTCGTGCCAGAATTCCCAAGCAGTATCAAATTTTAGGTGTTGAACCTGAATATTTTGCCTTTAAAGATATTATCGCTATAGGAAAGAAAAGATCTTTTGATCTATCAGGCGGGGGTTTCATAGATCTAGCAACTAAACTTATGCAACTTATGCTCGGAGAAAATTTTGAAGAAAAGTTTAGCTTGTCAGCTGTAGAAAAGGTTAGAGTAGTCCCTGACTTCCCTAAAACTCGTATAAGTCCTCTGGGCTCAGATAAGGCTATATTCCAGTTCCACAACATTCTGAATTTCCCACTCAACTCTAATAACTTTGTCATTTCCCCTACAATGACATCTGTCGGGTATCCAATTTTGGAAAATGATCCTCATCTTTCTGTTTCATCGCCGTCTACGTTTTTCCCATTTTCAATAAGATCTCCTGAATATTCTGTTAAAGGTTTTACTTTCCCATCAATTCCTATTGCACTAGTTGGTGCTAATGATAACATCTGTTGGGGAGTTACTACAACTTTGATTGATTCTGTGGACATTTTATTCGTGCCTATAAAGGAGGAGAACGGTAGATTTTTTGTCCAGATGGGGTCAAAGTGGTTTGAAGCAAATGTTGTGGAAGAGGAAATTCTCTACAGATCTGGTGGGGAATTAAAATCAGAGAGGATCAGATTTTTACAAATTCCAAATTTAGGATTTGTTCTGGATCATGGAAATCTTGATGGTTTTTTCTCTATTATTCCTTCTATTTTAGGAACTCCGCAGGAGGGCATAGGTAAGATTGCATCTGATATTCTCAAGAGAATCCTTATGTATCCTAATTTTTCGCAGGATATGGGCATAGCTTTGATTTGGACCGGGTACAAGCCAACTAGTGAGATTGCTGCCTTTTATTTCTTGACCGAGGCTCGGGATATCTTCTCCGCAATGAAGTATTATCAATTTTTTCAAGCTGGAATTCAGAATTTTATTGTCGCCGATATTTTGGGGAATATAGGATATTTCCCGGCTGGGGAGATACCTTTAAGACCTGCTGAGGTTAAACCTTATCTGCCCGACTTATCAACGAAACTGTTTTGGATCGGGTTTGTTCCCAATGATTTTAACCCCAGAGCAGTAAACCCTGACTCAGGTTACATCGTAACTGCTAATAATGATATTGTTGGACAAGTGTTCGATAACAACCCTTTGAATGAGAGATTTTACCTCGGTCCATTATATGATATTGGCTTTCGGGCTTGGCGTATTTCCTCTATGATTGAACAAAATAGAGGGTTTATAGACAAGGTTACTGCTGCATGGATAGTTAACGATGTTTTCTCTGGACCTGCGAAAACGTTCCTTCCTATATTTTTCTCTATAGTTTCTGAAAATGATATCAGGGATTTCCCAGTACCCCAAACCATCCAGCAAGTTATGCTTTATATTCTCGAGAGACTTAAACTATGGGATCTTTACTCTGATGTGAATTCTCAGGGAGCACTTTTATTCGAGATGGTTTTTAAGAAGTTTCTGGCTGATACCGTTTGGAACAATTTTATAAAAAATTATTTATCATACAAATTTAAGAATATTCTCGATGTTTCTCTTAAAGGAACTGAATTCCAAAGTTTAGTTACAGGTATATATGATAGTATTTCTCCTTCATTGTTTGCCCTTCTTTTTTCTCTTATATCTTCTGAAAATGCAAGTTATAGATTTGTTTACCCTGTTATCTCTGGAAAGTGGGGTGATATTTGTGTTAATAAGGATGTTCCCAAAGATGATATGAGAAAGTTAGTTTTGGGGGATGATTTATGTCCTCGTGATGAATTTTTAAGGGCTCTTTCTGATACTGCATCGTACCTTTTAGAGAATTCAAATCTATGCAAAGGTGGTGATTTTAAAAATTGTGTTTTGGGTGACTTTGCTGGAAAAAGATTTGAATATATCGTGGATTTCCCGGGTTCAGAAGAGTTCGAGCCAAAATATAAGGGGAGTAAATATTTCAGAAAAAGTGGAGGCTCTCTGCTAGTTTATGCATCTGGCATAAATATGATAAAACTATCAACTGGAGAAGGTGGAAGTGTCAACCCGGTTTTCCTTCAGCCTGATCATACTGAAGATTTTGTAGCTTTTAGGCAATCAGGAGATCAGCAAACAATGAAATATATTTGTGAAGCAAAACCTACTGGAACTCGCATTCACTTCGTGATACCAGGAGGAGTAGCTGATGATCCTGATTCTCCGTATTTTTCAACAATGAATGAGGCATGGGCCTGTGCTAGAGAGTGGTTGAAGGGTATTACCCAAGGTTACTGTGCTATTCCCCCGGAATTCTTACCAAAAGTTCCCGATAAGGAATCATTATTCAACATTATCTTCTCCGAACTCGAAGATGATTTTGAGAGATTAATTTCTGGAAATTATCATGCACCTTTGTATTGTAGGAATAAAGAAGTTTACCTTGTTTTTAGGTAAAAGTTTTGCTCTTAGCAAAAAGGTTCAGTCTCCTACAAGTAAAGGCAGATCCGACTGCTATCCATTATGCAAAAGCTAAAATTTTTGCACATTCACACAAAAGCAAATACAAGACAAAAAAGTATTATCTATAATCTATATTAATCTATGAAGGGACGGGAAAGAAATCTGAAAGTTAAATCATCGAAGGAATCTTTAGTATGCAAATAGCTTGATATGTAAAATGCTTGTCGTTTTGAAAATTGGCTCCAGTGTCCTCAGAGGAGAGGAGAAAGTCTCAGAAGAAGTAATCGAGGGGATATGTAGGGCTGTATCTCAGTGGATTAACAAGAACAGAAGTGAAAATAGAATTGTTATTGTCTCCTCAGGAGCAATTCTGCTAGGAATGATGGAGTTGGGAGTTAAAAGCTTTTTCAGAGAGATAAGAAGGATACAGGCTCTGTGCGCCGTTGGGCAGCCAAAACTTATGTCCGTATGGAATGAGCATTTTTCTCGCTTCGGATTCAAAACTGCTCAGATCTTACTTACTCATGAAGATTTCGAATCGCAGAAGAGGATGGATAGCATAAAGGGTGTATTCCAAGAGCTCCTTAAAATCCCAGTAATTCCGATTGTGAATGAAAATGATACTATATCAACCGAGGAGATAAGGCTTGGAGATAATGATTTTTTATCTGCTTACCTATCCATAGTCCTATCCGCTCAGAAATTCATAGTGGCTACTGATGTTGACGGGATAATAGATGAAAATATGAATGTGATAAAGGTTATTCATCCTCAGAAATTTTTAAAAGAAGTCAAAATATTGGACGCTGAAAAGCTGGGAGTAAAAAAGAAAGTATTTGCAGGTGGTGTAAGCTCAAAAATTTCAGCGTTGAAGATAGTCAGTGATTTTGGTGTGGAGGGATATGTTATAAACGGCAAAAATCCAGAGAATGTAGAAAAGGTGTTGAATGGAGAAAATCCCGGAACAAAAGTTATTCCAGATAAAAGGTATAAAAGAAAAAAAATATGGATAGGAAGTATATTGAGAAATAAGGGAACAGTAGAGGTTGATTCAGGTGCATACAAAGCGATCCTCTCTGGGAAAAGTCTTCTCCCATCAGGAATCATAAGTGTAAAAGGGGATTTTATCAGGGGGGATCTTGTTGAGATTGTGTGTAATGGAAAGGCATTTGCAAGAGGCATTACGAATTACTCAGCCGTTGAGATAAATCTTATAAAAGGTAGAAAAACCTCTGATATCTACGGAATTCTTGGTTATAAAAAAGAAGATGAGGTTATACACCGAGATAATATGTTCCTCAAAATAGATGGATAATATACTGCTATATTTTGAAATTTATGCCAGCAGTGAGCAGTGCTCCTGAATATCCTCTGGTGTTTTTATGGTCGGATTCTCTCCGCATGCTGGACAATCTTTCCTTTTCCTAAATCTGTAAATGCCAAAGGTTGATGTCAGAGCATCAAACGTAAGAAGTTTTCCTATCAAAGGTTCTCCTATACCCAATATAAGCTTTAAGACTTCATTTGCCTGTAGAAGTCCTATTATCCCAGGGAGTACGCCCAAGACTCCTGCTTCTTGACAAGATGGAATAACTCCAGCAGGGGGAGCAGAGGGATATAAACATCGGTAGCAAGGTCCTTCTCCTCCTATGAATGTTGAAACTTGCCCTTCAAATCTTAGAATGCTTCCATATATATATGGTTTCCCTAAGATGACGCATGCATCTGAAATCGCGTACCTCGTTGCAAAGTTGTCAGAGCCATCAACCACTATGTCGTAATCTTTTATCAGATCCATCACGTTCGTAGCTGATATTTTTTCATTTATTGTTACAACATTGATGTCTGGATTAAGTCTTCTCAATTTCTCTCCTATTATTTCTGCTTTTGGTTTGCCTATGTCATCAGTTGAATAGATGACTTGTCTTTGTAGATTAGATAGGTCGACTTTGTCAAAGTCTGCTACTGCTATTTTGCCAATTCCTGCCCCGGCTAGATAAAGGGAGATAGGAACCCCAAGCCCACCAGCACCAGCTACGAAAACTTTGGATGCTAAAAGTTTTTTCTGCCCCTTCCCACCTACTTCCTCAAGAATTATCTGACGAGAATATCTTATTATCATCTCATCTGTGAGCTTTATTTTTTCGATATCCTGTCCGTCATTTTGCCTTGACCACATCTGATAAATTTAGTTATAATGTATAATTGAATGTCTTTTTCTGCATTTTTCATTCATTCTGATTTTGAAAATTTGACAAATCTCTCAATTTAAAGAAGAATAATAGCTATGATTGGAATAATAGGTGGAACTGGTCTTTATTCCATTGAAGGATTAAAGATAGAGGAAGAAAAGGAGATAAAGACTCCTTTTGGGGACCCTTCCGATAAAATCGTTATCGGAGAGTTGGAAGCAAAAAAGGTTGCATTTCTACCACGACACGGACGGAAGCATACCATCCCTCCACATCAGATAAATTTCAGAGCAAATATATATGCATTAAAAGTTTTAGGCGTTGAAAGAATAGTTAGCGTTTCAGCAGTAGGTAGTATGAGAGAGCATATAAGACCAGGGGATGCTGTGATAGTGTCCCAATTCATTGACATGACAGTTTCGAGAAAAAGAACATTCTTTGAAGATGGAATAGTCGCTCATGTCGGGTTTGCCGAGCCAGTGTGCCCAGAAATTTTCCAGATTCTGTATCAATCTTCAGTGGATGCAGGAGTTGTTACTCACAAAGGTGGAACATACATATGTATAGAAGGTCCTCAATTCTCATCAAGAGCTATGAGTCATCTCTGGAGACAGATCGGAGTGGATGTTATAGGTATGACAAATCTACCCGAGGCTTATCTTGCAAGGGAGGCGGAAATTTGCTATGGAACTTTGGCTTTCCCAACAGATTACGATTGCTGGTACGAGTCAGAAGAAATTGTGACTGCCCAAATGGTCATTGAAAATCTCAAAAAAAATATCGAAAAAGCAAAGAAGATTATAAAGCTGTTCCTTAGAAGAATTCCTGCAGAAAGAAAATGTAACTGCAAAAATGCACTTGAAAATTCAATAGTAACTGCACCTGAAAATATACCAGACGAAATTAAAGAAAAACTTAAGCCTATTATAGGTAGATATTTGAAGTAATTTCTGTTATCAGGTGGAGGTCCTGCTTCTTATATCTGCATTCCTATGGGATATTTTGTTGGGAGAACCTAAGTTGTCCTTCCATCCTGTTGCCATAACTGGTAAGCTTGTTGAGAAAGTAGATGTTCGCGTTGATAAAAGGGGAAAGATATTTGAGCTTGCGTTTGGCGGTTTCCTGGTTATTTTAGGAATCTTAATTTTCTTAGGTGCCTTCCTTGCTATAAAGAAAGTTGCAGAATTACTATTTAAAGATTTTTATAGTCTGAAAGTGGTGGCTGAATTTCTAATCTCTGTGTTTTTCCTTAAATCTACTTTTGCTATCCGCTCGATGAATGAGCACGCGAAAGCAGTGTTTTCTAATTTGAAAAGGGACAACATTCCGGGGGCTAAAAGTGAGACTTCAAAAATTGTAAGTAGAAATACAGAAAATCTTGATAAACCCCATCTTATCTCGGCTACTGTAGAAAGCATTGCTGAAAACTTTGTAGATAGTGTACTTTCTCCTTTTTTCTTCTTCGTTGTTGCTGGAATTGAAGGAGCTATACTATACAGAGTAGTGAATACTCTTGATGCTATCATTGGATATAAAAATGAAAAGTATATATGGCGTGGTTTCTTTGCTGCAAAACTAGATGACTTTATGAACTTGATCCCAGCCCGACTATCTATATTCTTTATAACTATATCAGCAGTTTTGCTTGGTATGGGTGGAAAGGAAGCTCTTAGAACCTTGAGGGATTTCAGAGGAGTTACCCCAAGTCCAAATTCATACATCCCTATATGTCTTTTTGCTGGAGCATTGAAAATAAAACTTGAAAAGATCGGATTTTACTCTATAGGTAATTTTGATCTCCCATCCGATGAAGAAAAGATAAAAGATGCTCTGAAGCTCCTGAATCTTTCAGCATTTATTCTCCTCCTTGTTTCTGTCATCACTCTTTTTATCAAAGATTTGATATAATTTCCCATCGAAAGAAAAGAGAAGGTAGCAAAATCTATAAAATTGAGTTAAAATATATTGATGCGTTTCAAGGTTGGGACAGCCGGTATCCCTCATAGTACGCAGGCAAAAAATGGAGAGACTCCGACATTGGCGGGGATAAGAACTATCAGAGGATTGGGTCTGCAGGCTATGGAGCTCGAATTTGTAGAGAGAATATACCTTGATGAAACTGAGGCTAAAGCTGTGAAAAAATACAGCCAAGATTTTAATGTTATTCTTACAGCTCATGCACCTTACTATATAAATCTGGGTAACCCTGATAAAGTCGAGATTTCAGAAAAAATTTTGCTTCATACACTAAAGATTGCCAGTGCATCTGGAGTTAAGAGTGTCGCATTCCATCCAGCATACTATATGAATCAAAACTCAGATACAGTCTTTAGCATGGTTAAAAAATCAATCGAAAAAATATTTAATATTTCCAGAGAGAGGGGATACACAGCTGAATTAAGACCAGAAACTGCAGGGAAGGTTTTCCAATTTGGGTCATTAGATGAATTGATAAGGCTCTGCAAACAAGTTGATGGACTTAAAATGTGTATAGATTTTGCGCACATATACTCAAGGAGCAAGGGGGAAATCAATGGTTACGATGGATGGAGTAAAGTTCTTGAAAAGCTATGGAAAGAACTCGGGGATCAAGCTTTGAAGGATCTCCATTGTCATATAGAGGGTATAGAGTTTGGAAGTAAGGGGGAAATTAAGCATCTGAACTTCAGAGAGTCTAACTTTGATTACAAAGGGTTGGCTCTGGCACTCAAAAAAAGCGGCGCAGAAGGCATATTAATTTGTGAGAGTCCATTACTGGAATATGATGCTATCTTGCTCATGGAGGAACTTAGTTGAGATGTTTTCATTAATTAAGTATTCTATAAGGAAAATTTTTTTCATTTCATTTATCCTTTCTCTGTTTTTCTCTTTCGTCATATCACAAATCGAATTACTTGATTATATTGAAAGAAAAGGTAGTAATTTGCTTTCTGTATTTGCAACTAGCATGTTCGGCTATCTTCCAGAGATATTTATTCTAACTCTGCCAGTGTCTTCATTGAGATTCTTTAGGGAAAGAAAGCAGATGATAAATCAGCTGGAAACTTTTGGTTTCTCGAAAGGAAAATTGATAGCTTACTACTTTATCCCATCAGTGTTTGTTTTTTCCTTTCTAAATTTTTTCTGTCTGGGAACTCTCTCAACATATATGAAACTAAGGCTTAAGTTATTGAAAGGTGACCAGAAAAAGGAGATTGTTATCGTCGAAGATGATCAGATTATTTTTGCCAGAAGGAAGGAGGAAAAAGATGGGGAAAGAAAATTTGAAATAAGTAAATTGTCACTTAAAGGTAGGATTTTAGATAAAAGGGAGGAATCTGGGGATGTAAAGATTGGGAAAGATACACTCTATGAGCTTACGGTGAAGGGGAGGATGGAAAAACCAATGGAAAATCCAGTCAAGTATATTCTGTTCACAATTTTAGTTAGCAATTCTTTTTTGCTGTCAATGATTTTAGGATTAAGTTATATCAATTTTGTGATAGTCCTTGTTATCACTTTGGGGTCTTTATCTATATGCGCTTTTGTATTCGGGGCTCTTTAAGTTAGTAAGAGCTCAAAGATTGGTTTAGTGATTCTTTTTGATATTTAGGAAGTTTTAGCTCTTAAATTTATATTATAAGTCTTTATAATTCCCTTTTTTGTCTTCAGGGAGGTAGAAGCTATGTCAAAGAAAAGACCGATAGGAATTGATTTGGGTACAACTAATTCGGTGATTGCAACAATGGAGGGATCTGATGTGAAAGTTATCCCTTCTGCTGAGGGTCCCAATACTGTTCCGTCTGTTGTAGCATGGACTAAAGAAAATGAGGTTATAGTTGGGATACCTGCAAAAAGGCAAGCGATCGTGAATGCTGAGAACACAGTCTATTCGATAAAGAGGTTTATGGGTAGGAGTTATGAAGAAGCGCAGGAAGAAGCTAAAAGAGTTCCATATCAAGTTGTCAGAGGACCTCATAATGACGCCAGAGTTTATATTCCAAATGCAAAGAAGGAATTTTCTCCTCCAGAAATTTCTGCCTTTATACTAAAAAAACTTGTTAAGGATGCCTCTGCGTATCTTAATGAGCAGATTACAGATGTTGTAATAACTGTTCCTGCCTATTTTAATGATGCGCAAAGACAAGCAACAAAGGATGCCGGAACAATAGCCGGGCTTAACGTGCTACGTATCATAAATGAACCAACAGCTGCAGCACTCGCCTATGGATTTGAAACTAAAAAGAAGGCAAGAATAGCCGTATATGACCTTGGTGGTGGTACGTTTGACATTTCTGTCCTGGAAGTCGGCGATGAAGTCATAGAAGTAAAATCCACAGGGGGCGATACACATCTTGGTGGAGACGATTTTGATCAAGAAATTATAAACTGGTTGATTGATGAGTTTAGGCGTGAAACAGGAATAGATCTATCACGGGATAAAATTGCATTGCAGAGATTGAAAGAAGCAGCTGAGAATGCCAAAAAAGAGCTTTCATCAAAGCTTGAAACAGAAATAAATTTACCATTCATATCAGCCGATGCTACTGGACCAAAACACCTTGTGAAAAAAATTACAAGATCACAGTTTGAAAGGATGATAGAAAGATACATAACAAGAACTCTCGAGATTGTTGAAAAAGTCATAAAAGATGGGGGCTTCAAGCTCAAAGATATAGATGAAGTTATTCTGGTCGGTGGATCAACTAGAATACCCAGAATTCAAGAGGAGATCAAAAACTTGTTTGGGAAGGAACCTATGAGAGGAATAAATCCAGATGAGGTTGTTGCTGTTGGAGCAGCAGTGCAGGCCGGGATAATCCTCGGAACAGCTAAGGATATCCTTCTCCTTGATGTCATCCCAATTTCTTTAGGAGTTGAAACATTCGGAGGAGTTTTTACAAAAATTATAGAGAGAAATACTACGATTCCAATTAAGAAAAGCGAGATATTCACAACAGCAGAAGATAATCAAACTGTCGTTGAGGTGCACATACTTCAGGGAGAAAGACCTTTGGCAAAAGATAATAGATCTCTTGGGAGATTTTATCTTGAAGGAATTCCACCAGCTCCCAGAGGCATTCCAAAGATAGAGGTCACACTTGATATTGATGTCAATGGTATCCTAACGGTGTATGCTAAAGAGCTGGCTACAGGAAAGCAAGCATCAATAAGAATAGAAGGATCTACTAATCTGAGCAAAGATGAAATAGATAGAATGATTGAAGATGCAAAGCGCTACGAAGAAGAAGATAAGAGAAAGTTGGAGTTAGCACAGCAGAAAAATAAACTTGATTCAATTACCTATCAGCTTGAAAAATTCCTGCGCGATTATAAAGATAAGATACCTTCTGATTTTATTTCCGATGCAGAAAAAGTTATTCAAAAAGCTAAAGAGATATTTAAAAATTCGATGGATATAAACGAAGTGAAAGGTACCATATCCGAAGTCGAAAAGGCGTTAGCAAAATTATCAGAGTTCATATATTCTCAGCAATCAAAGGGAACCGGAGCCGGGGGAGCAGACCAAGGTACAGATGGGAAGGGAGGAACTGCGGGAAGTGATGTAGTTGATGCTGAATGGAAGAAATAATTAATTTTTTAATCCCCCTCGATACATTTTTAAAATCTCTCTGTGTATAGATATCCGAACTCAAAGTTGCGTACAAGGAGAAGTTTAAAGGGTGAAAAAACTCGGAATAAAATATTAAAGATAGCAAAGAGACTCTTCTCTACAAAAGGCTTCGCAGGAGCAAGTATGGACGAGATAGCTGAGAAGGTGAGGATAAAAAAAGCTTCATTATACCATTACTTTGGTAGCAAGCAAGAAATATACAACGAGCTTATAGATCAAGCTATGAATGAAATATCTAAAATCTTTCAAATTTCTTTCTCATCAGGAAATCTCATCAAGGATTCGGAAAATTTTCTCAGAAGGATAATGGAGTTTATAGCCACAGATCGTGAATACATAAGAATCCTGATAAGGGAAATCTTAGATGAAAACCTACCAATAAGAAAATTGGCCGAAACATATGTTCCTCGTCTTCTTGATTTTGGTTTTAAGATAATCAGAAAAGGAGAAAAGGAAGGAGCTCTGAGGAAAGATATAGACCCAGTCCAGCTTTCGATAACCTTATCTGGAGCTATAATCCTTTATTTCATCCTCGAACCTGTTCTTGAACCATTCATAAAGAATCCTCTAAGTAAAAAAATGCTTCAAAAAAGGCTTGACCATCTTACCGATATTTTTTTCTTTGGACTTCTTTCAGATAAATATAGAAAATTAATGAAGAATAAAAAATTTCTAGAATGAGAAATATTGAAAGATTCATTCTTGAGCTTTCAAGGAAAGCCATATTTACAGCTCTGGAGGAAGGCGAACTAAGGATAGAAAAACCGAATTTTTCAGATTTCGGCAAGGATGAAATTGAGTTCATAACCAGAAAGTGTGGTGTTTTTGTTACCTTGAGAAAAGGGAAAGAACTTCGCGGTTGTATAGGAACTTTCACCAAAGATGAACTGTGGATTCAAGTTCAGAAATTTTCTGTATTTTCCGCTATGAATGATCCACGTTTTGCACCTGTTAGTAAGGATGAATTAGGCGAGATAAAAATTGAAATATCTATTTTATCAGATCCGGAGGATGTGGAAAGTATAAATGAAATTGAACTTGGAAAACATGGCATTATAATAGAGACAAGGGGTAAAGGAGGGGTTTTACTTCCTGATGTTGCAACGGAGTTCGGAGTCATGTCGCCAGAGGAGTTCTTAGATCTTTTGTGTAAAAAAATTGGTTTATCCCCACGCTGTTGGAAGCATGCGAAGATAAAGAAGTTTACAACTGAAAAGATAACCGAATGAAAGTCAGAAGGTAAGCTTAGATCTTAGAAGTTCAAATTATCAGTAAGGTGCCATAAAAATTAGGATAAAGAATAAAGCAACAGATAATGAAGTAAAATGTAGTAAAACGTAAAGAGAAAATGAGAAGAATTATTAAAAATCTCAGAAATTTTCCCAGTGATGTTAGGTTTGCATTTTTAGTTTTATTTTCTCTTTTCGTCTTTGCTGCCAGCTATCCTCTTTTACCATATACCTACTATGAGCAGTTCCCAGAGAAGGTCCTCATATCTTTTTCGTGGGAGCATCTGTTTGGGACCGATGAGCTGGGTAGAGATGTACTGGCTCGGGTTTCGTACGGACTTGGTGTATCTTTGCGAGTTGGACTGATCTCAGCAATTTTAGCGACTATTTTTGGAACGGTGGTGGGAATGACTTCAGGATGGTTCGGGGGAATCATCGATGTACTGATTATGCGTTTTATTGATTTTTTTATAGCCATACCTGAAATTATTTTGATAGTTCTCATATCTTTGGTTGTGGGGAGAGGGGAGTTATCTATAAGTTTAGCCATAGCTCTGGGGGCTTGGCTTTCTGTTGCCAGAGTAATAAGAGGAGAAGTTATAAAAATAAGAAATTCTGAATTCGTTGAGTCAGCAATTGTTCTTGGAGTTCCAACAGTAAATATACTACTAAAGCATGTTTTACCACATCTTATTCCTGCGGTTATGACTATGCTTGTGCTACGGATCCCTGTCGCTATACTTACCGAATCAGGTTTATCGTTTATTGGTTTGGGATTGAAACCCCCATCGTCTTCCCTGGGAGTTCTGGCTGAGGAAGGCTTTAGAGCAATATCTATATATCCAAGATTTATCATAATCCCCTCGATCTTTATTATACTCCTTGTATGGAGTATAAATGTGATAGGGGAATATTTTTCAAGAAAAAGATAATTGTAGAGATAGTGGCTATTGTGTTTCCTTACACTGTGGGAATTCTGTGTTTGCTCCTATCATGTGCTTCAAAGGGAATAAAGGGATTTTATCCTCCAAAGCTCATTGTGAAAGATTTGAAGTTCGATGAAGGTAGTTTGGTAGTAACTGCAGAGAATTTTACTAAGATTCAGATCTGCATCGATAATAAGTGTGAAATCATACCTGAAAGTTCTGTTACAGATTCTAAGGTTGTGGTAAAGTTTGAATCTGGAGTAGAGAGTGTGAAATTTACCTTCTGGGGTTTTGGGAGAAGTAAGGAAGAAATTTACGTAAATATAAAAGAGAGGAAGATTCACATTCGATCTGAAGATTAACTTCTTTTATACCTACAGGTTATATCTTTGCTATTTTCAGTTTTCGTCCAATAATTTTTTTACTATAAGAGTAATTCCTTCATGTGATATAACTTTTATTTTTTCACCTTTTTTTATTTGGCTGTTTATATCTTGCGTTTTTGCATCCCATATTTCACCGTTTATAAATATTTTGCCGGTGCCATTTTCAAAATCTGTAATGGCTTCTCCAGCTTTATCAAGGAGAGCTTCAAATCCTATCATGGGTTTGGCAAGTTGGGCTCGCATTGCTTTGTATGCTACAAACATAAAAAATGCAGCTGAAGCAAGTGTAACAGAAATTACTGCCTGATATGAAGCTTTTAAAAATGGCTCCGGGGATTCAAACAACATAAGAGATCCTAACAGCATACTCAGAACACCAGCCAGAGCTAAAATTCCAGATGAGGCAACTTTAACCTCAAGAAGAAATAAAATTATGGCAAGTAAGATAAGGAGTAGACCAGCCCAGTTCACAGGAAGAGCTTGCAAAGCGTAAAGACCTAGTATAAGAGATATAGCCCCCATAACACCAGGAAAAATAGCCCCAGGATTTGCTAACTCAAAAAATATGCCCCATATCCCAATCATCATAAGTATGTAAGCTATGTTTGGATCAGCTAATACTTTCAGGATTTTGTGTTTCAAATTCGGTTCTGCCCTGACCAGCTCATATGTTTGGAAGTTTAAGACGACACTACCGATCGGAGTCTGAATCACTTTCCCGTTTATTTTCTTTATCAAGTCCGGAATATTGTCTGCTACTATGTCGATCACTTTTAGTCTCAGAGCTTCTTCGGCGGTTAGGGTTTCCGATTCTCTGACAGCCTTTTCTGCCCACTCCACATTTCTTTTGTGTCTTTCAGCTATTGATTTGATATATGCAACTGCATCATTTTCTACCTTCTTTCTTAATTTTTCGTCCATCTTCTCTCCCCCCATAAGAACAGGGGATGCTGCACCTATACTTGTGCCAGGTGCCATAGCCGCAATATGAGCGGATAAAGTTATGAATGTCCCAGCTGAGGCAGCACGTGCTCCAACTGGAAAAACATAAACACAAATAGGAACATAAGATGATTGAATAGCCTGAATGATTTTTCTCATGGATGTATCGAGTCCACCAGGGGTATCAAGTAAGATCAGTATCAATTTAGCTCCGCGTTTTTCGCCTTCTTTTATTGAATCAACAATGTAGTCCGCAATAGGGGGGCTTATTGCACCCTCGACTGTGATAATATAAATTGTGTCGGTTATCTGAAGGTTTGTTTTTCCGCTCTTCACATCTTCTTTTATCTCAGTATTCTGTCTCCCAAAGCCTTCTGAAGAACTTTCTTTTCCAAACTCTTTTTTATCTTTATCTGATTTATCTGATTTGCCCTTCTTCTCTTCTTCTCTTTCGCTCTTTTTATCTACATCCCCAGTTAGACTTTTCTCTACTTCTTTTATTATCTCTTTTATCTTCTCGTTGATCTGGAAATTTATTATTCTCTCGCTCTTGGGGTGAAGCATTTTGAAAGGAAATAATAAAGTAAATGCAGAGAACAAAATCTGAGCTATGAAGAAATTTTTATGCATGATCGTTATAGATAATTTAATGGTAATTTTTTATGCATAGCTTTTTCTAAAAAAGCTGGTGCAGTGCTTACATAAATTTGGAGATTTGAAATCTACATCCTGAATTGAATTAGAAAAGCTCATTACACATTTTGTATCTGGACAATGAGGTAGGCCAAATATATGTCCAAGCTCATGGATTAGTTCTTTTTTTACTCGTAGAAAAAACAACTCGTCATCTGGAGCAGAACCGTAAAAGGAGGGATCAAGTCTGAAGGTAGATATTACTGAAGCATAAGCTGTAGGAGAAGCGATACCAAATACAAAGTTTAAATTTCCAAAGTATATATCTTCTTTTGTTACCCCTAGTCCCACCCCAGACCATCTCAGTTTTGCTACTTCCCTGAGCAAAAGGGCAGAATTATACTGATTCCTTGGCTGAGAAAAGTACTCTATTTTTATCGGTACTGTTCCTCTTTCTTTAACATAGAAACCTAACTCAACTAAAATTTTGATGACCCAATCTCTCTCTTTTTTCGGAATATCCCCAAGTATAAAAAGTTCTACATCTTTTACTGATTTGTTCCACACTTTGTGCTCTTGATTTATCTTATTTGCTTTAATCTTTATTGTCCTGTTTGCTTTTAATCTTTACTTGGTGTATTTTACCATGCCTTAATATAGAAATGTTTAATTCTTTTGATTTTCTTATTTCTTCAATGACTATTTTCATTCCTTCTTGATTCTGGACATTTTTGCCATTGATAGCTATTATTATATCTCCTCTTTGCAATTTCCCATCGGCTGGGGATTTAGGTTTTACATCAGAAATCACAACTCCTTTTGTTCTGAAGAACTCTTCAAGTTCTGGCGTTATTTGTTGTATAAGAAGTCCTACTTTTTCTAATATAAGTTCTTCTTTCTGTGGTTCTGGGACTTTTACCGATACTTCTAATATCTTTTTAGAGATAAATATAGGTGCTTTTGTCCTAAGAGCTAAAGCGATTGCGTCCGAAGGTCTTGAATCAATCTGAAATGTTTTATTCCCATCATTTATCACTATCTCAGCGTAATAGGTGTTGTTCTTTATATCGGTTATTATGACTTTTTCAATTTTCGCTCCCAAGATCGTGATGATGTTCTTGAGAAGATCGTGCGTCATAGGGCGGGGTGGAGTTATCCCTCTTATTTCCATATCTATAGCTTGAGCTTCTCCAAAGCCCACCCATATGGGAATAAATCTCACCTCATCTCTGGTTGTTAAAATAACAACTGGGGTTTGACTTAATTTATCTAAAACTACACCTTTTATGTTCACTTCAAATTCTCCTTCATCACTTCTACTAGCTTCTTTTATGACTTGAGTCCCTACCTCACTTTGATTTCCATTTTTACTCTGAGGGTATGTCAGCCCTTCAGAGCTTCCTATATATCTTCTGATAATTTCTTTTTCAACCGTAGAACACGGACTTTTTACATATGAACCCCATATCAGCACAGAAGATAAAGCCGAGTATATCAAAAATCTTACCATATCAATATATTAAGTAAAATATAAATCATATGACTGTAAAAAGAGAAATTGTGTACAATACTTGAGAATATTATTTTTATGGGTGTCATTCACTGAGTGAGTTTGTGTATATACAGTTTGCCAATGAGATCAGGTTTATAAGATCTTCTTCTGATATCTTTTTCTCTTTTAATTTTGCTTTGACAAGTTCCTCAAAAGCTTTGATTCTGTTATTTTTTATCATTGGTTCCGCCTTAGAACAAAACAGAATATAATTTGAAGATTCTCGGGATTTTATAATCTTTGAAAAATTAAAAAATTTTAAAGATATTTGTTTTAATGTTTCCGCCTGAGATAATGAAATGAGATTAGCAATAAAGAATTTTCTTACTTTTGTAGAAGTTTTCTCCCAGAAGTTTGTCTTAAATATATCCGGGGGGGATAGGGCATTTTCAAATACATCAAATATTATACAGTCAAAAATTTTTTTTGAGCTATCTATAAAGCTTTTAAAATCACTGACAATATATAAGTCGCAACTGGGAGCGAAAAACTCTTTTGCTACGTAAATGACATTTTTATCTATATCAACTCCGATTATTCTGATTTTCTCATCCAGTACCTTTATGATTCTTGAAATACTTCCTCCCCCTATTCCCAAGATTACTACATCACAAACCGGTCCGAATATAATCGGGAGAGTGGAGCATAAATCCCAGTAAGAACCGGTTGTTACCCTTCCATCTATCATTAATGAGTGAATATTCCCAGAATCATCAAGGAGAAGTTTTGTCCTATCTTTTTCTCTGACTACCTTGATTTCATTAAATTCTGTTGTTTTTTCGAATAAAATCTCTCCCTTTTGTTTGAAGATAAGATCAAAAAACATTTTTTGCTTAAAAAATTCTAATTCTTTCTAAATTTCTTGCCCATATGCAATACATCCTCATACTCCTGTAAATACTCTAAATTTACATTTTGTTATTGTGTACACATCCGTAATATTATATTGAACATAACATAATAATAATAAATAACATAATAATAATAAAATAATACATTACTCATTTACTTTATCAGAAGGTTTTTGTTTTGAGTTTATCTGATGGGGGATGATGGAAAGATTCTGAAATATTTATTTTTGTAGTTTGAAAGGTTTATACCTTTTTTAGGTGTGGGGGGCATATTAGGAGTGGCACCAGCCTTACTATGATAGATAGGACCTGGAAACCTCCCAGAGCCTATGATACTATGCCCGCACAGGTATGGGAAAGTAGGTTGCCCCCTGCTTCTTTGATTCTTACTTTTAGCACGACTTTCTGCATAAGCTATGAATAAAGAAATTTCTCCATCCATTATAACAATAACGAAAGTAGATGATCAATACCATTTGCGCAAACTAATTACGACTTTGAGATCTGTTTCCGAAACAACAGATCCAAATAGCTACCTTGAGTACATAGTCGTAAAATCGGGGAAGCTTGATTTCTCTCTTCCAGAATTTGCAGGCAAAATAAGAAATTTCCGTCTCGTGCAAAACCCAGATCCCACGGCTAAATGGTCATCACAAAGAAATTTAGGAATCAGGGAAGCAAGAGGCAATTACATTGTTTTTGTCGATGATGGGATGAGACTTGAGAAAGGATGGCTCGATGCCCTAAAAGATGAGATAGAAAAAACAGATGTTGCAGCTGTATCGGGTGCTGTTTTACCTGAAAGCTCTAAAACAATCTGGGGAAAGTGCCAAGGACTTTTACTTCATCCAGGAGGAGGATATCAGCTTTTTGCTCAAGGAAAACACGAGATTAATTTTTTCCATACTGGAATTTTCATCGCAAAAAAAGAAGTCCTCGAAGAGTTTATGTTCGATGAAACTTTGAATTTCGGATGTGAAGATATGGACTTGTCCATAAGAATAAAAAAAAAGTATCCTTGGAAAAAATTTATTTTTACTCCGTCAGCATTGGCCTACCACCACACTCGTGATAGTATCTTTGAGATCTTTGAGTGGATGAGAAGATATGGTAGAGGGAGAATGCAAATCTTTAAAAAGCACAAAATCCCAATGACAGATTTTTTTATACATAAATTTTTTCTATTCATTGCAATCTGTATTTCTTCATCTATTATATCGTTATTTTTACCATTGCTTTTATGTTCTATATTCTATATCTTATACTTTTTCAAACTCAGTAAAAAAATCTTGGATTTGAAAGCAAAGATAAAGACCATTGAGCTGAGTAATGCGGTAAATTTCCCAGTCCTTTTGTTTATACCCTTTGTATTCTGGACTATGAACATTGCGTTTGATATTGGGAGGATCCAAGAAGCAATTCTAAATTTCAGGAGAATCAGGGATGACTAAAATCTCCTGATTTCCAAAAAATTTGAGTAGTTCGTGATTTGTTAGTTTGTAAAAAATTTCTGATTTTTGATAACTTAAGTTATAAGTAAAAAATCCTAAATTATGGAATCGGAATTGTTAAAATTCCTTGAACAAAAAATAAGGCGGGTTCCTGATTTCCCTAAGAAGGGAATTTTATTTTACGATATCACTCCAGTCCTGCAGGACGCCAAAGCCTTCAAAACAGCTATAGATCTTATGTGTAATTTGATAACAAACGAATTAGGAGATAATTTCGATAAAGTTGCAAGCATAGAGTCCCGAGGTTTTATACTAGGTTCTGCTGTTGCGTATACTCTAAATAAAGGCTTTGTTATGGTAAGGAAAGAAGGTAAATTACCGTATGAAACTTTGTCATACTCGTATGGACTTGAATACGGAACTGCAACCTGTGAGATACATATAGATGCCATATCAAAGGGAGAAAAAGTAGTCGTTATAGATGACCTCATAGCAACTGGCGGAACTGCTGTGGCAACAGCTAAGCTTGTAAGAGAACTTGGTGGAAATGTTATCGGAGCTTTGTTTCTCATAGAACTTACATCTCTTGAAGGAAGAAAAGAATTGGAAAAAGAAAATATAAAGGTCTTGAGTATTTTAAAATACTAAGGTCGGTATTTATGCTAGTATGCAGATGCACGTTTACAAATTGGTACACAGGAGGATTTGGATGTTGAAATGTGTTGAAAAGAACATCAGAATGTTGTAGCAATTAATTAAAATAATATGAACATTTTTTCAAGATAAAGTAAAAGAATTTTCTAAAAAAGAGAGGTGAAAATCCTATGGAAATGAAGATCCCAGAAGAGACATTAAGGTGGTTTAACGGCGACGAACTTAGGGCAAGGGTTTTTTATGAAAAATACGCTCTTCGTGATTATGATGGAAATGTTGTTGAGAAAATCCCCCCTGAGATGTGGAAAAGGGTTGCACGTGAGATAGCTTCTGTTGAGCTTCCAGAGAAAAGGCAAGATTGGGAAGCGAAGTTCTACTCAATACTTGAGAATTTTAAGTTTGTTCCTGGTGGAAGAATTATGTTCGGAGCTGGAAACCCAAGAAGGTCAACCCTACTGAATTGCTATTACATACCTATAAAAGAAGATTCAATAGAAGGAATATTTGAATGCGCAAAAGAAATGGCAAGAACTTATTCTTTCGGTGGTGGGGTAGGTTGTGTTGCAAAAGACCACTACGTAGTAACCAGAAGTGGATTGAAAAACATCGAAAAAGTTCTAGAAGGAGAAGAGGTTTTATCCTTTGATCCCAAACTTCACGAGATCGAGTTTAGAAAGGTAATCAAAACCCATAGAGTTATTGTGAAAAAGGAAGATAATGTTAAAGTGAAGTTGAAAGATGGTACAGAACTTGTTACATCAAGATGGCATCCTACCCTGGTGTTTAGAGATGGAAAATTTGTGTATGTTCCTGCTGAGGAAGTGGGAATCGGAGATATGATGCTCAGAACTCCAAAAATTCATAATTTCCCCATCAATGTAATGTATCACAATCCTGAGTTAGGGTGGATTGCGGGAGCTTATATATCTGATATGCATTCTATCGAAGCTAAGACAAAGAAAAAAATCAATTACTCATCTTTACAATCCCGGTATGCCTACAAGACTACTGGGATGGGAATCCAAACGGCTGTACCTTATGATGTACATCAATGGAAAAACATAAATCATTCATATTCGTATAGGGAAGATGCAAATTATGTGGATATAGTAAGTAATGCTACTTTAGAGCTGGGCGCTGTAAAATTGCCTGAGTGGATCTTTTCCTCATCTTACGAAACACAGATTGCTTTCATCGCTGGTGTTGTAGACTCCGCTGGGAAAGTTACAAATTCAGGTATCGAAATCTACATATCAGATAAATCCCTGGCGTACGATCTAAAACTTCTGATATCCATATTAGGCGGATATGCAGATATCCTGGAAGCTCCAGATCAAAACCATCACGCAAATAGCTCCTACAGAATAAGAATAAAATCATCTGAATTCATTCTAAAAGTATCAAAGTATATGAAGCATAATCAAAAAGCCTTGAACATACAAGATATACTAAATAATGCTGAGCAAAACTATGTTTATGTACCGAAATTCATCAAAAAATTCATCCTGAGCAATTTAACTAACAACAAAGATATAGAAAAAATTCTATCATCAGATTATATCGGTAAGCAAGAATTTGAGAAGATCATAGATGCTTTGATTTCCGAAAATACAAATAAATCAATCGATTTATATTACACTGTTTTAAAATATAGAGAGCTTTGTCTGAGTTTAGTTCAAGTTGAAAATATTCAAAAAGCAGTAAATGTAGATGAAGAATTTTGCGACCTCACAGTTGAGAAAAATAATAATTACTTCGCCGGTGTTGGGGGACTATCTGTCATACACAATACTGATATATCTATCCTCCGTCCTAAAGGAAGTCCTGTAAATAATTCCGCTATCTATTCAACCGGTGCAGTATCTTTTATGGATCTATTTTCAAAAGTTACAGGAACTATCGGTCAGTGTCTTGCGAAAGGAACTCAAGTTCTTACATCTGAAGGCTGGAAAAATATTGAAGATATAAAAGTCGGAGATAAGGTATGGACTAACAAAGGATGGAAGAAAGTTTCCTATGTTTTTGAAAAGAGAAAAACCAAGCTTTACAAAGTTACAACGAATTACGGTTACACTATTACAGCTTCAAAAGATCATAAATTTCTGGACGAAAACTTTAAGCTCAAGCCCTTGGGAGAGTTCAAAGAAGGTGATAAAGTAACTATGATAGTAGGTTGTGGCACAGATGTAAAAACCTACCCGAAGCTTAAAGCTACAAGTACAAATGAAACTGGTAGATTAGAATATGGGAGATGTTCAGTAAAGCAACCTAAAATTTTAGATACCAGATTAGCATACTGGCTTGGATTTTTCTCAGGGGCCGGCTCTTTAGAAAGTGATGGGAAAATTAACTTTATCTTCTCCTTAAATAGAAAAGATCACATCAAAATTAAAAATAATTTGTTGAAGGTTACTAAAGAACTTTTTGGAATTGTTCCTGTTGAGAAAATCGATGGGAATATATGCAGGTTAGAAATTCAATCCTTGGTTATTTGCTCTTTCTTGAAATCTAATTTTGCTTTGGATGATAGGATATTGAGCGGTATAGAAAATTCACCAGATGAGAATATTTGCTCATTTATTGCGGGATTGTTTGATGCTGTTGGAAATATCTTAGATAGCAAATATTGTTTCAATGCAGTGTCAGAACGCTTGGGAAAAGATCTGCATAGGAATCTTTTGAGATTAGGAGTAGCCTCTATTTTCCGTGCATCAGGAATTTCTCAAAATTATAACAAAATCTTTTCGGTCTCTGTAGTTGATGATGAGTTTATTGAGCGGTTTACGAATATAATCGGGAGATTTTCTCTGAGGATTCGGGAGTATATCTTGAAGACTCGTAAAGATGCTATTGGCAGAACCAATATAAGTGGTTATTTAGATGTTCCCTCTCACTTGATGGTAGATTCTTGGTACCTTGGCAATATCTGGCCTGATGGAGGAGTCAAGATTGAACAAGATCTCCTTTTTTTCCAAAAGATAGAAAAAATAGAGTTTTCGGGAGATGAAGAAGCTTATGATATAGAGGTAGAGGATGAACATAAATTCTGTGCTGAGGGTTTTTATGTTTCAAATAGCGGGCGTCGTGGAGCATTGATGATAACTATAGAAGATAGACATCCGGATGTATTTGATTTTATAGATGTAAAGGATGATCCCCTGAGAATTAATGTAAGGTATGCCAATATATCTGTGAAAGTATCTGACAAACTAATGAAAGCTGTTAAATCCGATGGAGTTTTTACCTTGTGGTTCGAATCAGAGAAGGTGCGAAGAATTGAGATGAAAATAAGGGCAAGGGAACTGTGGCAGAGACTTATCCGTCGTGCCTGGTCTTCGGCTGAACCAGGAGTGATCTTCTGGGATACCGCTAAAAGATTTTCTCCTACGGAGTATGATGAGAAGATGGCTGTCAAAGGATGTAATCCCTGCTCTGAGCAGATGCTTGAGGATTATGGCTGTTGCAATCTTGGGAACATAAATCTGGCTCGTCTTGTCAAAAATCCATTTAAGAAAGAAATCGATGTTGAAAGGTTCTGGAAAGAATTCGATAAAAAGGGGACCAAGGGAGCTATTGAGTATGCAGAGAGATACGGAATGGCCCATCCAGATCTGATTGAGCTTGAAAGAATTATAAGGATAGCTATAAGGTTTTTGGATAATGTCCTTGATTATTCTGCTCCCCGTCATCCTTTGAAGATGCAGTCTGAAGCTTCTTTGTATTCAAGAAGAGTTGGGCTTGGTGCTACCGGCCTTGGTGATATGCTTGTTGAACTTATGCTGAAATATGATTCATCTGATGCAATCTATATGATGGATAAGCTCTTTGAATTCATAAAGAATATTGCCTATGATGAAAGTTCAGAGATAGCCAGAGAAAAAGGTTCATTTCCTGCTTTCAGGGTAGATAAACATCTTGATCAGCCGTTCCTAAAGGGGGTCAAAGATAATGTGAAAGAAAAAATAGTTGCTCAGGGGTTAAGAAATTCATGTCTTCTGACTATACCTCCTGTTGGCTCAGGTGCAATTCTTGCTGGAACCACGGGGGGGATTGAGCCAATTTTTGCACTCTCTTACATAAGGAGATCTGAGTCGTTATCCAAAGAGACTTTTAAAGTATTTCATCCTCTTGTTGCTTTATATTTAGAGATAACAGGAGGGAAGGATGAGCGAGATCTTCCTGACTTTTTTGTAACAGCACACCAAATAGAGCCTAAGATGAGAGTTAAGATTCAGGGTACAATCCAAAAGCACATAGATTCTTCAATATCCTCTACTGTTAATTTACCCAAAAATACTACTGTGGAGGAGATAGGTAAGATATATGAACTTGCCTGGGAAGAAGGGTGTAAAGGCATAACAGTCTACAGGGAAGGCTCTCGAGAAGGAGTTTTGATTACTGAATCAGAAGCTGAGTCTAAAGACTCTATATCTATACAAGATATTCTCCCCTCTGAGTGTCCAGACTGTGGTGGTGCTATGCGGAGGAAGAATTCTTATTCAGTTTGTAATTCTTGCGGAGCACTCATAAAGTAGCTGTCCTTTGAAAGCAAGGAATGGTTCTGTTGGGAGATTCGTATAAAAGGATTACTAAGGACAGGCGGATTTTTGTATTGTAAAGTGGTTAGACCTTTTTCACATCATCTGGAGAGTGGAGTCCACATTCTGTCTTTTCTGTTCCTGTCCATCTGCCCGCTCTTAGGTCTTGCCCTGGGCGAACTGGTTGTGTGCAGGGGGCACATCCGATGGATGGATATCCCATATCATGTAACCTGTTATAGGGGACTGAGTTTTTCTTGATGTAATCCCAGACGTCTGACCATGTCCATCTGACTAAGGGGTTTATTTTCACGAGTCCAAAGACTTTGTCCTCTTCTACTACTTTAGCATTTCTTCGTGTAGGGGCTTGCTCCCTTCTTATTCCAGTTATCCAGGCTACATAGTTCGATAGGGCTCCGCGCAGGGGTACAACTTTTCGTAATGTACAGCACAGGTTTGGGTCTGTGAAGAAAAGCTGGGGACCGAATTTTTGAGCTTGCTCTTGCGGGGTATATTCTGACTTTACTGAGATTATGTTAGCTTTATACTTTTGCTTTGCTTTGTTTAGAAGATCGAGGGTATCTTGAAAGTGAAATTCAGTGTCTAGGAAAAGGAAGTGGACATCTGGCTTTATTTTTACTGCAATGTCCATGATTACCATATCTTCTGCTCCAAGCGAGCAGGCAATTGCTAGCTTATTGCCGAATTTTTCACACGCCCACCTTATTATATTTTCGCTGGATTCATTCTCAAGTTTTTCTGCCCACCTATTTATCTCGTCTGCCGAAAGAGCGAGTTTTCTTTCCTCTATTTTTTCAGCTGTACTCATAATCTATTATGTATAGCGATTTTATTCTATATTTTGTAAATCTCAGTATTTTTGAGTAGTTGGGATGAGTTTGTTTTATTGTGTTTGTGTTAGGCTGAGGGTTGATAAAAAGTTTTTTGATTTTTGCATTATAAAAAATTTTTTGATTTTTGCATTTTTAATTTTTTCTG
>CALHPK010000024.1 GCA_938036315.1 uncultured bacterium | reverse complement strand
ATCGTAGCATAGACATTGCCGCCGCTGTCTCCTACACTTATAGAAGTGGGACCGATGACTCTGTTTCCGAGTCCACCTCTTAGAAGTTGTTGGTTCCTCCACACTGTTGATCTGACTATCTTCCTTATCTCTTCATACAGCCTGTCTGAGGATGCCTGCAGAGAGTTTATCTCACCTGAGTCATCCGATTCCTTTGCCCTTTCAGCATTTGACTTCATCTGCGCAAGTATCCCGTATATGCTCTCAACTGTATCCTCTATCTTCTGTAGGAGAGACTGAGCTTTTGCAACCTGTTCTGAGGCAAGTTGGAGAGAAGAAAGAGCTCGTGTGAGTATATTACCTTGAAACAGAGCACCAACATCATCTGCAGCTGAGTTGACCCTCTTGCCTGTTTGGAGGCGTTTCATTACACCTCCAAGTTCTATTGTCGCACGCCTTAGATCCTCTGTTGCTACTAAACCGTGTTTATTTGTTAAGACAGGTACTGGCATTGGTAACCACCTCCTTGCTCAGGGAATCCCTTCTGATAGGGAAGTCCCTTTTTGCAATTATAATATAATCACCTTAATATGAAAAGTCAAGTTTTTGAACGCTTTATTTGTGTCGTGATGAATATTTATAATTGAGTCAGATTGTGTTCAGAGAACACCGTAACTCTGAAATAATCTTCTATTATTATCTCATTCCATTTTTTTATCTTTGATCTTATATATTCTTTTTTATCTTATATACTTTATCCTCTTACCAGACCCGCAAGTTCCACAAGCATTGCATCAGACACAGCTATGGTTCTTGCAGACGCCTGGAATGCTCGCTGAAACACTATCATATTTATAAATTCATTTGCAAGATCAACATTGGATTGCTCCAGAGATTTAGCTATAACTTTTCCCCTTCCACCAACTGTAGCTTTATCTATTGCTGGAGCGCCAGATCGAGGAGTTTCTGCAAAAAGTGTTCTCCCCACCCTGAGTAATCCATCCTTATCTGGGAACTTTGCTATAGCAAGCTGGGCAATCGGACGAGAAACTCCATTTGAGTAGAACCCTATAATTGTCCCATCTTCTTCAACGGTAAATTTGAGTAATGATCCCACTGTTTTACCATCTTGGCTCACAAAATTTGTAGAGAACGGAGATGCAAATTGGGTAGTTCCATCAAGCCCGACTTTGACACCTGGCTTTGGAACGGTCAATCCAAAATTGACCTCATCGATGCTTGTCCCGAAGTTAAGTTCTATAGTCTGAGGGGATGTACTTTGTCCATTCTGCCAGGTCACCTCAAGTCTTAGAGATCTTTCAAGGTTACCCAAAACCTTCTCCGCAGAGAGCTCGCCGTTGGTAGTAAACTCAAGCGTCCCAATAAGTGGATTACCGAAGGGATCAGGTGGGGGGAAGTTTATAGTCCCACCTTCAACGGTAGCGAGTACTTCCCAAATATTCCTTGAAGCTGGATCGTTAGGATCTGCTTCCTGAATCTTTCTGAAGAAAAGATTTATAGTTCTCGGGGTCCCCAGAGAATCAAAAACAGTAATTGATGTGTTATATTGGTAAGTTGAAGGGTCATCAGGGTCAAATGCGGGGAAAGGTGGAGATGGTATAACACCAATGCGAGAATCAAGATTTATCCCAAAGTTAGCTTTTGTCGTGGCTTTCGGGGGTGAATCAACAAAAGGAATCTGTATATCGCCTAAAGGTCCTGCATGTCTTATCTCTCCGGTATCCTGCTCAATAACGACTTGCCATCCCTGAACACGTAACCCCTCTCTGCCATCAACTAACCTGTTCACTAAATAACCATTCCTGTCAACCTCGAATTGACCATTTCTAGTGTAATATACTCCGAAACGAGGAATATCTTTGACGATAAAGAACCCCTCACCATCTATTGCCATATCGGTATCAACCCCTGTAAATTCTAATGTTCCCTGAGTATGTAGAATTCTCACCTCACCTATGGTTACACCTCTACCGAATTGCTCGCCTATGAAGCCTGTTGGCAGAATATCAATGAACTCGGGACGGGAAGATTTGAAGCCGACTGTATTTACATTAGTCACGTTATCTGCTATAACCTGAAGCCCCCTTGCGTGGGTTTGAACCCCCGTTCTACCTACAAACAAAGATGGCATTGGCATAGTTACTTACCTCCTTTTTTTGTTATTCTTTTACCTCCGTTACTTTTTCAAATTCAAATTTCGTTTTCCCCATTCCAAACTTTACCGATGTTCCCTCTAAAGTTATAGAATCAATTTTCCCATAGACAAGTTTTGATGGAGCAAACTTGTTGCCAAAGCTATCATATGCTTGGACCTCAAAAGTATATTCCCCTTCCTGCACAGTGTTTCCTGCATCATTTTTGCCATCCCAACTGACAAAATGCTTTCCCGCAGGAACATTATTTAGCTCTATAGTTCTTACCGTAAGTCCACCCTGAGCTTTTATCTTAACAATAACACGGTTTACAGGTATATCAATAGAAAAGGCAGGTAAAGACTCAGGAACTCCCCCTGAAACAGATAAAGCATCACCATCAACAAAAGCGTTCTTCCCCAAGATTGCAGACGCCGAGAGAAAATTCATCCTCGTCACAGATTTTGCTAGCTCCTGAATTTGCCTTGAAACATTCATCGATTGCTCAATCTGAGCTAAAATAGAAAGCTGTGAGAGTAAATCTTTATAATCAACTGAAGATTCAAAATCTTGATATTTCAGCTGAGTGAACAATAACTTTAAAAAACTATCCTTATCTATTCTTGAGTTTTGATTAACAATGTTCCTTTGCGCACCTCCCAATGAATTCAGAATGTCGGAAATTTGATTACCTTCATTAATCATAGCTTTCTACCCTCCTTTTTCTCTCAAACATTTTATGCTAAAAAGCTTATCCTCCCTTTATAATTGGCAAAAGTTGTACCATGGGAAATTTTTTCCTGAGAATATGGGAACTGGACTTTTGGGAATTCAAAAGGAATAGATCTACTCTCAAACATCCCTGCATCTCCCCTGTGCTCTCTTGAGCCAACATCCAGTCCCATTAAGTTGAATCCGCCATTTTCAACAAATCTTTTCAAATCGTCATAATTCTTTGAGAGTTCATTTTTTAATGATGTGTCAGGAGTAGATATCAATAAATAAAGATCTTTTGCTGAATTAACAACAACCTCAACTGTAATCTTAGATCCATAGATATTTCCTTCTACAATCGCCTTAGACTGATTTGAACTTAGAACCGTCCTTATAGATTCCAAAATAAATTCTTTTACTCTCTGAACTTTCGCTAAGGGATCTTGATTTTGCACCGATTGCTGACTTTGCAACTCAACTCCCTTTAGATCTTCTTTCATACGAAGTTCACTAAACTGATTCACTGCTATCTGATTACTGGGTTCACCCTTTCCTGCTTCCCTTATGCCCTGCTCTCTCTTGATCTCACCCAATTGACCTACAAAATTTTTGCCATAATCTCTATTGTCATCAATGCCAATTTGATTCCCTCTCCTTACAAAATCAGCTCCCTGATTATATTCATCCTGATCCACTGCCATCTGATTACTGGACTCACCCTTTCCTGCTTCCCTTACGCTCTGCTCTCTCTTGATCTCACCCAATTGACCTACAAAATTTTTGCCATAATCTCTATTGTCATCAATGCCAATTTGATTCCCTCTCCTTACAAAATCAGCTCCCTGATTATATTCATTATCCTGTGATACAACATTGACTTGAGAAACAAGTTCTTCTGGCTGGCTATTTTTATAATTACGTAAGATCACCTCAAAATTACTCTTCTGTGTGGGATCCTGCAGCACACTATTGCTTCTTTGTGTACCTTGACTACCATCTCTTACCTTCTGGGAATCTGAATTATCATATTTTACATTTTGTATCTTTTCTTGATTCTGATCAACAGAGTTTACAATTTGAGCTTTCTTAATTTCAGATTCATCGTCTTTTACACCATTACTATTAAGATTCTCTTTCTGAACAATGTTTTGAAGATCAGTAAATTTTTCATTGCTAATAAATTTTTCATTACTAATAAATTTTTCATTACTTCCCAAATCGATTATTTTCTCTTGATTGTTTTTCATTATAATCTTTTGTGCATATTCGCTAATTTGCTGATCATATTTGATTGTAAGAATTTCTTTCTTTGATTCAGCTTTTCCATCTCTGATTTCTTGATTCATCTGAGCTTGCAGATCTTTTACCTGATTTTGTAAATTTATAAGATAAATATCTGCTAAAGTATCAGCATCATACAAAGTTGCCTCAGAAAAATCTGATTTACCAGAATTATCTTCTTCTGCTTTCTTTTCTTTTAATAGATCAACAACCTCATTATAATTTTTTTCATTTGCTTTACCCGAGACATCTTCAATGATACTATCTAATATCTCCTGAAAATCTGATCGGTCCTGAATGACTTGGGATGATAGAGTTCCATTCTGAAGTTGGTTCAGTAGAATGTCAATGAGCTTTTGTATTATATTATTCATTCTATCTTAGTAATTTACTTGCAAAAAATGTTCCAGCGAAAAAATTACCTTTTATATCTCTCTTCTGATTTTCCTTCTTTTTTCTATGAGTTCTTCAATGTTGGGAGCTGGGGGATTTTCTTCATAAGAGGGGGGAATGAGCCGTTGCTGTGGCTGTGTGGAAGGGGAAAAATTTTCCTGTTTTATCTGCTCTTTTTTTTCCACCCCGAGCATAATATCTGTTATCCTTTTGGCTTTATCCTCTGGAATCAGAGATAGAATCTTGCTAGCTCTGCGAGGGTCAATACCTGAGAGAATTCTCGCTGCCTTCTCTTCATTCATAACAGATATTATCTTAGCGGCGTCTTCGGGAACAGCACTTGCTACAATCCTTGACATAGATTCCATCCCAACTTTTCCTGTTTCTATCTTTTCCTTATCGATTGATTCTTTATTAACCGCTCCCATCTCTTTTTCTTCGCGTCCTTTCAGAATCTTCATTAGATTTTCTATTTGCTTATCGTATCCCCTAATAATCGTATCCATAGCCTTTTCAAAAGAACTTTTTAAAGTCTCAATGTCTTTTATCTTGCTTTCCTCAAGTTTTTTTATTCTATCTTCGTAAGATTTTACAAGATCGGAAATATTCCTTTGGTATTCTTCTTTTAGTTTTGCGCTATCTAAACTTAACTTTTCGGCTTTATCTCTTAGCTCCTTCAAATCCTTCTGATAAACTTTAATATCGGATTTCAGAGATTCGAGTTCCTTTTTCAACCTTTCATTCTCTTTTCCTAATCTTTCATTCTCTTTTACCAACTTTTCTTTCTCATACCTATCCTTTTCCAATTTTTCTTTTTCAGCTTTCAGTCTTTTATTCTCAGCTTCATAGGAAGCAAGTTGTGCTTGAAGACTTTTTTCCGATTGAAGAAGCTTTTCACTACACTCGATTCTTGACAGACGAAGCTGATTGCTTATCTCCTCAATATCTTTCTTCAATTTCTCTATCTCTAGATCCTTCTCTTTTCTGATTGAAGAAACTGCTTTTTCTACGGCATCTGAAAGTTTTTCCTGATAGAAACTAGAAAGCTTCGCTTCGATTTTTTTCTTTTCATCCTCGCATTCGGAAAGGATATTTCTATTTTGAAATTTTAGAGCATCCACTTGTTCTTCCAGTTTTTTTATATTTTGCACACATTCCGATACTTTCTCAGAATACTCTCTCCTTATGCTATCTAATTCTTTTCTGAATTTAAGAATTTGGGAGAGCTTTTCAGAAACCTTCTCTTCAAGAGAAATCAAATAAACTTCTTTTTTTGTAAGTTCTTTCTCTTTATCTTTAAGTTTCTCTTCCTTTTTTAATAGGTTTTGTGCGAGTTGTTCAAGATGTGAAGGTTTGAAAATCACAGTGCACCCCTGATATTTCATAGGGGCTCCTACTTTACCTTCTCCGGTCTTCTCTTGGGCTTGGACATAAATGAAAATGCACAGTACAGAAAACCCCAAGCCCGCAAAAAAAACTGCATTTTTCAACTTCATCAAATTCTTCAACTTCATCAATTTAATAAATTTTATTAGCCTATCCATCACGATAAATATTAGTCGCCTTCGGAATTTATAGTTTTTCTTACAATAGCATGTTCGTCTGCAAATTTTTCCTCCTGTTTCACTATCTCCCTTATTTCAGCAATCCTTTTTTTATCAACTAATTTCTGAGCAATATCTTTTTCCTTTTTGGACTCGATGTAATCCAGCCTTTTTAACTCTTCAAATTTTTTAAGCTGTGAGAGTTCCTTCTCTTTCTGCTTTTCTTCATCTCTTATCGCAGATATGTAGCTTGAAAACTCCATTATGTACCATATCGGAACTCCTTCTACTATATCTGAGGAAAACCTAGAATAAAGTTCTGACTTTTGTGAAATCAGGTCTTCTAATTCTTTTTCTTTTTCCGTTCTTTTTGATATAGCTGACAAAAGCTCTATTTTCTTTTGATTCTCATTAAGTTCCCTTATCTTGAGAAATGTCTTGTATATTTTCTTCATAGCTCAAAACTTTATCTGTAAAGTATTTTAGCAATTCTATAGAAAAATTAGCACTTTTATCCTCAGTAGATATAAACCTTGACAACAAATGGATATAATGCTCTACTTTTGATTTATGAGCTCTGAGAAGTTCCAATGTTCTTTCTTTTCCAAGTGCATCGAGTATATTTGGACTATGAGATTTCCTATCTTCCTCAATATCCATAATATCATCTTTTATTTGGAATGCCAAACCAAAGTGAAACCCCAGAGAATTAAGCGCCCTCCTAAACCTTTTTATCCTCGATAAATCGTTAGTCTTCTTGATAGATTCGTAAACCAAAAGAGGGAGAACAAAAGCTATCCTAAAAAGGTGTGAAGTCTTCTTTGTTTGAATCTCAATAATCATCCTCTCCTTATCTTGATAATCTAACAAATTCTTGGACCACAAGATATCTAAGATTTGTCCTTCTACAACCTCCGACATATTCCGGACAAAAAACTTCACAACTTCAGATGAAGAAGAAATAGGCACAAGTGATAGAAGCAAAAGGAGATCCCCCCCGAGTATAGCAAGGTCCTGACCGAATTGAGCAAAAATAGGTTTCTCTCCTCTTCTTAATTCTGGTTTATCTATGACGTCATCGTGAACGAGTGTAAAAGCATGAGAAAGCTCTATTGAATACGCTATTTTCAAAGATATGCTATCAGGAATCTTGAGAATTTTTGAGATTATATACGATAAAATTGCTCTGACTCTTTTGCCCCCACCTCCAACAGACAGTGACACTATCTCGAATGTTTTTGGAGAAAATGAACCTGTGTCCTTGACCACATTTTTGTGTATAAATGTATTGATCTTCTTGGTAATTTTAGAGAGAAAGAGTTCAAATCCAGATTCCACTTCTGACTTCAAAAGTTTCTTCATAACTTGGTTATCTTTTCCCCCGAATTCTCTCAAACTGCTACAGCGTAAGTTATACAAAAATCCCCATCGTGCGCTATAGACAAAAAAATTTCACCTATTCCATTAGATTTTGCAAGCTCCCAAGTTCTCCCATAAAGCACAACTTTTGGGGAAGGAACTCTCAGGATTTCTATTTCTTTGAATATAATAGGGGTTGATAATCTCAATGTTTTAAAGACAGCCTCCTTAGCTGAAAACGTGCTCGCCATTCTTTCAAAGAATTTAGTGGGAGCTCTGTTTATATACTCAAGTTCCATTTCTGTAAAAACCCGTTTCAAGAACCTCTCACCGTGTCTTTTATAAACTGCCCCTATTCTGCTAACTACCACTATGTCTACCCCAATACCTTTTATCATCAGAATTTTTCAGTTGAAACTCCTTAATGAATTATGAATTAAACAATTGTGATCATCCTGTCTTTATCACAACATAAATATATCTCCCACCTCTATTTATGAGAAGCAGGACAGATTTCTGATCACCCACGATTTGAGCAACTTCTTTAGCTGTCTTGACCTCCTTTCTATTGACCTCCACTATTAAATCCCCAGGAGCCACATTTGCAAACTGTCCTGGAGTTCCTGGATCGACCGACACAACTTGAGGACCCTTTTCTGAGTCTCTTATCCTAATTCCAAAGCTTTTCAGATATATCTCACCTTGTTCTTGTTCTTCGCTTTGCTCCGAAGGAGCTTGGCTACGAATCTGCTGTTCCTCTGGCATGGGTGCCAGGGTAATTTCAAATTTTATCTCCTTGCTCTCCCTTATAACTTTGAGGTAAACCTTTTTACCGATAGGAGAAAGTGATACCATAATAGGCAATTCTCTTGAAGATTTAACTGGTTTTCCGTCAAACTCAATAATTATATCTCCCCTTTTTATTCCAGCTTTTTCAGCTGGAGAGTTTTTCATAACTTCAGTAACAAGTGCCCCCATAGGCTCCTTTAACCCCATAGCGCGAGCTATTTCGGGGGATACTTCTTGGATGTAAACACCAAGCCAGGCTCTCTCAACTTTACCTCTTTTCGCAAGAGAATCCACTATCTTTGAAGCAAGTGAAGCAGGAATAGCAAAGCCGATCCCCGCGTTAACAGCAGCTCCTGAGGGATTGAGTATCGCAGTGTTTATCCCGACAACTTTTCCTTCAAGATCAATAAGGGGCCCGCCAGAATTTCCAGGGTTTATTGCCGCATCGGTCTGGATAAAATCCTCATACCTTGTTATACCTAAGGCTCTCCCTTTGGCAGAAACAATCCCCAAGGTAACAGTATGACCGAGCCCGAATGGATTACCTATAGCAATAACCCAGTCCCCTACCCTAAGCTTCTCTGAGTCTCCAAACTCTAAAAAAGGCAAGCCCTTAGCATCTATTTTCAGCATAGCTATATCTGTAGCTTCATCTATTCCGATGATTTTAGCATCAAACACTTTACCATCCCACATTGTCACTTTTATGTCCTGAGCCCCCCTTACAACATGTGAATTTGTAACTATATATCCATCCGGGGAGACAATAAATCCAGATCCTAAGCTTCTGGAAGGTATACTCCTTTCAGGTTCTCCAAAAAATCTTCTGAAGAACTCTTCTTCTTCTCTACGAAAGGGACCCGGGCCAAAAAACCAGTAGAAAGGATTGGGTTGTCTTTCCACTCGTGTTGTGCTTATGTTAACGACTCCCTTACTGACTTTCTCAACCACATCAGCAACAGAAGGCAGAAGGATATACCCCCGCCCCTGAAGTTCTCTAACCTGACTCTCTTTATCACCTTTAGATGGTGGGGCACTTTCTTCTGATTCCGAAGTACTCCCGAAAAGCTTCTTCCCCTCCTCTTTCCCTTTTTCAATAATCGACTCTAACTTGGAATGAGCCCCTGCTGAGAAAAAATCTCCTTTGGATATACTTTTGACTGCAAGATAAACTAACCCAACAACTAAGGAGATCCCTATAATCTTTGAAAAGTTACCCATAAATCACCTCCTACCCAGCTCCTGATAACTAAAAATCTAATGCATCCTGTCAATAATTTCTCAATTGCCAGAAATTATCTTGAGATGTATCTTTAAATCTAACTAAATCTAACTCTAACCCTATTCTATACCTCCTCCAGCCTATAAACCTTTTTTATAAAAATTGCAGTTTTTGCAGAATTCAGGTGGATATATCCTGAATCTTTTTATAAACTCTCTCCTTTTTTTCATAGTCCCATCAAAATCTTCAAATATATTCCCGAAAGATTTGTCTTTCTGATCGAAAAGCATACAACAAGGATATACATCTCCATCTATTCCTATTACTAATGATATATAAGCCCAGAAACAGTATTTGTATATCTCGTCCCCGTTTTCAAAATCATAGTAAGATATAACATATACCTTTGCTCTATTTTTATACTTTCTTTTCATCATCTTTGCCCTTCTGACAGCTTCAATATCTGGAATAGATGTGGGAGAAATCTCTGTTCCATTTCTGAAAATTAATGTTTGAAGGTAAAATTTTTTTATCCCTAAACTTAATCCAAGGTTCAGTATCTGGTCGAGCTCATCTTCTTTTTGCTTCATAACGATGGTAGTCATTGAAATTACTGGATATCTTACCTTGAGCTTAGCTTTAATTTCAATGGTTTTTCTTATATTATCTATAACTTTATCCAAATTTCCGTTTCTTCTCAAAGCTCTAAATTTCTCCGGATCCGCAGAATCTACAGAAGCGGAAACTTCATCTACACCTGTGATAACCAATTTCCATGGATCTACAACAGAAAAATTTGATGATAAATTCGTAATAAAACCTTTTGACACTGAGTAATTCAACATTGTGTAGATCTCTTTATTCAATAGAGGTTCCGCCTGCACGTATGGAAATACAAAAAGAGAACTATCAAAGATATCTAAAATTCTTTTATATATTTCAAAATTCATAAATGCTTTTGGATCTTTTCCACCAAGGCAGAATATACAATCAAAATTGCAACCTTTCGTAGTCTCAATAAAAATGCTCAACGGTAAAAGTTTTTCGGAAACCCATCCAAAGTTACTAGCTATGACATTCAGAATCAAATTTGCAAATCTTTCTTTTTTTAAGCTTCTGAAGAAACGGATATCGAAATTATTCTTTATCGAAAAAAATTTTTCAGCTCTCTTCCACAGATTCACATTGTTAATTTATGAATATTTACCCCTCTTTACTGATTACCACATATTTTATTGTAGCTATTATTTCTCTCCAATTTCTCAGAAAGTGAGTTTTCAGTCAAAACATAAATAGATGAATTTATAGAATATCTTTGCGAGCGGGTAAAGGGTGATTCAAAAGTATGGAATTAGAAATTTTTTCTAAAATGGTAAGAATTTTGGGATGGTTCAGATGAGAAAATCTATACGAAGAAGAAATGAGGATGGGGAATTGCCCCCACCCTCATATGAAGGTTTTTACCCTCCGAGAAGCTGTAAAACCAGCTGGGGGGTAAGTCTTGCAACTGCCACCATAGCATTTGCGCTTTGCTGGATCACCTGTAAAGATGTCAACCTCAGAGCCTCCTCATCCATATTCGCCTCTATCACCGCAGATCTTTGCACCTGCGCTATT
>CALHPK010000023.1 GCA_938036315.1 uncultured bacterium | reverse complement strand
AAGTTTTGTAATAATACTCTATTTTTATCGTTTATCATCAACGTTATTGTAAATTAGATTTGGGATGTATAATGTTTCGGACCTGGTTTGCTGAATTATAGTATCCTAAATTTTGCTGAATTATAGTATCCTAAATTTTCTTGCTAAGAACAATTTATTTAATAAATAAAAAAATGAAATGTGAAAAAGTTATAATAACTATAGATGGTCCAGCTGGTTCTGGTAAGAGTACTGTTGGTAAAATTCTCTCCCGTAGGTTCAAGATAAGACATGTTAGTTCAGGGAAGATATACAGAGCGATTGCATTTTTGGAAATGAGGGTAGGACTAAAAGAGGCTCTGAAGCTAGTAGACAAGATTGAGATTGGAGAAGATGGTGAGGTTATCTTTGATAGAAAGAATATAGATGAAGAACTCCTTTCAGAGGAAGTTGGTAAAAGAGCCTCTGATATTTCAAAGTTTCCTGAGGTAAGAGATAAAGCGAATGAAATTCAGAGGAGAATTGTTTATGGCAGTAGTGGATGGTTTGTTGTTGACGGAAGGGATGAGGGAACGGAGGTTTTTCCAGAGGCTCAGATCAAGATATTTTTGGAGGCTTCACCAGAGGAAAGAGCGAGGCGCAAATTTCTTGAGCAGAAGGAAAAGTCTTATGATGAAATACTCAAGATGATAAAACAAAGAGATGAACAAGATAGAAGTAGGGAGGTTTCTCCGTTGAGAATACCAAAGGATGCTATATATATTGACTCAACAGGTATGAGTATCGAAGATGTAATAAATGTTATTCTTGATGAGGTGAGAAAAAGAATGCCCGAAATTTCGCGCTACGTGAGCGAGGATTCAAAATAACCTCTTCTTCCGAAGGAGTGATAGGTTTCTTTGTTATTGTTTTACCTAATGAACTTCTCTCCCACTGTAAGAAATTGTTCTTTACTATCCTATCTTCAATAGAGTGGAAGGAGATTATACCGACTCGTGTTCCACCTTTTGTAAATTGTGGTAGCTTTTCCAAAAGCTTGCTGAGATTTTCTATCTCTGAATTTATGAATATTCTCAGGGCCATAAATGTTTTGGTGGCCGGATGTATTTTGGTCTTGATTCCTTTCCTCTTATAGACGCGTTCTACGATTTCTGCAAGTTCATCTGTTCTTTCTATTTTTCTTTTTTTCCTTTCTGTTACAATTTCTTTTGCGATTTCTCGCCCAAATTTCTCCTCACCGAAAGTTCTGAGAATTCTTGCTATCTCCCTTTCAGAAAAATTCGCAATGACATCTTGCGCGGTAATTTTTACATCTTTAGAAATTCTCATATCAAGTGTTCCTGGAATTCTGAATGATAATCCATATTCTGGATTCTCAAGTTGGTACGAAGATATGCCCAGATCTGCGAAGAATATATTCGGTAGAATTTTTTCTTCCTTCCATAGTTCCTGAAATATTTCATCAATTCTTGAAAAGTTAGAATTCACAAGAAATATTTCTGGGGGGTCTGGCAGTTGGGTGACTCTTTTCTCCGCAATGCTGAGCATTTGTTTGTCGCAGTCTATTAAGATAAGCTTGCCAGATTTTCCTATTCTTTTCGCAAATTCTACAGCGTGTCCGCCACCGCCAACAGTCAGATCACATACTATCTCACCATCTTGTGGGTTCAAGATCTCAATAACTTCTTTTACCAATACAGGAATGTGCATAAAGCTGATCAATGCTTAATATAAGTATTGGAATATATAACTTTTCTGTTTTCATGTTGATCTAAGTTTTTGGAACTTTATATATCTGTTGAACTTCGAATAAACTAAATTAAAAGATCGTTTTTTGTGTTGGTGCCTGAAAAACTTATAGGTGTATCTTTACTTATATTCTCAGTATCTTTTCTCGCTTTGAGAATAGTCAAGTACCGTATTTGGGAGGATAGGCTCTCTGAGGAATCTGCTATGGTGGATTGGTTTATAAATTTGAGATATCTTGCGTTCGGGGTAGCTGTTGCAATTTCTTCTATTGCACTTTATATTTTTGATATTGCCGGCTCAACTTCAACAAAGATTTATTTAACAATTACCTCTATATCTATTGGTATTGTAAACTTGATATTTTCTAAGCTAAAGGGTAAGATTGAGCCACGTTTGAATCTGAAAATCCAAATGCTAACTGACCTCATTTTGATTACTACACTTATTTATCTTTCTGGGGGAGTTGAAAGTCCCCTTTTCATCCTCTATTTTGCTCATACCTTTATCGCATCTATTATATTTGGAAGTAAGGCGTCTTATCTGATTTCGGGTATATCTTTATCCTTTTTTTTATTTGTGATAGTTTTGGAATTTTTTAGAATTTTGCCTCATCATACTTTGCTAATCACTGCGTATCACGGTAGGCTTGTCTATGAACCTTTATATATAGTTTCTGTCCTTGCTTCTTTGGTAGTTCTGCTTTTTGTATCTGGATACTTCGCTTCAAGGTTGGTTAGTAATCTGAGAAGAAAATTAGATGAAGAAAAGAATATGATCGAAGATGTGGCTCGTACTTCGAGACTTTTAGAACTTGGAGAGTTTGCCGGAATCATATCTCATGAAGTGAATAATTTTCTCGGAGTTGTAGTTATGAAGGTTAAGAGTGTTCTTGAAAGCTATGAAGGACAGATTCCAGATAAAGTTATGAAGGATTTATATGTTATTGAGAAGCAGAGCACAGAGATAGCCGAAGTTCTACGTGGAATACTCAACTTCCTTCGACCAACTGGAAGTATAATGAAGTTCAAAATAGAAGATTCTGTGAACAATATTCTCAAAATTCTACAACCTCGTATAAAAAAAGCAAAAATAGATGTTAATATAAATTTTTCGGGAACCAGGCAGATTAAAGCTAACAAAATTCAAATCGAGCAAGTCATTCTCAACTTGCTTAACAATTCAATAGATGCCATAGAAAGGAAAAAGGGGCGGGAGGGTGAAAAAGTGATAAAGGTAACAACTTATGATAAAGATAAATTCTTAGTTCTGGAGGTCAGCGACAGCGGTGAAGGTATCCCACCTAATATAAGAGATAGAATTTTTAAGCCGTTTTTTTCAACTAAGTCTGATGGTGCTGGATTAGGACTGTATGTGGCAAAGAAAATAATCCAAAATCATGGAGGGGAAATTGAATTCGAATCCGAGGAAAATAAAGGTACAACCTTTCGCATATTTTTACCTCGCTCAGATTAATTTTTTATTTTTCTTTTTGTGCTTTAAGTTCCTGAACTTCTTTTTCGAGCTTTTTTATTCTCTCATATAGATCTGGAAGTTTGAGATACAGAGAGTGTATTCTAAGGAATTTTCCTCTTTCCATTGCTGGTTCTCCCATCAGTATCTTTCCACCCTCTGTGTCAGATATTATGGCAGATCTTGCCGCTATTATGGCGAAATCCCCTATTTTCACATGGTCAACGACTCCAACTTGCCCCCCAAAGATACAGTATTCCCCAATTTCTGAGCTTCCAGCAATTCCTGTCAGAGATGCTATTCTTGTTCCTTTTCCAATTTTTACGTTGTGGGCAACTTGTACGAGATTATCAATCTTTACATCGTCTTCAACTATTGTTTCGGTCATTGTGGCTCTGTCTATGCAAGTGTTTGCCCCTATTTCGACCGCTTTCCCTATTTTTACAGTTCCGACCTGAGGTATTTTTATTATTTCTCCAAAATGGGATATGTATCCAAAACCATCCGAACCTATCACTGCTCCCGAATGGATGATTGAATTATCTCCTATTTCGCAGAACGGATATATTGATACATTTGGGAAAATTGTGACTCGCCTGCCAATTTTTGATCCATCGCCTACAAATGTTCCCGGCATAATTATTGAAAATTCCCCGATATCAACATCTTTTCCTATGTAGCAAAAGGGGAATACAAGAACATCTTTGCCAATTTTGGCAGTTGGTGAGATGTATGATAAACTTTTCGCTTCCTTCGGGAAATGAATTTTGTACTCCCATAAAGATAAAATTCTTATCATAGCAAGTGATGGATTTTCGACTTCTATGAAATTTTTGATTTTCAGATTTTTAACTTCATCTTTTTTCCTGTTCAGGAATCCTTTTTCAGTTACAAGACATGATGCTTGCGATTCATAAAGATATTTCTCATATTTTTCAGAGATCAAGAAGGATATGTTACCTTTTTTAGCTTTGGAGATATCGGATGGAGCGAAAACTTTTTCGTTTTCGTCACCGTATATTTCCCCACCGACGAAATCTGCAATTTCTTTTAATGTTTTCTCAATGATATGCATCTTTGGTTCTGTTTTCGTATATTTTCCCTTGATGTTTTTTATCTATTTTCTTTGCTGTTTTTTCTGTTGATCTTTGTCGTCTTTCTTCTGCCTTCTGAAATTCTTCCATTGTTTGTTATACTCGTCTATGATCCTAAATGTTATGTCATCAGCATCTTTTACATAGATCAGCTGAGAACTTTCGAGAACTATAAAATATCCTTCTTTTTCTGCTATGGATGTTGCTATTTTTCTTATGTCGTCGATGATCTGTTGCGTGAGATTTGAATCGAGGAGTTGCATTTGCATTTCTGCCTCCTTTAGAATATTTGCAAAGTTGATCTGCTTTTGCCCCAATTCACTCTTTTTCTTATTGAGTTCGGCCTCGCTCATAAACTTTGCCTTCTGTGCTAACTCTTCTTGTAGGTTCAGTATTTCTTGTTGTAATTTCGTTATCTCATCCTGTCTTTTTTTGAATTCGATCTGAAGTTGTTCTCTTGCGTATTTGGCAGCATCAGCTTCCTGAACTATTTTCTGAATATCAACAATTGCGACTTTGATCTTATCCTGCGAATGTGCCGGGTTTGTGATGGCAATACATAAGATTATACCTATCAGAAAGTATGATATATTGTATTTCATTTCTAATATAATTTCATAAAGTATTAGTGCATAAAATATTTTTCCTATATTTTTGTGGGAAGAAGATATCTTAAAATAAGATCCGATATGCTGTTCCAAAGAACTCCTGAGTGAGCTCTCGTTTTGATAACTTTTATATTAGCGTTTATCTTTTTGGCCTTGCTAACAGCATACTTTGAATCGGAAAAGATAGGTAGATCTCCAAAAATTTCATATGCTTTAAGAACCGCCTTAAGCTCATTAAAATTTGAGGTTGCAGAATTTTTAAAAATTTTATAATCCTTCACTTTCCCATCTTCGATAAAAAGTATGCAAAAGCCCATTGTGTTTCCATCTGTATATATGTACTTCCCTTCATCTTTGATTCTTATCGATCTGATAAGCTCCTTGAATACTTCAGGGGAAAAAGGAACTACTTTTATCCCGTCTTTCCCTATATAGACTGTATAGATCTTACCGTTTTCGTCCCACTCTCCAAAAATATAGGGGTTTTTCTTGAAGAGCCTTTTGAACTTTGGATTATCTATGTATACTTGAATACCAAATATAAGTTCAGTTATGTCTTTTTTATCGTTGCTGTGGAGCATAGGAGCAGTGGTTAGTTTCTATTTTGAAAATCTGAAAAATTGAAAGTCCAAAAACAAAAAAGTAATTTTTTTATTTTTAGATTTTAAAGATGCAGAAAACAGAATATATATGGCTTGACGGAAAATTTGTAAAGTGGGACGAAGCCAAAATCCATGTTCTTTCATATACTCTGCATTACGGGTTGGGGGCGTTTGAAGGTATAAGGGTTTACAAATGTGGTGAGAATCTTGGAGGGATATTTTGTCTGAAGTGGCACGTACAGAGACTTTTCGATTCAGCAAGGATTGTAGGAATAAGAATCCCTTTCAAGATGGAGGAAATTGAAAATGCTATAACTGAAACTGTAAGAGTAAACAAGGTTCTTTCTGGGTATATAAGGCCTATTGTGTTCATTGGTGAGGGTGAGATGGGGCTTTATGCTTACAATAACCCCGTGCATGTTGCAATAGCTGTATGGCCATGGGGAACTTACCTCGGAGAAGAGGGGCTAAGAAATGGAGTTAGAGTTAAGATTTCGTCGATACAGAGGCATCACCCAAATTCGTCATTTACCAAAGCCAAAATATGCGGATATTATGTTAACTCGGTTCTTGCTAAAAAAGAAGCTAAAGAAGGAGCTTATGATGAAGCAGTACTGCTTGATACTGAAGGCTTTGTATCAGAGGGTGCAGGTGAAAATATCTTTATAGTAAAAAATAACATTGTAAAAACTCCTCTTGCTTATTCGATTTTGCCGGGCATAACCAGAAGAGTTACAATGATGATTCTTGAGGAACTTGGTATAGAGTGTAGAGAAGATAGGATAACAAGAGATGAACTTTATCTTGCTGATGAAGCTTTCTTGACAGGTACTGCCGCTGAAATAACTCCAATAAGAGAAGTGGATGGAATAAAGATAGGTGATGGTTCTTTCCCGATCACAAGAAAGATTCAGGGAAAATATTTCGACATCACTCAAGGAAAAGATGAGAAATATCTCCATCTTATTGAGTTTGTAAAGATGTGATCAGGGCAATAATTGAGATAATTTGTTATCTAATTCTATCTAGCTAATAAATAAGTCACCTGTGAATTCATGCGATTATATCTCAAATATGCGATTCTATCTCAAATCTGGGGTAGAGTTCAAATCAAAATTTTTGAATTTTTCTTATTTTATACAATTTGTTAGAAATTTAAAAACGAGGAGGTATAGCAATGAAAATATTGGTTACAGCAAAGAGAACACCTGACCCTTACTCAAAAATAAAATTAAAACCGGATGGATCGGGGATTGATACATCAAACATCAAATTCGTTATAAATTCTTTTGATGAGATAGCAATTGAGGAAGGTTTGAGAAAAAAAGAGAAGTTTGGCGGGGAGGTTGTTGTTGTCTCTATAGGAACTCAAGAATGTGTGGAGCAGATAAGAACAGCATTAGCTATGGGAGCAGATAGAGGAATACTTGTCGATACAGGTGGGAGGTACTTAGATCAGCTCGGTGTCGCAAAGATTTTAGCACGGATTGTGGAAGATGAAAAACCAGATTTAGTGATTTTGGGAAAGCAAGCTATAGATGATGATGCAAATCAGGTAAGCCAAATTCTCGCAGAGCTTTTGGGATGGCCACAAGCTACTTTTGCATCAAAGGTCGACATAGATTTGAACTCCAAAAAAGCGGTTGTCGAGAGGGAGGTAGATGGGGGGATAGAAGTAGATGAGGTCAGCCTACCGGCAGTGATTTCGGCAGATTTAAGACTTAATCAGCCTCGTTATGCTTCGTTACCAGGTATTATGAAAGCAAGGCAGAAACCATTGAAAACCGTGAAAATTGAGGATCTGAAAGTTGATGTTTCCCCATCTGTAGAGGTACTCAAGTTTGAAGCTCCGCCTCAAAGACAGGGAGGAAAAAAAGTCAAGGATGTGGATGAACTTATTCAGGCTCTGAAAGAGTCAAAAGTTTTGCCATTTTAAAAAAAGGGGGTAAAAATTATGAGTATCCTTGTAGTACTTGAATTAAAGGACGGTAAGGTAAAGCCGGTTTCTCTTTCTGCGGTGACCTGTGCAAAGCTCTTGTCTCAGAAAACTGGTCTGCTATATAACGTTGCCCTTATTGGTGCCCCATCTGATTCGGCAGTGGAGGAAGCTTCTCATCTTGGAGCTCAAAAGGTTTTTGTCTGTAGTGAAGAACACCTCAAACATTATACTGCTGAGAATTTCAAAATTGCAGTTGTGAAGATAGCTGAGTTGTCTGGAGCTAAGTATGTTATTTCTGTTGCTTCGTCACTTGGTAAAGACCTTATGCCCCGCGTTGCAGCTAAGCTCGGAGCTGGGATGGCTTCAGAAATCATAGAGGTTATAGATGGGGAGACATTCAAAAGGAATATGTATGCTGGAACTGTTATAGCTACTGTAAGGTTGAAATCGGATATAAAGGTTCTTACAGTCAAGGGAACAGCTTTTGAGAAAGCGGAAAAGGTCAGTTCCAAATCTGAAATTCACAAAGTTGAAGTAAAAGAAGTTTTTGAAGGTAAGAGATTTGTAGAGTTAAGAGAGACAAAAAGTGCAAGACCAGAGCTGACAGAAGCTTCTGTAGTTGTATCGGTTGGTAGAGGAATAAAAGGTCCTGAGAATATAAAGATAGCTGAAGAGCTTACTGATGTTCTGGGAGGGGCACTGGGAGCATCCAGAGCAGTTGTCGATGCGGGATGGCTTCCTAATGATTATCAGGTCGGTCAGACAGGCAAAACAGTGGCGCCTCAGCTCTACATAGCCTTAGGTATCTCGGGAGCTATTCAGCATGTTGCTGGAATGAAAGATTCAAAGTTCGTAGTTGCAATAAACAAAGATCCAGAAGCACCAATTTTTCAGATAGCAGACGCTGGACTCGTTGCCGATCTGTTCCAAGCTGTCCCAGAGCTTACTCAAAAGCTTAAAAAATTGAAAGAGCAAAGTATGGGATAAGATTGTAAAATGAAGGGGTATTGCGTTATATGAAAGTAGATCAGAAAGAGTTTGATACAATTTTAAACTCAGTCACAGGAAAATCAAATTTCTTTGAAGATTTCGAAGTTGGAGATGTCATAATTCATCCCAGAGGAAGAACAGTTACGGAAATGGATAACGTTATGTTCACACTTCTTACAATGAATACCGCTTCTATACACTTTAATGAAGATATGATGAAAAAGGGTAAAGGGATATTCCCAGAAAGAGTCGTTTACGGTGGATTAGTTTCATCGATTGTAGTTGGGCTAACATCTGAGGACATAAGCGAAAACGCTATAGCGGATCTCGGATACTATAACGCAGTACACAAAAATCCCGTCTTTCACGGCGATACTTTGTATGCAGAATCTTATGTTCTTGATAAAAAAGATTCAGATAGACCTGATGCTGGGATCATAAAGTTTAAGGTGGTTGGCAAAAATCAGAAAGGAGAAATTGTCGTAGAAATAGAAAGGGAAGTCCTTGTAAGAAAAAGGCCCAAATGAGGTGAGCAAGATTCTGTTCCAGAGACTATTGTTTAGTTCTATTCAGAAGACTTTCTTATTTATTTTTGTATCTTTAGCATTTTCTGCATTGGCCTACTCTGAGAGTCTATGGACAGAAACCAAGGATGGGCGTAAGATTCATATCTTTTTCTTGAAAGGTAAGGGGGATACTAGTAAGGCAAGATACCCTATCGTTCTTGTTCACGGTATGGGAGCGCAGGGAAAGTATTGGTACTTTGATCAGAATATCTCGTGGGCTTATATGTTTGCTGATGAAGGTTTTGACGTCTTCATACCAGATCTTAGAGGTGTGGGGAGTAGTGGAGGTGATATGGATTTTAATTTTGAGGATTATATCTATGATGTCATAGCTATAACAGACAAAGTTTGTTCTATAGAGGGGGTAGATAAGATTCATTGGGTAGCCCATTCTATGGGTGGGATGTTGATATACCTTGCAGCGTCGCGTGCTCCTGAAGTTACAAAAAAACTCGCAAGTTTTGTTGCTATCTCTTCTCCGTTTAGGATATGGAATCCGTTTGATATATGGTGGAAATTTTTGAAAATACACTTTGATGATATATCTATGTTTCTCAAAAAGGTTGATAGGATACCATTTTCCACCTTCACGCATATTTTCTGGTTCTTTTCTCCTATTGTTGATTGGAGATGGGGATGGCTCTTTTCATTTGAGCATCTTGTCTGGAATCCAGAAAATGTTGATAAAAAAACAAGGAGAAATGCACTCCTTGCAACCGGAGATATCTCCAGTAGAGTTCTGGAGAAGTTTTTCAGAGTTGGATTAGGTTTAGAGAGTTTTGGGTTCAATCTGAAGAAGCTGGATGTTCCTTCTTTGTTCGTTGCTGGAGTTAAAGATTATCTTGCTCCGCCTCCCACTGTCAGAATTGCCTATATTAACTCAGGATCTCGTAATAAGTCTTTTGTTCTTGCCGGTATTAGCGAGGGATTCAAAGCTGACTACGGGCACGTTGATATAAATATCTCTGCCATATCCCGTGAAGATATCTTCAGAGTTATTCTTGGCTTTATTCTCAGTGTAGAAAGAGACGAATTTCAAGAAGGTGTGGCTGAAGGTGAATACTCCGATTCAGGAAAAGGAACAGAGAATATTACTGAAGAAGAGATGGAAGATGAAAAAACTGCCTTTTCTCGTAAGATTTCCTCATTTCAAAAAAAGGAATACAGAGAATCGAAGTATTCTTTTTTGCTCATTCAAGACTTTGGATTCCATAAAGATATATGGAATGATTTTTCTGAAGTTCTCGATAAAAAGAGAATGTCATATATTATGCCAGATGTAGTTTTATCACCATCTGATATTAAGGAGATAGTAGATTACTTTTGTAGTTCTTTTTCGTCTACATTCAATATAGGAATATTTCACGGTATTTCGGGTTTGGTTGCTTCAAAATTGAAAGAAAATTGTTTTTCAATGATTTTCTTGATTGGTGTACCATTGACAGAAATTTCTACGTTTTATAGTTTATATTTACAGCAAGGGGGAAATATATCGCGTAACACAAAGTTGAGTTTGTTTTTGAGCCATGATGATAAATTCGATTTGAAACTTTTCAATTTTACTCCCTTGGAATTGGAAAACTTGTTTTTTTCTCCATTCAATTTTAAAAAGGGACAGTTGGTTTTTTACATCTTGAGTACTGGGGATAGGGCTACTTGGTGGTGGAACATTGCTGATTTTCCTCCTATTTCGGATACATACGAGATCAGATCTAAGTATCTCATCTTATCTTACGCTAATATGCAGAAAGATTTGTCTCATGCTGGATTGATTTTCGGTGAAAGTGCTAGAAAATATGTCATACCTTTTATTATGGAGCAAATAAAAAATTTGAAGAAAATCATGTAATCTGAAGTCAGAGGCTTTTAGAGCTAATGAAGAATGATTGCATCTTTGTGGGTTTGTTGATTGGAAAACTGGATGTTGTTTGAAAGAGTTAATAAAATTTTAATTTTAAAATATGTGCGGAATTGTTGGAATTACTACCAATGGTAATGCTATTGAGATTTTGTTCCCTACGCTTCAGAGGCTCGAGTACAGGGGGTATGACTCAGCCGGGGTTGCAGTTTTAGCTGATGGTAATATTAAAATAGTGAAGAAGCAGGGAAAAATCTCAGATCTGATATCTGAAGTAGCTAAGTCTAATTTTCCTCGCTATGCGAAGGTTGTAATTGGTCATACAAGATGGGCAACACATGGAGCTCCATCGGATGAGAATGCCCATCCGCATTCTGACTGCAAATCAAAGATAGCGGTTGTTCATAACGGGATAATAGAGAATTACTTAGAGCTAAAAAGAAGACTTATTCCGAAACACAACTTCAGATCTGAGACTGATACTGAAGTTATTGCTCATCTGATCGAGGAAAACTTGGAGTTAGGATCAGGGGATTTTGAGAGTGCATTTTTAAACTCTGTAAGTCAGCTCGAGGGGGCTTTCGCCATAGCCGCGATAACCTCTTATGCTTCTGGCAAGATTATGTGTGCAAGAAGAAAAGCTCCCCTGGTCATAGGTATGTTAAATTCCGGCTTTGTAGTCTCATCTGATGTTCCATCTCTAATACCGATTACTGACAAGATTGTCCCACTTGAAGATGGTGAAATTGCTATTATTGAGCCAAACAATTTCACAATAAGGAAAGGTGAAGTGTTAGTTAAGCGGGAAGCTGTAAGCATAGCCTTAGATGTTCAAAAAGCTGAAAAGGGAGGATATAAATATTTCATGCAGAAAGAGATTTTTGAGCAACCTAAAGTTGTTGAAGATACGATATCTGCATTTTTGTCTCAGTGGGATGAAATAGCATTTCCTCCATATAAAAAAATAATTGTGACCGCCTGTGGAACATCATATCATGCTGGACTTCTTGGGAAACTTTGGCTTGAAACTATAGCAAAGGAAAATGTCGAGGTGGATTATGCGTCAGAGCTCAGATATAAAGATAAAGATTTTTCAGATTCTTTGGTTGTTGCAATAAGTCAGTCAGGAGAGACAGCGGATACTCTTGAGAGTGTGAGGATAGCTAAAGAAGGTGGTGCAAAGCTTGTAGCAGTTGTCAACATACTTGGTTCCACTTTGAGTAGGGAAGCTGATATAGTTCTACACACAAATGCCGGACCAGAAATTGGTGTGGCGGCAACAAAAACTTTTATCTCTCAGCTTACTGTTTTATTTTTGCTCTCACTAAAACTTGGGGGGTTAAGAAAGGATTCTCACCTTGTATCAGAGCTGAGGAGAATTTCAGAAAAAATTGATAAGGTTCTCAGAAAAGCAGATTCCATAGAATCGGTAGCAAAAGAGGTAGCAGAATTCAGGAATGCTTTGTATCTTGGAAGGTGGGTATCGTTCCCTGTATCGCTTGAAGGAGCCTTAAAACTCAAGGAGATAGCTTATATACACGCTGAAGCGTATCCATCAGGGGAGATGAAGCATGGTCCATTAGCTCTGGTATCGCCTGAGATGGTAGCTGTGTTTGTGATGCCAAAGGATAGGGTTTTCAAGAAGAATATATCAAATCTCAAAGAGGTCACAGCCAGGGGTGGCAAAGCTATCTCGGTTGTCACAGAAGGTATGGATAAAGAAGTTGAGGGATCCTGGAGGGTACTCCAAACTCCTGAAACACTCGAGATTCTTACACCATTTGTTACAACTCCTGTCTTACAGCTTCTTGCTTACTATGCTGCCGATTATCTCGGATACAACATCGATCAACCGAGGAACCTTGCAAAGAGTGTTACCGTTGAATGAGATTTATATATTTGTTGTTTAATGCATTTTTTTCTGTGATTGGATTTCAGCTTGAGATTCTGCTCTTGCGATGTAGTTTTCAAGTTCTGTAGCAAAATATTCAAGTCTTGCTGATATTTTCTTGATCTTGTTTTGGAAGAAATTGTATGCTATTACTGCTGGAATTGCAGCAAAAAGCCCAACAGCTGTGGTGAATAATGCTTCTGCAATACCTGGAGCGACGACCTCTAATCCAGCTCTCCCAGTTTTTGCTATCTGAGAGAAAGAGTTCATTATTCCCCAGACTGTTCAAAAAAGTCCTATAAAAGGAGCAGATGAAGCTACGGTTGCATACATAAACTGAAATCTTGAGACTTCTCCTATGGTGTTTCTAGTTTCCCGTTGTATAAGTTTTGGTAAGTAAGGGGCAAGACTTAACCCTCTTTTTGATATGTATGCTGTGATTTCTGAGAATGTTCTTGCGATGGGGGAGAACTGGAACTCATCAGAAAACCACCGGCTGTTCATAAATTTTGCTGGCTCGGAAAGAAAGCTATCAATAAAGTTCAAGTCTGATTCTTCCATTTTCCTAAACATAATAAGGTTGTATATAATTAGTGTCCACGTAACTATTGAAAAAAGAAAGAGAATTGCTATGACAATTTTAACTGGTAAGGTAGCATGCAGTATGGCATTCAATAACATAAGAATATTTTAACAATTGTTTATACTACCTTGTACGTAATGTGATAAGGTTTATTTCTTTCTTTACCACTGCTTGACGACACGCTTTCTATAGAATTTCATCTTGAATTATTTCGCTTACCTTTTCTACTGTTTCTCCAACTTTCCAGATGAATACTGAACGTAGTATCAATCCATTAGGAGTTACTATAATAGTCTGTGGATCGATTTTTATTTCAATCTTCTCAAATCCGTCAAATTCCCTTGGATTTACTGAAAGCAGAAATTCAGATAACTTCTTTAATTCGGATATGAAAAAATCCGTAGTATCTACATTTTCTGGTACTATATCTGCATAGTAGACTCTCCCATAAAATCTTTTTTCAAGGTAATCCTTTATTCTTCCCCAGTTGATGCCAAAGAAAACTACATCTTTTGCCCCTATGAAACGGATTTGAGGGATTATTGCTGAGGAATTTTTCGGATTGTCAAGGAGTAAAATGCATGCCGATTTTTGAAAAACATCAACTATAGCTGAGTATATTTCAGGGATGTTTAGTTTTTGTATATCTGAAGGTTTGTATTTCCTTTTTATTTCTTGAGGGGATATTTCATAGCTTTTGGTCCTGAGATATGGAGTTATATCAATGCCCTTATATTTGATAATGACGGGAAAGGTTATACCAAGAGCCCAAGCAAGTTCTCCAAGGTCTGAGCTTAGATTTTCTTTCTCCTCTGGATACAGTACCGAAGGATTGCATCCGAAATTATCCCTTATAAACATCAGGAGTGCCTGAAGAATGTAGCGCACATTTGGGAGAAGATAGATTTGTTTTTTCTTGGGAGTCCCTTTCGGGGGAAGTAGGTTAACAACAAAGGAAAAATTGTCGTTTATGATTATCTGATCTGGATCCGAAAGGTTCAGTATTATTCTTTTCTTGTTTGATGGGGTGAAAGGGAAAACTAAGTAGAAATCGGGTAGGAATGAGAAATCTGAAAAATTTTTCGCTGATACTTCGAAGGCATTAAAGTTTGACCTCAGAAATTCGTTCGAAGAAGAAAACCACCAAGGGGTAATTAATACAACATCTGTGTTACCTATGCTGACATGTGGGAAGTTAAGCTCCCTTTCTATTATGTGGATAACTTTAGTTAAGGGATACTGAAATAGAGTAGAAAGTGATGGAAAAGTCTTATCAATTGGAGATGAAAGGTCGATTTCAGATTTGAGTCTTTCAAAATTCTCTTTAGCTTTGTCGAAGTCTTTACTGGTTAGGTTTGCTATCGTTTCAAAAAGTAACCTCTCATATATATTTAGCTGTTGGTGTTCTGTGGTACTACTGGATATTCCCTTTTTTAGATGATAGATAAAGCAACTTAAAAATGCAAGGAAGGAGCATAGTATGGCTGAGATAGATTTTTGGATTAGCCTGTCCATATGCTTTTCCTTTTTGACAGGAGTTCGTGGAGCATATCCTCTATTATAAGTCTTACTTCAAGAGAAATTTGGTTGATTAGGATGTCATCGTTTTCAGCTTCTGGAGGGAGTTCGGCAGTTTTTGTAATAAGTTTGCCGAATTTTATTCTCCACTTTGTTGGGAATGGTATCCAGAAAAATGGGCCGAGAAGGAAAAGATTGAGTGGTATTGGTAAGGTTGGGAGGTGGAAAAGTTTTCCCAGTGCGTCAAACTTTGCGATGATTGGGAATATTTCTTCTGCTCCTACGACTGCAGTTGGAAGTATAGGGGATCTGGTTCTTATTGCGAGTTTGACAAAACCGGCGCGTCCGAACCTTTGGAGTTGATATCTTTTCGAAAAGTGTTTGACTATGCCCTTAACACCTTCTGGAAAAACTATTACTGCTTCGTCTCTTCTTAGCAAGATTTCTGCGTTCTCCTGGCATGCTCTTACACCGCCTACTCTGTTCATAAAGGCACCTATGAATGGCAGGTAATAGACAAAATTTTCTGCTAGCGGTCTTATATCTCTGTGACTCGGATGTATTTCTCTGAAGTAATATTTTATCATTGCTCCGTCAAATGGGAGCATCCCGGAGTGATTTGATACTATCAGAACTCTTCCCTTTGAAGGTAAGTTTTCTCCACCTTCTACTTCAACTCTCCACCATTTTTCATAGAGGAATTTGAAAAGTGGTTTGACGAATTCTTCAAATTTTGGATCATACCCAAATTCATCTACCGCATCTGAGTACAGTAGCGTCTGGTATGCTCTTATAAGTTTCCCAAATGAATTAAGGTATATTGCGTTGAGGATGGGTATTATTCTATTGAGGTATTTTCTCATTATCCCTGCGGTTTCTGTGAAAGTCAGATTTTCTTTTTTTGATGATTCCTCGATCTCATCAACGGCATCTTTGAGTATTTTAGATATTTCTGAGAGTGCCTTTTTCAGGCTTTTTCTATCTGCTGGAGCTCTTGAATCCCGAAAACTGTCCATTATTTCTCTTTTTTCTGCTTGGCTTACCTCAAGCATAGTAATTAAAAAATAATAATTTCTCAAAAGTTTTGCTTTTTTGATGTAAGGTATTTTTATGCAAAAGATATTTATCATGACTTTATCTAAGAGAGTTCAGGAGATAAAGCCTTCGCCGACTTTGACTCTTGATGCGAAAGCAAAGGAGCTTATATCAAAGGGAGAGGACATAGTCTCTTTCGGAGCAGGGGAACCTGATTTCCCAACTCCGCAAGAAGCGGTAGAGCTTGCGAAAAAGTCTATGGATGAAGGAAAAACAAAATACACTGCTGTCGACGGCATTCCTGAGCTAAAATCCGCAGCGTTGAAAAGATTTGAATACTTCTTCGGTGTGAAATATAACATTGATGAAGTTATAATAACTCCAGGGGCAAAGATGGCTATATATGAAGCTCTTTTCTCTCTCGTTGATGAGGGCGATGAAGTTGTGATATTCTCACCTTACTGGGTCTCTTATCCTGATATGATAAAGATGGTTGGTGGTGTCCCAAGAGTTATAAAAACAACTCCAGAGCGGGGCTTTAAACCTTCTGTTTCTGAAATATTGAATAATATAACTTTACGGACAAAGGTTATTATTCTTAATTATCCATCTAACCCAACAGGCGCGGTAGCAGAACCAGAACTATTTGAGGAAATAGCCTACGCAATAAAAGATAGAGACATTATTGTCATATCAGATGAAATCTATGGAACTATGATTTACGACAGGAGATTTGAAAGTTTTGCCAAGTTCCTGAAGGAAAAGACAATAGTGATCTGGGGCGTATCAAAGACTTATGCTATGACTGGTTGGAGAATAGGAATTGCACTCGGACCAGAGAAGATAATATCTGCTATGAAAAAGGTGCAAGGACAAACAACATCAAACCCTACTACTACCGCACAGTATGCTGCTCTTGGAATCCTCAAAGAAGAAACTCAGAACTTTGTAAAAGAAACCACGCAGAGATTCAAGGAAAGGAGGGACTTAATTTTCTCACTCCTTGCTGAGATAAAAGGTATGAGATGCTTTAAACCTGAGGGAGCTTTTTATGTATTTCCAGACATATCGAGCTTTCTCACAGATAGTGTAAAAACCTCAGACGATTTGAGCGCATACCTTCTCCAGAAGAAAAAGGTTCTCGTTATTCCTGGATCTGGCTTTGGTGCGGAGGGCTTTATAAGATTATCATTTGCTTTATCCGAAGACAAGATAAAAGAAGGGATAAGGAGAATTAAGGAAGGTCTTTATGAGCTTGCAGAGCAGAAGAATGGAGGTCGACAAAGTTAAATTCATTATCAGAATTAGATAGAGTGAAATGTTCCGCTTTTTGAGAAAGCTTTATGATTGGATTCTGAGTTGGGCGGAGAAACCAGGTGGAACTGTAGTGCTTTTTGTGATCTCTGGGCTTGAAACATTTATTTTTCCCATCCCACCTGACGTTCTTCTTATTGCGTTGGCGCTTGGTGAGCCAAGAAAAGCTATGTATTTTGCACTAGTGTGTACAGTCGGTTCTACAGTTGGTGGATCAATAGGTTATATAATAGGATACTGGTTCTGGGAGATCACTAAAGATTTCTTCCTTACTTATGTTTTTTCCCCGGAGTTCTTCAATAGAGTTGCCGAAGTTTACAGGCAAAACGCTTTCTGGACTGTTTATATTGTCGGTTTCACTCCAGTTTCAGACAAACCTTTTGTTATTGGTGCTGGAGTCTTTTCTGTAAACTATATAATATTTATTATATCCTATACTTTATCAAGAGCAACAAGATTCTATACGGTTGCTCTAACGATAAAAGTATTTGGACCAAAAGCTAAAGAATTTATAGATAGATATTTTAATCTTTTAGCAGTCGCTTTTGCTGTCCTTATTCTTATCGGAGTAGCTATAGCAAAATTCATTTTAAAAGAGTAGCCTCTTGATTTAAGTCCATTTTTGTTAACCTTTTAAGATTTATTCGCAGTTATTCGCAGAAGCTGTTCAAGTTCTCTATTATCTTACTTTTTTTGTTTACTGACTTTATTTTTTCGCTTTTTAGATCCCGAGTTTTTAGCTCTTACTTTAGATCTTGGAGCCTGAGTTTTTCTTAAAGGTTTCTTGGGTTTTATGAGTAATCTCTGGTGTATTGCTTTTTTCTCTTCGCTAATTGCTGATTGTGCCGATGCCAGACGAGCTGTGATAATCCTAAAAGGGGAAGCACTGACATAATCTAATCCCACAGATGAGAAGAATTTTATGGATTCTGGATCTCCGCCGTGTTCTCCGCATACGCCTAATTTTAGTTTGGGGTTGGCTTTCTTACCTTTCTCAATAGCTATCTGAATTAGTTCGCCAACTCCTGCAGTGTCTATTTGAGAAAATGGATTAAAGCTTAGAATGAGCCCAACGTAATCAGGCAAGAATTTCCCAGCATCATCGCGAGAGATACCAAGTGTGGTTTGTGTTAGGTCATTCGTGCCAAAGGAGAAAAAGTCAACAAATTTTGCTATTTCACCAGCAAGTACGCAAGCCCGGGGGAACTCTATCATAGTTCCAACAGGAACACTTATCGAAATATTTTCAGCTTTTCTGATATCATCAACGATAGAGTCAACAACATTTCTGAAGTATTTTACCTCTTGCGGATCTATTATGTTTGGAAACATAATTTCTGGTTTGACTCTTACTCCGCTTTTTAGAAGTTCAGCAGAGGATTCGAAAATAGCCTCAATTTGCATGCAGTATATTTCTGGATAGGTTATTCCTACTCTTATGCCCCTGTTACCTAACATAGGATTTACTTCCTTGAGCCTTTCTATTGCTTCCTTTATCTCATTGATTCTCATTCCTGTTTTTTCTGCGGTGAACCGTATTTCTTCCTCTGTTTTAGGAAGGAATTCATGCAAAGGAGGATCGATAAGCCTTATGGTGACAGGTAATCCTTCCATAACCTTGAGTATTTTCTTTAGATCATCCTTCATCCATCCTTTTACAGTTTTTAATGTTGAAAAGTACTCTTCAGAGATTTCCTTGAATTCTTTATATGCCTGATTGAACTGTGGATCGTGATTTTTTTGAACGAGTTTTTCCAGTTCTGTAAAGATGATTTTATGATTTCTTCCTCTTTCGAAACTTGGTATAATTCTTGTGGAGTTGATGGCGGATAGGACTATTTTGATTTCATCTTTGATTTCTGGGATGTTATCGGATATCCTTTTCAGGTTTGTTTTTATGTCCTCAAATTTTCTTTTGTATTTATCTGCTAATATGATCATTTTTCTTATTATGGGGATTTTTTCTTCTTCGAAGAACATATGTTCTGTTCTTAGGAGTCCGATCCCTTCTGCGCCAAGTTTTCTGGCAACCTCAGCTTCTTCTGGGGTGTCAGCATTAGCTCTTACTCCTATTTTCCTTACTTCGTCCGCAACCTTGAATAGTTCTTTGGCTTCATAGGTTAGTTCAGCTTTCTTTACCGGCACAGTTCCGAGGAACACTTTTCCTGTGTTACCATCTATTGTTATTACTTCTTTTTCTTTTATCTCAAGTTCTCCTACCCTAAATAGCCTATTATCGTAGTCTATGATTATGTTTTCTGCTCCGACAACAGCTGGTTTACCCATAGCTCGTGCTACAACTGCTGCGTGAGATGTTTCCCCACCTCGAGATGTCAAGATCCCCTTTGCGCTAGCAATTCCAGCTATATCCTCTGGAGAAGTTTCATGCCTGACCAGTATAACGTCTTCTTTGTACTCTTTTGCTAAAATTTCTGCTTCTTTCGGATGAAATACGACTTTACCTGATACTGCTCCCGGGGATGCTGGAATCCCTCTTGCTATAATTGTGAAATCAGAGGCTTTGCTTTCATCTATGACAGGGAATAAAATTTCATCAAGATGCTTTGGAGATATCCTTGTGATGGCTTCTTTCTTGCTTATTATTTTCTCCTTCATAAAGTCGTGAACTATTTTTATGTGCGCAATGGCTGAGCGTTTACCTGTTCTGGTCTGAAGTATCCACACCTTACCTCTTTCTATTGTAAATTCAACGTCCTGCATATCTTTGTAGTGATGCTCAAGTTTCTCGGATATCTTCTTTAATTCTTTGTAGGCTCGTGGAATAAGTTCTTCCAGTGTCGGGAGATGCTCATTAGCTTTACTTTTAGAACTTTCATTTAAAGCATGAGGAGTTCTTATACCAGCTACAACATCCTCTCCCTGTGCATTTGGAAGGAAATTCCCCCATATTTCTTTTTCCCCTGTATTTGCGTTCCGTGTAAATAAAACCCCTGTACCGGAATCTTCTCCCATATTCCCGAAAACCATAGATACAATATTGACAGCTGTTCCCAAATCATGAGGGATATTGTGTATAGTTCTGTATATAACTGCTCGTTCATTGTTCCAAGAACGAAATACAGCTTCGGTAGCTAGCAAAATCTGTTCATATAAATCTTCTGGAATAGTTATCCCTTTCTCATCTAAGATCTCAAGATAGCGTTCTGCTACCAGCTTCAGAACATAGTCTGGTAGCTCGGTGTCTTTCAGTTTAGACTTTTCTGATACATCGCCTATATTGTGGTATGCATGTTCCACTGACGAAAACTTTCCATCAATGGTTAATTCGTAAGCTTTCTTCCACTTTTCAAATTCCTTTTCAAATATATCTCTGCTTATTCCAAAGACTACTGAAGAGAACATTTGAATGAACCTCCGCCAGGTATCGTATGCAAATCTTGGATTTATTTTCTCAAGGTATGATAGTGAATTTTTATTCATACCTACATTCAGGATTGTATCAAGCATACCCGGCATCGAGACAGGTGCTCCTGATCTTACCGAAACAAGTAATGGAAAATCCTTCCCTCTTGTATTTGAGAGGGATTTTTTGAGTTTCTCTACTGCAGAGAATATATCATTTTCTATCTTTTTAAGAAATTCCTTCCCATGTCGCATATACTCTATGCAGGCTTTTGTTGTGATTATGAAACCTGGGGGTATGGGAATTCCTATTTTAGACATTTCACAAAGTTGCGCTCCTTTGTTCCCAAGTAAATAGTTCAGTTCTTTCCCACCTTCAACTTTTCCAGTACCGAAAAACCATATAAAATTTTTCTTGAAAGTCATATTCCGAACCTCCTATATAATTTTCATTTCTGTTTTGAATTTTTTAATGTTCGATAAAGTATTTTTAATTATTTCTCAGTTTAGCTATTTCATAAAAAAATTTCTTTTTCTCTCATTTTTTTGTTTTGGGATTCATTGTTATTGCCACTTTGTCTTCTTTGGTTAGGTCGGTTTATCTGAATTTTCAGGCTGATTACTTATATAATCATATGAATTGCTCAAAAAATTGATTTTCAGCTTTTGTTGATTAATTTTAATAGTATGCTTGACGAGAAAAACAAAATAGAAAGATTTAAGAAAATAAAATCATTACTTACCGCTAATGATTTAGAGGTCATTGATGGAGGAGAGTATTTGAATAGGGCTGGTTGGGTAAAGGTCGCATCTTATTTTGATGTTTCGTATGAGATAAAGCACTCTGAGAGGCAGGAGGTAAATGGGAAGGTTATATGGAAGTACATTGTTAGGGTATCCTCGCAGGGAGGAGGCATTTCGGAAGCAGAAGGTGTTGCATCCTCAGATGAACCGTTCCTTCAAGATAAGAGCGAACACTTCTTGTCTAGCCTTGCACAAACAAGAGCCTTCAACAGAGCTATTTCATATCTTACGGGAATCGGAGAACTATCCGCTGAAGAGGTTGAAGGATTTCTCATAAGAAAGAAAAAGAAGGTGTTATCGCAGGAGATTCCAGAAATTCCAAAAGATGAGATTATTCAAACTTGGGAAAGAGCAGAAAAGAAGCTTGAAGGGGAGATAGGATTTTATTCTCAAGTTATAAAACCATTGGAACCTACAAAGAAGCTTGATAGCATAACACGAAAAGAAATATTCTTACAAATTGGTGAACTTATGAATAAACTCGGGCTTAAAACTCCGGAAGAGAAGAAAAGATATGTATCCAAGATTGTAGGAAGGGAAATCATCAGCTCTGCAAGCCTGCAAGATGATGAACTCCAGAAAATTCTGAAAATACTCAAGGAGGAAGTATCAAAGAGTGTTATGTAGGTTTTAGTAGTTGAATCACCATTAAAATTATAAGAATAAGTAACTATGACAAGATCATTTCAATCTGTAGTAGCTGAGCTCAGTGGCAAAAAGTTGAAACCGTTTTATATCTTTGCTAATTGTCCAAAAATTTTTCTTGAAGAATTCATCTGTATAATCAAGGAAAATTTAGGAAAAAACGTACAAGTTCAGTTTATATCTTCACCAAAAGAAAGTATTGTACAAGCTCTCTTCAATATGGATTTTATCTTTGTTAAGAAAGTAGTGGTTTTCGACATCGAAACCGTTTCTCCGTCTCAAGCTCAAATATCAGAAATAGTTTCAAGTGTACAGAAATTAGTAAAGAGAAATAAATTTGATTCTGTCTTGATTCTGAGAACTGAGACCAAACCTTTGCCACGTATCATACAGGATAATTTCAGGGATTATTTAGTCTGGATATCTTACGAGTCACAGAGTGTGCTTTCAATGATCAAAAGTAGGTTTCAGGGAGTAAAATTTATGCAAGATGCCGATGAAGAACTAATAAACCTTATAAAGCTCTCTATTGATGTAGAGAGGATTGTGAATAAAGCGGTTTTATTCGCATATCCAAGAACATATATATGGAAAAGCGATATTCTTTCCGTTGTATCTTATGAGAATCCGAAGAGGCTCCGCAATACAGCTCTTTCTTTACTTATGGGAGATTCAAATGCTCTGAAATATCTTGGAGACGATACTTTTGAACCTCTTATGCAATTGCTCGTACATTATTTTGTATCATTGGTTAAGATAAAATTGGAGTCTGAAGTAAATAAAACTATAACGAAATACCAAATCTACCAAGCTTTTAAAGTATCAAATATAGATCCTATGATAAGAACAATAAAGACGATCAATCTGCCAAAATTCATAGCTAAATTCAATTCTTTTCTTTCAAAAAGTAGGGTTGGAATTTTCTACCCATCTTTATATCTTTATGAATTGTTGATAAATCCTTGTCAATAATTTTACTATTATTGAAATTAAGTTCTCTATCGTATGATGTAGGAAATGAACATGATAAGAAACTCACATTGAAAGTCTTAGTATAGTATTGAGATTAGAAAATACGATGGTTTTGCAACTATAAGGTTGAAGATAGGAATCACAAGATTTATCGTAACAAGGAGGAGAATCCCAAACATTCCGTATATCTCGTATCTGATGCTCTTTTCGAGTGTCATATTCGGCAGAAGGTAGAAAAGAATTCTAGAACCATCAAGGGGGGGGACAGGTATAAGATTGAAGAAAAATAGTGCTGAGTTTATGAATGAGCTAGTGAGGAAAAAATACGTTATAAATTGTGGTATAGGCTGAATCACAACTCCGAGTAATTTGTACACTATAGCGAAGGCGATACTTAAGCCAAGATTAGAGAGAGGTCCTGCAGATGCTGATATGGCAAGATCTCTGAGCGGATTCCTAAAGTACAGCGGATTTATTGGAACAGGTTTTGCCCAACCAAATTTGAAAAATATCGCAAACAAAACCCCAAACAGGTCAAGATGAGCTATAGGATTTAGCGTCAGTCTCCCAGCCCTTTTTGCTGTTGGATCGCCAAGTTTCCACGCAACATAGCCATGGCAGAACTCATGCACAGAAAGTGAAAAGAGCAGAACAGGTATAATTATTACAAGCTCGCTCAAATAACCCATACATCAAAAAAATTAGTAAAGGGAATACCCCGTGTAGCTTTTGCAGACTTTTGTCAAAGTTTTAAACTAAACACTTAATAGATTCATCTTCTCTGATTTTTGTAAAACTGCTCAACACTATCTTTATATTATCTTGAATGGATCTTCGAGAGAAGGAAAGAAAAACAGTGGAAATTCTAAGGGCACTGAAAAAAGTAAACTATCCAGGATATTCCAGAGATATAGTGTCCTTCGGATTCTTGAAAAAAATAGAAGTTTATGATGATGACAGAGTCTTTATCGATCTTGAAATTTCAACTCAAAAGGAAGAAGTGATAGAGCAGATAAAAGAAAAGGTACAAGAGGAAATAGGAAAAATCGGATGGATCAAGGGACTTGAGCTATCGGTTAGGGAGAGAGAAATATTCAGAAGACAGAAAATTCCAATAAAAGGTAAAACCGTGGCTATATATTCCACAAAAGGGGGAGTGGGTAAATCATCTATAGCAACTCAGCTTGCTTACACATTTTCAGTTTTGGGACTCAAATCCTCATTACTCGATCTTGATGTATATGGACCATCGATACCAAAAATGACTGGAACACAGGATTCAGAACCAACTTCCTATGACGGACAGCATATCATCCCTGTTGAGAAAGAGGGTGTTAGGATTATGTCACTTGGATATATGGCTAAAGGAGATACTCCAGTTATATGGAGGGGACCGCTTGTGATAAAGGCTTTCAGAACCTTGATCTTTTCAACTCATTGGCCTGATACAGATGTTCTTGTTATAGACCTACCTCCAGGATCAGGAGATATTCAACTTTCGCTCGCTCAGGAAGTGAATATTGACGGAATAGTTATGGTGACAACTCCTCAGGATATTGCTCTTGAAGATGTGAGACGCGGAATAAGTATGTATAGAAAACTTGAAGTACCTATTTTGGGGATCGTTGAAAATATGTCTTGGTTTACTTGTGATTCTTGTGGGAAAAAACATTTTATTTTCGGAAAGGGAGGGGGAGAACTTCTCTCTAAAGTTTACAATATGGAACTTCTGGGACAAATACCTTTTGACTATGAGCTCCTTGAACTTGCAGATAGAGGGAAAATATATGTTCTTGAGAAAAAAAATTCAGAGGTGGCACAAGCCTTTTTGAGTATAGCTAAAAAGATAATAGACCTCCTTAAGATAAGTGTATAACTGATTTGATAAGCGTATAAATAAATAAAAATAAAAATGAACAAATAGATGAGATTATCTCCGGAAGATATTGAAAAGCTCTTCAGATATATCAGAGACTTTCTTCTGAATTTCGGAATAGACCTGCCAAAGGTTGAAGAATTAGTAAAAAAATTTGTTAGATTTTTAAAGCAGAATGAAAGAGCAGTGGTATCTAGAATAAAATTGAGAATCTGTCAGATACGAGACGAGATAGAGTCAAAGCCCATTGTCAGGAAAGAAGACAAAGTGGTGATAAGGACTCTAAATGAAGTTATTAAAATCATAGAAGAGGAGGAAAGAAGGATTGACTTTTCGGACTTTTGATTTTCTTATTGGAAAATTGTCTTTGGCGGAAGATTGGATTAAGATTTACAAAGGTGTGCTTGTTTTTATTTCTTGGGGGGCGGGGCATAGCTCAGGTGGAAGAGCGTTGGCCTTGGGAGCCAAAGGTCGCCGGTTCAAATCCGGCTGCCCCGACCACTCCTTGTGAAAAAAGAAAGCATCATAGCCATAATAATACTTATCTCCGCATTAGCACTCACCGCAGTCCTTGCAATATGTGGAGTTGAAAGAAAATTTTCTTCACCACCAAAGGTTCAAGTCTATGTGAGCCCAATTTCAGGAATATCACCGGCCTTTTTTACCATATCCGTCACGGCAGAAAGTGTGGTCCCTATAGAAAAAGTTAGAATAAATCTTGAAAAATCTCAGATATATCAGAAGGAAATAGTGGAAGATGGAAGTTTTACAGATGAAGTAGACCGCACTACTTTTAATGGTTCCATAAGCTCTGAAAGGAGATATTTTGAGATTTCTTTTGAGTATGAGCTCACCTATATAGGTGAAGTTGCGAAGATTTTCGAATTCTCAGTGGATGTCGAAGATAGTGCTGGAAATTTGCAATCAGCAAAAGCCGATGTAATAGTTTACAGTAACAAACCATGCGAAGTCAGAATTTATTTTGTAGCTCCATCTGGAAGAGTTCCTATAAGTCTGCCACCTTTCCCCGTCCAGCTCGGCGCACTAGTAACAGATGATAGATGCGGAAGTTTCTCTCACACCTTAGGAGTACCATATGTCCAGGGTAGAAAATGCGAATTCAAGTTTGAGTGGGATGCAGATTATCAAGGTAAAGATTTCTCCCCAGATGGAGAGACGGATGAACCAACTTTTACTTTCACATATAACAAGATTGGAATCTACACACCAAAAGTTAGGGTCTTTGATGACGGGGGAAATGTTTGTGAAAGTTCAAATCTTGAACCAGTGTATGTTATGAGGCAGTTTCAAACTGTAGAACTCGTATCCATTGAACAGCCTACTTTACTCACTGCCGAATTTTTCGATAGCTCAACAAAACTAGTACTGGCAAAACAGGGATTTTTATTTGAATATGGAATCGAGAACAACAACTTTTTCATCCAAGGAGCAACATCTTTGGGAATCAGCGGGATCGGAGTAAAATTTGCAAGAAGCGGTGCAGGAGATTTCCTCCTGTATAAAGTTCCAACAGAATTGTATATATTTCCTGCTACACCATCTGGGGTGATTAATTGGAGTTTACCATATAAGGTAGTCAGGCAATTTGACGAAGCTGAGCTTGTATCCTTTGACAGTAAAGTGACATTTATTGCTTTCTTTTTTGAAAAAATTCTTGCAGTTTGTCCGTTTTACCCTCCCGATAGAGATGGGAATGTATGTTTTATAAGAAGCTTAGATTTTCCGTTTTCTCGCCCTTTTTCCGTTTTCGCTTACAAAGATACTTTTTATGTAGCGTATTTTTCACCAGAAAATTATGAAATAGTCGGCTATCTGTTCAATCTGACTTATTATTCTCAGTTTGCTCTATGGCTTCCGCAGGAGATACCTCAAAAGTTCAAATTTTTAATTAATTACGCTCCAGCAAAGCTTGATTTTTTCTCGGAAGGAGGGAAAGTATATCTTCTTATATCAACTGGAGATAATCTTGACCAATCAAAAAGAGGGATAGGGTTTAGGTCATATATTCTTGATATTGAAAGTTGTGTAGTTAGGGGGAGTTGTTCTACTGTTGACAGAGTTTTGGGAATAAGTATGCCCGAGGTTATCGGAGATATACCAGATACAGAAATCTGTGCTCTTTTAGATCAGAACCGCTATAGATTAAATATATACGATTTTATAGTATCACAAAATTTTTCTTTGTGTCCCGGTAATCTTTGTATAGTTTCTACACTCTGTATGGATCTGGCGGATCGTGGGTGTATCAGGACAGCTTTGTATCCTTTCATCTTTTCATCCTCCACTGTGGTCAAGAATATGAACACAAATTGCATTTTATTGCCCCAGGGAGTGAAAAATTTGCTCTTTGTTAATGGAGAAACGGTAATTTTAAGTAATCCAAGATTTATATTTAATGCATCCGCTTCATCAAATCTGATGAAACTTCTTGATATAGAATCTTTTCAAGTTTATGAACCGTTCAGATTTTCTGGATTTCAGGATGGGATAAATCTGATTTTGGCGGTTGGGGGTAAAGGAGGGGTTGATGTATTAGAGTTTAACAATAAAGGTGAGCTTTCTCACATAAAAGATCACATCTATCCTAAGGTTATAAATCTTCAGGGAGATATAGTGTATGATCTGGGATATGATTTGATTTACCACTTTTATGATGGTGAGATTTTGGTTGGAGTACTTCAGAAAGCTGGCTGTGGGGAGCCTGATAATTTCTCGGGACTGGTCGTCTATAGCATGCTAGAGAAGGTAAGAAAAGTAAAAAGGTATAAGCATTACAGCGACTTTGGTGCTCACAGTATAAATGTTTTTTCAGTAAAAAAATTTGGCAATAAATATGTTATAGCATTATCTGGAACAAAATGCCAAGTCCCTGGTGCTGAACTGTTTCTATTTCTGCTCGATACGTCTGATTTTTCTCTAACAGAAATCACAAGACTCAAATTTGATGAATCTATCAATTCCATCCTTATTCATTCATATGAAGGAGGAAATCTAAAGGTATTTGTTAGTACGCCGTCGACTCTGCATATTGTGGGTAACTCTGGAGTAATGATGAGTAAGAAAGGGGAAGGGGGAGGGTTACTCTACTTTTATAAAGGTGTATTATATGAATTTATTCAGGTTGGGAACTTTCTTGATGTAAGAACCTTTGATGATAATCTGAACAAAATAAAAGAATTCAGCTTCTATTTAGGAATGTATCCTGAGGTCTCGGGAGTGCTGATTACTAATGTAATTGATGAATTTTTTGGTAATCCTGCAGGTCTTGAAATAGCTTTTTTGATTTTCACATCATCTCAACCTGATATACCATTTTCCCTTTTGCTCGCCCTTGATATAACAGATTTTGTAAGAAATAAAGGTGAAATATCTTTGTTTGGAGCTGTTCCAAATTATGGAATAGGAGCCAAAGATATTACGTATATGCGCGGATTAAAGAATATAATTTTCTTACTTGATGTACTTAGAGGAGATGTGATCAGGCTCTTTATGAAATGATTTCGATCTTGTGAGTTTTAATTCACTGTTTGGTTATCTTCTTAAAAACTTGAGCTGATATTGATGTTTTTATATTTTCTTTATATCCTGATTCAAGGTAGATGCTTTTGAACAGAACAAGCTCTTTTGATTGGGAAAATTCTTTAAAGAATGCAACAAGATCTATAAAGCTTAGAGCAGTTTCAAAGTAAACATCTTCCTGTATGAAACAGTTGAACTGGGAAAAACAAACTTCATGCTCGGATTTTTTCTCCATTCTTATGATCTCGGGAAAATAATCCGCTAATTGGAAGTTTTGTATCCTTGATATTTTGGAATTCAAATCTCTCATTTTGTCCTTTAATGCAAGGATAGCCTCTTTCTGTTCCATAAGTTCTTTGTATTGCTGTTCAAGGGTTTTCAAATTTGCCTTCAGATCAAAATATTTGGATAGTTCTGGGTAGATGATGAATCTTATGTCGGTAAGGGTAATAAGAACGATGAGTAGATAGATAATTCTTTTGAATTTCATCTGAAGCTAGAAGAAATTTGATTCGTCTTCTTTTTTTGACGGCGTAGCGGACTGTGATTGTTTTTTTTGATGATGATAGGAATAGGTTCTTTGTTGGTGCTGATAAGAGGGGGTTCCATAGCTTTCTATGTCTTCGTCTACATCTTCATCGAAATCTGCTCCGACCAGATCTGCAATGGCTTTATTTATAGCTCTGGTTTGAGCTATCGAAGATAATACGTACTCTGGCATATTAAGTTTACCAGGTTCATCAGAAGAACATATTCCAACTGCTTCTGCTGAAACCCCAGACTGTGTATATACTTTTGCTTTACACATATATATTATCTTATCCCCGTCTTTTTCTCTTTTCATTTCCAGTATCTCGCTTGATATACCGAAGAATATCTTTATTTTTCTCCATCCAGATTTGAGGAGGATTTTTCTCTTTTTTGTTTCTCCGGTTCTTTTATCTTTTATGCTAACCTCGGCAAAATCTTCAGAGGATAAAACCTTATTTTTCAATTGCCTGAATTCCTCAAATATCTTAACCCTATCTGCAAAGGTTGGCTCTTCCTTTTTTAGTAACTTATTTTCCACCCGCTCAATAACCTCCTTTATTTTAAAAGTATTCTAATTAACTATTATTCTGATCACTATTTGTATTTTGTTCTTCTTTATATATACTTTCTATATATATATTTTAATTATAATTATAAATTATAAACTAATTCTTTTATTATAATAAATAAGTGTTATTATAATTTTTCAAAATTATGATGGATATTGTTATTTTGATTTTGTAGATGATATTTATGATGTATGATGTGAAGGAAATCCTTAATATGATGTGAAGGAAATTCTTAATGTCTACCCCTATTTTTTCTGCTTAGGATGTATTTTTTCTATTATAGTTCTTTTGTCCTTATATGTTTATTATCAGGTGCTATATGGGGCACAAATCGGAGATGAGACAATTTCAAGGTAAAAGTAGACTATTGAAAAGAATGGCCTGCAGCTTTGAGAAGTGAGAATGAAGATTGTATTAAATTTATTTTGAAATTGCTTTCTAAAAGTATTTATTGCTAAGCTAACAATTTTGATTTTATCAAATAATTAAAAATTTAAAGAAGATTATATGAAATTCATTCACTCTATTGACAAATCCAAGATTATAGAATTGTTTCACAATCATGTTTCATCGGGCAAAGTACGAATTTTCACGTCATTTGGTATGGATTTTATATTCGGCAGGCGTGAAGGAATTTATGTATATGATGTTGAGACTGGAAAGGATTTAATAGACTGCCATTCAAATGGAGGTGTATTTAACCTTGGGCATAGGCATCCTGAGATTGTGAAAGTAATGAAGGAAGCGTTGGATGAACTTGATATTGGGAATCATCATCTTATCAGTGAACATAGGGCAGTGCTTGCTAGCAAGCTTGCAGAACTTACACCTGGAAATCTTACATATACTGTATTTGGTGTTAGTGGTGGTGAGGCGGTTGATCTTGCAATAAAGGTAGCGCGTGCTTACACGAAAAGAAAAAAAATTATCTCAGCAAAAGGGGGTTACCATGGACATACCGGACTTGCACTTGCAACGGGAGATGAAAAATACAAAAAGCCATTCGAACCGTTAGCCCCGGGGTTCTACCAAGTTCCGTTCAATAATCTTGAAGCGTTAGAAGAAGCAGTCGACTATGATACCGCAGCTGTGATTTTTGAAACAGTACCAGCCACACTGGGCATTTATGTGCCTAACAGAGAATATTTTAGGAGGGTCAGAGAAATCTGCGATAAAAAGGGTGTACTCCTGATCATTGACGAGATTCAGGCGGGGCTCGGTAGAACAGGGAGGTTGTGGGGGATTGAGCATTTTAGCGTTGTTCCTGACATTATGGTAATTGGTAAAGGGCTTAGTGGTGGGATCTATCCGATTACTGCCACTTGCTTCAGAAAAGAGATAGAAAGCGTTTTCCATGAAGATCCATTTATTCATGTATCAACCTTTGGTGGAGCGGAGATAGGGTGTCAGGTTGCTCTTAAAGTCCTTGAAATATCATCTTCAGAACATTTTCTGTCTCATGTGAATTCTATAGCCCAATTTTATAGTGCAGAACTTATCAAACTAAAAGATAAGTATCACCAGATTATTACGTCGATTCGGCAATTAGGATTGATGATAGGGATTAAGATGGTAGACGAAAGCTTGGGACCAATTATGAGTAGAGCCTGCTATGAATCTGGATTACTCTGTATTTATGCAAACAATGATAAATCGGTTCTACAGTTCCTTCCACCACTTATTATCAAAAAAGAAGAAGCAGAAGAAACTATCAGAAGACTCGATATAGCTTTCTCATTTGCAAAGTCTATAATTTTTTAAGAACTTACCTGTATGCCTGATCCGTTTCTCAGCTTCAATTGTGGAGGATCGATTATAGGTGGGTAAAGATAAATCATTTTTTCTCTTGACTCTCACATAAGCAAAAAGTAAAGAGTGTTCAAAGAGAATAATTTCCAGAGATCTTCAGTAAAGATTCAGCAAAATGAATAAAGTATATATACTTCGATCATTAAAAGAGAAAAGATAGAAGGGAGAAAATAGATAAGTGTCCTTCAACATTAACACGGCAATTTTGAAGGAGTTTGAAGATGGGTTAGATACGAGGTTTCTAGCAAAAAGCAAGATTACCGCTAAAATAATCGGTTTCGGTGAGATAAGTACTGTCTTTACCATTAATCATCCGCTATTGCAGGGGTTCGCATTCAAACGTCTTCCGATATTTTCAAATGATGTTCAGATAGCTAGATATGAAAGAATATTAACTGAATACGTAGAGCTACTAAAATACGAGATCGGGATTGACGTCCTTGAAACCGAAGGTGTGAAGGTAGAAACATCCGATAGGAGGTTTGTATACTATGTTGTTCAACCAATGCTTCCTGAATTTTCAATCTGCAATAGTATACTACGCAGAGTTTCGATCGATAATGCCGTAAAGTTATTGAGATCAGTTCTTATCAATCTCAAGAGGATTTGGGATTTTAACGCTAAAAGTATGGATGTAAAAGTAGCAATTGATGGACAGCTTTCAAATTGGGCGGTGCGGGACTTAAAATACCCAGAGGAACCATTGTCAGAAAATCCGGAACTGGTATATCTTGATATCACTACTCCATTGTACAGGAAAAATGGCAAAGAAGCACTTAATGCGGATTTATTTTTGAAAAGTATGCCACCTATACTTCGCTCAGTGCTCAAGTTACTCTTTCTTAAGGAGGTTCTTGACAGATACTATGACCCTCGCCATACTGTGATAGACCTTATTGCGAATCTTTACAGAGAAAAACTCACTTATTTGATACCGCCGTTTATAGAGTTTGCAAATGAATTTTTGAGAACCTACTGCGCGGAGCTTAACCTTAAGGAGATTGAATATAAAGAAGTTGAATACTATTACAAAAATGATGCGTTTATCTGGAGCTTGTTCTTATTTTTAAGAAAGTTGCATAGAGGAATTGTAACTAAGATACTCCACCAAAGATATGAATTCATTCTCCCAGAGAGAATAGAGCGGTGACTTTTAGTATTCAGTGTTATTTTAGGAATTTTTGTTTTTCATTTTACGTAGGTGGTAATGTAAGTAATATATTTTTTCTGAAAATTTCTAATTTCATGGTTTGGTTTATTTTTTTATCTTTGTATGGAGTTTGGAGTTAAACCTTTAGGTCCATATTCTATCTTCAAAATTGTGGGTGATATTGTTTTTGTATCTGGTCAGCTTGGTATTGATCACCATGGGAATATGGGCAAAACCGTTGAGCAGCAGACTGAATTTGCACTCAAGAACATACATAAAATTTTGACGTCTATTGGTCTTTCTCCACGAGATATTGTGAAAGCTACAATATACACCACTTCTATGAATGATTTTAAGAAGATAAATGAGGTTTGGGAGAGGTTTTTTAGAGATTTTGGAGATGAGCTCCCAGCACGCTCAACAGTCGGAGTTTCTGCCTTGCCTCGAAAAGCAAAAGTGGAAATTGAGGTTATAGCATCTATAAGTGATCCCAGAAAGCTATTTTCCATTGGAAAATTTTTCTTCTTATCTTCTGATTTCTTTTCCGCTCATGAGTTCTTTGAGAGGGCTTGGTTGCGAAATAAAAAAGATATGCTATCTTTGGGATACGCTATCTTGTCAACTGCTCTTCTGAAGATCCAAGAAGGAAAAATTGATACTGATTTTTTGAGTAAAGCATTTGATACAATTGAAAAATATATAAGAGTAATTAAGGAGAAAGATAAGATACGTATCTTCAGATATCTCAAAAAGGAGATCAAAAAATACCTCTCGAAAAAAAGCAAAAGAATCCCCCGTGAATCTATACTTTCTCTCGCGAAAGAGCTTGTAAGTAAAATAAGCTAAATCAAGAATCAAATCTCCTTAGTCCTGTGATCTCGAGAAAGTTTTTCAGTATCCTTCCAGTTGCTCCCCATATAACAATGTCATTTATATAAAAGCCACATTTAAGGTCCCCTTCGGACTCATTATACCTTGCTCCTATGATGTCCTCAATCTTTACAATTAATATTTTTTCTACTTCTCCTTCATTCGGTTTGAACTCAATGTTGGAGTATTCAATAAGCCCTACAACAGGGTGAATAATGTATCCAGCTATTGATACCGCATCATCTATGAGACCGAGAACTCTGACTTTTTCTTTTGGGAGATTTATTTCTTCATATGCTTCTCGCAATGCAGTGGTTACAGGATCGTTATCTGAATCTTCTATCATTCCGCCAGGAAAAGCTATCTGTCCTTTATGATCCTTGACTTTCATATTTCTTTTTATAAAAACAATGGATCCGGAGCTGAGAATAGGGATGAGAACCGCTGATGGAATAAGTCCCTTAACATCTAACCTTTTCGGATTATAATTCTTGATTTTCTCGATAATCTGCCTTATTTTTGGCGATATATTTGTGCTATTTGTAGTGTGATCCCAATGCATACCTTTTACGATGTTCTCTGCTTTATTAAAATTTCAAGGTCATTGAGTCTCTCATCAGAGAAATTTTTCCTAATTCTTATTCTTTCGATTGATACATTTTTTTCAAGCTCTGTGAGGAAGTTCAGGAGTGAGATAGGATCAATCCCTCTTATAATTATTTCTATTGAATTTTCGACTGGACGAGCTGACTCTATGGCTATGTTGAGTTTTCTTGCTGAGCTTTCTACTATTGAAAGCATATTCTGTTCCCTACTTTTTGTTTGATTGTAAAATTTTATTTCTTCTACCCATCTTTTCATGATTTTTATCTTATTTTGGTACTCTATGTTAGCGGATTTCATTTCCTCTATTTTGGATTTGAGATTTACACTGACAAGTATAAGTAGTAAGGTTGTTGTCCACAAGATCAGGGATGCTATAGCTTTTGCCCTCATTGTTTAGTTCCTTCCGAGGTTTTTCCGCTCTCAAGTTTACTGTTTTTGCTATATTTGTATTTTCCTGTTAGCCTCATTATGAACGAATCTCCTTCTCTGCTTCTTATTGTTGAGGTTATTTTTATATCGTCAAATGAATTCTGTAAGTTCTCTTTTATTTTATCGACATAAGATATTTCCCTTATTTTAAGTTGTGCTGATATTTCCATACGCTCAGCAGTAAAATCTTCAATTCTTATAACGTAATCTGAAATTCCTTTCACGAATTCCAGAAATATGGGAAAATTCGATAGTTTACCATCTTGGCTTATTTTCGAGTATTCAAGTCTGAGTTGAGTGTAAGGATCAACTATCTTTACATCACCCAGAACTTCTTGCGATATGTCATATATTTCCTTTGTAAGGTTTTGGGATTTACTTTTTTCTGTTTCGAATTCAGTAAGTGTTGAGATTATAAATAAAGTGGCTGATGCAAATGAAAAAATGGATGCCTGAAGTGTGTTAGTCAGTATTCCTTCCATATTGCTTTTTGACTTTTGAGATAGCAGTATTTTGGGATATTTACCTTCTGCTGCACAAATTAAAGCAGTGTATGCTGGATCATCTATATCAAACTGAGATATATCAGAAGGTTTTATAACATCACATTCAAATGGAAATATGTAATATCTTGAGCCACATACCTTAAATCTCACATTGTCTTTTTCACTTTTCTGAGAGAGAAATAGGGCTATCTGAAACTTTATATCGTCAACACCTGCGTATCTGAAGAATCCAAGTCTTATCTTGCCATTTTCTGAGAAAGCTATTGATAATGTTTTATCTGATATGTCACAAGCTATGGAACTCGGAAATCTCCTACATATGTCAAGGAGACATATTGGTTTGAAAAGAATTGTTCTATTTTCTCCCAAAAGCTTCCGAACATAATCATCTTCTTCGTATATTATAACTATAGAGGTCCCACTTCTATGGGGAGTCCATATCAAGTATTTTTCGTTCTGGAATATTTCTTCCGATGATATTTCTATTTCACAGGTATCTTTTGCTTTCTTACCTCCAAATGGCAGGTCAAAGAATCTCAAGGAGAGATAGGCTGGATCTGGAAAGAATATAGTAACATCCTTTATTGACAAAATCTCGTCCTCACTATCAAATTTCAGTATGTTCACTATCTTCTTTTTGAATGTATTTTTGAGCTCTATTCCTACAAGATTTTCTATGTCTGCATATACCATAACTTAGATATTAACTACTAATTTAATTTTAGCCATTGTATATTAATATTGTTGAATGGCATTTATTTTATAAAATTCCCCTTAGGCTACTTTTGGAAATTCTGATGGATGATCTTTCTCGCTCCTATAGATGAGATCTGGGGTGTAATGGATAATATCTTTTTTCTGCTACTTTTTCGTAATTTATTAGAAATCCTGTGTGAATTTGAACCTTGGGCTTTATATCATACCTTACTGAGAGGAATTAAACTTACTCAGGTTTTTTCATCTATTATTGAGCGGTCAAGGATATGAGGTATCAAAGATTAAAGGAATTGATGGTGATGAATATTGAGATAGAGTAAAGCTTTATTTTTTTCATTATTTTATTAACCTCAGATGAGTATGTCTAATATATTGTAATTTTATACATAATAGATTTACTTTGAGCGATGATTTCGGAGGATATGATATGACGAAATGGAAGTCATTGAATGATATTGAAAATATGTTTGTACAATTTATTGGAGTAAAGTTGCCAAAAGAATATTCCGAGGGAGAGAAAGAAGAATTTGTCAATGCTTTACTGAGAGAAGATATTTTCACTTCAACTTATTCAACATTCGGAATAAGGAAAGAATTCGAGATACTTATCTTTCAGATGCATCGCGATTTAGAATCGCTTGTGAAAAGGACAAAAAAGCTTTTGTATGCTACTGCTCTTGGGAAAAAGTGCGAGCCAGTTTTAATTCTTACTGGGATAATTAGAAAGTCAAGATATGGGTCAGCTGTCCAGCTTGAGGACTATGCAATAATCGGAGGTTCAAAAAGAGGGAAATATCTTATAGTTTATCCGTTTACAAAAACTTCTGATTGGTATCTTTTGGGATTCACAGATAGAGCAGAAATGATGAGGGAGCATATCAAAGTAGGAAGAAAATATGATCAGGTAAAACAGCTTCTTGCGTACTCATTTGGTATAGATGATCAGGAATTTATTGTAGCCTACGAAACAGATGACATAGTAGTTTTTCAAGATCTTGTTATGGAACTTAGAGAAACTCAGGCTCGCAGATATACTTTAAAGGATACACCAATAGTTACAGCTATCTATTCTCCCCCAACGGAACTTTTTAAAATCGGATAATAGGTTCTGAAGTTCGGTAAAGTTTTTGCAAAAACAGGTTCGGTAAAATTTTTGGAAAAACAGGAAAAATAATAAATACAGATAATAGTAAATGTAAAATCCTCTTGATATTGCGGATGAATAAAGATCAAATCTTATTTGATTTCAGCCGGGAACTTGAAAAATATCTCCCAGACGAAATTTCAAGCTTTAGGAAGGGTCAAATAGTAAAGTGTAGAGTGGCGGATATTGGGGATGATAAAATCATAGTAGATTTGGGTTCAAAGACAGAAGGGGTAATAAAGAAGTCAGAGGTAGACCGCCATTTCATTGAAAAGGGAAAAATCATAGAAGCAATGATCATTGGTAGAACACCGGACGGTTTGTACAAGCTTTCTTTCAGAGCAGCGAAAGAGAAGAAAATGGCAGAGTATCTTTCTGAGCTGATGCGTGCCAGAAAAGCTGTTATTGGAATAGTTTTAAGAAAAAATAAGAATGTTTTTGAAGTAGATGTTGGAGATTTTTCTGGACTTGGTATCGGTGAGTATATAGCCATTTGCCCAGCTTCTCATGCTGAGGACATAAAGGTTGGCAATCCATATGAATTTGTCATAAAGGAGAGAACCCAAGATGGAAAATTCATAATATCACGAAAAGAATATTTGCAGGTCCTCCTTGAAGAAGAGAGGAAGAGAATTTCTCAGAATCTGAAGCCAGGAGCTATTATGGAGTGTAAGGTTATAAGAGTAACCGACCTATATGCAGAGATTGATTTTGGTGGCGGGGTGAGAGGGAAAATTTTAAGGGATGATGTAAGTTGGGTAAGGGTTGAAAGTTGCAAAGATAAGCTTGTGAAAGGGCAGGTTGTAAGTGTTAAAATCTTGGAGACAGAACCAACTATAAGAGCGAGTTTGAAGCATCTGGGAACAGATCCGTGGGTGGAGGTTGAAAAAGTTTTTAAAGTTGGAGATGTAGTCGAAGGAATAATTTCAGACATAAGAGATTTTGGGGTATTCGTGCGTGTAAAAGTAAAGGATAATGAGATTGAAGCTCTTCTACCTTTCTCTGAAGCAGGCTGGAATAAAGAATTAGCTAAAGGTAATTTTGAAATCGGCCAGCCAATAACAGCAACTATAATAAATCTCTCTCCGCAAGACAAGAAAATGATATTGAGTATAAAGAGTATGCTACCAGACCCGTATAAAATTCTGAGTAGTAGTGCAGATGAAGTCTACAAGGCAACCGTTATTCATAAAAATAAAAGAGGATATATTGTTGATGTTGATGTCCATCAGGCCCAGGTTCGAATTAGAGCTTTGCTTCCAAAAAGTGAGGTCTCATGGCTTGTCAACGATGTGGAATTGAATTCAGGAGATCAAATTTATGTAAAACCCATCGCTGTAAGAGGAAAGGATGTGATAGTTAGTAAAAGAAAAGTAGAGGACAATATAGTACAGAAAATCTTCGAAGAAATTAAAGGTAAGCATATAAAAGTCAAAATCCTATTTAATCCTACTAAGGTAGATAAAGGATTGTGGGTTGTGTTTGAAAAAGACGGAAAGGCACTGAGGGGGTTTATCCCAGCTAGTAATCTCGTATCTAAAATGGCTAACTATTCTAAAGGGGAGGAATTGAAGTGTCAAGCTATTGGAGTGGACAACTCAGAAGGAATTATAATTTTTAGTGAGGTAAAATCTATGCTTGAGGAGGTCAGTGGAGGGAAAGCAGCTGTATCGCTAGGGGCATTTTTCGAAAACCTCACAAAGCAGGGTAATAAGTAATTCCTCTCGATCTTATCTTATAACCTCTCTACATAAATCATCTTTATTCAAAATCTTCTGTCATATATCTTGGTTATATCAAATGCGAAAAAGTAAAATTTTATATATGGATGTATCTTCTTTATCCGATATATCAAGGCGAGCACTGGAGATTTTCTTTATCATAGCTGTTCCGTTTCTTGGTGTAACTTTAGCGGTGGGACTTATTATCTCGTTCCTTCAGACTCTTACTAATATCCAAGAAGCAACTTTAACATTCGTACCCAAAATAATTGTTGTGTTCATTCTCCTGTTCATTCTCGGATCATTTATAGTGAATCAGATTAATGATTTTATGAAGGAACTATTCTCAGCTATTCCAGAGATAATCAAGTAGAGAGATTCAATTTTTTATAGTTGATCAGAAAACCCTTATAAGATTGTAGATGCAAATGAATGGGTAATCAAATATAGAACTTAATTTAGGGGGGTAATCTATCCGTTTGTTATGTTTAGTTCTCTGTACGATAAAATATATCAGTGGGATCTCGAATTCGAAGGAAAAGTTTCCAAGTCTGATCCCGGATCCTCCAAGTAGCATAGCTCTGTACATTATGATAGTTATAGGTGAGAGGGTTAGTTCTCTCTCTTCGTTATACGTAAAGAATTTTACTTTACCTATTGTATACTGTGCTGGGATCGTAGAAAGAAAAACCGAAGAATTTTGGGAACTCAGTAAATCTACTTTTATCCTTACTCCGAAATCCGCCTCCAGAGCATACGATACTTTCCAGATATTATTTGGGGAGTTAATGTATAAAAAACCGAGGGATGTACCAATATCCAAATATTTGTATTTGACGTTCAGAATACCGCCGATGGGAGCAAAATTTCTCGCACCTAGGGTATCTATTGGAAACCTTATGTAGTAGCCAGCTTTAAGTTTGCCATCTTCTTGAGCAAGTGTTTCTTCTGCTATCCAAAGTACTGATATGAAGCAGAAAAAGATGATTATCCTGTATCCATATTTTTTCATTATTCTTGATATATTCTTAAAAAAAACGGAGCTCCTAATACTACATCTAACTTTGAGCATATCTCTAATGCTTTTTTCAAGTTACTTTCCTTAGTTTCGTGTGTTATTATAAAGATTGGGACTCCTTTTTCCTCACCAACGCCCCTGCCTTTCTGTAGTACCGATTCTATGGAGACCATATTTTTACCGAAGCTATCTGCTATTTTTGCGAGAACTCCGGGTTTGTCTACGACTTCAATTCGTACGTAAAATTTTGAATAGATATCCTCTGGGTTGATTAACTTACCATCTGGGGGAAATATTCTCCTTTTATCTCTTTTGCTTCCTTTTGAAGCTTCAATTATATCAGCAATTATTGATATTGACGTAGGATTTCCTCCTGCTCCTTCTCCTTTCAGGAATAATTCGCCGATTCTTCTTCCTTTTATTGTAACTGCGTTTAGATTCCCTTTGGTCTGTGCCAGATGTGAATCCCGAGAAATGAGAACAGGATAGACTGCAATTTCGAATTTTTCCTCGGCGTTACTTTTCTTTTTCTTTTTTATTGTTGCTATACTCTTTATGGAGTAACCAAATTCTTTTGCAAATTCTACATCAATCATCTCGATCGATGATATACCTTCTCGTATAATATTTTCTGGTTTTACTCTTATTCCAAAGATTATTGCAGCAAGGAGGCAAATTTTCTGGCTAGCATCAAGTCCACTTATATCAAATGAAGGTTCTGGTTCTGCGTAGCCCATTTTCTGGGCGAGCTCGAGTGCTCTGCTAAATTCCATTCCATCTTCCATTGAAGAAAGGATAAAATTTGTTGTGCCATTGAGGATTCCTGTTATTTCTGTAATTTCATCTGGTACTGCTTTTTCTATCGTTCTTATTATCGGAATTCCACCACCAACTGAGGCATCAAAAAATACATTCTCATTTGTGAAGATCTCATCATCTATGGTAAGTAAGAACTTATTTGCGGTGACTACTTTCTTTCCTTCTTCAAGACAGCGTTTTATAAATGTTCTAGATACTTCTACGTCTCCTATAAGTTCAACGACTATATCTGGAGATGTATTCATAACTTCTGAAAATGATGTTGTAAGAAGCTGTTGCGGAATCTTAAATCCATCTACGGTTCTGCTCTTTTTCCCATCTCTGACGAGAACTTTTATTACTTCTAAGTCCAATTTTTCTTTCTCTTTTATTAGCTCTCTGAGTTCGAATAAATTCTTTATAAGATATTTACCGACATTTCCGCATCCAAGTATTCCCACTTTTACTTTCTTCATATCCTTGTATGCTTTATCGGAAAGTATAAGGTAATTTTAGAGTTGTCACAAGAACTTCCTCATAATTTCTTTATAGCTTTTCTTATTTTTTCAAAATCTTCTTCTTTGTGTTGTAAGGATATGAACCATGCTTCGTAAGGTGAAGGAGGTATGATGACACCATTTTCGAGCAAAACCTTGAAGAATCTGTTGAAAAGCTTTTTATCAGAGGCTTTTACATCACTGAAATTTTGAGGAACTTTTTCAGAGAAGAAGAGAGATAACATTCCTGTTCCACTCACAATAGATACTGGAATTCCTTTTTTCAAAAATTCCTCAATGAGTAAATCTGAAAGTGCTATGGTTTTTTCCTTTAAGATATGGTAGAAATTTTTTGTCTCAGATATAAAGTTTAAAACTGCAAGTCCTGCAGATAATGATATTGGATTCCCAGCTAAGGTTCCGGCCTGATAAACGTCTCCAGAAGGTGCTACTTTCTCCATTATTTCTCTCCTGCCTCCAAAGACCCCTATTGGTAATCCTCCTCCTACTACCTTGCCGAATGTTATCATATCTGGAATTGAGATTTCAAAACTTTCCCACTTTTTGATACCAGATTCAAAAGTTATGAATTCTACTTTTCTTTCTCCAGCAATCCCCCCCCACCCGGTTCGGAATCCGGTTATAACTTCATCATATATGATTAATGTTGAGTTTGCTCTGCAAAGGGAGATCAGGCTATTTATAAATTCCTTCTTTGGAGGGACTATTCCCATATTTCCGGGTAGAACTTCTAATATTACCGCAGCAATCTCATACTTTTTGAATGTATTTTTTAGTATTTCTATATCTGAGTTGTATTCCAGTGTTATTGTGCATAAAGTGAATTCTTCTGGTACTCCATTGCTGGCAGGGATAGATAATGTTGCGAGTCCAGACCCAGAAGATGTGAGAAATTGATCTGAGTGCCCGTGATAGCACCCTGAGAACTTGATGATATGTTTTCTTTTGGTGAATCCTCTAGCTACTCTCACTGCACTCATCGTTGCTTCTGTTCCTGAATTTACCATCCTGAAAAGGAAATCTGGAAATATATTGGAGAAGATTTTTGCAAATTCTATTTCCATTTTATGGCATAGCCCAAAAGAAGTTCCGTTTTTTAGAGCCGAAACTATTGCTCTATTTACTACCTCTGAACTATGCCCAAGTATTATTGCTCCCCACGACATAATATAGTCTGAAAGTTCTGAGCCGTCCTCAGTTATTAGTTTTGATCCCCTGGCGGACTTTATGAATATAGGGGTTCCATCTACATATTTGAAGGAACGAACCGGCGAATTCACTCCTGCTGGAATATATCTGAGTGCCTCTTTATACAGTTTTTCAGATATTTGCATAGCCCATAAAAATCCAAAAACATCTTGAACTCAATGTAAAAAATTAAGATAATAGGTCAACCCTTTTGCTTTTTTAATTTTTGTGTTTTTTACCCAACTATATGATAGTTAATTATCATCATCAGTATGAACTTGCATGAATATCAGGCAAAGATATTGCTGAGAGAATATGGGATTCCAGTTCCTGAGGGGGTTGTGGTAGTAAGTGCTGAGAAAGCTAAAAAAGTGGCAATGAGAATAGGGGGAAATCTTTTTGCTGTTAAGGCTCAGATACTTGCAGGCGGAAGAGGTAAAGCGGGGGCGATAAAAATAGCTCACTCTCCGCAAGAGGTTTATGAGATAGCAAAATCATTACTAAAAAAGAAAATAGTTACATATCAGACTGGTCCGGAGGGGTTGAAAGTCAGAAAAATCCTTGTTGAGCAAGGGCAAAAAATAAAAAAGGAGTACTATCTGGCAGTATTGCTCGACAGGAGTAAGGAAAAGATCTGTGTCATTGCAAGTAGACAAGGGGGTGTAGAGATAGAAGAAGTTGCTAGAACTCATCCAGAGGAAATAGTTACGGAATACTCCGAAATATTTCTGGGATTTCCGGATTACAAAGCAAGAAAAATTGAGAGATTTTTAGGTGTTCCGTGTTCGGATATTGTCAAAAAGCTTGTTAATCTTTTTATTGACAAGGAGCTATCTTTGTGTGAGATCAATCCTCTGGTTCAAACTGAGGATGGCAAAGTATATGCTCTTGATGCGAAAATGATTGTGGATGATAACTCTATATTCAGGCACCCAGAGCTTGAGAGATTTTATGATCCTCGAGATGAGTCGCCTCAAGAGGCAAAAGCAAAGAAGGTTGGGATATCCTATGTGTATATAGGGGGTAGTGTCGGGTGTCTTGTCAATGGCGCAGGACTTGCCATGGCAACTATGGATGAAATATTGCTTGCAGGTGGTAAGCCCGCTAACTTTTTGGATGTCGGAGGAGGTGCATCATTGGAGCAAGTAAAATCTGCATTCTCAATCCTTCTGTCAGATAAAAATGTCAGATCTGTATTTGTCAATATATTCGGAGGTATTATGCGATGTGATACCGTTGCTAATGCCTTGGTTCAGGCAGCAAAAGAGATGAATATAAAAGTCCCAATAGTTGTTAGACTTGAGGGTACCAATGTTGAATTAGGGAGAAAAATTCTTGAAGAATCTGGCTTAAATATCCTGACTGCTAAAAGTATCAGAGAAGGAGCTGAACTTGCGGTAAGAAAAGCAGGAGAATACGAGGAGATAAAAAAGGGAAGAAGAAAAAAGGAAGATAAGGAGAAAATCGGGGAGGTAGTGTAACATGGCAATACTTGTAGATAAAAACACAACAGTAATAATTCAGGGTATAACAGGGAAAAACGGTGCATTCCATGCGAAGATATCGAAGGAATATGGAACAAAAATTATAGCGGGAGTAACTCCGGGTAAGGGTGGTCAGACGGTTGATGGAATCCCTGTATTCGACTCATGTGAAGATGTGGTAAAAGAGTTTGGTAAGGTGGATGCTACCTGTATTTTTGTCCCGGCGAGATTTGCTTTTGATTCAATAGTTGAAGCCTGTGATGCAGGAATAAAGCTTATAGTGGTAATAACAGAGGGAATACCAACTCAAGATCTTCTCAAAGCCAAAGAATACGCTAAGCTTAAGGGATCAAGAATTATCGGGCCTAATTGTCCAGGTATAGTCACAGTCCAGGAGTGTAGGATTGGGATAATGCCCCCTCAGATATTCAGGCGGGGTTTTGTTGGGGTTGTTTCAAGAAGTGGAACTCTAACTTATGAAGCAGTTCATCAGATCAGCCAGCTTGGACTTGGACAAACAACTTGCGTTGGAATAGGAGGAGATCCAATTGTTGGGACAACATTTATCGAGATCCTTGATATGTTTGAGAAAGATGAGCAGACCAAGGTGATAGTTCTTATCGGGGAAATTGGAGGAACTGCAGAGCAGGAAAGTGCAGAATTTATCAAAATGCATGTTTCAAAGCCTGTTGTTGCATATGTGGCTGGCAGAACTGCTCCGCCAGGAAAAAGAATGGGGCATGCCGGGGCAATTATAACAGGAAGTGCAGGAAGATGGGAAGAAAAAGTATCCGCATTAAGATCTGCTGGTGTCATAGTGGCAGAAAGTACATCTGAAATCGGACTCAAAGTCAAACAGGTTGCTCAGGAAAGGGGTTTGATTTGAAATCGAGCAAATGAAATGACAAAAATTCCTACAGGAATAGGTAAATTAGATGAACTTCTAAAGGGAGGTTTGCCACAAAAAAGTGTCATACTAATCTCAGGTCCCACAGGTAGCGGGAAAACAGTTTTTGCATATCAATTTTTAATCAAGGGAGTGGAAGAAGGAGATAAATGCATCTTAGTTTCATCCAGTGAATCTCCTGCTTTCTTAAGATCTTATATAGAGAGCTTTGATTTAATGCATATCAGTACAAAGATGACAATCGTAGATGCATACTCTGCTAGTATTGGGAAGTCCAAGGGAGAGGAAAAGTTTTCGTTGCAAGATATATCAGATGTTAGTGAATTTTTTGAAGTCATAAAGAAGGTAATAAAAGAAAATTCTGCCAGAAGAGTTGTAGTAGATTCTGTGAATCCAATTTTAAACCAACAAGGACAGAATATCAGGAAGATAGTAGATCAATTCAAGAGAATAGCAAGGGGGATGGATTGTACTTTTGTGATGACAAGTTATGGAGGGGCTGGGGAGAAATCCAATGCAGAGCTTGAGCAGATGGTAGACGGTATAATAAAGTTAGATTTGGAGGAAAAGGGCGGAGAATTTAGAAGAGTAATGACGGTTTGGAAGATGAGGTTTGTTGAGTTTGTTCCACAGAAACTTGAATTTAGGATAACAAGATCTGGAATAGAAATCACCTCATAATCAGCGGGTAAAGTGGTTTTATTCTTTGATGAGGTGGTTTTATCCTTCTTGCCTTGATAGTATAGCCTTGCGTAGCGTTGCGGTATCCATAAATTCTACTTCTGCGCCAAATGGTATTCCAAGAGCTGGTCTGGTTATTTTGACTCCAAACTTAGACAGTACTTTCTTTATATACATAGCAGTAGCCTCTCCTTCAACGCTTGTGTCAGTCATAATTAGCACTTCTTCTATGTTTTCGGAGATAACACGTCCAATTAATTCTTTTATTTTGAGCTGAGATACATCGGCTCCATCTTGTGCTGAAAGCAAGCCCCATAGGACATGGTACAAACCATCCCAGCTTCCTGAGCGCTCAACTGATATGACATCTTCTATGCCTTCGACTACACAAATTTTTCTCCTACTCCTTGTCTCATCTTCACAAAACCTGCATAGGTCGTTTTCGGCTATAAAGAAACATCTTGAGCAAAGTTTTACTTTATCTTTTACTGTGATAATGTCTCGTGCCAAACCTTCGACAAAATGTTTTGGAGCCTGCAATAAAAATATAGCAAATCTCATCGCTGTCCTCTCACCAACTCCTGGAAACATCATAAGTTTCTTAACAAGAGATTTTAACTTATCAGAAGGATAGAAAGTTATATTTTTTTTATCCGTCATGTTCCCAACCTTTTACTTTTAGATCAATTTGTCCTTGCTTTGTTTTTTAATTTCTTTGCTTTGTTTTTTAATTTCTTTCCCCTCTATTATTATTCTAATCATTAGTAATTGAATAATCTATTTTACTTTGTTGCAAATACAAGTTTTTTAGTCAATATAAAAATATGCTCTTTTAGATTAGTTGGGACGTAACGTAAAGGATAATTCCCCCTTCTCTCCCTAAATTGACAGGGTAAAGATATTGGTATTATCAGATTCCAAGAATTTTTTGTATAGATCTGACTCAGATCTATAATTTCGAATCTGCATAAGGTTTTGGTAAACTCTGTTTTTAAAGTGAAGAAATTTTTCATTCTGAGTTTATCTTGCCCGATGTTCTGGATAAGTGATAAGCTTTGTTTTTTGGGATGTTTTTTCAGATATTTTCTGTGGAGAGAGATTGCGTAGTTGAGCATCCTTTGAGGCATAGGTCATCATTTGAGCTTTGAAATTAAGCGGGAATTTTCACTATTTTATAAGGATATCAAACAACTTATTTTTAATTTTTATAAAATTGTAAAAGCCAAAAGAAGGATGTTATTTTCTCTTTAATATGAGAAGAGCAGTGGTGACAGGGATTGGTTGTGTTACATCTTTAGGGGCTGATTCACAAAGTACATGGGAGAAAATAAAAGCGGGAAAATCTGGGATATCTTACATAACTTTATTTGATGCTTCATCTTTTCCTGTTAAGATTGCCGGAGAAGTTAAAGAATTTGTTCCAAGATTTGTTGATGAGAAGGAACTTAGAAAGTATGATAGATTTGATATTCTTGCTCTTTCTGCTGCGTATGAAGCTCTTGATGATGCAGGATTTATCCAGAATGGCAAGCCAACAATAGTAGATTATTATCTACCGGATCGTGTGGGGGTTGTTGTTGGTAGTGGAATAGGGGGGATAAAGACTATAGAAGATAGTGTAAGGACACTTGTGGAAAAGGGTCCCAGGTGGGTACCTCCTTTTGCTATTCCTGTATCTATAATAAATATGGCTGGTGGGCTTATATCTATCAAGGCAGGAGCTATGGGGTTATGTCTTGCTCCGGCAACTGCCTGTGCTGCCGGACTCCACGCAATAATAGAAGCCTGTCTGCTTATAAGAAGCGGGATATGCGATGCTGTTATAGCCGGTGGAGTAGAAGCTTCTGTGACTCCTTTGGGAATTGCAAGCTTTGCATCCATGCGAGCTTTATCGATGCGTAATGACGCACCAGAAAAAGCATCTCGCCCTTTTGATAAAAATAGAGATGGATTTGTTATGGCAGAAGGAGCCGGAATCGTTATAATTGAGGAATATGAAAAGGCAAAGGAAAGAGGAGCAAATATCTATGCAGAGATAGTAGGGGTGGGACTGAGTGCTGACGCTAATCATATCACAGCTCCGTGTCAGGATGGTAAAGGATTTGCTGTTGCTATGCGTAATGCTGTAAGCGATGCAAAAATCCCATTAGACTATATTGATTACATAAATGCCCATGGAACCTCAACAAGGTATAATGATGAGATTGAAACTATGGCTATAAAAACTGTTTTTGGTGAGCATTCAAGAAAACTTATGGTTTCATCTACTAAATCTATGACTGGTCACCTCATAGGGGCAGCTGGGGCGGTTGAGTTTATTTTTTCAGCACTCGCTCTGAAGCAAGGAGTTGTTCCACCTACTATAAACCTTGATGAACCTGATCCTGAGTGTGACCTTGATTATGTCCCCTGGACTTCACGAGAAAAGAATTTAAGATTCGTTATGAGTAACTCTTTTGGATTCGGCGGAACAAATGCTTCTGTTGTCTTGGGTAAAGTCTGATTTTTTGACTGCGAAACTTTAACTTTAAATAAATTTAAATTTAAATTTGAAGCTCTGTTAAGAAAGTATCTAGAAAATTGGTATTTATGAGGATGGGGTAAAGATTTTTTCTATATAATTGATTAATTCTTCTGCAGTAAATGGTCTTTTAGCTATTTTTATCTTTTTCTCCCTGAATCCTAATTTTTCTGCTATGTTCCTTAATTTGTGAACCTCTTTAGCTGCGTTCATCCAAAATGGAAGGATAAATAAAAAATTAGAGGATAAAGAAAAGATCAGTTTTAGAGATTCTTCTTTTATTATTTTATGATCTACAACTACTATATCTGCTTTTTCTTCTTCTATGGCATCATGCGGGGAAGCATATACTTTTGCATCAATACCGCGCTCTTGAGAAAATCCTTTGATTATCCTTGCCTCGTTTATATCACAAACAATGAAAATAACTTTATATCTATTCATTATATCTACTGAAAATAAATTGTGATTTTTACTCTTATAAATTTATTGCAGTTAATGTATTAGAGAGAAAAAAAGATCACTTTGCGCTGTAAGTACAAAGGTTTATGAAGGTAAAATTTAAGCCCGAAGACTTCTACGTTGAAGAGATTCTGAAGGAAGGAATTATCCAAGATAATGGAAGCTATTCTGTCTACAAAGTGACCAAAAAAGAAAAAGACACTTTATTCGTGATGTATGATATGGCTCGCCAGCTAAAAGTGGATCGCGATATGTTTTCATCCTGCGGGTTGAAAGATAAGTATTCTGTTTCGGTTCAATATATAGCAATCAAGGGACGTAATTTTAAGAGGTTTATTGATGGTGATGGCTGGAAAGCTGAGTTCATTGGCTTTACATCTGAACCACTAAGACCTAAATTCATCTACAGAAACTTTTTCAAGATAGTTTTGCGCGATATTCATCCAGATGAGCTTAAGGACTACGAAGAAAACATCCTCAGAATTAGTACCTTGGGATTTCCTAATTACTTCGATGAGCAGAGATTCGGTTCGGCAAGGCATTTTGCCGATGATGATGAAAATCCAGAAAATTTAATCGACTTCATAGGAAAGAGAATCTTAAAAGGAGATTTTGAAGGAGCTCTAAAAATACACTTCCAAGCTGTTTCAGATCATACAAGAAGCAGGGTAAAAAAATTCAAGAAAGTAATGAGGGAAAATTGGGGAAATTGGGCTGAATGTTTAGTCCATGCCCAAGATAGAAATGATTTTAAAGTCTTAAGATATCTCATCAGAAGACCCAATGATTTTAAGGGAGCATTCACTCAAATAGATATGAGACTTGCTCGCCTTTATCTTGAAGTTTATCAAAATTTCATTTTCAATAAAATATTGGCCACATACATAAAGGAAAGATTCGAAAAGTTTTACCTGTTCCCCTACGTTGTTGATAAATTTGTCTTCCCTATTGTGAAATCTCAAGACGAGATAATCCTTATGAAGAACCTGAAAATTCCTCTTCCTTGCAAAGAGGCTCAAATCCCGCCTGAGTTAAAGGATGTGTACCTTAGGATCTTGAAAGAAGAAGGGGTAAGACTTGAGGATTTTGATACTGGTATGAGCTATGTTAACTTTGTCAAAGCTGAAAGAAATGCCTGGGAAAAGCCCGAGGATATAAGGTGGAAAGCGGAGGACGATGAGTTTCACAATAACATGAAGAAGCTTGAGCTTTCTTTCTTCCTAAAGCCTGGCGTATTTGCTACAATATTTATAAAAAATATAACCCCTCTGCTTCCTATCTCGTATACAGAAAAGAAACCTATACCGATAATATACACAAAAGATGGAAAGGAAATTAGTATCCAGAGGAAGTCAGAAGATTCTCAGCAAGAAAGGAAAAAGGTCATAATCCTTTCACGATCGACATCGTAAATTTTCCCATTTTCGATAAGTATGAATCTAGAGGAAAAAATAGCTGTTTTCAATTTGTGAGAGATTATTATGACTGTGCGGGATTTAAATAGTTCTTCAAGTGTTTTCATAATTTCTTCTTCTACTTTGGGATCAAGTGAAGCTGTTGGTTCATCCATTATCACTATTGGTGAGTTTTTGAGGAATGCCCTGCTTATTGCAATCCTGTGTTTTTGACCAACAGATAAATTCTTTCCATTTTCACCGCATCTGAAGTTCAATCCCCCTGGGAATGTATCCGGAGAAAGTCCAGCTTTTATCAAAGCTTCCTCTACCTCCTGGTATTTTGCCTCTGGTCTTGCAAATACTACATTACTGTAGATCGTATCATCGAAGATGAACGGCTCTTGCTCAACAAAGCATACAAGAGATCTTAAAGAATCTTCATCTAAATCGGTTAGTTTATAGCCATCTATAATTATTTCTCCCTCTGTTGGATCAAAGAATCTCGGTATCAGTGATACGAATGTAGTTTTACCAACTCCTGAACTTCCAATTAGTGATATTCTATCTCCTTTACGTATTGTTATGTTGACCTTATTAAGAACGGTTTTACCATTAAAACTTACAGATACGTCTTTAAATTCTACATAATCTTCAAATGAATATTTCTTGATCTTGCCGTATCTTATATTGGAAAGGTTTTCAAAATTTTGGATACGAGTTAAAGAGGGAGCAATTCTTGCTACTTCAACCGGGACCCGTAACATATTCTTTATTGGTTCCCATATCCCCACAGTGGCTCCAAAGAAGGCAAGAAATTCTCCAATGGTCATTTCATTATTGAATATCTGATGACCAGCAAATACTACTATAAATGACACTACAACAGCTCCAGAGAAATCTGAAATTGCAGATGTAACTTCTCCAAGTACTCTGGATTTTACCATATTCCTTTTAAAATTTTCTATATGTTCTTTAAATTTTTCTATGATGATGTGAGGGGAGTATGTTCTTACTACTTTTGCTCCTTGTATAGATTCAATGATTTTCCCTGATATTTTGTCTGCGGAGATTCTGGTTTTGTGTGAAGCCTTCCTTATTTTCTTTGAGATGTAGTTAACGGGGAAAGTAATTGCTAGAAATGATGCAAGAGAGAACAGAGCAAGTTTGTAATTCATATATATAAGGATTCCAGCTAGGATCAGAAAGCTGATCGGCTCCTTAATAGTTATTTTGACCACATCTGGTAGTGTTAATATGACTTCGGTATCTGCCAGAACTTTTGAAACGGTTTCTGCAGAGTTTATATCTTTATTAAGGGGAATATGTAGTATTTTTTTAAAGATTCTTTCACGTATACTTTTTATAATACTATGGATTGAAAGGCTTATGAGGTAATTAGATATGATTCTACCTAAATTTGATGCAAAGGATAAAGCAATGATAACAATTGCTATCTTTATTAAAAAATTGATATCTTCTCCAATTATGCCTTTATCTATACCTTCCTTTGAGATGAGCGCTAAAGCCCCTCTGTAAGAAGATGTTATAAATGAAAACGGTATAGCTAAAATGATCATCCAAAAATACTTTCTAAAAGAATTCAAGTAGGTCAAAATTTTTTTAATATCGCTGAACATCTTGTAAAAAATAAGCAGTCAAATAATTATATATACCACCATTAATTAATAAAATGACATAAACGATATTTTAGCAAATACTTATCTTTATGAATTATCGCATAACCCTGTGATATTTTTCAAATCATTTTGATTATCTGCAACATAAATAGATGATAAACCGAAGATGATCACATAATTGAATTGAATCTGAGCTATAAAATACCATAATTGAGTTGTAAAATTTTGTCGAAATTTTGCTGTTTGGTTAACATATGAGTAAAACTGTAAATTAGTTATGGAAGTTCCGAGTTTTTGGCTTACGCAGGTTGACATAAGCCCCAATCCATCTTGTGAAGGTAACATATCTTGTGATGTGGTAATAATTGGTGGAGGATTTACAGGGTTATCTACTGCTTACTTCCTTAAAGAGCTTGAGCCATCGTTGAATATAGTGATTTTAGAGAAGGAATATGTTGGATTCGGAGCAAGTGGGCGAAATGCAGGATTCTGTATGACTCTGTTTGGATTTAACCTTTCATGGACAGCCTTGAGATACGGTAGAGAAAATGCCCTCAAAGCCTATAAATACACTTACGATGCAGTCTCCCTAGTTAGATCACTTGTAGAAAAACACAACATAGATTGTGACTTCGAGTATACTGGTTTTATAAGGGTTGCGACATCAAAACTTTATGAGAGAAGGTTGAAAAAGGAGTTTGATTTTGCTGTAAAACTCGGGATTGAGGACGCAGTGTGGCTCAGAAGATCTGAAATAGAAGAAAAAATTTTCTCACCTGTAGTGCGGGCCGGATGGTATGAAAGGCACTGTGCAATCCTTAATCCCGCAAAACTCGCTCAGGGAATGAAAAAGGTCGTAGAAGGAAAGGGGGTAAAAATCTATGAGAAAACTCCAGTTCTTGAAGTGAGAAAAACAGAAGGTCGTAAATTCGAGGTTAAAGTGGAGAAGGGAAAGGTGGAAGCAGATAAGCTTGTGTTTGCTACAAATGCTTTTTCAATCCTTATACCGCAGTTAAAAAGAAAACAAGTTCCAGCTTTTACTTATATAGTTCTCACAGAACCATTGAACGAAGAGCATTTTGCTAAAATAAAGTGGAGCAGAAGAGAAGGACTTGAGGATTCGAGAAATCTCATTCATTATTTCAGGTTGACAAAAGACAATAGGCTTCTTATGGGTGGTGGAGATGTTTCGATTGCATTTGGAAACGATATAAGTAAAGATATGAACTACAGAATTTTTTCTCACCTTGAAAAATTTATAAATGAGATCTTCCCGCCTTTAAAAGATCTTAAGGTAGAATACAAATGGGGTGGTCCTGTTTCAGTAACAGTGGATCTTATTCCAGCCCTGGGATATTTAGGAGATAACAACTGTGTATATTCTCTTGGGTGTATTGGACATGGAGTTTCACTTACTCATATGAATGGACTAACTATAGCTGAACTCCTTCTGGGGAAGGAATCTGATAGAACGAATATCTTCTTTGTGAATAGAACTGTTATCCCTTGGCCTCCCGAGCCTTTGAGGTTCATGCTTTCACATGCTTTCAGAGGTATCTTAAGAGTTCAGGATTTTGTTTATGATAGAATCTAGTTCTTCAATCTGATAAGGGTCTTTGTGGAATAAGAAGCTTTTGCCCTGGGTATATTTTATCAGAATTCAGATTATTCAACTTTTTTATATCTTCTATTTTTATATTAAATGCTTTGGCGATTTTAGATAAATTATCCCCTCTTTTTACAGTATACACATATTTTATCCGACCGGGGTTGTAGGTAGTTGCGCGATGATATGAGATAAGTTGAATGCCTGCACTTTTACTTTTCGTTTGTTGTGATATAAATACTCTTGCCGGAATTTTGATAAGTTGTCCAGGATAAACTTTACCGGTTTTCAGATTGTTAATTGCTATTATATCTTGTGGTGAAGTTCCGAATTTTCTGGCTATTTTTTGGATGGTATCTTTCTCTCTAACTCTGTAGATTAAGAACGATCTTGAGTAGACCTCTATAGGTATGGATATTACTTCTCCTTGCTTTATTATACCGTCAATTTGATTGAACTTCCTTATCTTCTCTTCTGGGACGCCAAACAGATCGGAAATTTCGTATACGTTTGCGTCTTGATTTTTTGGTGAGATTTGTAACCAGCCACCTATGACTCTTTGAGAAAAAAGTTCCGATGGCAGTATTGAAAATCCAGCCCTCATAACCGGAGTGTAATTTACCAAGAATTTATCAAGAATTTTTAATCTTTCTTTTACAATTTCTCCCTTACCCTTGGGAACTCTTATAATACCTGTGGCGATAGGATGCCGGAAGGCGGGGTTAAATTCAACAATATCTTCTATACTACAGCTGCATAACTTTGCTATAGTAAAGAAACTTACAAGGTATGGAACCTCAATTTCATCAAATTCCCATGGCTGTTCATAGTAATCTTGGGGATTGAATCCAAATTTCTCAAGATTCTTGGTGATTATTGCTAGTGCTATTATTTTGGGAACATATCCAGCTGTTTCCCTTGGGATAAGTCTATTTTTTACAAAATGCCAGTAATCATCCTTATTTGCTTTTCGAATTGCCTTCTCAATCCTCCTTTCTCCTGCATTATATCCTGCCCAGGCTAGATACCAATGTCCGAATGCATCATATAGTTCTTTGAGGTAATTTGATGCTGCTATAGTGGATTTTACCGGGTCACGTCTTTCATCTATCCAAGGATCTATTCTTAGAGAGTACCGTTTAGCTGTTTCTTCTATAAATTGCCACATTCCTACAGCTCCTGCGTGTGACACTGCTTTGTTTGAAAATCCAGATTCCGCCATGGCGACAAATATTAGGTCATCTGGAAGTCCCTGCTGATGTAAGAGTGCTCTTATGAATTTGTTGTATTTGAAATATCTCCTTAGCCATCTTTCATAATGTTCTCTGAATTTTGTTTCTGTGAAAAGATAAATGTAGTATTCGACATAGTGATTAAGTTCAACTGGAATATTGAACGAACCAAGACCTTTGATGTTCCAGCTTTCGAACTTTGTTATTTCTTTGGGAAAGGGTTTGGTTAATGCTTCAAGAAATATTCTGTCAATTTCCTCCATTTCATTTGGTTCGCTATCATTAAGATCCAGATCGTTTGTCTGTAATATTTCGGGGTATTCTAAATTGAGAAAGATGAGTTCCCAGTTATCTTCGAGCTTCATACTTTTTTGTTTTTGATCTTTGGCATCGTCTATTTTTATTTCTTTTATTTTGTTCTCGATACGGTTTATATCTATGAGAGTTTTAGCTTTTTCAATATTCGATGATGAAGGGTTATCGATTTTTTCTCTTCTTTGTGGTTTTTCTTCTACTATTGCTGTTGTATATTTACCCTTGCTGGAGGTGGACTGTGTAGATAGGATAGAGCAGGCCAGTATAAATGAAACAGAAGTTGCCAATATAGATTGTTTTTTTGCGTTTATCATCTTCTCTTAAAATTTTACAATTCTTCTTCGCCACGAGCAGAGTAAAATTTAAGTTTTCCATTTTCAGAATATGCAAAAAATGGATAGAAAATCTTCTCACCTATATTAGAAGTTACTTTTTGTCTTATCTTCTCAAAGTTTACAAGTTCTGTCACGGAAAATTTCTGCATTGATAATTGAGTTTTTGTCTCTTCTACTATTGCAGGCATTTCAGATGTTCTCATAGATACAGAGAAATTAAGTGGGAATATTCTATCATCCTCTATCTCAACTGGTGCAAGTGGGTCAAGCATTTTCAGGTGTTTAAATATCAGTGCAGTCCACTCATTTCTTACTCCGAGCTGTTTTATCTTTTCTATAGATTGTGAGAAAGTTTTGATTGCACTATCTTCCAGTGGGAAGGCCTGTTTTTCGAGTTCTTCTTTATATATTGCTATAGCAAGTTCCCTTTCTTCTGGGTCTCTTATTCTTTCTATCTCGGGCGGTACGGGAGCTTCTATGAGCATATTTGCGAATTCCTGGAATGAGTATCCTATATAAAAAAGTGCTGCAAATGACCAATAAGGATCTCCAAATTGAGCAATTTCTGTCATTTCTTTTTGAACTTTCTTCATCAACTCAGTTTTATCTTTTAGTTTTTTTTCGAGTTGTTTTTTGTTATCTGTTTTTGCAAGGCGAATCTTTGCGTACTCTTCGAAAGTTCTTTTTGCGAAGAAGAATTTAGCTTCAGAATAGGCTGTTATGACTTTTGCTTTTTCCTGAGCTGCTAGCCCGTCCCAATCACGGATTATTTCGGAAAGTAGTTTCTCATATTTTTTTTCAAGTTCTTGCTTTTCTGCTGGCGACTTTGATCTTTCAAATTCATTTTTGTAATATGATGCTATTTTATGTTTTGCTAGAACTGTTTCTGCTGTGGGTTTTCCACGAGCTTTTTTCTGCTTTATACTTATATATTCATTAAGAAGTTTTATTGCTGTTTCAAATTCTTTACCATCAAAATAAAAATCTGCAGCTAATTTGATGTAATATTCTGGTTCTGGCTCGGTTTGTCCGAACTTCTCTTTGTAATTCAAAGCCCATTTGGCAGCTTCTGAGTACTTCGCAAGTCCGTAGTATATATTCATCACAAATTTATATGAGTTTTTGAGCATATCCCTTTCTATTTGGGACAACCCCTGTTTTTTCTGTAACACTTCTGCTTCTTTCTTTTCTAATTCTTGGATGAGTTTCATATAGCTTGTTAGGGCATCATCAAAGAACAGAAGATTTGCCAGAGCATTTGCTTTTACGTATAGGACATCATACCTTAGTTCAGAGTTTGGGAACTTTCTCAAGAATATGTCGGAGTAAGATACTACATCATTGAGTTTTTTGATTTCATTATTTATCATAATTGCGCTGTACAGAGCATCATCTATAAGATCCGAAGATGGGTAAAGTTTCTCAATTTGTAAGTAGTAGGATACAGCTTTATCATATTCTTTATTGTTTTCATACTTTTGTGCTATCTTGAAAAGTGCCTTTGCTCCAAGATCATTTATGTATGTTATATTTTCTGGAGTTAATATATCGACTCTTTTTCTTGCTTGGAGTGAGAAATCTACTACTTTTTCGAGCTCATTTTCATCGACGTATATTTTTATTATTTCTAAGATGCAATCAGCGACTACTTCTGAGCCAGGGTATCTTTCTATAATTTTATTCAGGATAGAAAGGGCGTCACGTTTTTTCCCTTCGGATGATAATACCTTTGCGGCTTTATATAGTGCTAAAGGAGTGCGACCGTCAAGGGGGAAGAGTTTTTCAAACATAAAAGAAGCTTCCTTCAGAAGTTCTGGTGCTTCTTTTTCTCCTTTATTTAAAGATTTATCTGCAGAAAGTACAAGCCCCCACGCAGCATCAAGAAGATACTTGTTCTCCTTCACCATTATATTTTGTACATTAGCTTTGTATATAGCGTAGGCACTCAGGTAATCTCCACTACCGTAATATAGGTCTCCAAGGAGGAATTGCACTTCGGCAGAGAATTCGCTTGCTGGGAAAAGTTCTAAGAACAATTTGTATGATCCTTCCGCTTCTTTTAGCATATTTTTGCTATGGAAATACTTTGCAGATTCAAGGAGTCTTTTCTCAATCTCAGCTTTATAGCTTTTATACGTGTCCGGGTTCGACTTCGCCCACTGAGAGGTTGGTCCCCATCTTCTTGCTATTTCAACTGACCAAGAAACTGCGTCATCAATATTCCCCAATTTTTTAAGAGATTCTAAAATTCCAATTGCTCCATTTATTGATCTTGGAGAATTATAGTGCTTATCTATTAGACCTTTGTAAGTTTCGATAGCTTCTTGATATTTCCCCTGTTCAAAGTATGCTTTACCTTGGGCTTCAAAAAAGAATATTTCAGGATCTCTGTATATTTTTGAAAGGACTGATAAGATTCTTTGATTTTCTGTTTCAAGTTTCTTGATACCCCCAAGTTCAGCTACTGCGGCAACCATATATTCTACTGCTTCTTGAACGACGCCAGCTTTTATTTCACTCTCTCCCGCTGAATCAATAGATTCAAGAAAATAATCTACAGCTATTTTGTAATCTCCCTTCCTGTAGTATGTCCAGGCGAGTTTGAAAAGAGCTTTTGGATAGAGTGGGTGTTGTGGGAAATCCAGAACGATAAGATAATATTCTTCGGCTTTATCAAGGTCTCCGGAGTTGAACCAGAATTCTCCAGCTCTCATCGCAGCTTCTGGGGCAAATTGTGATAACCTTATTTTCGCCAATGGTTCAAAATATCTTTCTACAGCTTCATACGAAAGTCCCATTTCCTCTAATACATATCCAGCAAGGTACATAACTATGTCTTTCCACGGAAAGTTTTTGTACTTTTCTAAGAAATTTTCATATACCTTTACGACTGGAGAGAAATCTTTTTGTGGCGGAGGTTCTCCCCGGGCGATTGCTTTCTCATACTCTAAAATATATTCGTAGCTCATTTTCTCATAAAGGAGTTCAGCATATCTTAGTATGGCGTATGGAGTTAGTGGAGATTCAGGAAATCTTTTTATGTAGTCTTGAATAGCACTTATCAATTCAAGTCTCCTTGAGTTCTCTACTTCCAGAAATGGTTTCATTTTATCTTCAAAAAAATTCGATATCTTTGTTGTCTCTATGAAAATTTTGAGATCTGCTATTGAATTCATTATATATTTTAAATTCTGTAGTCTATTAGAAAATATGTTTATCGTACTGAAGTAGCCCTTTTTTGTGGCAATGTAGTCAGAAGGAGAAATTGAGTGTAAAGAGTAGAATTCTTGCAATTGTCTTGATATGAAATAATAATGATCGTTTGTTGCTGGAGATTGAAATTTTTTCCCTTGAGCGTGTAGGGATCCACTTGAGATTGGCTGTGCAAATAAGATAAAGAATGGAACGTAAAGGAGCAGAAATTTAGCTATTCTTATATATCCCTGTTTTTTATAGATTATCATCTTTTATATTTGTTTTGTAATTTATTATTTGCCATTGTTCTTCCTAATTGTTTATTTACTACTCTTTCCCACATATAAAGATTATCTTCTTTTGCCTTTTTCTGATTTCATCTTTTTCTCCTCAATAAGTTGTTGTATAGTTCTATCAGGGGGAGTCCAAGAGAATCTGGATATTTCTCGCATTATTTTTTCAGCTTCGTTTATTTTTGTCAGGATTTCTATCATATAGTTCTCGGTTGTGGATAGATCTTCTTCAAAAGAACTCTGTCCCCTGCCTGCTACTTCGCCTATTCCTATTTTTTGAATTGAATCAGATATTTTTGTTAGGTTGTCTCTTACTTTGTTTTCCTCTTCTAATCTGAGCATATGTATGGAGTCGAGGATTTCAGACTCTCTAGCTTTGATGGTCCAGGAAGATTCTATAAAACCATATTGAGCAAGGGCATAGGTTGTTTTAAGTTCGTTTTCTAATCTTGTAATGAATAAATACCTTAAAAGTTCCCCCTCAAAAGAACCAAGATAATCTAAGAAATTATCGAGCATCCATTTTACTTTTCTTAATTCCTTTTCCTGAACTTGTAGGTAGGCATTTATTTGTTTTATTGTTTCATTCCAGATTGACGAGAAATCTAAAAATATATTGAATGACTCATTGTAAAGTTTCGAAAGTTCATCCACCAGCTTATCTGAGAATATGTATTTCCTACCATCTTTCCTCTTTAGGGAATCTGTAATTGTCTTAATGATAGAAAAATTTTTCTTGTAAAGATTTTCGATATTATTAATCTCATTCATGATGTATTTTACTGAGTCTTCGTAGGCTTTGTACTTTTTTTCCCAATTTTTGAACTCACGATTTCTCCATACTTCGTTCATATTAATTGATGCGACTGCAGCAAGCTCACGGGACTTGATATCCATATTTTTGAGCTCAAGAAATATCGAAGAAATAGAAAACCAAAGCTTTTTCTCTTGATCTGACATAATATCAAAGTCTATTTGGGTTATTAAGCCATGTATTTTTTCCTGAACTAACCATACTCTTTCCATATACCTTTTTATGGATCTATCAGCAACAAGAACTGAGCTTAATCTTATTCTTTGGAGGTCAGCAATTATGTTCTCAATATATTTTTTTACAGCTATAATATACTCTCTTCTTTCTTTGAAAAATTTGTATTCTGGGAAGAATTCTATCCATTCGGCTATGTGCGGTTCTTTTGCTGAGAAGAATTTTATTGAATCCCTACGCCAGAAGGATGGGGAGAATTTTTTTGTCTGAGCTATCTGAGTTATAAGCATAGATGAAGAATCAGAAATTGCAGTGAAGGTCAAAAGTGAGCCGACTAAATCTTCGTTGAGCCTATGGAATGCCTCAAGTATTTCAATTCTCTTTGTGAGATGAGTTTTGCGAGCGGACTTAAAATATTCTATACAAGGTGGAACCTCTGAATACATCTCAAGTCCATAAAATATCCAACATGTTTCATATCTTGCCTCGTAAAAGACCGGAGAATCAGGGTTTATGGAAAGGTAATATGGTAGAGCATCCTTGAATCTTCCTACGTCTGAGTATATCCTCCCTATTGCTAATTTTGAATATTCTTTCAGAAGTTTATCTTCTGATTTTTCGGCATTGAGAAATCTTCGAAGGGCTTCATCAAGATCTCCGAGTATTATCATAGCTGTTCCACAGAGGTATTGAGCTTTGTGGAAGTATTGAGATTCACGCCTAACCGAATCGAGTACTTCACAGGCTCTTTTGGGATTCTTCTCTTTTCTAAGGATATACTTCCCCAAGTAATACAAAATTTCAGAATCAACCTGTTCTTTTGATAAAGTTTTCATCCAATCGTAAAAGTCGTTTTGCAAAGTTTCTGCCTTTATTATTATTAGCTTGCGCAAAATATTTTCATCTTTACTCAGTTTATATATTTGACTCAGTTTATATATTTGTTTATAGATTTCTTCAGCTGCATATAAATCTCCAATTTTGAAGAGAATCTCAGCAGCGTTTTTTTTCGCCTCAATCCGTTGTTCAGTATTTGCAGCATACTCATATGCTACTGAATAAGCTATGTAGGACTCTATTAATTCTCCTTTATTATAAAGTTCCTGGGCTTCACGCATTTTAACTTCGAAAATTGTTTCAGAAATAACTCTGGACTGATTCCCCAATATAAAAAGGACTGTAATAAGTAAATACTTTACCAAATTAAGTATTTTCTTCGCTCCAAGCATCCTACCTCTCTACTTTTATTTTAATTTGAATTTCGGAAAATTTCTGGTTTAAATAGCTTAATTTCCCTTAGGCTTAATTTCCCTTACCTTCCAACACCATTTGAATATTTTACTTTTTTAAAGAACGAGAAGATAGAAAGGAATGAATTATCTCTATTATTGGATGGAGAGAATTGCTATATGTTGTTTTTTCAACTTCGGTTTATAATTTTGTAGAACACTATATTTTTACCAATGATTATAAGCAAAAGAGATAAAGTTATACTCTTGGTTCAGGATGTAAAGAAATTTTTCCCAGTTAGAAGGAATATAAAAGAATTATTTTCACCAGCATATATAAAGGCGGTTGATAGGGTTTCATTCGAAGTTAATGAGGGGGAGTTTTTCGCTATAGTTGGTGAGTCTGGTTGCGGTAAAACTACTTTAGGTAAACTTATTGCTGGGCTCATAAGACCGTCAGGTGGTAGGATAATCTTTGATTCAGTTGAAATAACTAAAAATAGACTTAAGGGAGATTTGCGTAGGAGAATACAAATGGTTTTCCAGAATCCCTTCTCATCTCTCAATCCTAAAATGAAAATCAGAGATCTTATTCTTGAAGGTGTTATAGTTCATAGGCTTATTCCCAAAGGTGAACTTAGTGCAAGACTGAAATATCTCCTCAGGGCGGTTGGACTTGATGTAGAATTCGCAAGTAGGTATCCAGCTGAATTATCGGGGGGACAGCTCCAGAGGGTAGCTATAGCTCGGGCTCTGGCAGTTGAACCACAGTTACTCGTAGCAGATGAACCCACATCATCTCTTGATGTCTCAATCAGAGCTCAAATTCTCAAACTCTTTGAAGAAATAAGAGAAAAATTTAATACAACAATAATCTTTATAAGTCATGATATACATACTGTTAGGTCATATTCAGATAGGGTTGCAGTTATGTATTTAGGAAAAGTGGTTGAAATAGGTAATTCCCAAGAAATATTTGAGAGTCCTGCACATCCTTACACAAAATTGCTCATAGATTCAGTGGTCGATTTCGGTAAAGTATTAGAAAGTGGAAGATATGAATTAAAAGGTATAGAAGGAGAGCCACTTTCTCCATTAAATCCTCCGCCAGGGTGCAGGTTTTCCCAGCGTTGTCCATTTAGGGAAAGTATTTGTGATAAAGAGCCAGAATATGTAACTGTGGGATCAAGAAAAGTCCTCTGTCACTTTGCAGGTAAATTAGATAAAATTTAAAGTTGCAGAAAAATTTTTAGACTATCCGCAGATGTCTATAAATTTGAATATATGATTCTCGCTGTCTTGTGGATATTGGAGATATTAGTCGGGATTCTTCTGGTTCTTTCAGTTCTCGTTCAGGTCGGTCGAGGCGAGAGTATAGGGACAATTTTCGGGGGTGGTCCTCAAGCTATCTTAGGCCCTCGGGGAGCTACAACTGTTATAGAAAAAGGAACATTCATACTTATTGGTCTTTTTTTCATAATTACACTGGCTATAAGCAAGTTATCATCATATAAAGAATTTGTCCCTGCAGAAAAATTGCCAGAGGTTCCTGCAGCAGAAGAGGTGCTTCCACAACCACGACCACAAATGCAGATTGAAGAGCCCAAGGTACAGCAGGGTGTCACCTCCCCAGATGTTCAGTAGGGGAACTAAAGTTAAGCTTATGCTCAACTGAGATCGATTCCGACTTTTTGGAAAAAAACGGAAAAAATGATTAAATTAAATTGCGAAAAATCCGATAAATAAATAACGATGGCTCCTTTTATGGAGGGAGCCAGAAAATAAAAAGCAAGGAGGTGTCAAGTAATGCCAATACCTGTCTTAACAAATAAACACGGTCTAATAGCAACGGAGGATCTAAGGCGTGCGACAATAGAACTTGGAGGTGTAATGAAACGCCTCCAAACAGGCAAGAGGGTCAACTCAGCTGCAGATGATGTTGGTGCTCTGGTTCAGGGTAATATACTCACACGAGCTCTCTCTTCTCTCCAGCTTGCCTCAGAACAGGTTGCAAAAGCCCAGTCTCTCCTACAGAAGATAGAGGATACAGTTGAGAGCATATACGGGATACTTGCGCAGATGAAGTCAAATGCTGAAAGGGCAAAGGAATCGGATGACTCAGGTGAGATAAACTCTCTGCAGGCATCCTCAGATAAGCTGTATGAAGAGATAAGGAAGATAGTCAGATCAACAGTGTGGAGGAACCAACAACTTCTAAGAGGTGGACTCGGAAACAGAGTCATCGGTCCCACTTCTATAAGTGTAGGAGACAGCGGCGGCAATGTCTATGCTACGAT
>CALHPK010000022.1 GCA_938036315.1 uncultured bacterium | reverse complement strand
TACTCAGCTGTTTTCACAAGAGGGAGGTTATTTCTTGTATATCCTGATTCCGCTTACGCCCATGAGCGCGACCTTGTAGACTTTTATTCAGCTCACAAAGGGAAAGGGAAAATATATTCCGAAGTCAGAGGATTGAACAAGGTATGGATTTATTCTCCGGTTTATGATTCAGCTGGAGCTGAACTCATAGGTGAGTTTGTTGTTGTAATCAGCTATAATCTTAAAGGAACAATCCTACTTCTTCTTACTTCGATAATGGCTTCTTTTATTATATCTGGGATAGTGCTTATTATTGCTCACATTACTTTGGGTAAGGCACTACAGAATTTAGGGTCACTGCAGGAGGTCTTTTCAAAACTTTCTGGTGGAGAACTTCAGATGGCAAAAGTAATAAGTCAAGATGAGTTCGGGGTCATAGCGTCTGCTTGGAATGAAGTTGAGAAAAAGATAAGTGAGATTCTGGAAGGCGTGAAAGCGGTATGTGAAAATCTTGTTGTATATGCTGAGAATTTATCTGGTGGATCGGAGGAGTTGAGCCAGCTTGCAAGTCAAATTGCCGGAAGCGTTGCTCAGATTTCAAATGCTGTTGATGAGTTTTCAGCTTCTTTAGGAGAATCTTCTCGCCTGGCTGCAGACCTTTCAGCAGAGGCAAAGGAAATATACTCAATTTCTTCTCAAAGTATGAAAAAAGTCGAAGAGGTCGTTACAGCAATGAGTAACTCTCTGAAAAAAGTTCAGGAGTTATTAAAATCAAGCGATGCTGTATCAGTTAACATAAAGAAGATATCATCGGTAGTAAAGGTTATTGAAGATGTAGTAGACCGGACTAATCTTTTGGCTTTGAATGCAGCAATAGAGGCGGCACGTGCTGGAGATGCGGGGAAAGGCTTTGCTGTAGTCAGCGATGAAGTTAGAAAACTTGCAGACAAAACCAGAACAGAAGCGAACAATATAAAGTCTATGGTTGAGAAAATCGACTCGACATGGGGCGAACTCATAGCATACATAAAGGAGGTTGTAGAGAACTTCAAAGGACTTGGAGACCAAATCGAAGGTTTTTCGACATCCTACAAAGAGATAATAGGCAAAACAGAGGGTCAGAAGGATATGGCATCGGCTTTATCCTCTGCCATTGAGGAGCAAAGCGCTACAGCACGAGAAGTTTCCAGAAATATAACTGGATTTCTGGGAGCTATGGAACAACTCAAGGCAATGGTAGAAAGACTTCTCAAGATCGCCCACAGTGCAAGAGAAACTTCAGAAAAACTTAAATCTCTCGTTTCATTCTTCAAGGTCTAATTCTCTTTACGGATTTGGTAGTTCTGATGTTATATCAAAGTCACTCCCATTCAATGGTAGCTGGTGGTTTTGACGTTATATCATATGTAACACGCGAGATTTCTGGAACTGATGCTATAATCTTTTTAGCAACTCTATCCAAGAAATCATAGGGAAATCTTACCCAATCCGCAGTCATAGCATCCTCTGATTCGACTGCTCTTATAGCAACAACGTATCCGTATCTTCTCCTATCTCCAACAATACCCACACTTTTTGTGTTTGTAAGGACACAGAAAGCCTGCCATGCTGTGCTGTATAGCTCCGATTTTATCAGATCCTCTTGAAAGATCGAGTCTACCTCCCGCAAAATTTTTAACTTTTTCGGAGTTACACTTCCAATAATTCTGACCGCCAGTCCTGGTCCTGGGAATGGATGTCTTGAGGTGATATGTTCTGGGATGCCAAGTATTCTACCGAGCTTTCTCACTTCATCTTTGTACAGTTGGCGTAATGGTTCCACTATTTCTAAACCGAGTTTTTCAGGGAGTCCCCCGACATTGTGATGAGATTTTATCACGTGTGCCTTCCCCGATGTTGAAACTCCGCTTTCTATGACATCCGGATACAAAGTTCCTTGCGCCAGAAACTTTATTTTATCTCCCTTCCTTTGCTCTGCATATTCTTCAAATACTTCAATGAATGTCTTTCCTATGATTTTTCTTTTCTTTTCTGGGTCTCTGACACCTTTTAGATTTCTCAAGAATCTACTTTCAGCGTCAACGATGTCAATTTTTATACCTAAGCTTTCAAAATTTGCTTTGACTTCTTCTGGCTCTCCTTTTCTTAGAAGTCCGGTATTGATGAATACGAATTTTGCTTCGTCTTTTTTTGCTATGTGGAGTAGAACTCCCAGAACCGTTGAATCAACACCTCCTGAGACTGCACACAGTATTCCTCCGTCTAATTCTTTTATTTTGTTTATTTGTTCTTCGACATAGTTTTCAAGTTTCCAATCTTTTTCTGCTCCACTTATTTTGATGACGAAGTTTTCTAATATCTTCTCTCCGTATTCTGTATGATGTACTTCGGGGTGGAACTGTATTCCGTATATTTTGTTTGATTTGAAGGCTGATATTGGTGAGAACTCGGTTTGGGCGATGATTTCGAACCCTTCTGGTATTTTTTCTATTACATCTCCGTGAGACATCCATACTGAGAAATCTTTTGGAATGCCTTCAAACAGTGCATCCTCTTTTTTTATTGAGATTTTTGTTCTTCCGTATTCTCCTATTTTTGCTTTTTTGACTATTCCTCCGAGCATCTGAGCCATAATTTGAGCGCCGTAGCATATTCCCAAAATTGGGATCTGGGAGTTAAAGATTCTGGGATCTGGCTTTATAGCATTTTTTGAGTAGACACTCTGCGGACCTCCAGAAAGAATTATAGCTTTAGGATTTAGCTTCAATATCCTCTCAATATTAGCATTATACGGCAGTATTTCTGTATATACCCCAAGATTTCTTATCCTTCTTGATATAAGATGAGTATACTGCGAACCAAAATCAAGTATTACTATCATACTTACCTACCACCTCTTACTTATGATATTTTATAAGGTCTCAATTCAAATAGATGCTGACTCAAGTGCTGTTTTGCCGTTCACAATATCAATTAATTCCTTAGTAATGGACTCTTGCCTTGCCTTATTGATCTGAAGGTCAAGAACCCTGATAAGTCTTTTAGCATTCTGGTTAGCCATATCCATAGCTCTCATTCTTGAAGCATGCTCAGATGTGATGGATGATTGAAAGCAGAAGAAAAGTTTTGATCTAAGATATAACTTCGCAAAAAATTCTACAACCTCAACCTGAGAAGGCTCGAAAATCTTTTTTCTGGACCAAGGGGAAAAAATCAAGATCGGGAAAATTTTCTCGCAGACCGGATACTGCGTTCCTGGACTTTTGAAAAATGTATATATGCAGAATATTTCCGAAACTTCTTTTTTGTTAATCATATCCTCTATTTTTGTATAGATGCTCTCCATCTTCTCGATGGAGAAATCTTTTGAATAATCTTCGTATTTGCTAGTTATCTCAAAATATTTTGAGAGTGGCTTTATTATTTTTTTCCCAAAAGCCCATATATATGGATTCCCCTTTATATTCTCTCTTGCTGTTCTAACAATATTGCTATTGAAAGCTCCACACAATCCTTTGTCAGCACCTATGACTATGTAAAGATCTTTAGCCTCTTTGCTTGAATCCCACAAAAATGAGAAATCAAAATTTTCTTTCACAAATTTCGGACCCAATTTGCCTACATCTGTTGAAACATGAAATATCTTACCAAGCTCATCGATAAAACTTTTTGAATTCCCAAAGACAAGTTGAGCTTTTCTGAGCTTCACAGATGCGACAGTTTTCATGGCTTTAGTTATCTTCTCAATATTCTGAATAGCTCTTTTTCTTTTCCGCAGAAATTTTAACCCACCCTTTACCGCCATATATTTTGATAATAAAAGGAATTTATAAAAAAAATCTTTTTTTAATTTTTTGTGAAGAATGAGGAAAGGGAAGGTATATATAGCTGGGGCTGGTCCTGGAGATATATCGCTTGTAACGCTCGGATGTCTTGAGGCTATCTCAAAATCCGATGTCGTGATATACGATCATCTTGTCCCACAAGAATTGCTATTTTACGCCCAAGGTGCAACAAAAATCTATGTAGGGAAAGAAAGTGGGAAACACACAATGACTCAAGATGAAATAAATTCTCTCCTTGTCAAGTTTGCAAAAGAGGGTAAGATAGTCACAAGACTAAAGGGGGGAGATCCTTTTATATTTGGCAGGGGGGGTGAGGAATGTGAATTTTTAGCCGAAAATGGGGTGGAATTTGAAGTTATCCCCGGTGTTTCATCCTTCTACGCGGTTCCAGCTTATGCCGGGATACCACTAACACACAGAGATTTTAACTCATCATTTTCAGTAGCAACCGGAAGCGAAGCAGATAAAGATGAGTCAAAAATAGATTTTGAATCCCTCGCCAAATGCGGAACAACCGTTTTTCTTATGACAGTTAGAAATCTAAGGCGCATCGCCGAAAAATTACAGAAACATCTACCCCCCACTACTCCCTGTGCTCTGATAGAATGGGGTACAACACCAAAGCAAAGAACTATAACATCAGATTTACTTAATATAGCAGATGAAGCAGAAAAGACAAAGATAAGTCCTCCGGCTATCTTCATAGTCGGAGAGGTTGTCAAACTCAGAGAAAAAATAACATGGTTTGAAAAAAAGCCACTCTTTGGTAAAACAATTGTTATAACCCGTCCAGAAACCCAAGCGTTAGAATTTGCTAAACTCATAAGGGAACAAGGCGGAGATCCAGTAATATTCCCATCAATAAAAATAAACTTTGATGAAAAACATAAAAAAGCGGTAAGCAAATTTGTAAAGACTTTAGAAAAACTAACTTATAGTGAGTTGAAAGAATCTGTGGTAATATTCACAAGCCAGAACGGAGTCGAAAAATTCTTCTTAGGACTAAAAACCTTAGGTAAAGATGTAAGAGTACTTTCAGGCGTAAAAATAGCTGCAATAGGAGAAAAAACAGCAAGGGCTCTGCATAATTACGGAATAAACCCAGACCTTATACCCGATGATTTTACAACAGAATCATTGTACCACAGGCTTGAGAGAGAAGATATAAAGAATGCCTTTTTCCTCAGAGCAGAAGGCGTAAGAAATATCGAAGAAAAACTCGAAAAGTCAGGAAAATCGGTTGCAGTCTTTGATATATACAGCATATCTAAGGTAAACCACAGCGACCAGGAAATAAACTCAGTAATTGAGAAAAATCCAGATATCATCACATTTACATCTTCTCTTGCATTTCTCTACTTTTACGAAGATTTCAGCCAAAATCGTGATTGGCTCCTTCAGAGGAAACTTGCATGCATTGGCACAGTTACAGCAAAAACCATCGAGGAAAAACTTAAAAAACCAGAAATAGTATCTAAAAGACAAACAATAGAAGCTCTAACAGAAGAAATAGTCAATAATACACTCAATTCCAGATAGCTAACTCACTAATCACAATCGATCATAAATCCTCAAATCCAACCCATAACATAACTAATTATGAAATCATAAACAATCAAATGAAGTCATTGATTAAAGTTTTAGACTGATCAATATCTGAATTGGACGATCAATACCTGAATAATTCGGCACAGTTTGCCTTCCAAAAATCAACTCTCTCCCTTAATTTATCGAATAACTCCTCCCTGACAAAAATTTTATAGTCTATTATCTCTCCTCTTACTGTTGATGCAGTAGAAGAATAAACACCCTGAAAACCCGGGATCGAGAAAGTATGCTCCTTACTAAAATCTGAAATGTATCCGCGTTTTTCCGAACGAACATCATAAGTAATAATAACAACAACTAAATCTGGATCAATTATCTCATCCATACATGATGATATTTCATTGATTTTACCTTCTCTTAACTCTCCATAGAAGAAGAAAGGACAATTGATCTCCTTCATATCTTCATCTACGCACTTTATTTTTAAGTATTCTCCAAGATTAGCATTTAGGAATTGTATAAAAGTTGAGATTTCAGAAGAATGCCTAAACCACACATTATACCTCAAAAATGATTTATCATATTCTTTGAGATTACATTTATCTTCCCTGAAAATAACCCTTGCATCCAAATTTGGATGATGAGTCTGCAACATCTTGGGGAAATTAGTTGTGAAGACCAAAAAGAAAATCAAAACCGAAAAATAAAATAATTTTCTATTCTTGGATATTTCACACGCGGCTGAAGGGAATGACAATGCTAAAGCCCAAATCAGAAATCTTGCATTCACATGTACAGATGGTATGATCCTCCAAAAAGTATATGACAAAGGAACAAAAGTTAAGATAAGCAATAGCAAAAAAGTTTTGTTTTTGATTCTTGAAATTACGAATTTCAAAGAAAGGGGCAATACTAAGAACCAAAATGCCAATCCAAAACCTTTATGATAACTCAAATCAATGTTATCATACTTCAGGAGAAAAGCTAAAAGATGTCTCACAGGGGGTGAAAAAAGTTCGGGAGGATTGGGATAGATCATTTTTCCTAAAGGGGAACCAGGTATGGGGTAAATTGGGAATCCGAAATTTACAAAATTGAGAAGATACCAGAAACCGCCAGTGATAGTAGCTATTACATTAAAGATGACAAAAATTCTAAAGTTCTTTGACAGAATAATGATAGTCTCAAGAAGTGGCAAAAGGAATAATCCTGTGTATTTCGTCCCGCACAATCCACCCAAAAATATCCCCCCTGCTAGGGCATCCCAAATCGTTCTTTTGTTATCCCTTAATATCCTTAAGCAGAAAGCTACAGCTCCCATAAAAAAGGAAGCAAAAGCCAAATCAACATAGTTTGATGTCACCTGCCCCACTACAATGGGAGTTACAGGAAGGAGTACAAATGACATAAAAAATGCTACATCAGATCTTGATCCTACAAAGGTAGAAATATAGTATACCGAAATAATCAAAATAAGAAGATAGTATATATTAGTAAAGTCAAGAAATCTTTCTCCCCCTGTAATAATAATATAAAGCTTGTAAATTAAATAAGGAAACTGAGGAAATGAAAACCGGGGATCGCAAAGATGCGAAGGAATTACAATTCCTGACTTTTTTATACTCTCAAAAACAACTGGAATACGATATCCTACATCATCTGTTCCTCTCACTGGGAAATAATAGGAAACAACAGCAAGATATAAGTAAAAAATAAATACCAAAAGGAAAAGGAAAAGATTACCCCTACCTACTGCCCGATCAAGATAGATTATTTTTCTCATTACTGCTCCAAAAACTTTACAAAACTTCCTTATAGATAGCAGAATAACAAATGCGGACACAATCAGATTAGCAAGAACAACAAATCTCAAAGCCGAGAACAGAGAAAGGGATAAATCGATAAGATGAAGCTGTAATGTCGCAAAGGCGAGCGATTTTAAAATTGTGTAAGATAGCTTAGAATTTCTATCAGACAAAAGCAGAAACCAGCTCAGAATAATAAATGATATAAACCCCCAGAAAATCAAAAAATCTACCAACATACCTTTGAGATCAGATAGCATAAGCGAACAGTACTTTATGAACAAATATATTCCCGATAAAATAAAATACGGAAATCATAAACTTTTCCGATTCTAAAAGGTGTGATGCCATCTGCTAGCAAACTGCTACTACCTTTCCTGTACTCACTCTTTGTGCAGATAATCTGTCCATATCATTTACTCGCTGAAGATTTATTCCTGTATGCTATAGACACTGACATAAAAAAGATTATTCTTGCTATATCGAAAATCATTAACAAAAATGTTGTGCTACCAACTGAACTGGAAAGAAAAATATCGGTAAGGATTGAAGGAGATTTAAAAACAGCTCTTTCAATATTAGGGAAGGTTGCACAAATCAGCATCGAAGAAGTAGACAACATCATGGTAGTTTCTCCTACAAAGGTGGAAAAGAGAACAAAGATCTTCAATTTAAAATATAAGAAAGCCCAAGATATTATTCCTGCGCTGATTAGCGAAGATGTGAAAGTACTGTCACCTACTCCAAATATCATCGTAGCTGAAGCAGGGAAAGATAAACTCGAAAAGATAGAAAGGATAATCTCAGAGATAGATCGCCCCCCAAGAGGGATTATCATAGAATCCAGAATAATTGAACTCTCATCACGAGGATCAAAGGAAATAGGAAACTTACTCAGGATTAGTGCCGGAGATATCAAAGTGGGTTTTGAATTTTTATCACAAGGTGGAAACATAGCATTGAAGACAAACTTTGTTGAGGATATTATAAGCTTTTTAGAAAGCAGAGGGGATGCAAAAATTATCTCCTCTCCTAAAATTTTGACTCTGGACGGAGAAAAGGCAGTGATAATGCAGGGAATTTCAATTCCTTATGAGGTTTCAACTCAATTTACTGTACAGACGCTATTTCAGGATGCGGTTTTATCTTTGGAAGTAATTCCCAAAATTGTAGATGATAGAATATTCTTGGAAACAAAAGTCACAAAGAACTTTCCAACTGCTGAGTTTATATCAGCAAGGGGGGTTCCAGCGATATCAAAAAACGAAGTTGTCTCAAAAATTATTATCAAAGAAGGCGAAACTGTCCTTATAGGAGGAATAATACATCAGAGCTCATCAAAAAGCTTCCAAGGCGTACCATTCCTTTCATCTATTCCTATACTCGGGTTCTTATTCAAAAATTACAAAGAGGCATTAGAAAATAGGGAGATAGTCATATCTCTTTCGCCCAAAATACTTCATGAATAAAGGGTCGATTTTGAGGTTTTAAAGGAGGTCAAATTATAATTGGTTCTTTGAACTCTCCGTATACTTTTTTGAGGGCTTTGGTAGTTTCTCCTATTGTTGCTCCATTTTCGAAGGCTTCTATAAGATACGGCATAATATTTTCGTTTTTCTCCGCAGCCTTGGAGATGTTGTCAAGGTACCTTTGAACGGAAGTGCTCCCCCGAGATTCCTTATATTCTCTGAGTTTTCTAACTTTCTCTGTGGCTTCTTTTGGTCTGAAGATTTCAAATTTATATTCATCTGAATCGGAGGAATCATCGGCAAAAACATTAACGCCTACAATCTTTTTTTCTTTTTTTTCTATGGAGAGCTGTTGTTTATAGGCATTCTGGAGAATAAGGGATTGAACGTATCCATCTTTTATTGCTTTTATCATACCTCCATAATTTTGTATCTTTGACATCTCGGATTTGATCCTCTCTTCAAGTTCATCTGTGAATTTTTCTATGAAGAATGAACCACCTAAGGGATCTGAAACCTGTGGTATATCTGTTTCAAATGCGAGAATCTGCTGGATTCTTAGGGCGATTTTTGCCGAGTGCTCGGATGGAATTGAATAAGCTTCGTCATAAGCTTCTGTGAATATAGATTGTCCCCCTCCCAGGACTGTAGCCAAGGCTCCAAGGGTTACCCTAGCGATATTTAGTAAAGGCTCTGCTTTAGTTAATGATGCCCCCCCGCATGCCACTGCAAATTTCATCGCCATATTTTTCGGATCTTTGACCCCGTAATCTCTGGCTATATGTGCCCAGAGCCTCCTTGCAGCTCTATATTTTGCAACTTCCTCAAACAGATTGTGATACGTACAGAAGAAAAAAGTTATTCTCTTCATAAATGAATCAGGGTCAAGCCCTCGTGAGATAACATCTTCCACATATACCTTTGCATTCTCGAAAGCATAAGCCACCTCCTGAGATGCTGACGCCCCAGCTTCCCTTATATGGTATCCACAAACAGAAATAGGATTGAACTTCGGAAGATACTTCGAGCAAAATTCTATAACATCACAAGAAAGTTTCACAGATGGTTCAACCGGATAAATCCAAGTCCCACGTGCTATCATCTCCTTCAGAATATCGTTCTGCAAAGTCCCATTGAGCTTCTCAAGCGGAATAGCTTTTCTTTTAGCTACGACAATATACATCGCCATAATTTGCGGAGCAGTGCCATTTATTGTGAAAGAGACGGAGATCTTATCAATTGCAATACCATCAAATATCTCCATCATATCTTCCACTGTATCCACAGCAACTCCAACCTTACCAACTTCCGGTAATGCTACCTCCTCGTCTGAATCATAGCCCATCTGAGTCGGCAGGTCAAAAGCAACAGAAAGCCCAGTATTCCCCTGTTTGAGAAGAAATTTAAATCTCTCATTTGTCTCCTTAGCAGTTCCAAAACCGGCATATTGCCTCATAGTCCAGAGCTTGTCCCTGTACATTGTTTCATATGGACCCCTTGTAAATGGGAATTTTCCCGGATCTCCAAGATGTGTCTCATAATACTTTTCTATATCCCCAAGATCACGATGCGAATAGAACATTTTGTAATCGTACTCCGAAGATATACTTCTTGCTTCCTCTTTACTTTCTTTTTCTGATACATCTACTTTCTTTGACATATCCCTTTATTTTAAGTATATTCTCAGGATACACGAATTTGAAGGTTATTTTTGCTTTTGATGATGGGATTGTGGTGGTATACAGAGTATACAGAATAGTATATAATCAATGATAAGAAGAACTGAAAAATAAAAGAAAAAAGCTAAAGAAGTAATAGTTTACAATGATGGGAAAAGAGGCAATATATCCTGGTACTTTTGATCCCATAACGTTAGGACATGTAAGTGTCGTAAGGCGGGCACTTATTATATTTGATAAGATCGTGGTAGCAGTTGCAAAAGAAACAGCTAAAAACACATTCTTTACCCTCGAGGAAAGGTACAATATGGTCAGAGAGACTTTTTCAGATGAGCCAAAAATTGAAGTTGTGAAATTTGATGGATTGCTAGTGAACTTTGCCAAATCACGTGGGATAAACATCATTCTGAGAGGTCTAAGAACCGTATCCGATTTTGAGTACGAATTCCAGATGGCACTAACAAACAGAAGGTTAGATAAATCAATTGAAACTGTATTCATAATGGCTGAAGATGATGTTTCCTATTTTTCCTCTTCTTTAGTTAGAGAAATAGCGAGACTTGGAGGAGATATAAGCTCCCTCGTTCCCCCTAATGTTGTCAGATGGTTCAACACGAAAATTAAAACAGGAAAATGAGCTTGAGCGTAAAATTGTTGATTTATGTTTCACCTGAAAAGATATTTCCTTTTAAAGCTATTTGATGAATTCATTTTTTTCTTCAGCACTTTTTACGCGTTATCAATTATTTTCTCTGTCACAAAGTATATGCTGGAATTTGGCACAGTCAACTATAAACTTGTAATTTCTACATCCACAATCTTTTCACCTTTTGTCATACTTTCGGCATTTTTTTTCTCTTTGTATGAAACAATCAAAAAGATTTATAACAAAATAGTTCTTCTTGAAACATTTGGAGAGAAAATAAAGAGAATTTTCATCACAATTTTTATGCTTTCAGTTTTTGTCTTCTCAGTAGAACTTTTGCTCATATTCAAGGTTGTCCCCAAATCATTTAAATTTAATAGAGAAAATTACGCAGAAATAATCAGAGCACAAGCAAAGAAATACAAAGAAATGTTGTTGTTGCCACTGAGTGGTAAGCTTATGGTAGCCGAAGATATAAAAATTAACCAAGGAGAAATTAGGTTGTACAACGGATTTATATACGATGGGAATAATTCAATGAATTTCAAAGAGATGAGAATAAATATCCCATCAACAGATTCAAGGTTTTCGAAGGACTTTGTAGAACTTATACTTGACGAAGGAGAAAAGGGCAAAAGAGAAATAATTTACAGCATCTCATATTCTGCCTCTTCTATATCTTGTGCTCCGTATTTTTTGTTTTTTATCGGTTCACCCGCACCGCTTTTATGTTTTCCGTTTCTGCTCGCTGGGTCAAAATTATTAAGAGATACAGCAAAATCAAATAATACACTTTTACTTCTGTACTTTGTCATTCATATAGCAACTTTGCTGATAGGCATTTGTTTGATGACAAAGAAGAAATTCATAAAGTAGTACATACTGGAATTCGGAAAAATCTCCAAGCACTTGCAGAAGTTTACCTTTTGTATTTGTACAAGCAGGTTTGTACAAGCAAGGAGGATTAAAAAAAGGAAAAGACAGATCACCAAAAGATCAGGATAATCCAATCCTTCCCAATTTTTTTGTTATAATTATTATCTGGCAGTGTATTCTGCCCTCCTTGAGCAATGTAAAAAGCTCAGGGGAGAAAGAATATTCTTGTTATTGTTATGAGCCCGTATAAGGATACAGTATGAGAATTTGGTTTTCAAAATATCAGGCACTTGGAAATGACTTTATAATACTTGATCTTCGAGTTCCACAAGGCGGGAAGAATTTCTCACCTTATGAATTTGCCAGGAGGGTATGTGATAGAAGATTCGGAGTGGGAGCAGATGGTCTTGCAACAATAGAACCCCCATCTTCAGATGAATTTCATTACAAAATGAGAATAATAAACAGTGACGGATCCGAGGCAGAAATGAGCGGTAATGGTATAAGATGCATAGCAAAATATCTGTATGATAAAAAGATTGTCCAATCCGATCTGATAGTGTTCGAAACACTAGCGGGTAGAAAGGAAGTGAAAAGAGTATCAGAAAATAAATTTGAAGTTGATATGGGAACTCCCATAATTGAAGAGAAGTTACAAGATAATCGGTTCAAAGTAAATGTCGGAAATCCCCACATTACTGTTCTGGGGAATTTTGATTATGAGAATTTCCTAAAGGAAGCTCAACAAATATCTAAAAGCTATAATGCAAATGTTGAGTTTGTCTGGAAAATTGAGGGGAATAACATCTATGCCTGGGTATGGGAAAGAGGAGTAGGAGAAACTTTAGCCTGCGGAACAGGAGCTGTGGCCATTTTCGCCGTAGCAAAAGAAGAAAAGCTTGTCGATAGTGAAGCCAAAATAATCTACAAAGGTGGTGAACTAAAAGTCAAACAAAAAAATGGTAGCGTAGCAATAGAAGGCGGAGCAGAATATATATTCTCTGGTTTTATAGAACTTTAAAACATGGAGGAAAATAATAAATCAGAAGAAATGAAAAAAAGTATTACTAAAAAAGCAATGAAAGAAGAAGAAAAGAACATCACTAACTCAGAAGAAACGGTGGAAAATGCTAATACTGAGGAAATAAAAGTCGAAAAAGAGAAAGTATCTGGAGAATCCGAAAAAATTAGGAAAGTATCTGAACAAGATACTACATCACTTAAAGAAGAAATAGAAATACTTAAAAACCAAGTCGAAGAATTTAAATCGAAATGGATATACACATACTCAGAATTCGAAAATTACAGAAAAAGAGTAAGAACAGAGATACAAAATGAAGTTGCGAACGCAGTATCTAAAGTTATTTCAAATTTTGCAGGTGCTCTGGATGCCATAGATTCTGCTATTGCATACATCAAAGATGAAAATGTAAAAAAAGGTATAGAACTTATAAAAAACATAATTGAAGAAGCCCTCATAAAAAGCGGAGTTAGAAAAATAGATGTCAAAGAGGGAGATATTTTTTCCCCGAATTTTTGTGAAGTAGTAGATTATGAGGAAAACCCAAATCTCCAAGATGGAACAATCATTAAAGTGCTCAGAAATGGCCTCGAGTTTCAGGGGAGAGTCATCCGAGCTGCTCAAGTTATCGTGAGCAAGTATCCCCAAAAAAAAGAAGATAATAAGTATAATGCAAAAGCTGAAGATATAAAGCCTGAAGTGGGAAAGAAAGAAAACAGATATAAAGAAGAAAAAGAAATTAAAAATCAAAAAACAGAAGACAACATAAGTTAAAGAATAAAAGCATGGGGATAAGAATAATCATAGCTACCTTGGCTTCTGCACTCTTCATAATAGTATATGATATCGCAGTCTTAAGACCTAAAATTGAGAAACAAAAGCAAATGAAACAAACAAAGGAAGAAAAAGTAAAAGAGGTAGAGAGTGAAATAAGAGAAATACCTCTGATTCAAAGCCATCAATCTGATCAGAAAGAATTCGTAGTAATTGATGATGATTTTCTAAAAGTATTTGCAACCGAAAATGGTATAAAGAGAATAGAAATGAAAGAACATGCCCTTGAAGCAAAATCTAAAGAGCGATACTTCTTTGAGAACCCATTCGAACTAAACTTCATATCGGAAAAGAAGTTACTTAAACCCTCAACAGAAAATGGAGTATTGCTCTCATTTGAAAATGGAATAACAGGAGAAATAAAAGTTGAGAAAATCTCCAAATACATATTCGAGCTGAATTATATTCTGTATGGTGAAAAAATCGACATTACTCCTGTAGTAATTCTGAAAAAATCTGCACCAGAGCAGTCTGATTTCATAGTTGGGAAAAATAGAATAATTGATGCTAGAAAAATCAAGGAACCAGAAAATGTTGATTTTGTCGGAGAAAGAACTCGCTATTTTGCCTTCCTGGTACTGCCTCCGGGGAATTCATATATAAATAGCCCAGCACACAGCCAGATCATCTTCTACCCTCCTAAAATTTTCGCATCAAAAGTAGCCGAAGTAAAGTTTAGGTTCTTTGCAGGACCCAAAGATGAAGAGGAACTAAAGCTTTTTAGCCCTTTTTCAGTAGAACTTGCAAGCTTCGGATTTTTCGGGGGGATTGCTAAGCTCCTGATTTTTGTCCTTGAAAAAATAAATGCATTGGTTAAGAACTGGGGATTTTCAATAATCATATTATCTATAATAATAAGAATTTTATTCTTTCCTCTATCATTAATATCTATCAAATCAATGAAGAAGATAAAAGATCTCCAACCTCAAATTGAAAAGCTCAAGGAGAAATATAAAGACAACAAAGAAGCCTTAAGTAGAGAACTCTTTGAGCTTTACAGGAGAGAAAAAATTAATCCGTTCTCAGGTTGCCTTCCATTACTTATACAAATTCCAATATTCATAGCTCTGTATCAAGGGCTTATGAATTCAATAGATCTCAGACATGCCCCCTTTATACTATGGATAAATGATCTATCTTCTCCAGATACTTTAGCAATAATAAAATTATTCGGAACCCAATTTGAACTAAGACTGCTTCCGATTATTATGGGATTAACCTTTCTGGCACAGCAAGCTCTCACTCCACAAACAACACAGGATATTTCCCTAAAGATACTGAATTATATTATGCCTGTGATGTTTATATTTATACTGTGGAGTGTCCCATCAGGACTCCAGGTGTATTGGATAACTATAAATATTATCGGCATAATCCAGCAATTTATAGCAATAAGATGAGAAAAAGAGAAATTTTATAGAATAAGATGAGAAAAAGAAAAAATCTTTTAGCCCTCTTTATAGGGGCTATAACGCTATTTCTTTATCAATGCGAAATCAAGCTAAACTGTAAAAACCCTGAGCTTGGTGAGAACAATAATATAAAGGATGCATTATTCATCAACGGAAAATTAGTCGTACTATCATCTCCACAGGATGTACTAACGTGGTGTTCTTCCTTCATAACAGTATACGAATTGAATGAGAATAGTAGTTTCATTCCCACAAAAGTAGTCGGACTTTCTGGGAAAGTTGCAAAGAGACTTGGATATATCAATGAAAAAATAGTTGTCACACTTCAAGATAAAGAAGCTCTTGAAATCCTCGATAAAGAGATAAATCCAATAGGCAAAATTACTTTACAGCTTTCTGATATATATCACTTAGCTTATCTTGAAAACTCCTTTGCTATATCTTCATACATTGACTCTAAAATTCTTATAGTCAACAATCCACCTAAATTCTTTGGATCCGGCGGAAATGATGGCAAAAATATTCTTCAAGTGGATGATATACGCAAATTAAAGGGTTTTATTATCTCTGACAAGTTCATCTCGTTTATAAAAAACAAAAACTATGTCGCAATACTACCAGAAAATAAAGATATTATATTTGAGCTCCCAATAGAAGTTCTTCATCCATCTGATATTACTCAGGCGACTATTTCTGGACAATCTTCTTTTGACTTCGCCCAAAATCACGTTAGCAAAAAGATCGGCAAAAAAGAAAACTCCAACAGAAACATCAAATTTTTGCACCACGGGATTCCAAACGGAAACTTTGTGGCTGTCCCAAGTTTCCTCGACAATACTACTGGAATATTGATTATCTTCCCATCTTGCCTGACAGAATTTACCGGATCAGATTATCTAGATGACTGGAAATTTGAAAAATGCTCCATATTCTTCGATCATCCACTTCTTACAGAAATGAACATATCAGAATTTCACTTCTGGAGCTACAGGGACTACGATAAGAAAATCATTGTCTTCACATTCTTTATTTCCGACTTCGAGAAAAATAAGACCATCTTCTCATTGCTGATATATGATTATCAGAATAATAAATTCCTCGTCTCAGATTTTAAAGAGATAGGGACATCCCCATTTTACCTAATATACAAAACTGAAGTAAAAGATATAATCTTCAAAAACAAAGAAGGAGAAACCCAGATGAATATAACAAATGCTACGAATAATTTACAAGAAGAAAGAGAAATTAATATCCAAATGTATTTTATAAAGCTTAAAAATCAAGATGAATTTGAGATAATTAAATTTGTTGGAGATTATAAAATTAGATAATATGAAAGGGGCAGATAAAGTTGTTCTTGCTTATTCAGGTGGGCTTGACACCTCGGCAGTCTTATTATACCTAAGAGAAAAAGGATACAAAGTCATAGCATTCTGCGCTGACATAGGACAGGATGAAGATTTCGATGCAGTAAAAAGAAATGCTGAAAAATTGGGAGCTGAAAAAGTGATAGTGGAAGATCTGAAAGATGAATTCGTATCACAATTTGTTTTCCCTATGGTAAGAGCTAATGCTGAGTATGAAGGGTACTTACTTGGGACATCAATAGCTCGCCCCTTGATTGCCAAAAGGCAGGTAGAAATTGCTAAAAAAGAGGGGGCAAGTGCTGTAGCTCACGGTGCAACCGGCAAAGGCAATGATCAGATAAGATTCGAGCTTACATATATGGCTTTAGCACCACACCTCAGAATTATAGCTCCATGGAGAGAATGGGAATTCAAATCTCGCTCAGATCTTGCAAACTACCTTAAAAGCAGAGGGGTAGAAATTGATTACCAAGAAAAACAATACAGTGTCGATGAGAACCTTATGCACACAAGCTTCGAAGGTGGAATAATAGAAGATATCTCAAAACCTTATCCAAATTCAATCTTTAAAAAGGTCAAACCCCCAGAACTATGTAGCGAAAAAGGAGAAGAAGTAGAGATAAGCTTCGAGAATGGAATCCCCGTCGCTGTGAATGGGAGCAAACTTACTCCTGCAGAACTTCTCAAGGAGTTAAACGAAATTGGTGGGAGAAATGGTATCGGAATAAGAGATATTGTTGAAAATAGAGTCAACGGGATAAAATCAAGGGGAATATATGAAACTCCTGGAATAGAACTTGTAATATTCGCCAAGAAAGCTCTTGAAGGAATATGCTTGCCAGCCGGTGTGAGACAACTTATGTCTATACTGTCACCCCTGTACTCTGATCTGATTTACAAGGGCTTCTGGTTCTCCCCTGAAAGAGAGCTACTTCAACATTTTTTCGATAAAGCTACAGAAAATTTAACTGGTAAGATAAAACTTTTTCTATACAAAGGTAACATAAAAATACTATCTAGAATTTCTCCAAATTCTCTCTACAAAAAAGAGGTGGTGAGCTTTGAAACAGGAGGGGAGATGATAAAATGGGCTGAGGGGTTCATAAGAACGCTTGGACTGAGACTTACAATCAGATAAAAAGTTTCACTAAAGTAATAAATAGCATAAACTTGATAAAACTAAATAGAACATGCCAAACAATCTGGAGTCTGAAAAATCGAAGAAACTATGGGGGGGAATATTTGAAAAAACTCCACCAGAGACAATAAGAAAAATAATAGACTCCTTTAGTTTTGATTTCAGGTTAGCCAACGAAAACTTCGATGTAGTTTTAACTCATAGCATCGCTCTAAGCGAACTAGGTATTATTCCAAAAACAGAAATTGCAAAAATGCTTTCAAAAAAAGAGAAAATAATCTCCTCTGTTCTTTCGGCTGAAAAATCCGAATTTGAAGACGTACATTCTGCACTTGAATTCTTTATCTCAAAGGAAATAGGGGAAAAAATTGGGTTCAATCTGAGACTAGGCAGATCGAGAAATGACGAAGTTATAACTACCGTACATCTTTGGGTCTTGAGAAATTTTTATTCATCTTTACTTCCTGCTATAAAAAAAACAGCAGTATCAATTCTTGAATCAGCTAATAGGAATTTTGGAATAATTATTCCACTCTATACGCATTTAAGACAAGCCCAACCCATACTTTTTTCTCATCTTATTCTCGGGTATCTTGAAGGATTCATCAGATGCGTCGAAAGATTCAGAGATACACTTAAAAGGTTTGATGTTTGTCATCTTGGATCTGGCGCTGGTTCAGGAACAGGAGTAAAACTTGATGTGGAAAAAATGACCAAAATTCTTGGTTTTTCAAGAATATCAAGAAATAGCATAGACTCAACCTCCAGAAGGGATATACTTGCAGAACTTATCTTTGACTTCTGTATGACAGCAATTTTATTCTCCAAAATCGCTGAAGATCTCATTTTCTTATCCGCGGACGAAATAAAATTCGTTGAATTGAGCGAGGAAATCTGCACCGGATCGAGCATGATGCCTCAAAAGAAAAACCCCGATGTCCTCGAGCTTATGCGAGGAAAATCAGCAAGATTCGTCGGCTTTGTGTCCTCAATACTCTCTCTCGAAAAAGGACTCCCCTCAGGCTACTCAAAAGATCTTCAGGAAGATAAAATCATACTTTTTGAAGCGTGGGATGAAATCAAAAATCTTCTCACACTTGCAGAAAGTGTCTTCGACGGCATCTATGGAAGACACGGAAAAATTTCACCTCACACACTAGCAACTGATTTCGCAGAAACTCTATCCCTATCAAAAAAGATAGATTATAGAACAGCCCACAAAATTACTGGAAAAGAATTAAAAGAAAAAGGAACAATACCACAAGAGATTAGCTATGAAGACTCAATAAAGAGAAAAGTAACACCACAAAGTACAAATCCTAATCTTGTCAAAAAAAAACTCAAACTATACAGAAATATAATAGAAGATCTCTTCAAAGATATTTCAAGATTTCTGGAAAAATTTTCGGAAGAAAACTTCAATGCACGAGTTAAGAAATATCTCGGATAAAAAAAGCCTAGATAATAAAAAGATCTTGGTAGTAAGAACGGATAAAATAGGGGATCTTATTTTATCTCTACCATTCGGCAAATTTATAAAGATGAATTTTCCGAATTCGAAAATTTTTTATGTTGTAAAAGAGGGCAACTCTTTTTTCCTCCAAAGAGTCGATTTCGTAGATGGATTCATCGAAGTCAAAGTTAAAGGGGCTCGCGGAGAAGTAGAGCTTTCCCAGATCCCCAAGATAATAAAGTTTTTGAAAAAAGAAAAATTTGATATAGCCTTTCTACTCTATCCACGACTTTCTATAGCTCTAATCCTGAAATTAGCAGGTGTTAAAATTGTAGGTACAAGCAGAAGATTTTTTTCCACTATCTTTGATATTCAGGTTAATATATCACGCAGAGAAAATATTCATCATGAAGCTTTCTACAACATTATGTTACTTAAAGATTTTCTTGATATCCTTGATAATCAAGAGATATTAAAAGAGCTTTCTCCGAATTTCTTTACTGATGATATAAAAAAGCTTAGTTCACTACCAGAAAAGTATATAGTATTTCATCCGTTTTCGACATCTTCACCGAACATCCCTTTGCACTCCTGGATTGAAATAGCCAAGAACCTGCAAACCACTGTCGTCTGGGTTGGACTTGAGTCCAGATTCGGGAAAAGTTCTGACCAATATAAAAACCAGATAGAAAAATCAGCTTTAGGTATATCGCTTATTAATAGAACTTCTCTGACTGAGCTTGTATCTGCCATAAAATTTTCTTCTGCTGTGTTCTCGACCTCCTCCGGTCCAATACACATCGCATCTGCTCTTAAGATACCAACTATCGGACTATATAGAAGACAGGACATACCAAGGTGGAAACCTCTATGGGGAGATTCATTTATTGTGGACATAGAAAAAATAAAATGGGATAACCCCTCTCACATCAAGGACATAGCAGATAAAATAGAAAAATTTACAAAATAAATACATATGATTCTGCAGTTACTTTCGCAAGAGAATATATTTACCTCAAATGAATTACTCGCTTTTGGCTTGTCTTTCTCATCTGTGCTCGATGGCATCACAACTTCAGAATACCCTTAGAATACCCTCCCCTTCAGCTCGGACTCAGATTTAGCTTCTCCCACTCAAAATTCAAAATGTTTCTTTTTTTCTTGCTGAACTCAACTCCTACTATGTAGATTTCTTCAAAATCAGTGTATTTCTCCCAGTACCTCCTTTCCTTTATCTGCTGTAGTGCTGATAACTTCTTCGCTGATTTTACCTTCCTTTCCCTCCCCACTTTCCCTCTTTTCTTATCAACACCATCCCCCACAACCTTGAATTCAAATATATACACTTTGTCATAGTAGATCACCGTAAGGTCTATCCTGCCTTCGGATGTTATATCCTCAGGTCTTACCTCCGCCCCTATCGCACAAAAATACGAATAAAGTATCGAAGCATAAAATCCTTCATATCTCCCTAACTCCGCCTTCCTATACCAATCATACGGAATCCCTGCAAAAAGTGAAAATAGAGCCTCCCTCAGCCCACCTATATCCCCCTCCCTCAAAAAATGCTTTATCTTATCCTTTACTCCTTCTTCCTTACCTCTTAAGATAAAATATAGAAGATAATTTAAAAAGCTTATCCTGACTTCTCTGTTGGGAAAGGTAATGGTATATCTTACTCCCTCAGGTTCTTGTAACCAATCCTTTACGGTTAAATATCCTGTCTGGAAAAGAAGATTTTCAGGTTCTACAAAATCAACATCAAAGGAGCTGATAAGTCTTTCGCTGACTTCCATATTCTCCATCCTGGGAATGAAGAAATTTTTCTCAAGCAAAAGCTTTATCAGAAAAGTCGGAGTTCCTGTCTCAAACCAGTAGGGTTTAAACTGTCTTTCAGAAAAATACAAAAGTATGT
>CALHPK010000021.1 GCA_938036315.1 uncultured bacterium | reverse complement strand
AAGTTGTCTGTTCTTATTTTTTCGAAACTCTGGATGCCTATTGGTAGCTTTTTCTTCACACAGGAAATATAAAAATTTTACAGTGAATATAAGAATTTTATGGAGAATTTGCAAGATTCATTTCATAGCATATTTATTTATAATTTTCACGTGAGTGTCGAGATTGAAGACATTTTTGAATTAGCTTTCAGGTATACAAAAGGAGGTGATACAGAAGATGCCTTTTCAGATTGATGTTACAAGACCTTTGGGATATAAAGAAGGTAAAGAAGCAGAAATTAAGGAGGGGTAGAGGTGGAAGGGGAAACAGAAGGTATTAAACCAGAGCTTCTGGATGCAATTGCTTTTGGTCTTAAGGTGGATTGATCTTTGGAAGGAGGAATGAAAAGAAGGTAAGCGCATAAGACCCTTTTTTGTATGCTGTATACTTAGGAATCCTGATTCCAGTTTTTACGATACAGTTTTTACACTGCACTTAAAATTCCACAGAATATTAATGTATGTATATTGAATGACTAAATTAAATTAAAGTAATATGCCTGAAGATAAAGAAATAGGAATTGTAGATCCTTCTAAGATAGAGGGTGGTAGCAAAAAGGACAAAATGAGAATAATTTGTTTCTCCGGAGATATGGATAAAGCTTTTGCTGTACTGACCCTAGCATCAACAGCAGCTTCGATAGGATTTGATGTGGCAATATTCTTCACATTCTGGGGACTATCGCTTGTGAGAAAGAAAAGAGAGCTAAAATCTAAAAACCTTCTTCAGAAGATGATGAGCCTTGCAATGCCAAAGGGACTCAACTCACTCAAACTCTCCAAGATGAATATGGCTGGACTTGGACCAGCATTTATGAAAATGTTAATAAAGCAGACAAAATCCCCAACCCTTGAAGATCTTTTTCAATCTGCAAAGGAAGCAGGTGTTAAGTTTTATGCCTGTTCAACTTCTTGTTCAATTCTGGGTATAAAAAAAGAAGAGCTTATTGATGAAGTCTCAGAGATAGTCGGAGCAACCACATTCCTGACAGAAGCAAAAGAAGCAAAAATTTCACTATTTATATAAAGATGGGAAAAGTTGAGATAACTCCCACAACAGAGTTTGATGCAAGAGGGCTAAAGTGCCCCATGCCTGTTATAAAAGCTAAAAAGAAACTAGACGAACTCAAAAGTGGAGACATCCTGGCTATCATAGCAGATGACCCCGGAGCAAAAAGAGATTTCCCAGCCTTTTGTCTACAAACAGGTCATGAACTTATATCCGCCGTAGAAGAGGAAGGCATTTTCAAATTCTATATAAAGAAAAAATAATATAAAAGAAGAAATTTTCTACAAATATGAAAAAATACAGTCATCCTAAAAACTGATTATATTATGTCCACCAAAAGATTCGTTTTAGCAAACTTCAAAATGAACAAAAATCTGGAGGAATATAAAAAATGGATCCACGTATTCCTTGAACTACTTTACAAATTCAGGGTACCAAAGATAGAAATAGGTTGTGCTCCTTCATTTCCGTACATCAGTTTTATGAAACAAGCATGCATTGGAACATCAATTCTTGTTGGTGCTCAAAATTTTTTCCCACAAAAATCAGGAGCTTTTACTGGAGAGGTATCGATATCTCAATTAAAAGACCTGCAAGTCGATTTCGTGATAATAGGACACTCTGAAAGAAGGAAAATTTTCGGCGAATCCGACCAATTCGTATCAGAAAAATTGAAATCAGCAATTGAAAACGACATTCTACCAGTATTCTGCATTGGTGAAACAAAAGAAGAAAGAGAGAAAAACATAACATTCGAAATACTAAAAAGTCAGCTCAAAGCTCTTGATCAAATAAGTCTCAAAAAAGAAATAGTAATAGCATATGAGCCAGTGTGGGCTATTGGTACAGGAATTCCAGCTAAAAAGGAAGATATAAAATCAGCGGTTAACTTTATAAAAAATGAAATCTCCGAAAAAGGGTTCAAATCTTTTTCTGTATTATATGGAGGAAGTATAGATGAGAGTGTAGCAGAAAGTATTAAAGATATATGTGATGGCGGACTTGTAGGCAGTGCATCGCTTGATCCACAAAAATTCTTCAAAATAGCAGTAAACTTTGAATAAACAAAAGAAACAAATGAAAGAAAACATCATCTTTTACTTCATTCACGCATTCCCCCTGAACTCCAACATGTGGAAAAGTCAACTAGAGTTTTTCTCTGAAAAAGCCTACGTAGTCGCAATAGATTTGCCGGGCTTTGGAAAAGAACACCACCTGAGAATAAAAAATGAAAAACCATCAATAGATGAATATGCAGAATTTGTAGAAAAAATCATACAAGGTATATCTTCGGACAAAAAAATATGCATCGTAGGGTTATCTATGGGAGGCTACATAGCTATGGCAATGGCTCTGCGCTCCATTGTAAAACCACATTATATTATACTTGCCAACACAAGAAGTTTCCCTGATTCTGAAGAAGCAAAATCGAAAAGATTTGAACTTATACAAAAAATAGAGGAAACAAAGAGCATAGATCCGGTGATAAAAGCATATATACCTGCCCTCGCTCCAGATGAAGGTGAACTAAAAGAGGAAGTTTTAAAAATGGCGAGAAATACACAGTGGGAAGGAGCTAAAAAAGCCCTCTACGCTATGGCAACAAGAGGAGATTACACAGAAGCCATCCAGAAAAATCCAGCAAGAACATTACTCATAGCCGGAGAAAGAGACCCCCTTACACCCCCTGATTTGATGAAAAAAATGCTCGGTGGGAATATAAAAGAAATGAAAATTATCAAGGGTGCTGGGCATCTGACCGCTATGGAAAAACCCGACGAATTTAACAAAATCATAGCTGATTTCGTATTCCACCTCTAATAACATATGTTCCACCAATAATAAATGAAAGCAGAGCAGATGGAAAACCTGTGGATCTACAAAATAATCAATGTATTTATTTTATACATCAAAATAAAGCAGGAATTCATACGGATGAGGACGCATACGCAACTGATTGACCTCTTTCTCCCACTTGTATTTTATCCACGTTTCTATGACATCTATAGTGAAGACATCTCCCATAAGAAGGAAATTATGATCCTGCTCAAGTGCTCTGAGAGCATCGTCAAGAGAACCGGGGGTTGAACGTATCCCCTCAAGCTCAGAAGGAGAAAGAGAATAAATATCCCTATCAAGAGGCTCCCCGGGATCTATCTTTCTCATAATCCCATCAAGACCTGCCATCAGCATAGCAGCAAAAGCAAGATATGGATTGCAAGAACCATCTGGGAATCTCACCTCTATCCTTTTTGCTGCAGGACTTAATGTTGCTGGAATACGTATAGCTGCACTCCTATTCCTATATGAATATACCAAATTTACAGGTGCCTCAAAACCAGGAACAAGGCGCTTGTATGAATTCGTCGTCGGATTTGTAAAAGCACATAAAGCGGGAGCATGTTTCAAGATCCCACCGATATAATAAAGTGCCATCTTGCTCAAATTTGCATATCCATCCCCGTAAAAAAGAGGTTGCCCATCTTTCCACAAACTCTGATGACAATGCATTCCAGAACCATTATCCCCAAATATAGGCTTTGGCATAAAAGTAGCTACTTTCCCCCTCCTCCGTGCAACATTTTTGACAATATACTTAAAAAGCATGACATTGTCTCCACATTTCACAAGTGGAGCAAAGCGAAAATCTATTTCACCCTGACCAGCTGTTGCAACCTCATGATGCTGAGTTTCAACTATAAAACCACACTGTTCCATAATCATAACCATCTCGTTCCTTATATCGTTGAGCGAATCGATCGGAGGAACAGGGAAATATCCTTCTTTGTATCTTACCTTGTAAGCAAGATTTGGTTTATCATCACGCCCTGTGTTCCACTGCCCTTCGGCAGAATCAATATAGTAATACCCTTGATGGGTATTCTGATCAAATCTTACATCATCAAAAATGAAAAACTCAGCCTCAGGACCAAAATAAGCCACATCAGCTATTCCTGTGGATTTCAGATAAGCCTCGGCTTTTTGAGCAATATAACGAGGACATCTTTCGTATTTCTCCTTTGTGATCGGATCGTAAACATTGCAAATCATACTTATAGTCGGAACCTCTATAAACGGATCTATAAAGGCAGTAGTTGGATCAGGAACAACAAACATATCACTTTCGTCAATACTCTTCCAACCTCGAATACTCGAACCATCAAATGGGAAACCCACCTCAAATGATTTTTCGGTTAACTCATGCACTGGAACGCTAAAATGATGCCACTGTCCCAGAAAATCTGTAAACTTCAAATCAACCATCCTAACTTTATGTTTCTCTATCATCTCGAAGACTTCCTTGATCACTCCATTTTTCATAACTTATTCACCCCCTTTTGAAAACTTTTTATTCATACCATTTTATTTTTTAGGTAAATTTATTCATTTTCCAAATTTTCAAAAAATTTTTACGCGAATCATAATAAAAAAATGATATATGACAAAGGAATAATTTAATATATCTAAGTCCATATTTAGTGATATATCAATTTTGCATAAGCAGAACAAAGATGAGGTTGTCTTGAAATTTTTCTTCCATATTCGTGAACAACACAGGTTGGGAATTTCTTGCCCTGAGGGATTTTTTGTCCCGATCATCTTATGGTATCGCGTAAATATTTTTAGGCAAACAGATCCAAGGTTCAGATCAAGAAAGAAACTCAGAAAACAAAACCTACCTCAACACCCAATCTTGGCTGAACATTTTTGTTATTCTGGGTAAAAGGTTTTTCTGCTCTGACATAAGAGAATTCTCCTTTTATGAATAACTGCTCGCTGGTCCATGCTGGCGTTAGGGTAAATGTCCAGCCCCGATTCCCGTCTCCCAAGCCTACAAGATCATTAGCACCATCTTCATTATCCATGACATATTCTACTCTCCCAGATACTGCAAAAGATTTTAGACGATAGGAAATATGCGTACATCCACCTATTGCCTTTGCTACCTCTGGCACTCCAGCATCTGCATTACGTGGCGCCTCTGCGTACATAAGGTCTACACCCCCAGCCACAGGACCAACTGTATAGACAGCGATAATGTTGAGCAACCTTTTGTTAGCAGGGTAGGATGTTTTGTTGGGGACTGAACCCTTATCTGGCAATATAAAATTGAACAACAAAGAGAAGCCTTCTACTGGGGTTACACTCAAACCACCTTCAAAAGCTGGTCTTGGACGACTTGCACTTAGAGAATAAAAGCCGTCATTAACTCCTACATTAATGGCAAGCAGATCTGATGCATAAGATAGTCTCACCCCATTGTGGAAAATCGGTTGCATATTCCATATCAAACCTCTCTGTATGTGATTATTGTTATAAGTAAAAGGAGATTCATAGCCCAAAAGAGTATGAAGTTTACCGACTTGAAGAGAAAATCCTTTTGCTGGGGCTAGCTCCAGGTAAGCCACAGGTATCGGACTAAACAAATCTGTCGAGCTTGTGGTTCCTGAGATTCCTACTCCGACCACAGGAAATGCATAGGCACCACCCTTTATAGTAAAACCCACAGGTTCAGCATTCTTTGACACTACAAAAAGAGCAGAACCAGCATCGTAATGTATTCCTTTATCATCTCCGGGGTATAAAGTGTACACACTAACAGTACCATTGACATTCAAAGTTCCCAACAGTTCAGTCTTGAGCTCAGAAGCTTCCGCTCTGGTCAATACCCCGAAGATCAGAGGGATCAAAATTAATCTCCCTATATGCAGATTGTATGATTTCTCTCCATGACAGCTCTGATCAAGCCCACTGATTTCATCGTCTGGATCAACCCTGAGCCCTACAATTGTTCTAATCAGAAGGAATATGAGAGCTGTAACTATGGATACATATGTTATCGTGATTACTACAGCGATAATCTGGATAAGGAGCTGTGATGGATTCCCGTAGAGAAGTCCCTTTCCCGCTTCATTTATTGCTGGATCGGCAAAAATTCCGGTCAGTATCGCTCCGAGGATTCCTGCAACTCCATGAATACCAAATACATCTAGAGCATCGTCGTATCCTAATTTTGGCTTTACATATGCTACTGCGAAGAATGGCACTATCCCGGCTAACATTCCTATTGCGATAGCTCCTTTGATATTTACGAATCCTGCTGCTGGCGTAATGGCAACAAGTCCTGCAACAGCCCCCGATGCGATACCAAGTATTGTTGGCCTTTTTGAGAAGATCCATTCTGAAAACATCCAGGATATAGCAGACATAGCAGTTGCAGTATTTGTGTTTATAAATGCTGCTGATGCAAGCCCACTTGCTGCCAGTGCAGAGCCAGCATTAAATCCGAACCATCCAAACCATAGAAGTCCTGTGCCTATTGCTACCATTGGTAGGTTATGCGGGAGCAAGGATACCTCTAATCTTTTCCCAAGTATTAAGACGCCAACAAGTGCAGCTACACCTGCATTTATGTGCACCACTGTCCCACCGGCGAAATCAAGAGCTCCAAGTTTTGCAAGGAATCCCCCTCCCCACACCCAGTGTGCGATAGGGACATACACAAAAATCATCCAAAATATGCAAAACAATATCCATGCAGAAAATTTAATTCTTTCTATGAGAGCACCGCTCACAAGTGCAACCGTTATAGCAGCAAAGGTAAGTTGATAGGTCACGAAGATAAATTCCGGAATCGTCTTTGCAAAATCTGAAACACTACTGACTCCCACACCAGAAAGCAAGAGCTTGGCAGGATAACCTATTATTCCCCACAAGTCGTCACCAAATGTAAAGGTATAGCCACAAATAACCCAAAGGACACTTACGATTGCAAAAGCTATAAAGGACATAGCGATTGTGTTGAGCACATCTTTTTGCTTTGAGAGTCCACCATAGAAGATAGCAAGACCCGGCACAGTCATAAGCATCACAAGTGCAGTAGCTACAATCATCCAGGCGGTGTCTCCTGTGTCTATCATAGGTAAGTTATCGCTGAGCTGTTCCTGAGCTAAGAGAAGATCCGCAAAACCTAATAAAAAGATTACTAATACTAATGCACCGGTTTTTCTTTTTATTTCCATTTCTGTTACCTCCTTTTTTTTATTTTTCTGCGAAGTATCATTAAAACTTTAAACAGTTTTATATCAGTTTATATTTTTAGCAAAAAGATTTCTTTTAGTTAAATTTTCAAGGATTTTTCGGCTTTTTATTTAGAAAATCAAACTTTTATTCGGATAAATTTGATAGAAATATGACTATTTCCAAAATATATAGTAAGTTTACTTTTTTAGAATAAATCTTTTTTTTATATGAATTTTTAAGACTTCTTGGAGTATTAATCTTGTGAGTTTTCCTTGATAGGTCTTCTCATATGACATGGTTCATTTTTTTTATGCCAGAACATTATTTTGGGCTCCTCAAATGCACGCCAACATAAAAAGACCTCTTCTCCATCTATCTCAGATGGGAAATCAACAGTCCCCTTATCTACATCTCTTAAGATTACATTGTAATTTTGTATCGCTTCAAACAGGCTACGCAGTTCTTTCCTCAAGCTTATAGTTCTGTCAAGTACCCCTTCTTTGTCGTATGGGTTATCTTTAAAGTTGATGATAAGTTGGTTAACCTCAGCAAGAACTTTCATATACTCTCGTCCTCTCACACTTATATCTTTTGCTATCTTCTTTATCTCAGAGCAGGCACTCTGAGCTTCTTCAAGAGAGTAGATCTTCATTTACTGGGTGGCGACGGTGGGACTCGAACCCACGACACAGGGCTTATGAGACCCCTGCTCTACCTCTGAGCTACGTCGCCGCTGCTTATATTTTAACCGTAAATACAACAGACATAAATTTATCTGAAAACCACACTAAGCTAAAGCGGGATATTCCCATGCTTTTTGGGTGGAAGTTTCTCAACTTTATCCTCAAGCGAAAGCAAAGCCCTTATTATCTTTCTTCTTACATCCTCAGGTTTTATAACATCATCCACAAATCCCAATGCAGCAGCCCTCCAGGGATTGGCAAATTTCTCTTTGTATTCTTCTATAAGCTTAGCCCTTACTTTTGCCTGATCCTTCGCGCTCATTATTTCCTTCCTGAAAATTATATCAACCGCCCCCTCCGGTCCCATCACCGCAATCTCAGCTTGAGGCAAAGCGAAAACAACATCTGCAAGAAGATGTTTCGATCCCATCACAACATAAGCCCCACCATAAGACTTTCTCATAATTAAAGTTATCTTCGGAACAGTTGCCTCAGCATAAGCATAAAGAAGCTTTGCCCCTCTCCTTATTATGCCATTGTGCTCCTGATACGTACCAGGTAAAAATCCCGGAACATCAACAAAAGTTACTATAGGAATATTAAAAGCATCACAAAATCTTACAAACCTAGCCGCCTTCTCAGATGAGTTTATATCAAGACAACCAGCAAGATAATCCGGATTATTAGCAACTATACCTACCACCTTGCCAGCAAGTCTACCAAATCCCACAACTATATTCTTTGCGAAATCCCTCTGAACCTCAAAAAAAGTTCCCCTATCTACTACAACCTCTATAACATTCTTGACATCAAACGCTAAATTCGGATCCTCAGGTATAATACTCCTGAGCTCTCCAGTAAGCCTATCAACTGGATCATCTGTGGGAACAAACGGAGGATCCTCAAGATAATTCCTCGGGAGAAATGACATAAGTTTTCTTATCATCTCTATGCACTCCTCATCATTCTTCGCTATAAAGTGAGCAACTCCAGACTTTTCAGCATGAACCTCAGGACCTCCCAATTCTTCCTTCGTTACCTCCTCATAGGTAGCAGCCTTAGTAACCTCAGGACCAGTGATGAACATATAGCTTACCTTTTTGACCATAAATATAAAATCCGTAACTGCTGGCGAATACACTGCCCCACCAGCACACGGTCCCATAATAGCTGAAATTTGCGGTATCACCCCAGAATATCTGACATTCCTCAAGAAGATATCACCGTATCCCCCAAGAGATAAAACTCCCTCCTGAATTCTCGCACCACCTGAATCATTAAGACCTATTATTGGAGAACCTGTTTTAGCAGCAAGATCAAACACATTGCAAACCTTCTTAGCAAACATCTCCCCAAGCGATCCACCAAATACTGTGAAATCTTGTGAAAAAGCATAAACAAGTCGTCCGTCTATTTTACCGTATCCAACAATCACTCCATCTCCAAGATATTTCTTCTCTTCCATACCAAGATCAGATACCCTATGCTCCACAAACCTTCCAAGCTCCTCAAATGTTCCTTCATCAAATAGCATCATTATTCTGTCCCTGGCAGTGAGCTTGCCTTCCTTTAGCTGTTTTTCTATACGCTCCCTCCCACCTGCCTCCAGTAATTTCTTCTCTTTATCAAGAAGAACATCATACTTTGTCTTCTTCTCGCTCTTTTCGCTATCCTTCATATCTACACCTCCTCTCAAGCTTCAAATTATCTTGAACATATGGTAATAAAGTTTTTTTCAGTTTTACATTACTGCAGAAAAGAGATAGCCTCTAAATTAGCAATCAGCAAAAACAAATCCACTCAAATAGCTTTTATCACAGTCTTACAAGACCAAATATATAAGCTGACAATCCCAATATCCCAATATGCCAATATCCTAATATGTCAATATATAGTCCATTAAGATGTAAAATATAATTTATGGAAAATGAGAAAAAAATACTACGTATATCCCTCATCCTGTCTATTATACTCCACCTTACCATATTAGGAACAGTAGTGTCATCAAAATTCAAAAGAGCGGAAGAGAAAAAGATAGTCTGGGTATCTGTAAGAGGAGCACTGCCAAAAGGTACAGCAAACACATCTGTAGAATCAGAATCTAGGAATAAACCCGAATTCACTCCAGAGCAGAACAATAATCAATCACAACCCCCCATAGCTACAGAGAGTAAACCCCAAACAAAGGAACAAAAAGCTATTCAGGAAAATAAAACCGTCCAAGAAAAACAAACACCCACCAATAGAAAAACCGAAAATAAAGAGAAAGAACACAAAAAAGGGGAAGAATATAAGAAAGATAAAGATAAAAATAAAAATAAAGATAAAGAAAAAGGAATAGCAAAATCTAATCTTAACAGAATAGAAAAAAATAATTTCAGCAGAACAACAAAAAAAGGATCGGAACAGAAAAAGCTAAAAGGTAGTGAGAAGATGAATTTAGAGAATGCCAACACCGCAGGACGTCTGGAAACATCAAAGAATATCAAGGCTGGTGCAACACAAAATAGATCATCAGTAAGGGGAAATACCGAATATACCACAGAAGAAATAGAAAGTAAACTTACCTCCCTTATAAATGAATATCTCGAAGATAGTAACGGGACCGAATCACCTAGACTAAAAGAGGATATAAAGTTGCTATATGCAAAACTTGTTCAGGAAATAGTCCAGAAGAATTTCGAGATTCCTCCATCTATGAAATCCAGAAGGCTAATAACAACAGTATATGTAAAAATAGATGACAAAGGAAATATAACGGATGCCAAAGTTATAGAGACGTCCGGGGATAGAAATTTTGATCTTTTCGTTATGAAGGCTCTGAAAGGTTCTTCTCCTTTCCCAGCACCCCCAACCGAACTTGAATTTCTAATTAGATTCTCTAACGAATAGGAGCAAAAACAGTTTTAAGATACCCTTCATATAAAAACGGAGCTGTTCTGAGCTTTGTTATATCCTCAGGGTTTATCCATCTGAAGTCAGTATGCTCCCAATCTATTTTTACTTCAACATCTTCCACCTCAGCCCTAAAAGGATAGATCTCCCACACTACCCCCAGATTTTCATCTGAGACCTCAAAAGGAGAAGCTGAAATGAGGTTCTTTATATCCCCTTTACTTATTCCCACCTCTTCACCAAGCTCCTTGTATGCAGTAGAATAAGGATCTAGCCCCTGCTCAATATGACCGGAAACCACTCCCCATCTTCCCCGGTAACTACCGACTTTCATACTACGCCTGAGAACAAGAACTTTTCCATCTCTTTTCTGCACAAAAACAGAAGAAACTCTTTTTCTTTTCAAATTCATTCCCTTCAGATGATTTATAGCAAAAAATAATGCTGAACTAGCCACTTTTCTAAGAATTTCCTCTCTCATGCCTGTGAACAAATTTACAAAAGTATAAACTCCTATTTTTGACGCAACCCCAACAAAAGACAACCCAACAGGCTTTGAGGTAGTCCCCCCTGCAGGACCAAGTATTGAACTTTCTCCGATAACGATATTGGAATTATTTACCCACTTGAGCATAATAGATTTCAAAAAACTTTCCGAAACAGCTCCATCACTGAGATCTCCGCCAAAGTATTTTTTCATCTCGTACGAATATGGGATGATTCCCCCTTCAAATACTCTTGAAGCTCCCTTGTTTTTCACTATGAGGCTTGAAATAAAGCCTCCTGTGGAACATTCAACAATAAAGATTTTGAGGTTGTTTTTGTCAAGCAAAGAAAATAATTGCCCGGCAATCCTTGAGGGGTCACCGAAGCTCGGAGAGACTATCATTTGTTCTTTTTTGTTTTCTGCTCCAGTGGTTTTACAACAATTTTTACTATTGATTTGAACTTTCCCATAAAGATAACCTCTACACTGTGTTCGCCTAAGTTTTTTATAGGCTCCACAAGCTTTACCTCAAATCTTGACTTTGGATTTATTGCTGAGATTATTTTCTCCTCTATCTGCTCTTTTCTTACAGAACCGTATATCTCTCCACTATCACGGGAATGTTCATAAAATTCAAAGGCTTTTCCATTGAGCTCAGCAGCTTCTTTTTCTGCAAATTTAAGCAATCTTTCTTCTTTTTTGATCTTATCCTTTTCCAAGTCTTTGATATGCTTTTCAATTGATGGCGAGGCAACAGATGCTAACCCTTTCCTTATAAGGAAGTTTCTCGCAAAACCATCTGAGACTTCTTTAACTTCCCCTTCAGCCCCAAGCCCTTCAATATCTGTCAGGAGATATACTTTCATTGACCCTGACCCTCCTCACCTTCTATATTTGGGGCTTCCTCACCTCGAGCAGTCGATTCCTCATCCTGTTCAAAGATCTTGACAAGATCAGAAGGATGGATAGAGTAACTGATTGTAGTAAATGGCAACAGTCCCAAGACTCTGGCTCTTTTTATGCTAATAGAAAGCCGATGATGATGTTTCCTACACAGATTCGCTGCTTTCCCGGACTTTATCATTCCTTTACTTGTGAGAAACTGGGAAAGAAATTCATAGTTTTTATACGTTATTGGCGGATACTCTCCAGAGCATGCTTTACACATTTTCCCTACAGTTTTCATAGCTTATATTTTATATATATCTTTAAATCTTTAATGCATTTACAAAAATTTAAACAAAGAAAGCTTTACCAAAGGTTTTACCAGGTCCCCAATGCAGATTCTGAAAAATATCGATTCGGCACATCAATATCCACCTCAAGTTTATCAACGATCATTTCCGTCTGATTCTGATTTTGAACATTGAAAACTTTGGTCCTTGTAGGGATAATATACTTATCTTTGATCAATGAATTCTGATTCTCAATGATCTTAAGGAGCTTCCCATTTTTATCATATAGCTCAATTTTTAGCACAGAGAAATCTTTCTTATCTACCCACGAGATAGCTTTTGAATACTGCGTTTCTATGTTTTTTTTAGGGTATGTTTCTACAACATATACATTATCATCTTCTCTCAGGAGCTTGTGCTCATAGTCATCTACTTTTCTTCTTTCCATATCCTCATAAGTAATCTCACTTCCCATAAATGATGAAGATTTCTGAGATGCGGATATTCTTCTTGATTTCTTGAGCGACGGGAGGTACAGAAATTGGTAGGTTTCTCCATTCGAAATCTGAAGGAACTGAGTTCCCCTTACATCAGCTGGCTCCAGAAACTTCGTCGCACTATATCTTTTCCCTCCTTCATTTTTCGTATAAACAATCAATTTCCTCTCCCTTATATCATCTCCTTTCTTTATTATCATTCTGACATGACTTTCTGAAGACTTGGGGACCGGAAGTGAATCTACTTTCTTCATAATTTCTTCACCAGATAGAGATACGGCGAAAATCAAAGGTAAAGCTGCATACATAGAGAAAATATTAAGTAACTTCCGATAATCTCTGATAAATTCCAATTTATTTTACAAATAACGCTTTAAGGTTTGGTAGCAGAGTGCCATCAACCTTTTTTACGCCCTCAAGTTTTCCACAAAATATGTTTTTTGTTGCTCCGGTAAAAAGTCTAACAAATCTTGAATTAACTATGCCAACGTGGATTCTGACATTTAGCCAGGGGAATTTGACAAACCCTCCGTCGCTGTCAATTACCCATGTATCAATAATAATGTTTCTAAGTTCAGGTTGTCGCATAACCTCACCAGCAATACACATATACTTTCCACTATAATCAAGAGGATTTTCCACAAATTTGGCAACATTATATTTATCTAACAGGATAAAATCCCCTATGTAAACAAGCTCTTCGTAAGAATTTATATCACGATAATTCTGCTTCTCCTGAACCTTCTTTATTATTCTCTTTATATCATCAAGTCTTCTCTCTAAATCTTTTATGTATTTTTTATCAATGTTTTCCATTTTATTTCTTGCTTGCATAACAAGAGCAACTACACCACCATCAATCTTTTGTTTTCTGCTCTTCAAAATCTTCTCTAGCTTATCTACAATCTCAATGGAACTTTCAAGATCAACAAACTGATTTTTAAGCCTTACCACAAACGTGTCGCCTTGAGAGTATTCATATGCCCTATTCACGAATTCCCGGCCTTTCTCAATATTCCCCTCAGATAGATAAAAGTCACCTATATAAGCATTACACAATGGGTGCTTCTGGTCAATCTTCAAACATTCAAGGAAAAATTTAACGGACTCTCTGGAATTTTGTAAACTGGCGACTATCCCCTGAAAGAAATAAAAATCTGCACTCCGATAGAGCTTCTCTTTAACTAAAACAGAAAGCCTCTTAAGGTATCTTGCTGATACCCGATAGCGAGGGTTATTCGATATTCGATAATATGAGCCATCTATTGAAATCTCAGGCGGAAATATCAAACTTAGCTGAAATATATTATGCTCTTGATCTTCTTCTTGACCAAACATAGTGTTTAGCTTAAAAATTGCATTCGATAAATTTTCAGTATCTCCTACATTATAAAAATTACTAAAGATGGAAATACAAGCAGATGAGATTATTCTTGACATATAGTCTTGTGAAATCTTTCCATCGAATGGGATAATATGAGATGATACAACCTGATTGAATAATGATATCTCAAGTGTCAAAGGGGCATTATAGAGAAGTTCAGAATAATCTTCTTTAATAAGATCTGATGATTCTAAAACCCAGGTTTCTACCTGAGTCGATATTAGATCTTTACTTTTTACAACCGCAACTGGGAGAGTCAAGAAAGAGACAAGATAAGTTGGACATGCCCCCTGCCACCACAGAGGCAATCCCAGAGCAACAAGATCAAACAAGCACTGTACTGGATAGATTAAAAACATATTGAGGACAATCTTCCCAGCATCTTTATAAATTTCTGGATCTCCGAATTTTCCCTCTGATGCGAATGGATGATAACCATATAGAACTAAATCATTTTGCTTTGTCAGAACATCTCTCAAATACTTTTTTTCTTTGGATATCTGATAGACTTTGAATGTTTTGAGCTTTATTTCTATTTCTTCTGATTCAATCACCAAAGGTTCAGCCTCAAAGCCTACAAAGTTCTTTTTTTCTTGTACATCTTCTGTTGGCAGTTGGTATAAGACTTGGTTTGGTTCTGAAGAGATTACTCCGAAGTATACGGGGGTAAAGTGTAGTGAACTGCAGGAGTTTAGCAAGAAGATAAGGGTGACGATAAAGTGTGCCCGGCGGGAGTTGAACCCGCAACCTTCGGATTCGAAGTCCGACGCTCTATCCTTTTGAGCTACGGGCACCCCCAGTTACTATTCCCTCCTCCGTATAATGTAATACCCTCTCCTTGCACCCTTTATTTTATCAAGAATAAACCACCTACTCTTTTTGAGAATATCTCTTAGCTTCTTCTGGGGAATTTTTAAACAATGAGATATCTCTGCTATAGTACCACACATATAACCTCTTTTATCTATCTCATCACTGATTTTTATTTTATAGGCTAACTCTTTAGTTTTATCTTTATTTTTTCTATTCTTCATTCTCCTTGACCTGCTACTCATTCCGCTATCTTCCCTCTCCTTACAAGCAAAGAAAGTTGATTTTCACCTCCCTTTCACATATCAACTTTTCATTTTCCATATCCTAATTATTCATCTTTTATATTCTGATTTCACTTTTTATATTCTGATTTCATTACGGATATTATCTTTACTTTTAGCTGACCTCAGGAAGTCCTCAATTATTTTTCTTATTATTTTGCAGAACGGTTTATCGCTACTATTTTGCATGAGAATATACTGATACAATTTTTTTGGTATTTTAAAAGATATTGTATTACCGTACTTTTTGCTCTTTGGTTTTCTTACCATAATATCATAATTCACTCCGAACTTCTTAACTATAAGTTCGCATATAAGTCCACTTGCGGATCTGCCAGAGCTTTCCGCAAATGCGATAAAATCTCTCACACTCTCATCGAGCTTGAGTTCGATTTTTTTCTGATTGCTCCCTGACGCTACCTTCAATTCCTCCTCATCCATCTGGACCTCCTGCTCGAGCCTGATTTCAATAACACGAGTCAAATATTCATACATTGCTTTAAGCTTTGCTTTATCTTTTCCAGCATAACTTAGTGCAGCATTTATCAAATTTTTAAGTGAAATCCCCCTTTGTCTCATAGCCTCGCCGAAGTTTTCCATTTTCTATCCAAATTTCATCCGATATGATTATAATATAATCAGAAATACATCTGTTTGTTAAATTAGTGCTATGCCAAAGTTATTGAAAAGATTTATACTTTTTATTTTCTGCTTCTTTGTGTCAGCATTCTGGACCACTTACGCTTACTCGCAGCAAGCATCTAAAAAACAACCGAAGAGAGAAATTAAAGTTAGAGAATTAGTTATAAAGCAGAGAGTCTTAAAGCCACAGGCGATGTTCATACTTACAAAATCTCAGCAGGCAAGAATTCGATCAGATATCACAACTTCCCAAAACTTCTCAAAAGAAATAATAAAAACGATAGAAGAAGATTTCTTAAGATAATTTTTTAATGATATGTTATTTCTTCATATTGCATCTATACACTTTCAGGCTTGATCTAATTAGTGTATCTTTCAGGTACGATTCAATTTTATTTAGCTCTAGGATGTGATCTTCTGTACACATCTAGAATATGCTCTAGTTCAGCGTTGAGATATTTTTGTGTTGTATTTATTGATGAGTGCCCCATAAGTTCTTGAATTATTCTTATGTCCAGTCCGTTCTTTAGAAGATGCTGGGCATACGTGTGTCGTAGAAGGTGAGGCCAAACTCTTTTTCCAGTTTTAATAGCTCCATATCTTCTCACAAGTTCTCTTATATATCTTTCCGAAAGCCTTCCCCCGAATCTATTGAGAAAAACATACTCTGACACTGTACTGTGATTTTTCAGTCTTTCTTTTACATATCTTTGAAGCTGAACTTTCGTCTGTGATGGAATCGGGACAACTCTCCATTTTCCCCCCTTGCCCCTAACCCTTATAAATTCAAAGCCTGAATCGATATCAGAAAGCTTCAGATTAGCAAGCTCAGAAATTCTCAATCCACATCCGTAAAAAACATAAAGTATAGTTTTATCTCTTTCTTTCTCAACTTTAAGAATCTCGCTCATCTCTTCTTCAGTGAGAGAATCTGGCAGTCTCTTTTTTCTTTTCCTGAAAGGAACGAGCTCAGCTGGATTCATCTTGATATATCTTTTGTCCTCGGCAAAACGAAAAAATGACTTCAGAGATGCAAGCTTTCTCTCAATCGTACTATCCTCTTTTCCTTCTTTCAAAATTAGCTTCACAAAATTCTCAATATCCTCAGGTATCACATCTTCGACCTTTTTATGAATCTTGTCCAAAAATTTCAGAAAATCCTTGATATCTCTTTTATATGCTTTTATAGTGTTTGGCGAAAAGTTTTGGGATTCAAGATATTTTATAAAATCATCAAAAATCTCCATAATATAATTTTACATATACAAAAAGATCAAGTTTCACAGGCTAAAGTCTTGAGAATGTTCTGACTTGGGCATATTCTGTTTGCGCATTTGAGTTGAATGTTTAAAATCTCCGGTTCATCATTCCTTTACATTTGCATTGAAATTAGTAAATCAAAATATTTAAATAAATCTTACTACAATCGCATATAATAAAAGAAGTTGGGGGTGGGAAGGTATGGAAGGACTCGGTGGAGATATCAATAAATCTACTGAGAATAAATCTACTGAATACAAAATTGATCTTGATAAAAACCCGATACTTGTATTTTGGGAAGTAACGAGAGCTTGTGAGCTCAAGTGCATCCATTGTAGGGCGGAAGCAATACTTAGCCCCCTTCCCGGAGAACTTACTACCTCCGAAGCAAAAAGCCTTATAGACAACTTAAGGGAATTTGGCAATCCTCTTCCTATCTTAATACTAACAGGTGGGAACCCACTTACAAGAAAAGATATTTACGATCTTATTGAATACGCCACCAAATCCGGGATCACAGTAAGTCTATCACCATCTGTAACCCCACTTCTTAATAAGGAAGCTATAACAACAATAAAAGGATTAGGGATCAAGACAATATCTATAAGCCTTGATGGTGGAACACAAAAAGTTCACGATAGTATAAGAGGAATAGAAGGGCACTTTGAACAAACTTTGAAAGCTATATCAGATCTGGTAAAAGAAGGTATAAAAGTTCAGATAAACACAACAGTAATGAGATATAATGTAACAGAATTACCTGCTATTGTAAAAATAATCAAGGATTACGAGGTGAAAATATGGGAGGTATTCTTCCTTATAAAAACTGGAAGAGGCACAAAAGCTGAAGAAATAACTCCACCTGAATACGAAAATGTATCGCATTTTTTATACGACGCATCACACTATGGATTTATAGTAAGAACGGTAGAAGCACCTTTTTTCAGAAGAATTGTAATATGGAGAAAGAATGAACTTATCCCCAAAAAGTACAAGCCCGGGAAGCTTTATACAGAGTTGAAAGAAAACTTAAAAAGACTTGTAGGAGATCCTATGTTTCAACCGAAATCCCAAACATTTGGAACTCGGGATGGGAAGGGTATAATTTTTGTGTCATACAATGGGGAGGTTTATCCAAGCGGGTTTCTTCCTTTTAAGGTAGGTGATATAAGAGAAGAAAGTATTGTTGATATATACCGCAATAATGGGATACTGAGGGACATAAGAGGTGCAAGATTTAAGGGGAGATGTGGTATATGCGAATTTAAGGATATATGTGGTGGTTCAAGGGCACGAGCGTATGCTAAATACCAAGATCTATTTGAAGAAGATCCGGCCTGCCTCTATTCTCCTGAATAACTACCTTGCCCTTTTCCTACTTCCCCTGATCCTCGGTTTCAAAGATTATATTTCTCAGCTGTATTCCATCAACAAAAGGTTTTATAATTGTTTTTGCAGAATTTTCAGATTCATATTTCTGTACGGCATCATCCAAAAATTTTGAAAAGTCCTCCTGAGGTACTTCGCTAAGCTTTCTTGAGACTGAATTGATTATCTCATTTAACTCCTCTATTTTTTTTACTTCCATTTTTATTTAATTTAAATTTAAGTTCTTCGTCCTATATTTAGTGCAAAATCTGAAATCTGCCGGGTTGCGTTTATAGCCGCAACATTGGCTTCAAAAGCGCGCTGAGCAGATATAAGGTTTACCATCTCTTCAACTGGATTTACATTAGGGTATGCCACATAACCGTACTGATCTGCATCCGGATGCCCTGGCTCGTATTTCAAGATTGGAGGTCTTGGATCCTCGACAATTCCTTCAACCTCAACTTGAGCCAACGTTGAATCCACCGGAATTTTAGTAGGGAGTAGCCTATCTTTTATTCTTTCTCTTATGAAATCTGGAAGGTAAAGCAAATGAAAAACTACTGGTCTTAGGAATATATTCTTTTCAACCCAAAATTCCTCTTGAACCGGCTTTGCTTTGAAGATAACTTCTTTTCTTACATACGGTCCACCTTCCTCAGTTCTTGTAGTATGTATATTTGCAAGGTTCGACGCTATCGTGTTTATTCTTATTCGCTGTGCGGTCAGAGCAGATGAAGAAATTTCCAGAGCTTTCAGAAAAGCTCTCATACAAGTGATAGCAAAATCTATGCCATAGGAAATTTTTACCTGAAGTAGTTCTATACAAACTCTATGTAACCGCTACTATGAATTTTCCTCCCAAGAGCAATATCGCATCATATTGCAGGGCACGTTGCAGGACACGTATTACCTATTTTCCTACTTCTGCGATGTATTTGACAAAATCCACAACACGACATGAGTAACCATATTCGTTGTCGTACCATCCTACGACCTTGACCAAATTCCCATCTACAACGTCGGTGAGTTTTGCATCGAAAACACATGAAGCTGGCTCTCCAATAATATCCGAAGATACAATATCATCTTCTGTATAAACTAAGTATCTTTTGAGCTTTGTTTCTGAGTATTCCTTGAATGCAAGATTCACATCTTCTTTTGAGATGGATCTCTCAACAAGGCAGGTAAAATCACAAGCAGAAACATTGGGAGTTGGAACTCTTATTGCTAAAGCTGTAAGTTTTCCTCGTAAATCCGGGAATATATCATATATGGCTTTTGCTGCACCTGTTGAAGTAGGAATTATGTTAGTAGCTGCAGATCTGGCACGCCGAAGATCTTTGTGAGGTGCATCCAGTACCCTCTGATCATTTGTGTACGAATGAATAGTGGTCAACTCACCTTTAGCTATTTTAAACCTTTCATGCAAAACTTTGACAAGCATAGCAAAACAATTAGTGGTACAGGATGCATTGGATATTATTCTGTAATCAGATTTATACTTATCTTCATTAGCTCCGAGCACAATAGTTACATCTGGATTTTTCGCTGGAGCTGTAATTACTACCTTTCCTGCCCCAGCTTTCAGATGCTTTTCTGCTTTATCTCTTTCGGTAAACTTACCACTAGCTTCAATAACTATATCAACACCCAAATCTTTCCACGGAAGTTTCTCAGGGTCACTTTCGGAGAAAACTTTAACTTCCTTACCATCAACAAACATCACTCCACTTTTGGCTTCAACCTTCCTTCTGTATCTTCCAAATACAGAATCGTACTTTAGTAGATGTGCACAAACTTCAGTTGGAACCACGTCATTGACTGCAACTATATCAAGACCTGCATCAAACCCTATCCTGAAAATAAGCCTGCCAATCCTACCAAAACCATTTATCGCAACCTTCATAATAAAGAAAATAGTACTTCATAGATTTATAATTGGAAATTTCAAGATAAAATACAAGATAAAATAACAGTCACTATAAGCAAGCGATTCCAGAATGGATTTTTAACTCGGAGGGATTTTTAGCTCGGACCCCTCTAAGATCATTTCCACATCTTGAAAAAATCCACGTTTGAATTAGATAGGTTTAGATTCTAAGCTCATTTTTGATGCTTTCAGGTTATGTAAAACTCCTACCGCAGTAGCACCGAACAATAAAAGAAACAAAGTAAGCTGTGGCAAAAACTTCTGTAGCGTAGTGTATACACCAAGGAATGGTAAGCCAACAAAAGTTATAGGTATAATTCCAGCCTCCTGAAACTCCTCTATAGCTTTACCTATCAGAACAACTGCCAAGACATTTAAAAGAATGTTTGTTCCCAAAAAGAATGATCTAAGAGGCAATTTAAGTTTAGCAAAATACACCACAACAGCAACAAATATCAAGGAAAAAAAGCCCAACACGATTCCTACTTCTCCACCTCCTATTGCTCTCAAAAATAGAACCGTCTCTCCAGCTTCTCTGGATGTTGCTAAAAACGAAACTAAAAACAACCAAACATAATTCTTTCCATAAGCTGCGGTTCTGACCTTCTTCATAAATGCCTCCAGTCTCCCTACTCTGACCTTTTCCAGAACCCAGAAACTGACCCATATTATAACCAAAACTGCAAGCAAAGTGACCACGCCCTCCATAACCTCCTGATTAATTTTCATTATCTTACCTGTCAGCTCCCACAGGGCCACCCCGAGCACCACACCAAAAACCCCCCCAGAATAGACCGGAATCGGAGAGATCTTTACTGCAGATACGACACCCAAAATTGCAGCTATTATTAGAATTGCCTCAACCCCCTCCCTGAAAACAACAATGAATGCAGAAAGATCTTTTCCGTACTTACCTGCCGAAGACTCCAGTTTATCTAATCTTTTCAGAACAACCTCTGTAATATTTTGAATCTCACCAATATTCTTGTGGTCTATTGCACCTTCTAGTTTAGATATTTCCTGAAGTATTTTCTGTATTCCTATTTCTACGAAGGTTACATCTGAAGCATTTCTTATTTTCAAGGTAGGTTCTACCTCCTCAAAAATCATATATGCTGATGAAAGGAGAGCTCTCGCTTTTTCAAATTCTGAGTTTTTCACAAGTTCAAAAGATTCTTCAAGTGCCTTTTTAAGGAATTCAACGTGTCCAATGTTGAAAATAGACTCTCTTATTTGTTGAGCTAAATCCTCACTGTAAGTTTTTTCAAGTTCATCGTTATTCATATGGATGGAGTCAAGAATTTGTTGTATTTTCACATTGGCTTTTGTCTCGCTGTCTTTCTGCTCTGCTTTATGTTCTTTAAGATACTTCAGAGCAGATACGTAAAAGGAAAGCGACCACCTTTGCTTATCTTGGAGGTCAAAGCTCCTCATAGGTGTTCCTTCTATCCCGAACATAGTTGTCAGAAACACACGAGCTGGCGAGACTTTCGACAAATTAGTATGACCTACCATTTCTCCTTCTTGCATTACACCTTCTCCCCGCTCACCGTGACATACCAGACACATTGCTTTATATATTTTTTCACCTTCTGCGAAATCTGGGAGATGAGTCAGAGTTAATCCACCATTTACGATAGAGAAATTTATTAGTTCTTTTGCAAGGTCTTCTACATCTTTTGCTTCTGCTTTCTCTAGCACTTTTGTGTGTAGAAGTTCAGCTGCTTTCAATGCTGAATCAAAGTTTTTAAATTTTCCCTTTTCTAAAGTTTTCATTAGCTCAAACACTTCTTGAGAAAATCTTATCATTTCATCGTATTCTAATTCTGATATCACTTTATTATCCTTGACTGCGGTATGGTAATTTGAATATATGTAAGATGAGAGAGAATAGATGAGCTTCACTTTATTCTCACTTGATTCTGAGATAGCGGGTAGAGTACTGAGTATGAAGAAAGCGAGTGTTTTAATTTTGATAATGATTTTCATTTTCATACCATACAAAAGTATTATCACAAAACATAAAAATGCTCAAAAAACAGGAAATTTGGGCTTTGTAACGCACACAAATTGCAAAGAACTTAATTCCAAATGAAGCCAAACTTTCCCGCAATGAAGCCAAACTTTCCCGCCAAGATTTCCCACAACACAAATCTTATCTAAAATATAAAAAATATAAAAAATGATATATCCTGAAATGATATATCCTGATATGGAAAATAAAGCAATATCTCAAAATCCAGCAACTGAACAAATAATAGCTGAACACAACTACGAAAATATTGAATCAGCTCTTAGCAAAATATCAAAACTTAAAGAAAGCTTTCTGAAATGGAGAAGAACTCCTATTGAAGAAAGGGTGGAAGTAATCAGAAAGATAGGGCAAGATCTACGATCAAACTGCAAAGATTACGCAAAACTCATCACAGAGGAGATGGGAAAAGTTTTTAAAGAGGCGGTAGCGGAGGTTGAAAAATGCGCCTTTGCCTGCGAGTATTTCGCAGAAAAATCACCGGAATTTCTGAAACCAGAGTATGTAAAAACAGATGCTGAGGAAAGCTACATAGAGTTTGATCCTCTCGGGGTTATCTTGGCTATAATGCCCTGGAACTTCCCATTCTGGCAGGTCATAAGATGCGCTGTGCCAGCAATAGCAGCTGGCAATGTGATAGCCCTAAAACACTCTCCAAATACATTCCTATGCGCCAAAACGCTGGAAAAAATATTTAATAGATACCTCGATATGCCTATTCTCCTGAATCTTTTCTTGAAAGTTGAAGATATAAAGCATATCATACCCATAGTAGACGGAGTATCTCTTACAGGAAGTGTAAGAGCCGGAGAATCAGTCGGAGAGCTAGCGGGAAAAAACATAAAACCCATCGTCCTTGAACTTGGAGGTTCAGATCCATTCATAATCTTTGAAGACGCCGATCTGAACCTGGCAATCGAGACAGCTATCAAATCAAGAATGACAAACTGCGGGCAAGTATGTATAGCAGCAAAAAGATTTTTTGTAAGTGACAGGATATACGATAAATTTTTGAAAGGAGTCATATCAAAAGTTGAAAAACTAAAAATCGGCAACCCATTAGATGATGTTGATTTGGGACCTCTTGCTCGCCGAGATCTTCTTGAAAATGCTTTCAGAATCATAAGAGAATCAAATGGAAAACTTATCTACGGAGGTAGAAAAATAGGTGATATAGGATTCTTTATGCAACCTACAATAATAGTTGATGCAGACATAAATTCAGCTGTTTTTAAGGAAGAAACATTTGCACCCATAATGCCAATTTCAGTATTCAAAACAGATGATCAAGCAATAGAACTAGCAAATAAATCTGACTTCGGACTTGGAGCGACAATTTTTACCAAAAATATACAAAGAGCAAAGGAAATTGCAAAATACATAGAAGCAGGAAACATCGCAGTAAACAGAATCCTAAGAAGTGATCCTAGATTACCATTTGGTGGAGTAAAAAAATCAGGAGTAGGAAGAGAACTTTCAAGGTATGGAATCCTTGAATTTGTAAATATAAAAAGCATCTCTATAGATCATTAAATTCTTTTATCTACCATTCTACCTTTATTAAGCATACTAGATCTTATATTCAATTTTGTAAGAGGGACAACATGCGTATCTACAAGTCTACGAGCAGATTCTTTTTGGAATCTCTGTATATATTTTAAGTTAGAGATGCCCACTTGTGCCAATCCGACCTGTACAATGCGACTCATATCACTACACCATAACTCAATTTCACAAATAGCAAAATCGGAAAATTTTAATCTCACTTTAATTTTATCAAAAATCCCTACACTACACTAACATTTCGGACTTTTTAGGAGATCCTTTTATTTTGTATTATCTTCTTGTAGTTTATGTCACTGCACATAAGCGTTATAAAATCTTTGCTATGAGCAGGAGGATACAGAAGGTAAGGGCTTTTGAATTTTTAGACTCAAGAGGTAACCCCACCATTGCTGTGGAGGTGGAGACTGAATCAGGAATCAGGGGGATATCTATTGTTCCTGCGGGGGCTTCAAAAGGTAAAAACGAAGCAGTTGAGCTTCGAGATGGGGATAAAAGATATAATGGGAAAGGAGTAAAAAAAGCTGTAGAAAATGTGGTGGATAAAATCTCCAGAGCAATCGAAGGGAGGGATGTTACGCATCAGCGTGAGATAGATACTGTCCTGATAGAGCTTGATGGAACCGAAAATAAGTCAAAACTGGGTGCTAATGCTATACTGGGGGTCTCATTAGCGTGCGCAAAGGCAGGAGCAAACTGCCTCGGTATCGAGCTTTTTGAATACCTCGGCGGGAAGTCAGGATACATACTCCCAGTTCCTCTTTGCAACGTGATAAACGGAGGAGAACACGCCGGTTGGAACATTGACTTTCAGGAGTATATGATTGTCCCGGTAGGTTTTAGATCATTTTCGGATGCAATAAGATGTGCATCTGAGATCTTCCACAAAATAAAAAGCCTGGCTCAGGAGAAAGGATGGCCTATAGGAGTTGGAGACGAGGGAGGCTTCGCCCTACCCCTCAAGGATAACAAACAAGCCCTTGAAATAATATCAAAAGCAACAGAAAAAGCAGGATACAAACTCGGAGATGAGGTATTCTTCGCTATCGATCTAGCTTCATCCTCATTTTATGACGAGATTAAAAAAACCTATCAACTCAAAAAAGAAGGAAAAGAACTTGACTCCGATGAAATGATTGATTACATTGTAAAACTTATTCAGGAATATCCCATAATCTCAGTAGAGGATCCACTATCTGAATCTGATTGGGAAGGATGGGAAAAACTGACCAAGATCCTGCGAGAGAAAAATATTCAGATTGTTGGAGATGACATCTTCACCACAAATCCAAAGATCTTCTCACAAGGGATAAAGAAAGGGATAGCAAACGCCATTCTTGTTAAACTAAATCAAATCGGAACTCTTACTGAAACTATTGAAGTTATAAACATGGCTAAATTTTCTGGCTACAAAACAATAATATCTCATAGATCCGGCGACACAGAAGATACATTCATAGCTGATCTAGCAGTAGCTGTAAATTCAGGACAAATAAAAACTGGCTCACTCTCCCGTTCGGAAAGGATAGCTAAATACAACAGGCTTATCTATATCGAAAGCAAATACAAAACAGAATTCGCCGGGAAGAAAATCTTACAGAACTTCCATTAAACCTCAGCTAATTGCATACACGAACTATGAGTAGTTCGCTACAAAAGTTAAAGAAACATCTCAATAGAATCAACTTAGAATTCTGTATTGCGTTTTTTCAACTTGTTTATCTCAATAGCTTTTATCAACTTCCACAAAGTATAATTAAATTTTGGAAATTTGTTATGTTTCAAGCCATATTTTACAATAGCTCCGCACAAAGAATCTATCTCAGTTCTACCACGCCTTTTTATATCTTGTATCATACTTGAGGTATGCTCTCGAGTAGGAGGAATGAGTTCGTACAGAAATTTCTTGAAAAATGTCTCCCCGTCTTCAAGCTTAGCTCCCTCAAGTCTTGCAATCTCAACCCCTTCAAAAATCACTTCCTTTGCTATCTCCAAAGAAAATTCATTGTCCACTATCTCACCATAAGTTGATCCAAGAATGACACTAAGAGGGTTCAGAGCAGAGTTATAAATCACTTTCTCCCAGATCGGAGTCCTTATATCATCGACATACTTTGAGTCAAGTCCTGCATTGCAGAACACATCAGCAACTTCTGAGAGAAATCTTTTGAGTTCCTCGGACTTATCAAGAGGATTCCAGAAACCAAAAAGAATTGGACCTCCCCAAACTGTGACTTCTATCTCGCCGTATTTTTCAAAAACAACACCAAATATTACCCGGGAGGAAATAACAGGAGAAATATAAAGAGAAAGAATCTCATAGTTCCCTAGTCCATTCTGAACCGATATAAACGCTCTGGCTTTGATCCCAGCTTGCTTCAACATCTTACCTGCAGACTCCGTTGAGAATGTTTTAACTGTTATCAAAACCACATCAAAAAACTCTCCTTCAGGAGGAGAGTAAGAAAGTTTAAAATTTTTGATCACATTTTCTCCCCAAATTCCCTTGACTATTAATCCTTCTTTTGCTATTTTATCTATATGTTCTTTTCTTCCCACAAGATGGACGTCACTTCCTGCCAGAGCCAATCTTGATCCAATTGCGGAACCTACTGCTCCAGCTCCAAAAACTAAAAACTTCATACCTAAACTGCTGTTATCAGAAACCTATACCAATGCCCAAATAAAGTCTAAAAGGAGCTTTCAAAGGATCCTGAAATCCGCGCGAGCCAACAACGTAAATTGATAAATTGTATCTATAGAATACAGAAGCAAAAAATTGAGTTCCCAAAGATAGAGAACACCAAAACCCGCCCTGATCGCAAAGACCCCTCCAAAATTTTTCCTCCCTTTGAGCAAACCTAAAAGAATTAAAAAGACTGAAAAGAGATACCTTATGGAGAGCAGCAGTTCTGAAAAGTGGCAGATAACCTGACCACAAATCAAGTAGGAGTAAAGCCCCTCCCTCTAAAAATATCTCTCCGAAAAAAACCTGAAGATACCCAAGATAGGCATCCCTGAATTCATCAAAGGTATCCACATCTCTGAACGTATATCCTCCATTGATGTAAGTAGCTAATCCGGCTGATTTATCGTATCCGACCGGTAGAGTATAAGATAACATAACCTTTCCGAAAACTTGTGGAGCGGAATAACGATCTTGAGTAACTTTCAATGATTCTCTAAATTGTTCAATAGATTCGTCAATAGCTGTATAAAACAAAGTTCCACCAATGAGTGCTCCCATGCTGACAGTTCCAATAGGTGCTTTAAAGGACATTATTCCATAGCCAGCCGGCAATATGCGAGCGGATTTCGCCAAAAGAGATTGAGAAAATGGAATAAATGTAAAACCCCCAATCTTAACTGAAACTGAATTTATCTCTCCTCCACCCCTTATGAACAGATTAAGGCTTCTGCCTGGGCTTCCATAGATTACAGGAATAACAACACATCCTGCCCCAAAAAGTGAATAAAACATCCTTGCTTGCGATACTGAAAATTCAGTTGTTTCACCTACTGGGATGACCCTATAGCGGGATGCCCCAAGATTCAGGGTAGGAATAAAATTCTCAAAGTGAAATGAAGATATGTTAGTTTGTATATAGGCTGAGCCCTGCAAACCGATAAAGCCCCGACCTCCAAGCTCAAACCTTCCGAGCCTATCAAAGGTAACCCCTTCAACTGTAACTCCTATAAGATCTAACGGTAGGAAAAAATTAGAAGATGATTGAGTAAGTAGAGGAATCAGAGGAACCCCCACTTCAGGGAAGAATATCGGACTTGTCAATTCCAAAGCTCTTGCTCTTCTTGGTGAACTGACTTTGAAATAATAACCTTTTTCATCCTGCACACTATTGGTTTTCTGATAGCTTGCAAGCTGAACACTTCTGAGAATATTCGGAATCTTACCGTTTTTGTAATCTGCACTTTCTCCTTTAGGCTGGAGATCAGCAATAGTAAGCTCCTTTACTCTAAAACCTTCTGGTTCAAATGAAACATAAAGAATTTTTCCATTGCTAAAATGTGGGAATATAGCTCCGGAAAGCTCTTCAGTTATCTTAAAAAGCCCTCCGGTCTCCAAATCATAGATATATAGATTAAAGACTCCGTCGGAATCTGAAGAAAATAGTATCTGGCTTTCTGAAATAAACATAGGATCTCTATCTTCTGCTATATCATAAGTTATGAATGTGAGCTCACTTTCGGAATCTATGTTCCTTTTTTGAGAATCTATCAGAACTATGTCTTGTTTCACACCATCAAAGTAAGCTGCTACTACATATTTTCCGTCCATTGAAAATGAAGGGAACATAAATTGCTTTCCACCTTTGAAATCTGTCAATCTTTCCTCTTTATTTTCTTTCATATCATATATGAATATATTGCGAGAGTCAAGTTCTGTTTTGACGTATACGATCTTTGAAAGATCTGGAGAGAATGCGGGAAAAGAAGCTCGAAGTGCAACATCCTTTTTATCTTTTATTGCAAGCAAGTGTTTTCCATCCTTTTCTTCCTCCACCAAGTATCCGACCGCAAGCTGAAGATACTCCTGAGGAATTTGCCCCCAAAGCAGGAATTTCTTCATTGACTTACGATAGGAAAAAGCTATGTATGTACCACTTACAGAATAACTTTGGACCCCTCCCAATTTCTGTGGTGAAGATGTGGATAAAGAAGGATAGTACATCAAAGTTCCATCCTGAATAACCAAAAATCCGTCTTTGAACAACCTTGGTTGTGATACCCAATAGATATTGGGTTTGTATAGTCCGACCGTTTGCCTTTCAAGTGGGACAACTCTACCAACCATTCCATTTTCTCTTCCTTCCTCATACTTTTTTATCTGCTCTGAATATTTCTGCAGTAGCCATTCTTTCCATTCCTTTTCAAGATCTTCAAGAGTTTTACCTGTTGCATATTCAAAGGAGGATTCATATGAGAAGGTCAACATTCCTGATGCATGCACAATTGCTTTTCTTATCGCCTCCCAGCCATATTTTTCTTTTATGAATGTAAGGAAAGAGAAACCATGGTTATAAACTATCTCACCCTCCCACGCAGTTTTAGAATAAAAATTCCCGAGCTCCTTAAGCGGATAAAGTTTATTATGGTAAAATAATGATCTTATCATCATATTCCTATATGAATCTAAAGAATCGTAACCGAGTTCTGCTGTGACAAGCTGAGCGATACCTTCTGTAAAGTAAGCTGGCTCTGAGTAAGGTATGTACGCAGAAATAATACCCCCCATAAGAGTTGATTTTCCTCTGAGGTTTCCAGAAATTTTACAGAGCGGTTCCAAAATGCAAAAAATACCAGCGGAGATTCCGAAAGCTGGAATGCTGTAGGGAGTTTTTCTCACCTTCCTGAGAGCTACAATATGAGTAAATTCATGAGTTAATACATCTTCAAGCCAAGGGTGCCTGCCACGCAATGATATAAAATATATGTCAGCAGTAGCAACAAAAATCTGATCAAAAATCTCAAGTGCAAATCCGTTTCCCACGTCATCTATATCTGCAATGACCACAGAAACTTTCCTATCCAAGGGCATATCAAGAATTTGTGTCACCTTCGGATAGACCTCTATCTCAAGAAAATTTACAGCCCTTAAAGCAAAATCAGAAACTTCACTATAGTAATAGACATTAAAGTGAGTTGTTTCAATCACATACCAATCTTTCGTAAGATTAAAACTCAGTATAAATATCGCAATAGGTACCATTGCGGATAGGCTAAAAAGTTAGGTTCATAAAAATGAAATTTATGATTCACAAAATCTATATCAACAAATGAAATTCATAATTCATGAATCTATATTCATACATATACATGTATGTTTATGTAATATACTAACATTATTTTTTAAACTTTTCTTTTATTCTCTGAATGATACTTTTTTTGCCGTCAATTTCAAATTGTACAACCAAATCTTCTGAGACATCTCTACCAACTACCTCCATTGCTGGGATTTCCCACCTGACTCTATTGCTAGATAGAATCTTGCCATTCGTAGCGATTATCTTTCCTGGGAGCTCAATTTCAATATCTGAAACAAGTTCCTTAAACATAGATTTCAGCATTTCTCTTTTATGTAATTCACCTTTTAATATGTATCTTATCCTCAACTCTTTCTTTTTATCTCCAATATTTTCAAGTCTGTAATGCAAAAATGCGTCAGAAAGTTTAGATATATCATCAAATTCAAAGTCGACCCAGACTCTCACCATATTTTCATTCTCATAATTACTTCCAGATCTTATCACTCTTACTCCATCCTTTTTAGCTACGGTTTCAGCGATTTTATCTTCGTTTATGGCAAGCTGAGCATCATCTGGCGCAGAATATATTCCCTTTGCTACAACATACTCTATTTTTCCCCTTCCAGAACCATCAGAATTAAGCTTAAAACGGGCATGTATCTCTATACACGATGCAAAAGATAAAATCACAATAATAAACAAAGCAATGATATTCTTCGCCTTAATTCTGTTTGTTAACTCCGTTTTATCCATATCATTTACAATTTAATCATAGTGCAAATGATTATATCACTATCCTAAATACTATGAAAACTTTGTAATATGATAAAATGGCTATCTAAGATATGTGGATCTATTGAATCTCTTGTATTTCCTCCAACCTGCATTATTTGTGGGCAACTGCAATCTGAAGGAAGATCTTTTTTGTGTAACTTGTGCTTTAGAGAAATAATATTTCTAAGGCAAATACGTAAATGCGAAATTTGCTCTCTCCCCATTACAGAAGAGGAGGTACAGTGTCAGGATTGTAGACAACTCAATCCGAAATTCGATAAGCTTATCTCAATATTTTTGTATGATGGGATAGGGGCAGAAATTATGAAATTTATAAAGTTCAATGGGAAATACCTCCTGATACATAACTTCATTGAAGATATAAAAGAAATTCTATCTCAGTATGAATTTGACACTATAGTTCCCATCCCATCGCATATAAGAAAATTTATTTCACGTGGGTATAATCCTTCATACTCTATAGCTACACTTATTTCTAAGCTATATTCTAAGCCAATAGTCTATGCCCTTGAGAAAGTTAAGGAAAAACCTTCACAACTTGAACTAAGCATAGAAGAGAGACTCAGGAATCCTTCAGATGCTTTTAAGCTTAGCAAAAAAGCTAAAGATACCGTAGCAGGAAAAATAATCTTACTTGTTGATGATATAGCTACAACAGGAGCAACTTTATCGTCATGCGCTAACATACTTAAAAATGAAGGAGGCTGTAAAAAAGTCATAGCTTTTTCTCTGGCAAGAACACCACACATAAAGTAATGCCACATAAAGTAATCACACAAGCTGTATAGAAATCTGTCTGTTCCGGGCATCCTTGTGTACCTACCTAAGTATCTCTAAGAATTAACTCTACCTTATAAAAATCGGGAATTTTAACTTAGGCTGATAAACAATTGGGTAAATGACAAGTACAAAAATTAGTGTCGAACCAATTTTTAAAAATACATAAATTGAAAATTTCAGAAATTTCTGAAGTTCAAATGATATAAAAATATCCGAGATAAGCCCTCTGAAGACGACCGATGGGATAAGCCCCAGCAAAGTTATGACTAAAACTGAATATATGTTAGCAGGAATCCCGCCAAGATAAGAGCTCAGAAGCGAAACAATAAAACTCACAACTACAAAAGATATAGAAACGATAACATCCCCACCGAATACATATCTCAGAATAGCTATAACTCCTCCTATTATTATAATGCCATAAATCCTGCTCCCATTTGATGCTAGCCAATATCCCAAAAGAACGCAAGATATATCTGGGAAAAACGCTAAATAACCATAGAGAGAATATGGGAAAAAGATCAAAAATACAAATATTGAGACTACAGAAAGTTTCTCTATACTTATCTCGTCCGCTAGTTTTCTCATAAAAGCTATCTAATTTTCTGGCGACAGAATAGCAACAAAAACAAGATCATTTAAATTTACGGGTGATTTTACTATACCACCTTCACCAACAAATCCCACCTTTAGTCCCGGTGGCGAACTATATTTATCTCCGGCAGAAAATACGGTCAACCCATCCTGGAATACTTCGATTTCCGATAGGCTTAAAAATATCTTCAAGTTTCCGTCGTATCCTCCCCTTAGAATAGCCCTACTTCCTCCTGGCAACACAGCATCTATGTAAAAATCATCTGAAAAAACGGTCAAAATTTTGCTTGACTTATCCCAAACTTCGACTACCCTACCAAATATGAATCCATCTTTTATAACAAGTGAATACTTTTTGACTCCATGGAGTTTCCCAACATCAACAAACATCTGTTCTGGAAAGACATCCTGAAGTACCGATGTAACTTTACCTATGACAATTTTGTATCTTACTTCATTCATCCGAACACTATCAAGAGCTGATATAGTATGGGTCAAAGATGAGCTGAATCTTTCGTATTGAAAATTAAGTGTCTCTTCCAGGGATTTGGCTATTTTGTTAACTTCTTCGATGGCATCAACTTTGCATATATCCTTTTCATAAAGGTAAAGGTTCTGAATATACGAAAAACCTGGGATTCTGAACTGAACATTCAATTTATCGAGCACAATCAATATGACTATGAATAGCACGGAGATGAAGAATCTGTTGAGAATCATCTTGAGGCTGAATTTATTCTTGCAAGAAGTTCAATGTCTTCGAGTACTTTAGCACAACCTTTTACCACTCCAAGCAGAGCATCTTGAACAACGATGGTTTTTATACCGGTATCTTTTTCAACAACTTTATCTAAGCCACGAAGAAGGGATCCTCCTCCGGAGAAATAAATTCCTCTTGTGTATATATCTGAGGAAAGTTCAGGTGGTGTTTTCTCCAGAGTTGATCTTATTGCGGCAACTATTGCTGAAACGTGCTCTTGACAGGCCTCCACGACATCTCTTTGCGTAATTGTTACGCTCCTTGGTATACCGGTTATGACATCTCTACCGAACACTTCCATACTGAGTTCTGGTTCCAATTCCATAGCTGCGCCTATAGAGATTTTTATCTGCTCAGCTGTTTTTTCTCCGATTACAAGACCATATTTTCTTCTGACGTAGTATTGTATTGCTTCATCGAATTCATCGCCTGCAGTCTTTAAGGATGTTGAGCAAACGATTCCTGACATAGATATAACTGCGACCTCAGTAGTTCCACCACCGATATCAACTATCATACTGCCGACGGGCTGATCTACTGGGAGGCCAGCGCCTATCGCGGCAGCCATAGGTTCATCTATGAGGAAAACTTCAGCAGCTCCTGCAAGTTCTGCAGCTTCAATTACTGCCCTTCTTTCAACAGGGGTTATAATTGATGGAACTCCTATCACCACCCGTGGTTTTAGAAATCTTCCCCCCCCATCTAACGCCTTCTTTATAAAATAAGAGAGCATAACCTCAGCAACATCAAAATCTGCTATAACACCATCCCGGAGAGGTCTTATTACCTTTATATCTTCTGGGGTTCTGCCAAGCATTCTTTTGGCTTCATTTCCAACAGCTATAACTCTCTTGACCCCCTTGACTGTCATCACCGCAACAACAGAAGGTTCATTTATGACAAGCCCCTTTTTTGAGTGCCAAACTAATGTATTAGCAGTACCAAGATCAATAGCCAAATCTCCGGGAGCTCTAACTATACGTGCGAAGAAGTTTTTCAACACCTAAATCTTGGAGCCCATGAGGGGACTTGAACCCCTGCCCTCCTCCTTACCAAGGAGGCGCTCTACCTCTGAGCTACATGGGCAAAAGAGCGGGCGACGGGACTCGAACCCGCAACCCCCAGCTTGGAAGGCTGGTGTTCTAACCATTGAACTACGCCCGCATCAAACTAAAATAAATATAAAAAACAAAATTCCCCAAAACTAAAAATCAAAAATATCAAAAAATAAAAATTACATCAATAAACAAAAAGCAAATCCTAAATTTAAAAAATGAACAAAATAAAAATAAAGGAAATACTACCTCACGGCGAAGGATTCCTATTCGTTGATGAAGTGCTACAAATAAATCAAGACCAAAAGAAAATAATAGCTCTCAAAAGAACATCGGAAAAGGATTTTTGGTATGAGCATCATTTTCCAAAAAATCCCATAGTCCCGGGCGTCATCATAATAGAAGCTATGGCACAAACATGCGGGATACTCGCTGCAACTTTGTATCCAGAATCCAAAGGAAAACCGATGTACCTTGCAGGCATAAGGGAAGCAAGATTTAAAAAGCCTATTATCCCCCCAGCAGAAATCATCCTCGAGTGCATACTCGAAAGTAAAAAGGCAAAAATCTGGTTTTTTGATTGCAAAGCCTTTGCCAACAATGAACAGGTAGCAACCTCAAAAATAGTAGCCGCAGAAGGTACACCAAAGTGATAATTCTCGGAGTCCTTTTACTTAATCAAACAATCTACCTTGAAAGCTCAACATTATATACCCACCAATTCGAAATCTTCTGCGAAAGGGCAACAATACAATACATCACTAAAATATTCAAATTTGAAACTTTCAGCGTCCACATACAGAAGGCTTTATATCACGGAGAAAACATAACAGGGAACTTATCCTCACACAATTTCACAGCCGAAGCTTTTATTTTCAAGAATCCAGATTTTGAGCTCAGGAATATATGCCTGTCTCTCTGCGGACTTAAATGCCCTCAAACGGGAGTATTTTTACAAAGCCTATCCTTCTCTGACAAGGATGAGAAAATAAAACTCACAAATGGAAGCGTCAGAATCCTTGGTAAGGAAACCTTAGCTTTTAAAGTGCCCTTTCTTCCTAAAAAACTTGATCTTTATGGCAAAAGCCCAGGATTTTCAAACCCAAACTTATCGTTATCAAAAAAACACGGATTAATAGCTGGTGGAGAGTTTTTTATACCCTTCTCCTACTTTGGACTTCCAAATATAGACCTAACATTATCTTCTTTATACTTCTGGAGAAAAAATCTGATTTTCGGTGGAATAAAAACTGAGTATGAAAGAAAAAGTACAGATATCCAGAAATTTGACAGTGAATTGATATTTAATTCTCCCTCTCTTTTTTCACTTTCAGGAGATACTCTACTATCTGGGAATTCATATCACATTGGAATAAAGACCTTTCTTACAACTTCGCAATTTTTGTCAACTTTCCCTGCGAATGTTCAAATTGCAGGACTTCCATTTTCTTTCTACGGAAATGAGATAAATATCTATCTTCTAAAATCTCAAAATATTAAATTTTCTTTTACAAATAAAACAAATATTTTCTCAGATCATCTCACTTATTACAATTTGTTTTCAGAAAACTCAGCAAATATCCAAACCAATAATATCACTGTCTCAACCGGGATACTCTCTCACCTACCCGAGCTTAAAATTTATCCATTTACAAAAGCTGATTTGTCTTACAAAGGATTAAGACTGCTTGGAAGGCTATCTGAACAACCACAAAAATTATACTCATCCACGCAACATACAATATTTGACCGAAGCACAATATTTCATCCTCCAAGGCTATATGAATACCTATATGAAGAAATATTTATAAGTCCCAGTTTTCTATCACTTGCATATGAGTGGTGGATAGATTCCTTCAATTTGCACATTGGGGGGAGTAGCTTATTTCCGAATCTATCCTTAGTTCCAGAAGCTGGACTTTCTTTTCCGCTTCCGCTTTTTGCTCTCTCTACACTTTCCATATCCAACGGATTACTCTACTCAAAAAACAGAATAACTCCTCTTTTTCTACTCTCAATAAACTACCTTCCACGAAATTTTTCTGGAGAAACAAGTTTTCTGTACTTTAGCGAAAATTTTTTAGGGAGACAATCATTTTTTTCTAATATTTCGATATCAAATCTAAGATTTCTGATCTCTTTTAATCTTTTGGCAACAAATTCGGCGGATACTTTTTTGTTTTTCAAAGATACAAAATCGACTGCCTTTCAGAGTAGGAAAGTGGAATACTTCGTATCTGCTGATTTGACTTTATTCTCAAGTGCTCCACAAATTTCTTTATCTTATATATCATATATCTTTATGCCTATACAGTTTTCAGCTATGATAAAATATAATTTGCCAGAAATCTGTTCGGAAATATACATTAGCGGAATCTATAGCTTCACTCAAAAAGGCGAACCTAGAATTAACTTTGGAGTCAGAACAAATTTATAAAGGATCTACACAACAATTCTCAATATTTCCATTTACTTACCTGCTAAACTTAAGCATCCTAAATTTTTCAAGAGCATATAAGAATAACAAGAGTATATAAAAAACGGCTAACCGATGTATTATTTTTTACTACTTTTAGCCGATCTTTTCCCAGAGCTAGCCGGTAAAAATTCAGATTCCTGAACCTGACTGGCAAATTTACTCTTGAATTTTTCAAAATCATCAAGATACGATCTTACCATATTCGAAAGTTCAGACATCCAATCAACTTCTCCCCTTGATATTTTATCTAAAATCTCCTCCATTGTTGCTGTAAAAAGTGGAGATATTATCTTCTGGAAAGTTTTCTCCAAAATTTCATCCTGCCATATCCCATCTGGTGTTGGGATAATCTTTCCTTTCTCTTCCATTATATATCCTCGAGATTTAAGGCTCTTTATGATCACAGAATAAGTCGATGGTCTTCCTATCCCGAGTTTCTCAAGAGTTTTTATCAAGGTTGCTTCGGTGTAGAGCGGAGGAGGTGATGTATATTCCTTTTTATAGGATACACTTGGAGTTCTCCCGGGCGATACTGCTATTTTACCCTGTTTTGCAATTTCATAGGCAAAATCATATAAATGAGCCCCTTCTAGCTCTTCTTCATCTTTCTCATCTTGCATTTTCCAGATTTTCATAAATCCTGGGAACTTTAACTTTTTAACTTTGAGTCTGAAGAAATACTCGGGCTTCAGAGTTGGGGAGCTAAAGTTTATCTCCAAAGCATCGTAGACAGCATTCTTACACTGTGATGAAAAAAATCTGAGTCCTATAAGGAAAAGAAGTTTCGAATGTGGTGATATCTTCGCTTTCTTTATTCCTGCTAAGTCATAGTCTTTGTAGAGTTTGCTGAAATAGTTTAGCCCCTGCCCTGTAAGTCTTATTGCTTCGTGTGCTTCTTGAGCATTTCGCACCCTTGCCTTCCACTTCCTCCCAACCTGAGCTATATCTTCAAAATCTTTAAGAAATTCCTGAGCAATTCTGAAGCCTTCTCCTGATATCTCAAAAGAATCAGTCCTATGATATGTTATGAAACCATTTTCAAAAAGGCTTTGTGCAAGCTTCATAGTAAAGTCGGATGAGAATCCCAAAATATTCTTTGCATCTTGAAGAAGAGAAGATGTTATATACGGGGGCAACGGAGAGCGAGTCTCAATCATCTCTTGGCACTTTGTGACTTCTAACTCTTTTATCTTTGATACAATAGCCTTCACTTCCTCTTCATCAATAAAATGTTTAACCCTAATCCTGAAATTCCCCTCTTCATCTTTGTATCGCTCATATAGAAACGCCTGGCACTGTCCAAAATCTGTAAAGATAACATAATAAGCTTTCTTTACAAAGTCTCTTATCTCTTTCCAACGATTAACTATAAGGTGTAGGGCAGCTGATTGAACCCTACCAGCTGAGGAGTTCTTTCGAACTCTCCAAAATATAGGCGAAATAGTATACCCCACAACTCTGTCAAGAATCCTCCTTGTAATCTGTGCATAAACTAAATTCATATCGATCTTCCGTGGATTCTTTATAGCATCCTCAATCGCCTTTTTCGTCACTTCATAAAACACAATCCTGGACGGATTCTTTATGTTAAGAACCTTTGCTATATGCCAAGCAATAGCTTCACCCTCCCTGTCAGGATCAGTAGCTATTAATATTTGACTGCCACTGCCTAACTTATCAATATGCTTTTTTATATAACTGACAACTCTTCTTTTCAACAAAACCCAATTGAACTTCTCCTCAAGATGCTCTCCTTTTGTTAAACTCAGAATATCATCAAAAGAAAATCCCATCCTATCTTTTGGTAGATCTCTTATATGCCCAAAAGTAGCAAGAACTTGTGAAGTTCCTTGAAAAAATCCTGCAATCTTTCTAGCCTTTGTTGGAGATTCGACTATTATTACCTTCTTCACATCTGAAATCCCCCCTGACATAATACTAATCTCCAGAATCCATATCTTTTATTATACTCCATTTTCACCATTTATCTCTTTCGTTAACTATATTTTGATGCTTCTCCTTAAGATGTTTTTCTTTTGCTAAACTCAGAATATCATCAAAAGAAAATCCCATCCGATCTTAAGAGAGAAAATGATGTGAAACTTCAGAAAAATTACTTCCATACGGGGAATCTTGGAGAAATCACTCTCTTATCTGTCCATTTCCAAGAACAATCCATTTTAAAGTTGTTAAACCTTCAAGTCCCATTGGCCCGTATGCGTGAATTTTTGTTGTAGATATTCCAACCTCTGCACCAAGACCATATTCGTATCCATCTGAGAATCTTGTTGAGACATTTACCATAACAGAAGATGAATCAACTTCTTTTATAAACCGCATTGCATTTTCATAGTTTTCTGTTACTATTGATTCAGTATGAGATGATCCGTATTTTCTTATGTGCTCTATTGCTTCATCTATAGAGTTTACAACTTTTACTGCTAATATTAAATCAAGGTATTCTGCATACCAATCTTCTTCCGTTGCGGGTTTTGCAAATGGGATATATCTCCTTGTTATTTCGCATCCCCTGATCTCAACGTTATGCTCTTTATAGATATCCCCCATTCGAGGAAGGAACTTTTCGGCTATGTTCTTATGCACAAGCAGAGTCTCCATAGCATTGCACACCGAGGGTCTCTGAACCTTAGCGTTAAGACATATTCGGTATGCTTTTTCTAAATCAGCATACTCATCGACAAATACGTGACAAACCCCTTTATAATGCTTAAGAACTGGGATTCGAGAATTTTCCGACACAAATTTTATAAGTCCTTCCCCACCCCTTGGAATAACCAGATCAATAAGATCTTCCAATTTGATAATGTCTAAAATTCTATCCCGAGACGGATCTGTTATAAGACTAACGACATCAGGGTTTATTCCGACTTCACTTAAAGCATCCTTTATTATGTTCACGAGAACTTGATTTGAATTCAAAGCCTCTGATCCACCTCTGAGAATTACGGCGTTAGCGGACTTTATACACAAACCGGCAACATCCACAGTTACATTCGGGCGAGCCTCATATATCACAGCTATAACACCAAGGGGAATCCTCATCCTCCCTACTAACATACCATTAGGTCTTCTTTTCATATCAATGATCTGTCCAATAGGATCTGGGAGCTTTGATATCTCCTGTAAAGAGGATATCATTACCGCTATTCTTTTTTCATCAAGTCTCAATCTATCAATAATCGCAGATGATAACCCCTTTGATCTTGCTGACTCCAGATCTTTGAGATTTTCATTCAACAATTCTGCCTTTCTCTTATCTATAAACTCAGCAATCTTTAACAGAACCGCATTCTTCTTAGCCTCGGATGCCCTCAGGAGTTCTATCTGAGCTCTTTTTGCCCTCCTTGCAATGTCCTCAACTGTCATACTTCTTCTTTTATTTTATATGCAACAAAAAAAGTTACCAAAAATAACAAAATCATACCTACCCTCAAATGTAATGCAAAAAATTTCAAACCATTTACTACCTTATGCAAACTTAAAAACTGCTATTTTAAAATATCCCTAAATTGCGGTATCCTAAATTTCCTAACACTGAATTTCCACATCTCCAGCCTATTATCTTTTACATTGAGCTTTAATTTATCCTGCAAAAGATAAAATAGGAAAAAATGAAGTAAAAGTTAATACAAAGTAGTAAAATAAAAGCCATGTCAAAACAGAAAAATATAATCAGAAGGAGAAAAGGAATAGAGCACATTCATAGTCCAGATGAACAAATTCCGTTTGAATTTCTGGACGCAGAATATGGCGTCTACAAAGACAATCTGAAAGAGTGGGCAAATGAACTTTTTATAAAACAGCGATTCCCCAAAAAAGGTAGCATAACAGAAGACGAGCTTAAAAAGATAGAAAGTTTCTTCAACAGCAGAAAAGCCGAATTCCCAGAGGGGACTTCAGCTCTCCTTCCAACCCTTAATGATATAAAGAAAAATTTCGGAGTTATCTATCAGGAGTATATGGAAAAATTGTCTCAGCTTTTCGGAGTGTCCCCTGCATACGTTCTCGGAGTCGCTTCATTTTACACGATGCTTCATGGATTTGACGGTAAAGCAGAAATATACGTCTGCAACTCTCTCCCTTGCTACCTAAAAGGATCAGAAAAAATATTGGAGAGTTTCAGGAAAAAAGCACCCGAAGACGTAGAGGTAAGAGAGTGGGTATGCCTTGGAAGATGTGAATTTGCCCCAGTCGTACACATCCCTTACACAGAAAAATCATTCGGAAACGTAGAAGAAGAAGATGTAGATAAAATAATAGAAATTGCAAAAGAAGCCTGCCCATGGAAAAAAAACAGAGAAAAATAAATCGATAAAGATCAGAATAATGAAAGTAAACTCAAACAGAATAATAATTTTTCTTCTGATCATCACCACTCAGCAAATACTCAGCAATTGCTCAAAAGAAGCGGAAAGAGAACAAGGTCTGAAACTCGCATCAGAAGGTAACTGGAGTAAAGCTATAGAGATTCTCGAAAAATATGTCAACTCTACAGCAAAGGATCTCCCACCAGTAAGTAAAGCAGAAGAATCTTTATTTGATAACGTAGATCTTGATAAATTCTACAATTTTCTGGAAGCAACCTTCTACCTCCTCGCATCCTACCTAGGAGAAGCCGGATTAGACTTCAGAAACACAGCGGACGAATTTATTAAAGCATCAGAGCTTGACATAAATAAAGAAGATTTCGAATGCGAACTTTCTAAGATTACAAAAAAAATTCTTAGTGACAAGAAAGAACTACAAAAGCAAATTTTCAACTTATACAAAGCTCAGAGAATATATGAAAAAGTAATGTTCGGAGATGGGAAGAGACTTGAGGAGACCGCTAATATCCCAAACTATGGTAACATATCAGTAAATCCAGATGAAAATACAAAAAAATTTGAAATAAAAAGAATGATAAATTCAATAGAATATATAAGTGGTAAAATTCTTGTATGGAGAACTATCCTTTCATCAGTTATAATGAAACACCCTGACCACTACATTCAAAAAACTTGTGAAGGCAAAAAACCTAAAAACCCTTCTATGTGCTGTATACTTAAGCAAGAGTGGCCATATGAAAAAGAAAAACAAAAAATTCTCGATCTCGAAAAGTATCTGATCATAGCTATACGACTTATAAAAAACGGAACCTATGGAGAAGAGCCTGCAGAATTTTTAGATTCCCTTGCAGAAAAATACTCTGAGCTTGAAGGAAGACTCTTTAATTCATTTCAGAAATCAGCTTCATCAATTTGCGAAAAATACTCACTAGAATTTCAGAACACCATAACACAAAGTATAATAGAGCAGATCTACCAGCAGGGCATTACTGTAGAGAGTGTGGAAACAAAACCTGGTGTTGACAGAGAAAATGGAATTTGGGTGTGTCCAAGAAAAATCGATGAAGAAGAATTGGAAAATATGTATATGTGTGAATCAAGCACAAATTGGAGAAAAGTCTCTGAAAAAATTTTAGAAAAAATCAAAGATATACCCTTCCCCCAAGACACTACAATATATTTCCAAATATATGATGATGTTGAATGCTTTGATTGTAAAACCAAAAATTCAGATTGCCAACAAGAAAAAGAAAGAGCAATTTACATAAAGATTTTCGTCAGCAAACCAACAGAACAGGATAAGGAAAATATATACACAGAAATTTGCAATAATCTTGAATACCAAAGTAATATTTCCGGAGATGAATTAAAAATTAATATAAAAAAGTTGGTTGAAAATGCGGTAAAAGAAATTCTTGAATCAAGAGAAGATCCTGTTTTCTGCTTTTAAGAGTGGAGGAGAAACAATATGATTGAGATCTCATTAATTATAATAAACTTAAGCTTAGTTGAGATCTGGGAGTACAAAAGCCCGAGATCATATGGCACAGGCGGAGTAGCTGTAACTCTTGAGGAACCACAAACATCTTTCTTTTTCAACCCAGCCGGGATACACAAGACAAAAAGTCTTGATATAGTAGATATTGAGATTTACTCAACTTATTCCCTTATAGCTGATACAAGCCGCATCCTAACACTACTTGAAAAAGAAAAAACTGAAATCATAAGTATACTAAAGGAAAGTTTTGGTAAAGCATACAGTTTCCAGATGTATTCATTCCCCAACCTTGTTCTTACAACAAAAAATATCTCCTTCGGATTAGGCATTCTCTTAAAAACATCTACATTAATACTCCCAAAAACTCCTTCAAATATTGATATAAATAGTGGAATTGCCAGCTCAGTTCAATCTGTCCTGGGCGGAGCAGTAAGCTTTATAGATGATACCTTGAAAGTTGGCCTCTCTATCTCTCCAATCAAAGCGTTCGCTAATACGTCAATAGAAATAAGAGAAAATGAAGTACTAAGCGGAAATATAACCGCAGTTTTTCCGGGATTTGCTGATCTGATGGAAATCTCACCGGGTCTGAAAAGAATCGCATCTGGAGAATGCAAATATCCATTCAGGTGTAACATTGGATTCGGGGGGTTTAATATAGGACTTATATTCAAACCTCAGCCTCTCAAAGAAAATTTATCCTTCGGGCTCGATACACGAGATATATTAGATCCAGAAAGAGAAATAACTATTGATTTTGGAACTTCTTACAGAGACAAAATATCAAAAATAAATTATGGGGTTTACTTAGATTTTCATGATTTACTCTTTGCTCAATCGGACGATAAAAGCCTGCTTAAAAGAACCTTCATAGGTACTGAGCTTTCAACTGATCTTGGACCTTTCAAAAGATTTTTTTCTCTTTATTTTGGAATCGGACAAGTACAGATGAGTTTTGCTCTTGAACTCAACTTCAAAATCCTATCTCTACTTCTTGGAACATACGGCAAAGAACTAGGAAAAGAGGTGGGAGGAATTTCTGCAAGATATTACTTCTTTAAGCTCTCGATATGATTTTTAAATTTTTATCTTTCTTGATCTTTTGAATTATAATACTTTACCCTTTTCGGTATCTCCCATCTTTTGAAGAAAAAAAGCGCACATCTCCTTATCTTTTGTGATTATATGATTTATAAGCCAATCTTTCAGAAAGTTCATAAGTTCGATGGATAAGGTAGCCTCCCCTCTTGCTCTTCTTTTCATAAAATCTTTTATCTTAGCTGTAAAGTTATCATGTTGTCCCTTATGCTCAACAAACTTCGGATACCCATACTTTTTCATATATCTTTCTTCAGTTGAAAAATGATAAATTGTATAACTGTGAAATTCGTTTAGAACCTTATCTATTATTTCTTGACTCTTACCTAATTTCATAGCTACGTAAAGTTCATTTAGTATGCTAATCCACTTTTTGTGCTGATTATCAACCTCATCAAAACCTGTAACTATTCTATCGACCCATTCAATAAACGTCATATGTGCATTATAACTACTAATTATTAAAATTATTTAAATAGCAAAAATCTTCAATAGTGTGAATCTTTAATTTTGTTTTGAACTACTTCGTATAGCCTAGCTAAAAATTTTTATTCTCTTTTTTGCCACTTTCTTAATTCTTACTAGATACAATGTTTCCTTGTTCTTCTTGTTCTTAAGATACAATGGATCCCGCACTCAAAAGAAGATACGCAAGGATTCAGAGTATTTACAAAGATCCAAAGCTTTATACCAGTTCACCCATAAGCTCTATATACGTCGCACCTGACTTTTTTTAGTACTTCTCATTTATGGTATATTGCACTTCATTATGATCAAGGATAAAGAATATATTCTGGGAAATCAAAAAGGAGAGTTGGAGAAGTGTATCCTACCCCTTTTACTTGACCATCTATGAACTTATCCACAGCATAGCTCAGTATCTTTGCAGTAACAAGGTATGGTTTGGCTGAGTCGATAAATTGAAACTTCAGAATTTTTCCTGAAAGATCATCTAGCAGAAATGCAATCGAAGATGCTAAAATGCGATCGGATTCAGAAGGCTCAGAGAATTTATCAAGAATCCTCTTTAGCAGAGAAAAAGCAAAATTTGACTTCAGAACGTAATATAGAATATTCAGAGCAATTCTAAAGATTATTACCCGTCTTATATTACCAGCAAATAGAATTTCAAGTGATATCTTATTCTTTAGTTCTCCGAGTAATAACATCAGGTTTATGATATCAGCTGTTGTTATGTTTGTAGCCCCGAATTTTCTTCCTTTAAAATCGAATTCAAAGTATACTGAACCAACCTTCACCTGTATCATTTTACCTTGCATCCATCGCCACGCCCCGTTCTTTATAATATATAAGGAAGATTGAAGCGTCCCCGGAGACATATTAAACTCCCCAAGATATACGATGTAGATCTTGTGATTAAGTCCTAAGGAACTGACATCTATAGAATTCAGTAATTTTTTCAGTACAAGTTCACCTGCAACTGTTTCCCAAGCTACACCAGAAGATAAGAATAAATTTTTCTGCGCAAACCTCCAAGAATACTCATCATAAAGCTTTTTTACCCACAGAGGTTCTCCTGAGCAATCTATGTAATTTGCATTATTCCGAAGTGCAAACCGAACTATACTCTCACCAAATTCTGAAAAAGGACCGGCAGTATTTATAACAAGTCTCACTTCAGGTATATCAAGATCCTCTATCTGATCTGGTCCTACAACATAATGCCTCACTTTTTTACCTTTAGCTTTTATGCTCTCCACAAGCCTCCCAATTTTTTCAGGATTCCTACCAGCTACAATCAATTCCACATCTTTATCAGAAAGTAAATCCACAAGCTTCCTACCAGTATACCCATAGGCTCCATATATGAATATCATACAATAGAAAATCTATGACATATTGAAATCTATATTATTTTAACATAATTAATTGTTCGCTCGATTCAGAAACTTTTGACCGACAAAAAGTAAAGTTAAATAATAAGATTTATTAATCCCAAAAATATTAAATTAATTTCAGAATTGTATAGAGAGAAGGGAGGGGCAGAAGAAGATGATAGAAAAGATTATCGGGATATCTCCACAAGCAGTGATAATAAGCGGAGTGATACTTATTGCCATACTGATATTTCTCAGCTGGATCATATTCAAATTCTCACCTGTTGTCCTAAAAACTACTTTAAGTTTCGTATTATTTTCACTTGTTTTACTCATATCAATACTGTGGCTCGGAATCTTTGCCTTTAAGAACTTTATAACTGATTGGAACTTACAAGAAGTGAGCAGATTGAAAGAAGGGGCATTTGTTATAATTGAGAGGAGAAAGAGTGATCACATAAACTTCATAAAAAGATTTGCAGGTGAACCTGAGAAAATAATAGAAGACAAGCTTGCCAAAACCCTATATGACATCTTGGCCATAGCCGATCCCACAGGAAAAGTGGAAATCGCAAACTCAGAGCTACTTCAGACAGTGCCTATACCCGAAGGGGCGTTTTCCCAGGGCTTTCAAAACACAAGAATTGGAGTGTATCTTATAACCGCTAGTTGGTCAGAAGACAGGAAAAAGATAATAGCCATAGGGGAGAATGTAGATATAAGACTTCTCCCCGCCCTGCGAGATATGCTTTCTGCAAAGGATGTAGTACTGATAAGTTCTGATGAAAAAATAGCAGAGAACACGTTCTTCAAAAATGCAGTCGTAGAACTTGGGGGTGGATTAAGGATAGAAATTATACCGAACGAAGAAAATATATTCGGTCTGGCTTCCAATTTAGCTAAAAGCTCATCAAGAGGGATAATATCAGCTCTTGTTTTTGCTGTTATATTCTTTGCAGTACTATCACTGGTGTATATAAGAAGACCGCTTATGAAGTTAATTTATGCGACATCAGAGGTTGAAAAAGGGAATTTTGAATATGAGATAAAACATGAGGCTAAAGGTGACATTGGAAAACTTATATCTACCTTCAACGAGATGATAAGAGGTTTGAGAAGGAGAGACGCCCAAATAAAATATAGGAACGAACTACTTTCTGCCATAAAGGAATTAACAAGGGCAATCCTTAATGAATTTGATAAAGAAAAGATATTTCAGATTGCAGTTGAAACTGCAGGTATAAAAACGAACTCAAAATGTGCAATATTCTACAGCGATAAAGTAAAGTTTTCCGAAATGCCCTCTATTACTCAAGATGTAGTTGAGAAGCTCCAAGATGGGGACACCACAACTATGGATGGCAAGAACATAATAGCTTATGAAATAGGAGTAAAGCGGGAAGTAGGTAAAATTATATACGGAAAATTCATCGCAGAAAGGGAAACCCCATTTATCCCAGAAGAAAAAGAATTTATGAATTCTTTGGTTGGGTATGTCTCTGCTGCTTGCCTGAGAAGTGACTATGTAGCAAAACTCAGACTCCTACAATCAATCGATCACACCACCGGACTCTTCAACTCCTCATTTTTCAAAACAAGCGTAAAAAGAGAAATATCAATACTAAATAGATTCCAAAGAAACTTTGGAATAGTATTCATAAATATAGAAAATAGCAAAGAAATTATAGATAAATTCGGATACATAGTTTGGGAAGACATAGTAAAGGCAATAGCAGCAATTATGAAAAAATCAGTAAGAACATATGACATCCCTGCTAGACTTTCTGAGGGAGATTTTGCATTACTTTTACCGAACACAGAAGCCAAAAACGCTACCGTAGTTGAGGAGAGAATCAGAAATCAGATATTATCAGCCCCTGACATTCCTGCTCTACCCGAACTTGAATTAAAATGTGTTGTTGAGTCAACAGCAACAGATATACAAAAAGTCGATGACATCATAAAGAAAATAGAGTCAAAAATCAAAGAGATAAAAGGCGAAGAACTGTAAAAGGCAAAAAATTATAAAAATTTGTAAATTTGTAAATAGTAGAAAAGAAAGAAAATAGAGAAGGAGAATAAACTATAGGGAAAAATGAGCAGATCTTGGGACTCTCCATCCGATAAAATAAGGCGAATAGAGGAAATATTTCTTAAAGTCCCTCCTGGGTTCGAAGCAAAACCTAGACGTAACTATACTTTTGTTATCTTTCTTGTTATTCTGCTGACTTCCGGGGCACTGATCGAGTACAAAGTGAGGTTTTTCGGACCCAGGCTAAAAGGCGCCATTGAAGGCATCGGTTTACTGAAAAAGGGGGATGAAAAAACAGATGAGAAAGTCAGAACATCCGAGGAGAAAAGCGAAATAGCGGACGCAAAAGAAAAGGAGATAAAAAAGATATGCAAGCTGAAACTACCATTAGCCCAAGATGCTATAAATACAGCTATTCAGATGGGGATCAAAAGCGCATCAATTGAGATTGAGGACAGAAAAAAAGTGAACCGAATAAGATTATTTGTGGGAGATTTTGCATCTTTAAAGGATGCAGTAGTGGTATCGGACAGACTGAATGAAAAGGGGGTTGCTCATAGAATCGAAAACGCTGGCGATAAATGGAGAGTATATATAGAAAAAGAAATAGGACAGCTGAGCAAGATACTATCTAAGGAAAACATTACTCCTGATGATATAAGATACATCGAGAAAACTGCTTCCGACACATTCAGAGAAATAATTCGAGCTGAAGTTGAAAAAACCGAAACAACCGTGATAAATCTTGTCCTTCAATTTGACAGCGAAAGAGAATGCGACATCTTTTTCAAGGCACTACAGCCAAAATTCCCAGTGAGAAAAGAATAAAAACTCTTCTCCACATCAAGGATTAAATTCGCCAATACAATACACTGATACAGCTTATGCTTTAATTTTTCAAAATTAAATCTTCCTCCTTTGCATCAATCATAACATGGATTCTTTCTATATTTGAATTTTTAAATTTTATCTTATCACAAAAAAAATCTTTTATCACGAAAAAATCAGAAAAACACCTTAAGTGAAAGTTCCAACGAGTAAACGAATGTTCTTAATTTTTCAGGATCAATTAAATTCATAAAATAAGAGGACGCTTTACCCGGAACGAAAAATATGTTTGCAAAATCAAAAACAAGATTTTTTCTCATATACCTGAATACAGGGGAAAATTCCAAACCATAAATCATCCCGGCAAAATCGCCCGAAAGATTCTGTCCAGAAAAACCAGCTCCTAAAACAGGGGAAATGCTAAGAGCATCGGATAACATAAAATCTCCCCAAACATCAATAACCAACAGACCCGGCCTGATAATCCTAAAAGCAGAAAATTGCTCACCAATATTAAGATCAATATTATCTGACTTGAAAATCACCTCATCTTCTGTCAGAAGTAATGTTCTACTCATTGATTTGCCAGAATATATAAAACCTGTGTTGATACCATCTTTATATTTCCCACCATCAGGACTCAGCAGCATAACACCGCAACCTAAAGTCAGATTCTTTGATTTTTTCGCAAGCTTAAATTGAACAGCTGACCCAAGATGAACCTCATCTGTGCCGTCCACCGCACTTTTAAAAAATATCCCTCCTTGGCCAACTACTCCACCAAGAAATTGAAGATTATCAGAGCTGTATGAATAACCAAATACCAGACTTGAAACAAATTTTGGTTTCCTAATAACTGAATTATCAAAAAGATTGTAAAGCCCAGCAAAAAACCCCGTATTCACCTGTGGAATACCATCCCCCAGTAAGAATCCCCCTTGTGAGTACGCAAATGATAAAATAAAAGTATCATTGACAAAATTATTTGAGAAGACCTCTATTCCTTCATATGTCTGATCTGGAACTTGGCCGACAAATATTTGAAATCTCTCACTTTGAAACCTCACCCCCCCTATCCAATGTCTAACAAAAAGTTCTATGGGATCGGCAAAGTATTGATACCCGACCTTAACTACACCAGCTGGAGTTTTGATATCAGAATAAAGTTGTCTCAAGAATATGAAAAGTTGTTTACCTTGAGCTTCATCAGGTCGTGAGAACGGAGAATTCCTACTCCACAAGTTAAACCCCCAAAGTGACTGAATCCCTATGGACTTTTTAGCATCATCTATATTGAATTTAAAAGTTGGCTCAGCGTAAGTTCCAAAGACTCCAACGGTTTGTCCCCATGGCTCATAAAAAGCCGGAGACGGATCAAAATCTCTGTCTGTCTTAAATATGAAAAAATTCTGGAAGTAACCGTAAAATTCTATTTTTTCCTCTTGAGAAAATGAGTAAGAAGGTAAAAGTAGAACCACAGAAAAGCCCAAATGGAAAAGTTTCTTAGCTATTGTATTTATATTTATTACTACCATACCCCAATCCTCTATTACTGTTACTTTCTTTTTCTCGATATAACGGTATCCTCTTTAAAAAAGTAATCCCAATCCTCATTTACCTGTCCATCTATTATTCCTCTTATTGTTATTTTATGAACGAAACCGGGGTCATCAACTTCTGGAAACCAGTATAGTCTGAAGTTTTTGTGGTCATAAACAACATAGCCATCGGACACCCACACATAAAACCCTTTGGGATAATAAACATAATAAGGGATGTATATTTGGGTCGGCGCATCTGTCTCTTTGCTTTCCATCATCATCTCAAACTCTCCAACTCTGTTGACGATCCCCTTTTCAGGATCAAAGTAGTGAAGCTTTGAAAAAAACCTTAAAGACTTCGGCTTCCCACTCAGAAAATCCGGATGTGTGCGCACATATACATCGTATCCTCTGGGGACTAAATAAGTTTGGTTGTCAATACGGGCTATGTAAGGATCTCCTTCGCACACACTCGGATTTTTTATCCCTCTGCACTCTGACGCAGGAACCGGCTCAACTATTGAGAAGTTCTCAGCGTTCCACCCCTCCCCTCTATAGTCATCATTTTCCCAAGACCAAACCCACTGTATCCTTGAAAGAACAAGCTCATCTAAAGCTTCATAGTAATCATTGAGAATAAGACGTGGTATTATGAAATTTTCATCTCTTGCACTGATGACTGCACCTCGCCAGATGCTGTCAACCTCTACTTTGCTACCATCCTTCAGATTAACAATGTACCTCCCACCCTCAAATCCCACAGGTGAACTACTCAGAGTAAAGTATGTTCCAAATTCTCCCAAAACTACTGGAACCCCTCCCATATACTTTCTTGCAGTTGAGATCATCCCAGATATTGAATTTTTGTATTCTTTGCTCTTTCTCCTCTTTTCTTCAATTTGAAACACACGATAAGGAGAGTTAAATCCAGGAAACGGGTAAATATCCGCGTACCAGTGAGGAGCATAAACAACCTGTCTGAGGTTTGGGCGTATGTATGGGATGTCAAAATAGGTCTCTGATCCGGACTCTCCGGACAGGAAAAATAAGAACTGCTCCAGCGATGCTATAGTTTTCTCAACAAAAATTATAGCATCTGGGTCTTCCCTCTCAATTGCCTTACCCATCCTCTCATGAAATGGTAAAATATAATTTCTGTCAAAACCATAGTTGAGCCCAAGCATAGCAATAAGATTTGCTTTGTCAAATCCCCAAAGTTTTTTCACTTCATCTCTATTGTCTTTCTTGATCTCAGGAAGAATTCCAATCCCAATGAGTATATCAACCAGATCTTCTGAGAACTGCTTATCATTGAATATCAGATCGACAAGATTGACAACTCCATCTTTTGAACCTATCTGAAAGTAAGCTGCAGCCAAGGTCAGAATTAAGAAAAATCCGCCTGGTTCGTTCATAAGATCATATCCGATCACATTCTGTATCCCCTGATCCCGCAATTTCTTAACCCTTCTTGCAACTTCACTCCACATCTTTTCATAAGCTGACTGCAGATATTCTTGAATATTTTTCCCTTCTACATATAAATCTGGATAGACATCTTTTCCAGCAAAAAATGAAGCCCAAGACCTCTGGACATCTAAAGAAAAAACTACATTTGTACCCCAATTTGTCCAAGGTAGCATATCTGTAGTTCCAGTTATTATTTCTTCATAGGTCAAGGTAGCAAGTGATGGGAAATTTTTAAGTCCATCATCTATGAAACTGATCACCGAAGAACGCAACCCCTTGAGTATTTCTCCAATGTTTTTGTCGAATTTAGAAACAACATTTACAATCTTCTGCCAGTTTTCCTCTTTGTCAATGAATTTACGAAGGAGAAACAGAATTCTGGGGTACCCCCATAAATGAGAATCTAAGTTTCTCTCGGGAAAGATAGCCTGGATCGCCCATTTTGGGAACATATTTCCCCTAACAGCATTGTTATAGGGAAAATCAATATCTTTGCCTTTACACTTATTTTTGCCTGAGTTTGGAATCAATGCTCCTATAGTCTCTGCAACTGGAATTATCCCGCCAATACCTCCTCCAACAGATAAAAGTGTTCTTAATCTTTGAACAATTGGTGATTCAGTATCATTGAATCTTGAGATAAGAAACCGTGAGAAGACGGCATCTGTATGGGAATCAATAAGGACATAGATATCGTACTGAGCAGCCTTTTTAATTAACTGCTCTATATAATCAAGATATTTTTCATCTATTCTATCTGGAGATTCTGGCATAACGCCTTCGATAGAAATTAAGAACCTAACAGTGTTGAATCCCAGATTTTTTATCTGTGCAAAGTACTCATCTGCTTTTTCGAGAGGGAAGGGTTTCCCAACATATGTAGGTATGCCACTCACTTCAAAAGTACATGGATCTTCATTCACTGGGAATTTATTGCTTCCGGATAGATTTATACCGTGAATGAAAATATATCTACCTTGCTCATCTTTCACATACGGGAGGTAATCAACACAGCCGGACTCTGGCGGTGGGCAATGAGGTCTTCCATCCTGACCAACGCAACAAACCCCAGCTTTCTTCAAATTACCTGTCTTTATTTCCTTTTTTCCCCCACATAAAACAAGAAACGGCAGAGTTATAATAAGCAAAACAGTAAATGTAAAGTTCGATCTCATCATACGATAGAATAATTTTCAAACTTTATAGAACAATATATAATAATTTTAAAAAATTTTTCAAAGTAATGAATAGATTTCCTGAACCAGTTCAAGTTCTTCAACTCCCAGATCTTTGATAATCTGCCTTAGAGCTTCATTCAATCTCTCCTTCTCTGAGGGGCTTAAACTTATAGATCTTAGGAGAACAATAAGTGAGTTTAGAACTTCTTTTTTATCTGATTTTTCATTTTTCAGGATATTGATAAGCTCGCTCAGATATTCTTTGTTCCCACTTACGCCACATGCTTTGATATAGTATTTTCTAATGAGTGAATCGGATAAATCTTTAAAATGCTTTTTCACAAGCTCAACAGTTCCCTGATATTCAAGTTTCAGGAGGGCTTCCAAAATAAATAGCTTTGACCAGATATCATCCTCTGGAATCTTGCTAAGTCTATCTACTATGCGTTCGATACTTGATCTATCTCCAAGTCCAGCCAGATATTCTGCTGAGGAGATCGCAACGTTCAAATCTTCATCATCAATGGTTTGCCTTAATATTTCAGTATCACCTATTTTGAAGGCGATATCAATCCCGAACTTTCTTATATCTTGATCTTTATCCTTAGTCAGCTTCCTAACTGTCTCCCTATCCCTATGATAAGCTATTATTTCCAGGACGGAATTTCTAACGAAAGGGATATCTGACCACAGATGTGAAATAATCTTTTCCTTTACATGAGGATACAGAGATTTTAGCATACTTTCGGCTTTTTTTGTAGCTACTCCCTTTCGTGCCCCCAGTATTTCTATAAGTTTCTCGGCAAGCTTTTCCAACTCTTCAGTTGTAAAACTTGAAGTTTTATACTCGATAAACGATAGTATATCAACTATATCCTCAGGTCGTCCTGTTTTTATAGCCTCCTCCAGCCTTCTTATATCATCCTGCACCATAATCTTTAATTCCTCCATTAATTCATTAATTTAGTATTATTCAATTTCAAATTCTTTTGCGCTTTTACATTACTCCTTCTCCCTATTTACCTTTTAATTTCTTTTTTTTATTTTTATTTATTTGTTTATCATTTATATTTATCATTTATATTCATCTTTATTAATGCGGAAATTCTCATTTATATTCATTCATTAATGTGGAAATTCTCAGACCACACTTTAGTCAGATCTGCTGAGTGAGAATAAAAATTTTTCCACTTCAGTCTTTGTTGGTATAGATGATACTGCTCCTTTTTTTGTCACACACAAAGCTGCGGCGACTGAAGAAATTCTAATGGCTTCTACTATATCTCCTCTTGCTAACATCTCGGCGGAAAAATACCCGCAGAAAGTATCCCCCGCCCCTGTTGTGTCAACTGGGGTCACTTCAAAAGCAGGGAAGTGTGAATCTATATCTGGACCCTTCACCACAACTCCGTTCTCTCCCATAGTTATAATGACATATTTACCGGTTCTTCCCTGAATTTCTCTGGCAATCAATATCATTTCTTCTGAGTCAGCTGAAGGCTCAGATGATTTACACAGGAGCTTTGCCTCTATCTCATTCATAATAAGAAAATCAGCAGACATATAGACATCTTCCACCCAGCTTTTGAATGGAGCGGTATTCAAGAAAATTTTGCATCCTCTCTTTTTTGCAAAATCTATCACTCTGGAAATCACTTCGTAATCAACTTCGCACTGAAGTAGAATTTGGGAAAACTTTGTCATCTCCAAGGTAAGCATAAGGTCATCAATTGGGATCTTCTTGTTTGCTCCAGGAGAAACTACTATTCTATTGTTCCCGAGCCTATCTACCACTATAAATGCGGAACCTGTTTGCTCTTCGCCGAGGATGAAGATTTCGGTCTCGAGCATTTTTTCATCTGAGACAAATTTCTTTATAACTTCCCACATAATATCATCTCCCACAGCACCGACAAACTTTGTTTTGACGCCCGCTCTACTACTTGCAACAGCCTGATTAAAGCCCTTACCTCCCGGTGAGATGAAGAGATCACCGTCTGTTACTGTTTCTCCGACTTCTGGGAATCTTGGAACATATATTGTGAAATCAAGATTGATAGAACCGACGACAAGATTCACAATGTGTGGTAGGCGGGAAGGGACTTGAACCCTTGACCTTTGGCTTGTAAGGCCAACGCTCTACCTCTGAGCTACCCGCCCAATAGCCAGAACATCAATCAAACTTTAACCACACCCCACCAAAATTTTTATTTTACCCAAAATTTTAAACTCGAAAAATCCAAAAACTAAATAAATAATAATATACAAACAAATTAATACTAACTTTGTTGTACTGTGCCTTCATTTTTAAACTTCATTTTTAAACTTGCATTATTTTAAGCTCGCATTAAAAACTTAACTTAAGTTTTAATACTCAATTATAAAATCCTCTTTCCTCTTTCGACTCTTCTTTGATCTTTCTCCATTATTTCACGACGCTTATCCCAAAGCTTCTTTTTTCTACCTACACCAATTTCTACCTTCACGAGTTTATTATCCCTTATGATGACAGCAAGTGGTATAGCTTTGTAACCTCTTATAGTTACCTTCCCGAAAATCTTGTTAATTTCTCTTTCTGTAAGTAGCAATTCTCTTGTTCTGGATGGATCTGGATTAAATGGCGAATTCTGATATGGTGCTATATACATATTGGAGATGACCGGGCGCCCCCTCTCAAATGTAACAACTGCTTCATCTATGGAAACTTTTCCCAACCTTATAGATTTTACCTCAGAACCTCTCAAGGCTATACCAGCTACATATTTTTCCTCAACCTGATAAAGGTGGGCAAACCTATTTTTGGCTATAACTCTATCACCCATTCGATATTCTCAAAATTTTCAACTCTACAAATCCCAAAATTAATTAGATAAAATTATTGTAAGTTATGAACGAATTTGAAAAATATGATCCGGCAAAAGTAGAGGAAAAGTGGCAAAAGATTTGGGATGAAAAAGCTGTATTCAGACTGAAGGGGGAAGGACCAAAACTATATACACTCGTTATGTTCCCTTATCCCTCTGGCAGAATACATATGGGGCACGTTAGAAATTACTCAATAGGTGATACTGTAGCCAGATTTATGAGGATGAAAGGTTTTGATGTCCTGCATCCGATAGGATGGGATGCATTCGGACTCCCAGCTGAAAACGCCGCAATTGAGCACGGAATACACCCAGCAAAGTGGACACAAGACAACATAGCATATATGAAGAAACAACTGAAAAGACTCGGCATATCCTACAACTGGGAAAGAGAGATAGACACATCATCTCCCGCCTACTACAGATGGGAACAACTGTTCTTTATCGAAATGTTCAAAAGGGGAATAGCTTATAGAAAGGTTGGGTTCACAAATTTCTGTACCAAGTGTAACACAGTTTTAGCAAACGAACAAGTAATAGGTGGAAAATGTTGGAGATGTAACACCGATATTGTCAAAAAGAGAATGTGGGGATGGTTCCTGAAAATTACCGCCTACGCTGAGGAACTCCTGGCAGAACTTGATAAACTTGATTGGCCAGAAAGAGTAAAAAAAATGCAAGAAGAATGGATAGGAAAATCTGAAGGGGCAAAAATAATCTTCCCAATCGATGGAACTGATGAGAAACTAGAAATATTCACAACAAGACCAGATACACTCTTTGGTGTAACCTTTATGGCTCTGGCTCCAGAACACGATCTGGTGGTACAGATAACAACACCAGAAAGAAAGGCTGATGTCGAATCATTTTGCGAAAAAGTGATGAGAATGTCAAAAGAAGAAAGAGGGACAGAAATTCTTGGAATATTTACCGGTAGATACGCTCTGAATCCATTCACAGGAGAAAAAGTTCCAATATGGGTAGCAAACTACGTTCTACCAGATTATGGCACTGGCGCCATTATGGCCGTTCCAGCACACGACCAAAGAGATTTCAAATTCGCAGAAAAATATAAAATTCCAATCAAACCCGTCATAATTCCATATGAAGGAGAGCATGATTTCTCCCAATCAGCATACGAAGAAAAAGGTCTGCTCATAAACTCTGGAGAATTCTCAGGATTAGATTCCCAGGAAGCCAAAAAGAAAATAACAGAGTTTGCAAAACTGAAAGGTTTTGGAGACTACGCTGTAAGCTACAAATTAAGAGACTGGGGAATCTCGCGCCAAAGATACTGGGGAGCACCAATACCAATAATATACTGTGAAAACTGTGGAATAGTCCCCGAAAAACCAGAAAACCTCCCCGTAGTTCTACCACCAAAAATGGAAGACTTCGATGAATGGAAAAAAACAATATGTCCCTATTGCAAAACTTATGCCAGAAGAGAAACTGATACCATGGATACATTTGTCGAGTCATCATGGTACTTTTTGGGATACCTTTCAGGTGACCTAAACAAAGTTGACTTCTCAAACCACCCCTTCAATACCTCGTTAGTCAAAAGATATATGCCAGTTGATATATATATAGGCGGGATAGAACATGCAGTGCTACATCTTCTTTATGCGAGATTCTTCACAAAGGTTCTGAGAGATCTTGGATACATAAATATCTCTGAGCCATTTACAAAACTTGTCACTCAGGGAATGGTCATAAAAGATGGAGCTAAGATGTCAAAATCAAAGGGAAATGTTGTTGACCCTGATGATATTGTAAGGCAGTATGGGGCAGACACTGCCAGACTTTTCATTTTATTCGCTGCACCAGTAGAAAAAGATCTTGAGTGGTCAGACAAAGGAGTAAATGGAATTCACAGGTTCCTGAATCGCACATGGCAAACCATAATAAAATTTGCGCACATCATAAAAGGTAAAGCTAAAGGTTCCTGGGGCAGATTTGAAGTAAGCGAGAGTAACGTCTTTATTGAAGGACTTAGCAACGCAAAACTTTCAGCCCTGAAAAAATCATATGCCAAAGCTATAACTCAGGTGAACAAAGATATGAACGAGCTGAAATTTAATACAGCTATAGCAAGGCTTATGGAATTTATAAATTCACTAGAAGATTTCCTCAAAGCACCGGAGATCGAAACCGAAAATGATATTCTGTTTCTTCTTGGAGCAACCGCGGGATTCACAAAAGCTCTATATCCACTCGCCCCACATATCAGCGAAGAAATATGGTATATGCTGAAATCAGAGTTTGAGAAAGAAGACATCAACAACAAAAATTACAAAACTTTGGCAGAATCCTCATGGTTCAAAACAGATGAGATCAAAAAACTTGAAGAACTTCTTGTATCGGATAAGATTGTTTTACCCATTCAGATAAACGGCAAACTGAGAGGAGAAATAGAAGTTCCAACCGATATCGATGAGAAATCAGCACTTGAAGAAGCAATGAAAAACCCCAAAATCTCAAAATATATCAATGGCAAGAGAATAACAAAGGTTATCTTCGTCAGAGGAAAGATTCTGAACATTATAGTAGGAGAATAGTAAAATTTATTGCCTCCCTTCTGATGAGATTTAGCTACTAAGATGAAAAGATAATCTTTGATATTCCTTTATTTTATTGTTTTGTTTATTGGGAATCGTTTATTGAAAATCAGAATCCCTATGATTTTGCACGAGTCAGATCAGATTAATAATTATTAATAAGCCTAAGAAAGTAGTAATTTATTAATCTACAAAGTGGATTAGATCATAAAGCTGGCGACGTGGGGTGGGAGATGGATTTTCGGCGGGGTACCCTATTGGCAGTATAGCAATTGGTACAAGATCTTTATCTTCTGCGCCTATTATCTTAAGGACTTCTGAATTCGAAAAAGCCCCGACCCAAACACTGGCAAGTCCCAATGCTGTAGCGGAAAGGTGAGCAAAGGAGCAAGCTATTGTAGCATCTTGAATACAGTAAAGTTTCTCGCCCCTTTTACCATACTTCCAAGCCGATCTTTTAGGATTTGCACAAAAAACAAGAACAACTGGAGCAGAAGCTATGAAATCTTGACCAAAAGCAGCTTTAGCAAGTTCCCTTTTCTTACTCTCACTCCTTACAACAAAAACTTCATATGCCTGCAGATCTCCGGCGGAAGGTGCAGAATTTATAGTTTCAAAAATAATCCTCAGTTTACTTTCCTCAACTTCTACCTCCTGAAATGCTCTTACAGATCTTCTCTTTTTTATCACTTCAAAAAAGTCCATAGCTTTTATACTCCCGCAATTTAAATTCATAATATAATTTTTTGATATTGCTTTTTCATTCAAACAGGGTGGAAAACTAATTTAGGGGGAGAAAATATGGAAGAAATCAAGGTCAATGTTTAGCAAAAGATGCAAAGAGAGTATTTAAACGAAGCTGAAACCCGTGCAAGGTTAATAGAGCCAAAGCTGAAAGAGGCTGGATGGACCGACAAAGAGATATCAAGGGAAGCTTCGTACACTTTCAACTACCAATATGCCCCTGGAAAAATAATACCTGTGGGAAATGGTAAAAGGGCTAAACCCAAAAGGGTAGATTATCTTCTGAGATATACGGATGGCTTTCCCATAGCTGTTGTGGAAGCTAAAGCGGAGAGTAGCCCACCAGATGCAGGTTTAGAACAGGCAAAAAGATACGCTCAAGAGCTTGGCCTTGCTTTTGCCTACTCAACCAACGGGCACAAAATAATAGAGTATGACTTTTTCACTAAGACAACTCGGGAGCTTGATAAGTTTCCAAGCCCACAGGAGCTTTGGTATCGCTGGAAAATAAACACAGGCCTTGAAGATCCTGTAAAGGGAAGTGTTAAGCAAGCTCCTGAAGTATACGGAACTGGTGAGGAGCATAAAAATAATCCTTTGCTTTATCTTTATTGCCCAGAAAGTATTTGTGGCAAGCAGCCCCATTATTTTCAAGAAAGAGCTATACGTGAAGTAATTTTGCGAATAATGCGGGGGCAAAGGCGTATACTTCTTGCTATGGCTACTGGAACGGGTAAAACCTTTGTTGCTTTCCAGATTGTTTGGAAGTTGGTAAAGTCTGGATGGCTAAAGAGGAGGCACTCGGATGGCCGCCCAGCTCGCGTGCTTTTCTTGGCAGATCGTATAGTGCTAAGAAATCAAGCATACAATACTTTTTCTCCCTTTGCAACAGGTAGCAGTGATCCTCGCTATTTAATAGAAGGTCATCCACCAAATCTTAACCGCGACCTATACTTTGGCATATACCAAACCCTCTGGAGCCCAGATGATAAAAATACAAAGCTTTTCGAAAAATTCCCTCAAGATTTCTTTGACCTTATCATCATAGATGAATGCCATCGCTCCGGCTGGGGAACTTGGAAAGAAATCTTAGATCACTTTTCCTCAGCGATACACCTTGGCATGACAGCCACGCCCAAGCAAGATGAGAACGTGGATACTTATGCCTACTTCTGCGCGGAAGAGCCAGAAGTTTATATAGACCCAGAAAAACCCGAGCTTGGTAAATGGCGCCCACCAGCTTATCAATATAGCCTTTGGCAAGGTATAGAGGATGGATTCCTTGCCACCTACAAAGTTCATAAAGTACGCACCACCGTTGATAAGAGTGGATTGAGAATAGAGGATGCCATCGAACAGGGAGCAGAAGTCTTTATTCCAGAAGATGCAAAACTTCGGGATGTTTACACAACTCCACAGTTTGAGCGCGAAATTACATTACCAGACCGTACACAAGTAATGGTTAAACACCTTGCAAAACTATTGCGACAATTTGGGCATATGGAAAAAACCATAATCTTTTGCGTTGATATGGAGCATGCCCGTTATGTTGCTCGTCTTTTACAAGATGAATTTGGTCCAGAAACTGGGCTTGATAACTATGCAGTGCCCATAATTTCCGAAGAGGGTGAGAATGCCCTTAGGTGGTTGGAGGATTTTGCCGACTCTGATAAAAAGGCCCCTGTTGTAGCCACCACTGCTGAGCTTTTATCCACTGGCGTAGATGTTCCCTCTTGTAAAAACATTGTTTTTATGAAGACTATTTCTTCTCCTGTACTTTTTAAGCAAATTATTGGGCGCGGTAGCAGGATAGATGAAAGAACTGAAAAATACTGGTTTAGGATTATTGATTATACGGGAGCCACTCGTATTTTTGACCAATGGGATTTACCACCAAGCCCCAAAACAGAAGTGCCAGAGGGTCCATTAACCGCAAGCTTGGAAGGTATAGTTTTTCACGACCAGACGGGCGAGCTTATAGCAGGTGCATCGGTAAGCGTAAGAACTGGACCAAACAGTCAGCAAGGTCCAATAAGAACTGACAAGGAAGGAAAATTTTTCTTTAGCCATCTCCCAGCAGGAAGGCTTACCCTTATAGTTAGTGCAAGCGGCTTTGTAAAGCGGGAGATATCGATAGATACGGTAGAAAATGAAACTCTGCAAGTCCAAGTAGCCCTTAGACCAGAAAAGAGCAAAACGGAAAAAATACGCGTAGAAGGTTTACAGGTAGATATAGCCGATGAGGTTATTTTTACTATAGATTCTACTGGCGAGCAGTTGACCCTTGAGCAATACAAAGACTATACACGCCAGCATGTGCGCAAACTTGCTCCAAGCCTTGAAAAACTTCGCAACATATGGATTAATGCAGACAGTCGCCAAGATTTTCTTAGAAAACTAAGGGAAGTAGGCATACGTCCAGACCTTTTGGCGGAAGTGGAAGGGCTTACGGATGTTGATTACTATGACCTTCTTGCCCATATAAGCTTTGGGGCTCCACTTCGCACACGCAGCGACCGAGTCACTGCCTTTTTAAACCGTGAACAAGCCTTTATCAACTCTTATAAGGGAAAAGCCCGCGAAACCATCTTAGAGCTTTTAGACAAATACCGCATGGGAGGAATAGAACAATTAAAATCAGATATTTTTAATGTCTCACCCTTCCGTGAATGGGGTGGTGTAATCAAAATTAGCCAACATTTTGGAGGAGTGGATGAATTAAGATCAGCAATAGAAAAAATAAGAGAGCGCCTTTATACCTTATGGGAGGTTTATAAATGAATAATAGTCCAAAAACTAAGGAAGCCCTTGCCAATGAAATATGGAGAGCTTGCGATATTTTGCGCCGAGATAATAATTGCAGTGGTGTTATGGAGTATGTGGAGCACATTGCTTGGCTTTTATTTTTGCGCCTTTTGGATGCCCAAGAAGAGGAATGGGAGGAACAAGCTAAGATCGAAGGAAAGGAATACAAACCAATAATTAAAGAGAGCTACCGCTGGCGGGATTGGGCTAAAAAGGATTGGGATGCCGAGGATCTGCTAAAATTTGTGCATACCGAACTTATTCCCTACCTGAGAGATTTGAAAGGAAACTCCTTGAGAGATGTTATTCGCGGTGTTTTTACTGATCGTAATATTATTGTTTGTGCTTCTGGATACAATCTAAAGGATGTTATTTCCATCATAGACAAAATTGACTTTTATAACCAAGATGACCTTTACACGGTTTCTCAAGTCTATGAAGAACTGCTAAGGCGTCTTGGGAACGAAAATAGGCTTGCCGGAGAGTTTTATACACCCAGACCAGTAGTTAAATTTGTTGTAGAGGTTGTAGACCCAAAGATAGGCGAGACTGTTTATGACCCTGCCTGCGGTACCTGTGGCTTTTTGGTAGAGGCTTATCTTTGGATGAGAAAACAAGAAAAAACTATTGAAGATTATAAGCAATTACAAGAAAGAACCTTTTTTGGGCAGGAAAAAAAGCCCATACCAGCCCTTTTGGGATTGATGAATATGGTTTTGCACGGTGTTAGCTCCCCTCGTATTTTACGCAAAAACACCTTGGAAGAGAACATCCGCGAAACTAAAGAGTGCTATGATGTTATATTGACCAATCCACCCTTTGGTGGTAAAGAAGGAAAACACATTCAGCAAAACTTCCCAATACAATCCCAAGCAACGGAGCTTTTATTTTTACAGCATATAATGAAAAAGCTTAAGCCAAAGGATGGTGCAAGGTGCGGAATGGTTGTGCCAGAAGGAGTTCTTTTCCGTGGTGGACCCTTTGCAGAAGTTAAAGAGCAACTTTTGAGGGACTTTAACCTTCATACCATTATTAGCCTTCCCCCGGGCACCTTTGCTCCCTACTCTGATGTAAAGACTGCTTTGTTATTTTTTGAACGCCCTGGACCAACAAAGGAAATTTGGTATTATGAACTTCCATTGCCAGAGGGACTAAAAAAGTTTAGTAAGGGCAATCCCATCAAGGATGAACATTTTGAAGAAGCT
>CALHPK010000020.1 GCA_938036315.1 uncultured bacterium | reverse complement strand
TCATCTTTTATAGAGTCGAACATTCTTTGCAGGTATTTGAAGCACAGATAAAACGAGGCTCTTGCGTCCTGAAGGCGCGCTGGAGCATCTGTTGATAATTCTAAAAATGCGGGGTTCCTCTGAAGCTCCTCTATTAATGCCAAAATTACTATTCTCAAAAGAGGAATTCTTTGGCTTACCATTTCTGAAACGGTACTTGGGAGATCTATCAGAAAATCAATTGCTGAATTGAACGATAACATAACATCAAAAACTCCTGACACAAACTCGGCAATTGAAGCAAGCAAATAAAATTCAGCAGTACCATGTCTACCGGACAAATTCAGTCGCACGGTTTCATCCACCGGAGTTTCTGGAAAATCTCTTAATACATATATCTGGAGATTTTTAACGTCAAATCCGAAGTTTTTTGGTAAACTACCAGAGTTAATTACCGCCTCGATGTCCCTTTTTGCCGGTTTTACACCTTGATCGAATATCAATAAAACATCCTGTTTAGTTAATACTCCAACGAAATATCTTTTCAGTAGATCTTGAATTTGTGAAAGGATTCCTACAACTTTTCCTAAGGCGAGCGCATATACAGCTTCTGCATCACAGGCATTTTCTTGATCTACATATCCTTGAAGAACTGATATTGAATTGAGTATTTTTTCTACGTTTTCCCGTGTTTGTTTTGTGTCAATTCCAATTAAAATTATGTCATCTTTGTATATATTTATTGCTTTTTGGACATTTTCCGGTCTTTTGGTTTCTTGCTTTTGAGCAGATATAATAAATTCTTTTTTATGTTTTTCCTCTCCTTCTGGTGACAAGATTCTGAAAGTTATTTTTTTTTCTCCTTCTTGACATATGACCATATACAGATTTTCTGAGGTTGAAAGGACATTTTCTCCTTCTGCCCATTCATAGGTACAACCTTCGCATTTGAGAGATTCGTTATTGTATCTGACACTAAATTTTTGACCTATATTGACACTAAGAGATGATGAGAAATCAACTCTTTGGCTTTTTGGTGTATTGTAATTTAGTTCTGCTATGAAATTTTCTTTCATTTCATTTTTATTACCTTTGGTACATAAGCTTGAAAAGAATGCTAATGTAATAAGATAAAGTGATGGTTTAAAGCTCCTCTGCACTCTTTTCCATAATTTCATATATTTCATAGTAATAAATTAATGTAATAAATTCATAATAATGAAATTTATAACAAAGTGATACATATATTGTGTTGTCTAAATTTGGGCTGAAAAACTTGAAAAGTCTGAATAAGATTTTAAAATCTTTGGACTATGTCTACATTCAGAGAGAAGATCAACTCACCTGATGAATTTTTGATAACTTGTGAAATATCTCCTCCTCGAGGTCCGGACACTGCTGATTTTGAGAGCAAGTTAAAAGATGTGAAGGGTAAGGTTTCTGCTGTGAATATAACGGATAATCCTATGACATCTGTAAGGATGTCTCCTGCTGGTGCTTCTTTTTTTGCTCTGAGAAATGGTGTTGAGCCCATAATGCAGATAACGTGCAGGGATAGGAATATATTAGGGTTAACATCGGAGCTTATATCGGCACACTCATTTGGTGTGAGGAACATATTGGTTCTATGGGGTGATCCTCCCAGAGATACAAAAGGAGTTTTTGAAGTGGATGTTATAAAGTTAATTCAAATTATCAATAATCTAAATGAAGGTATAGATTTTAGGGGGGAGAAACTTAACAGTAAATGTGATTTTCTTCCTGGAGCGGCGCTTAATCCATTTGATGAGAGGGTAAGGGAGAATGCGGAAGGTAAGGCGCAAGCTGGGGCGAAATTTTTCCAGACTCAACCTGTGTTTGATATAAAAAATGCGGAAAAACTTGGTGACCTAGCACACAACAAAAACTTAAAAATTCTTATAGGGGTGATCATAGTTCCATCTGAGAAGGTACTTGAGAATGTGAGGAAATTTGCGAAGGGTATAACCATTCCCCCCGAGCTTGAGGAGAGCATACTAAAACATCAAAAGCAGGAGGACAAAGAAAAAGCTGGGATTGACTTTGCCACACAGCTTATCTTAAAGATCAAGGAAGCAAAAGTATTCAAAGGTGTCCACATATACAGTCCTGCCAAAGAATCTTTAATTCCAAAACTACTGAATAACCTTCAGTAAATCCTTATTTCAAATTTTTAACTTCCCCACTCAGACTCCACATTTCCCAATCTTGACTAAATTTCATTATATTTCATCTCAATTTACATCTAAAATTAGTTTAGACATAAATTAAATCCTCTTTGATGGAATCCCATAAGGAAGGTTTTCTCAAGACTGCTTTGTAGGTCAAAATATCTACTTTTAAACTGAGTAGTGATTCAAGATATTCTTTTATCTCCACGATTTCCCAGCCAATGGGCTCTGAAAATTCCAGAATTATATCTACATCGCTTTCTTCCCTTTCCTCTTCTCTTGCCCTTGAGCCAAATATTGCTATACTTTTCACTTTGTATTTCTCCTGCAAGAAATTTCTGCTCTCTCTGATTTTCCTTTTGATTTCTTCTATATTCATTGCTAACACCTCGCCATGGTTTCTAATTCAAACATCCCAAATTTCCCAGCCGATTTTTGGGGTTAACGCACTAAAAATATAAGTCTTTTTTTGTTTTTGGTTCAAATGGTTACTTTTTTCTTTGGGGTCTGAAGAGGAGGAAGTAACGGAAGGTTAATTAGATAAAAGATTTGTTGGATGCGTTTACTATAGCACGCGGAAAGTTTTATAAACCTAACATATTGAACAACTTTTCAGGCCATTTTTTGTCATCTAAAAATAGTATATGCTTTTCTTCGTATTCTTCTTGTGAGATATCGTCTGTGGAACCTTTTTTTAGGTCATCATACTTGGTTGGAGAAAGGATAAAAAATTCAAGTGAGATATTGTCGATTTTGTATTCAGTGCGAAGTTTCTTTTCTATGTCTTTGATAGTTATATCATCGGGGCGGGGGG
>CALHPK010000019.1 GCA_938036315.1 uncultured bacterium | reverse complement strand
ACTCTTTTGCCACTTTTTAGAATTTTGTATACTTCATCAAGAGATATGAATTCATACCTCTTTGATTTCAGATCTGTAATAAATCTATCTAAGAATTCTGGCGAGATCTTTAGGTATTTGTCTGGGAAGAGTTTATTCGGCTGTGGACATACACGCTGGAGCATAAATATTGTTATCATTCCTCTTCTGGGCATTCAAGTACCACTCGTAAGTTTTTTTGATCCCATCTTCAAGTTTAGTTTTATGTTTCCATCCGAGTCTGTTTATTTTATTTACGTCCAGGAGTTTTCTTGGAGTCCCATCTGGCTTTGATGTGTCATAGGCAATCTCGCCTTTGAATCCTACTATATTCTTTACCAGTAATGCCAGATCTTTTATTTTTAAATCTTCTCCTGTTCCCACGTTTACGAAGTAGTCAGGAGAGATTTCCCTCATATTTTCAGCTTCCACGTTTTCCATCAGAAATTTGCAAGCTTCTGCAAGGTCGTCTACATATAAAAATTCTCTGTATACCTCCCCACTTCCCCAGATAGTGACAGTTCCTTTTTTGATACCGTGTTTTTCCAGGGATTTTAGGATTACATCTTCACTTGCTGTTCCGTCGATTTTGTCTAATGGATTAAAATTTAGATCTAATCTTATTGCCTCCCAATCATCGTTTTCGAGGCACTTTGCAAAGTGAAATTTCCTTATCAACGCTGGTAACACGTGGGAACTGAGAAGGTCAAAATTATCTCCTGGACCATAAAGGTTTGTTGGCATCACCGATATAAAATTTGTTCCATACTGTTCATTGAAGTATCTACATAATTTGAGAGCTGCTATTTTTGCTATGGCGTATGGTTCGTTGGTGGGTTCAAGTGAACCTGTTAGAAGGAATTCTTCTTTCATAGGCTGGGGAGCTAATTTTGGGTATATGCATGAAGATCCCAGATTTAAAAGCTTTTTTACTTTGTATTTGTAAGCGGCATGAATTACGTTTACTGCTATTGCCAGATTCTGGTATATAAAATCTGCTTTATAGGTATTATTTGCAAGAATTCCCCCTACCTTTGCTGCTGCAAGGAATACATACTCTGGCCTTTCTCTTTCGAAAAACATTTCGGTTTCTTGCTGGTTAGTAAGATCTACTCTGTAGAATCGCTCAGCTACAGAATTATTGATTCTCGGTACCCTATTGTGGAAATTAGACACAATATTTGAGTATCCCCCCTCTATAAGTTTCCTTATTATAGCGCTCCCCACCATACCAGTCCCACCAGCCACAAAGATCTTTGAATCTTTCATCATCTGATTTTCTCAAGCTCTAAAAAATCAAGCATCAAAAAAGACAAAAAGTACAAAAGTATAATAATAAAAAATAAAAATAAAAACAAGTAAAAAGTAGGTTAAGATAAAGGTAGATTAAAAAAAGGTTAAATGAAATTACTCTGTAGGGTTAAATAAAAGTTCTCTGTGCACTACTTGATATCGAGTGTTTCGGTAAGGAAGGTTAAGCTTCCTCCTGCGGAAATCTCCTTTATTTTGATTTTATCTTCTCGGAACGCTATAACGTCTTTGATCTGCCAAAGTGGCAGGTAAGGGATCTGTTCAGCTAGTATTTTCTGGGCTTTGGCGTAAAGATTTTTCTTCTCTTTCAGATCAAATGTTTTTATGGCATCTTCAATTAGCATATCAAACTGAGGATTTTCAAAGAAAGTCCTGTTGAGTCCGTAGGGAGGATTAAGTTTTGAGTGCGCTAAGATCCTCAGGACATCCGGAGTTTTAACTCCTACAATGTTAATTGAGTACATATCGAAATTTCCTTGATTTATATCATAAAGAAAAGTTAAAAACTCTCGTGACTCAATTTTTACCCTTATCCCGATATTTTCAAGATATTGTGCTATAGCTTTTATAACTCTTAGCGAAGATTTTATTGTCGAAGTTTTCCACACAAGCTCAAATCTAATCCCTCCATTTTTCGGATGTAATCCCTCCATATCAAGAATTGTGCGAGCTTTTTCAGGTGAATACTCGTAATCAAATGATTCAGTGTAAAAATCAAGATTACGTGGTAGTAAAGAATTAATAACCACAGCCTGATCTTTAAGGATTTCTCTCACTATCTTTTCCCTATCTATGGCGTGTGCTATTGCTTTTCTTACGTTCCTGTTGCTCAGATATCTGTTCGCAAGATTAAAACCTATGTATGTTATATTTATTCCTGGGGACTCGATTATTTTGATTCCTCTTAATCCCCTGACATATTCTATAAGATTTGGGGGTATAGCATTGATCACTATGTCAATAGCACCTTTTTCTAGCTCCAGAACTCTGGTTATATCATCAGGGATACCGCGTACAACAATAGTGAAATCTCCATTGCGTGACTGCAGGACTGTTCTTAGTTTTGGGATAAACTCAAGTACTCTAAAGTATCCGGTGCAATCTGTATACTCCTTGGGGAATATAGGAAGTGTTAGATCGTAAAAAATCTCTGAGTTTACATCTGATACTATTTCGAGCCTGGAATTACTCAGAATGTTAATATTCCTTACTGATTTTAGTCTTCCGTACTCCTTATATTTTTCCAGACTCTGTTTTACCATCTCTGAGTCGATCAGCCGACCGGAGCAGGTAGTCTCATTTTTTCTCAAATCTACATCAATCACAATAGAGTTTTGATCTACCGTAAAGTTAAATTTTTCAGCTAAATCTAAAACTAAGTTGAACTCTTTGTTTATTCTTAATATCCCTCTATGGATTATCTCGACGACTCTGAACGAATAAGCTGAGTTTGCAAGGGGTGGGAACAAGGTTGACGGACCCTCTTCCATAGCTATGACGATTTTTTTCTCTGCACTGCTGTGGGTGTTACAGTGGGTGTGTATGATGAAAATGATCAGAGCAACTGGAAAATATCTGAAAATTCCTTTTATAAGCACTTCCCAGAATTTCTGCACAACCGGGCAAATCCAATTCAAAAATTAGATAACTCTTTTTATGAGAACGAGATTTTTACTTATTTTCCCGATTGCCACTATTGTGCTATTCTCATCACATATGGCAACGTATTCTCCGTCTGTTCCTGATGATTTTAATTTGATCGGCATTCCCTTTTTTACCTTTTCTAGTTCTTGATCTCTGACAATGATTTTTGCCATATCCAGAATTTCTGGGTCTATTTTCCTGACAAACTTTTTGAGTTGCTCAGGGGTGAGTTTCTTTAAGGTCTCGGATGGTATGACATCTTTTTCGGTAAATACGCTACATCTTGTTCTTCTGAGGGATTTTAATGTTGCGGAGATTTTAATTCCATCGACCTGAAGAATTTCGCCAAAATCCCGAGCCATTGCCCTGACGTAAAAGCCAGATGAGGAAGTTATTTTTAACTTTATCACAGGTATGCTAATAGATATTACCTCTATACTGTATACTGTGACTTTCTTTGGAGGAAGTGTTATGTATTCTCCCTGTCTTGACCATTCGTAAAGGCGCTTGCCCATATATTTTCTTGCAGAAAAGTAGGGTGGAACTTGCTCAATTATACCTTCGAATTTCTTTAAAGTTTCATAGATTTGCTCTATCTTTATTTTACCGATCAGTTCTTCATCGACCTTGTAGATTACCTTTCCGGTAATATCATCGGTGTCTGTTTTTTGACCTAAAAGTATCTCTGCTATATATTCTCTATCTTCGTCTATCAGATAAGGAATAAGTTTTGTAGCTCTTCCAACCGCAACAGGTAGAACCCCTGAGGCAAACGGATCTATTGTCCCAATATGTCCTACTTTTGTTCCTAACTTTCTGCGTATAATATTGTCCACCCAAGTGGAAGTCTTACCTTCTTCTTTGTCAACAACTATTATCCCCCATAATTCTTCTGAATTTGCTTGGTTTGAGCTTTTGGAATCCATTTGTGTATACATAATCAGCCGGCAACTTCTAATTTTTTTATTTTTTAATATTTATTTCTAATAAAGCAAGATTTTTAGAATGGCCGGATTTGAGTTATCAAAGTTCCCAACTGGAATTTTAATTGAAAATGAACTTTTGGATGAATTTGATTCGAATCCCACCTTAGTACACATATGGGAGTTGTGTAAGAAATTGTTTATAACTCTGTGGCACACAAAAAGAGGATACAAAAAAGATTATGTTAATTACCTCCCACATTTTTTAAGCATAGAAGATATGGAGGAAAATCCCTTGATTCTGGCGCGAGAGAAAAGATCTAAAATCCACATAACCCCTGAAGAGCTTCTTTCGCTTTTGTCTGAGTATGAGAGTCTGGATGACGAAAAGATAAAAACAATTGATTTTGGATGGATTGGTATGCTGTCGCTCAGAAGTGAAGCCAAGTTCTTTTCAGATGATATACTGCCGTACCTACTGAGAGCTTTCTACTCTGGGGACTGGATTTTAGGAAAGGAGGTGGTGGAGTTTGAAAAAGAAGTATGTAAGGCTTTTGGTGTGAGATTTGCTGTCGGAGTGAATTCCGGTACAGATGCCCTGATCATAGCTCTCAGATCTATATCGCTTTCAAGATATGGGAAGGAATTTTTTTCGCCAGATGACGAAATAATAGTTCCAGATCTTACTTTCCTTGCCACAGTTCAGGCGGTACTTTTTGCGGGGGCTACTCCGGTGTTTGCAAATGTAGATGAAAAAACGTACACCATTTCTCCTGAATCTATCAGGAGATTGATAAATAGAAAAACAAAGGGTATGATTGTTGTTCATTTGTATGGTATGCCAGCTGATATGGATGAGGTGAGAAATGTGGCGGATGAGCATAATTTGTTTGTGGTTGAGGATTGTGCTCAGAGTTTTTTTGCAAGGTACAAAGGTAAGGTGGTAGGAACTATTGGGGATGTGGGATGCTTCAGTTTTTTCCCTTCAAAGAATCTGGGGGGAATAGGTGATGGGGGTTTGATAACAACTAATGATGAAAGAATTTATGAGTTTGCCGATATGCTCAGAAAATACGGCTGGCGACAGAGAGATTATTCAGAACACATAGGAGGAAATTCCAGGCTTGATACAATCCAAGCTGCAGTTCTGCGCGCTAAACTAAAAAAAATTGATTTTCTCACCAACAGGCGAAGAGAAATAGCAAAAATATACAACGAAACTCTACCTGATACAATCCAAAAACCATATGATTCCCCAGAAAGATTCCATGTTTATCATCAGTACACTATAAGATGTAAAAAGGCGGAAGAACTCAGAGATTTTTTAAATAGAAACAAAATCGAAACCAGAGTTTACTATCCCTATCCTATGCATAAAGTTCCTGCCCTCTCGCGTGGGAAAATATATGAAAAATTATACACAGAAGAAATAATTCGAGAAATACTCAGCCTACCAATAGAGCCAGTCTATCCAGATATAAAAATAAGATATGTTGCTGGTAAAGTGTGCGAATTTATAGATAAGTATTTATAGATAAGTATTAAATGCTTTGTTATTATTAATTTATTAAGTCTTTTATTTTGATAGATCCTGTTATTTTATTCAAGGTATCCTTTTTGTTTGAGTTGAAGTGTTACAGATTTGCTAAAAATCTTTGCTAAAAATCTTAATATATCATTAAAATCATTAATACAAGGAGGATAAAAATATGGCTAAAGTTATGTATATGCCAGCGAAGGAAAAAGAGGTAAAGATACCGTTCAGAAATATTCCTGAGTTGTTCAGGTGGAGGGCGGAAGAGACCCCATCCAAGCCGGCTTACTCATATAAATCAAATAATACGTGGATTGATGTGACTTGGAGCGAGTTCTTTGTTAAAGCCAAGTGTGTAGCAAGTGCTCTTGTTGAGCTCGGAGTCAAAAGGCAAGATAGGGTAGTCATATATTCATACAACAGGTTAGAGTGGATCCTTGCTGATGTGGGAGCAATGCTTGCTGGTGGAATCTCCGTACCGATATATCATTCATTGCCGTGGAATCAAGGATCATATATAGTTAATGATTCCGATACAGTTGTAGCATTTGTTGAAAATCCAGTAATTATTGAAGAGATAAAAAAAAGTAGGAACCAGGTTCCACTTCTTGCAAAAGTCATCTCTCTAAGTGATGAAGTAAAAGAGGATGATTTTGTTATAAAATTTTCCACGCTTGAGAAAATAGGGAAGGAAAATCTTAGCAAAAATGAGTCAAAAATTGCCGAAAACATAGAGGCAACAAAGTTAGATGATCTGGCTACTTTTGTTTACACATCTGGAACAACTGGAGTACCGAAGGGAGTTATGCAGACGCACCTTAATCATCTATCAACAGTTGAGATGCTCTACAGTTTTCGTGATTTTGTATTTGAAGATGATGTAGTTCTTCTATTCCTGCCACTTGCTCACTCTTTTGCAAGAGCCATAGAATACCTTCATCCTAGAGCTGGTGTAAAAATAGCCATAGCAGAAAGCATAGAAAAGGTAGTTGATAATTTATCAGAGGTGAGGCCGACGATTTTTCCATCAGTCCCACGGGTTTTTGAGAAGGTTTACGCCAAAGTGAAAAGCGATGTGGAGGTAAGTCCGGTGAAGAAAAAGATATTTGACTGGGCGTTGCGGGTTGGAAGTGAAGTCGGTAAGCTAAAGATCAGAAAAGAAAAGATCCCCTGGTCTCTTTCTGTACAGTATGCTTTGGCACACAAACTTGTTTTCTCAAAGCTTCACAAAAGACTCGGAGGCAGAATTAGATATTTTGTGTCGGGGGGAGCACCTCTTCCAAAGGATATAGCAGAATTCTTCTGGTCAGCAGGATTACTTATCCTTGAAGGATACGGACTTACAGAAACAACACCTGCAATCTCCATAAATGCTTTAGATGACTTTAAATTCGGGACAGTTGGTAAGCCTTTAAAGTGGGTGGAAGTAAAAATTGCTCAGGATGGTGAGATCCTTGCAAGGGGACCCAACATAGCTAAAGGATACTGGAAGAAACCCAAGGAAACAGAAGAGGTCTTCAAACCAGATGGGTGGTTCCACACCGGAGATATAGGTGAATTCGACGAAGATGGCTTTCTGAGAATAACAGACAGGAAAAAAGATCTGATAAAAACTGCTGGCGGTAAATATGTCGCCCCACAGCCAATAGAAAATAGTATAAAGACTAAATCACCTCTGATAAGTCAGGTTGTTGTTATTGGAGATATGAAACCATACTGCGTTGCACTGATTACCTTAAACAAAGACGAAGTTCTGAAATGGGCAGAGACTCGCCACCTTCCATCAGATTATAGCAAGATAATCGAGAGCGATGAGCTAAAAGCAGAAATTCAAAAAGCTATAGATGAAGTTAATGCAACCTTAGCCCCATTCGAAACAGTAAAAAAATTCAGAATCGTTCCAGATGATTTTTCAATTGAAGATGGCTTGCTAACTCCAACTCTCAAAGTCAGAAGAAGACAAATTATGCAAAAGTACGAAAGTATTATCAATTCAATGTATAATATGTGATGAGCGAAGAAGGAAATTTCTTTTAGTACCTCAGGTTTCTTTTAATACCTATATTTATATCTTATCTATTATTACATTTAAGGAAGGAACTCATAAATTGATGGTAGAGGATATGGGCATATTTTCAGAAATTCCTCGCATTTGTACTTCTTGCTCTGACCAGAGACATCAATAGTGATGTTTTCTCCTTCAAATTTTATACCAGCAGAGTTGTTCAGCTTTATTTCTCCAGAATTAGGACAGGGATCTACAGTCTCATCTTTAATCTTAACTTTTAGCGGTTTTACAGTGGTTATCTCAAATCCCCCATCTCCACACCAGTACGGAGATGTTGCAACAGAGTATTTCCCAGAAACTTCCATTGTCAGTTCCGAAATAACATCTGTAGCACCCAAGGTGTATGATAAGGAGAGCTTTAAGTCTCCAAATATTGTATTTTGTTTTATATTAGCATCAACAGAAAAAGTTGATGAATTCCCTTTTAAAATTATCTCAGAGCTGAATTTGGCTTCTAAGTCAGTTCCGCTGGCTTCAACTTTGAATATCATATCTTCTTGAAAGCTAGGTTTAAACTCAAGGGTAAACTTTTTGCTACCTTTGTCATCATATATTTCTATGGAGAAATTTTCAAAGTATACCATCAGGTGTGAGAGGATTCCTCCGGACTCAGCTTCAATTCTGAATTTAGCTCTACCACTTGATACAATATTCTTATCTTTGCATTGTGACACCTCCGCTTCTCCTTCTATCCAGCTTTTTTGTCCGCTCTGTCCTGATGAGCAGTTAAATTTATTTATTTTGCCACCGTCTGGGCATTCTGGTTTCATATCTTCACATTTTGGGAGTTCAAAATTCCCTTGTTCTTGATTAGGTCTTAGTCTTAGCAATTTCTCTACATTCAGTAGAGCAGGTCTTATGTATGGAGCTAGTTCAGGGGCTAAATATTCATCAGGTAGTAAATAAACTGGGGCTGCTGAAGGTCTGGTGGTTATTATTCTGGTTGTTATTATTGAATTGAGGGCTCCTGAGAAGTTTTGAGAAGCTTGATCTGCTGATTTTAATTGAGTGATCTGGATAGTATCTCCAGCCTGAGTAGAATCCTGTCCACTTTGCTTTGCACATGTGAAAATAGTAGTGACTCCTACAACACCAACGCAGAACAAACCTACTCCAAGGCATTTCCTTAATAATTCTTTCCTCAGTTTACGTATCATACCTTGTAAGCATTTTATTTGAATTTTTAAATTTAAGGTATTTTCAAAAATTTTGTAATTGATTTTTCGATGGCTAATAATTAACTTTGGGAGGAATTTATGAATTCTATGGTGTATGATATCTTATCTGTGTATGTGGATCTTTCGATATCTCAATTTTTAGAATCTGCTATATTGTTTTTTTCCTCGTCTGAAACTTTTGACATAATCTTTGATTTATCTCATATTGTTGAGAATGTGCATAACAAGATTGTGCATTTTCCGATTGCCTGTGGGGTAGTGACTGCTATATTTGAAGTTGCAGATATCTTTACTAAAAAATTTAAGAGAACGATTTTAATCCTTACCGGGATCACGTCGATCTCTTCAGTGCTGTCTGTTATTAGCGGTTTTTCAGCTGAGAAGGACGTTATAGACTCCATATCTCCAGCTTTTGAACCTATACTGAATCTCCACGGAGTTTTAGGAATAGTGTATACTGTTGCGATTTCATCTGCCTTTATTCTGAAGTTTATAAAGACTATGGAGAGAGTATCTTCTTTTATAGTCATTGTTTCGGTTTTTCTGATTGCTTTTGTTGGATACCTCGGGGGAATTCTTGCTCACTAAATTTGGCTGCTCACTAAATTTGGGGTGCTAGCTTTGTCATTAGCTAACAATATGTATCGCGATAGCATTTTGCTTGCAATTTTGCTAAATTATATTATGCTTAGTTGATTTGTGGTACTATGTCCGGCAAAGGGATATATCCTGAAACTAAATTTTGTTCTGCCTTTTTGAGATTTTCTTTGAGCTTTATTCTGCTTTTTATCTTCTGTGGAAGAACTAAGGTTACCACAAATGAAAAGAAACCTATTTTAGATGATGCTATTGTAGATAAAAGGTTCAAAGTTCTTTCTATGGATATAAAGTATCCAGCAGGGGTCGATTTTCTATTCCTCAAAGATATTGTTAAAATTGAGATAAAGTTATCATGTCCGAATCTACCTCAGGAACTAGGAGTTTCCCTTTTTTTAGTGGATAGTAAGATAGATTCTATTGATTTTTCAAAGCTGGAAGCTATGGTGGGGTTTGCTGAGAATTCCTCTGAGAATATCGAGCAAAGATCTGAAGGTGGAGTTATAACTTTGGAGATTTTTCCTCAAAGGTTTGTATGTCAGAAGGACTATACAGTATCTGCTACTACGGTTGTAGATGCGCCTCATCCGGGAAAATATTTCCTTATTACTTATCTATTTTCTTTATCAGACGCAAAATTTTCGTACCCCGCAACAGAGTTTGTAATAACTCCGGTTTATCTTGCACAGAAGCAAGAAGTCGAATCATATATTTACAAAACTTGGTTGGAAGTATTCCCTATTGAGGTTACTGGATTGATAGATCTTGATGCTATTGAAGATGGTGACGCTGTAAAGATTTTTGCTTTAACTTCTACAGGGATTGAGATTTTAGATTTTTTCCCTGACATTTTATCATTTGGAAGTAGTAGGGTAATGCAGATTTCGGTTTCTAATCCTATATCTTTAGATTCTATCAGGGGCGATAAGATATCTTTTATATCTGTCAGGGCGGAAGGAGGGGTTTCCGAAGTTTTCAGGTATAAGGATAAAAATTTATATCCTGTAGGTGTGACTTTGGGATTTGGTCGTCCTTTTATAATTCTTGATGACGGTAATAGATATTACCTTACGTATTCTGGTTGTGGGACTGTTTGGGAAATAGACGAAGGTATAAAGAATCTTAATTTTGGGAATTGTGAGTTCATTTCTACAAAGAAAAATAAATTTTTCATGTTTTATAGATATTCTGGGGGATGGCATATTAAGGTCTTCCCTTTATCTGGGACATCTGGTCTAAACTATGGTATACTTACAGTAGGTTATGATACATTCAGTGAGCAGGAGGACGGGTTCTATTTTTACGATGAATATACGTATTATAAAGGTGGTGTAACTGAAGTGAAGATAATAGATATATATAAGATGGAAGCAGATAATTTAACGGAAACTAATATTGGATCTCCTATAACCTATTTAAATAGGATTTCTATGGATGCAATATCACCGCACAAGTCTATAGAATATTATTCATTTTTGCCATTGTACAAAGATAGGGTGTTACTTGTTCCAAGGTTTGAACACAGTCCATCTCCAGCGACTATATATGTTGTTAGCCCTGCTGGGGTTGAAACTGAAAAGACTTTACCTACTAAGTTCTACCCATTTCAGTTTTTTGCAAGAAAAGCTAACTTCACCGCTTTTATATTGTATAACTACTTTCATATGCATATTCTGATTTTTAACAATGAAAAGCTGATACTGGATTATAATTTAGATTTTTATGGTGTACCGATAGATTTTGTTTCTGATGACAGAAAAACAGTTATTGTGATTAAGCTTTCATCGAATAGGTTGGGATTCTTAACACTTGAGAGAAAAGGTGAGTCGGTTTCGGCTGATTTCAAATATATCCCAGCTATTGTTGAAAGGTATGAGATCTTCCTTGTTTCTCCAGATCTTCTATTTACTTTTTTCACTGACTCGGGAGGTTGTTGGACTCAGAATCTGTGCAGAGGAGATGAGTTTTTGTATATTAAAGCTGGAAAGTTACAATCTACTGAGAGATTTTTCTCTCATCAGTCGCCAACCTTGCAATCACTCAGGAGGATAATTTTTCACAAAGGAGATCCTTTAGTTCTTATCAGAGATAGGAACAAAATAAGGGTATTTATAAGAAAATAGTGTTTATCCTATTCCTGTGATTTTGCAGTAAGCTTTTATGACTTTTTCAGATTTTTCGTTTGATTCGGTTTCGGCATAGACGCGCAGTACGGGTTCTGTACCTGAGGGTCTTACAAGTAAGAATCCACCCCCTCTGAATCTGAGCTTGAGTCCGTCTATTTTTTCTATTGTTTCAACTACAGATCCGTCTATTTTTTCTATTTTTCCGGTGATTTCCATTACCCTTTGCTTTTGTTCATCTTTGAGATGAAAATCTCGCCTTATGTATACGTGTTTTCCGAACCTTTTTTCGAGATCTTTTACTAAAGTTCTGAGGTCCTTTTTTTCAGTGATGGAGTGGTAGATAACTAAGCATGAGCAAAATAGGCTATCTCTTTCTTTGAGGTGGTAGCTTATTCCTATCCCTCCGGATTCTTCCCCTGCTATGATTGCGTTATCATACATCATACCTTTTATAAGGTATTTGAATCCGACTGGGGTTGTAACGACCTCAAGTCCATAGTAATTTCCGATTTTATCTATAAGGTCTGACGCTGTTACTGTTTTGTATATTTTACCTTTGTATTTTTTGTGTTTTGTAATGTATTCTATCAGGATTGCGAATATTCTATGGGCGTCTATGATTTCACCATTTTTTGTGCAAGCGAATATTCTATCGCCATCACCGTCGAATGCGAATCCATCTATTCTTTCCTTTTTGCAGATCTGTTGTAAGGGGGTTAGGGTGTATGGGGTAGGCTCTGGTTTGCCGTAAGGTGGGAACAGAGGATTCCTTTCTGCTCTTATCTCTATTGCTTTTTTGCCGAAGATTTTTGATGGTAGTCCAGCACAAGCCCCATTCATAACATCAAAAGCAATCCTTTCTACTTTTTTCATAACCTTAGATATATCCGAATCAGCAATAACTGAATCAAGATAAGTAGATACTATATCTTCGAGTTTTATTTTATTGGGGAATTCCTCTGTATCCAGGATCTTTCTCAGCTCAGTTACCTGAGCTATTTGATCGACTATCTTTTCTATCTGAGATGTTGTTTCTGGTGAGGCAGGTCCACCGAACCACTCTCGGAACTTGAACCCATTGAACTGATATGGATTGTGTGAAGCTGTGATTGCTACGCCACCTGCAAGTTTTTCAGCATTTATGAAAAAAGACACCGCTGGGGTAGGACAGGGCTTATCTGACAGATAAACTTTTACTCCCTCATGTGCAAAAACCTTTGCTGAAATTTTTGCGAATTCATCTGAAAGGAAACGCGTATCATATCCTATAACAATCTCGCAGTTTTTAAAATTTTGCTTTATGTATTTTGCTGTAGCCAATGAAACCTTTATCACATTTTCGAATGTGTACTCATCTCCTATCCTCGCACGCCAGCCATCTGTACCAAATCTTATCTGTCCTTCCATAACTTTAATCCTAATTGTAGGTGAATAAATTTCGGTATTTATCCAGTATTTTTTCTTCCGCTGTTGTAGATCAGATTTATGATCTGACTGAGTGATATCCATAGTATCTTACTAAATTGTGGCGCTTTAGATTGTATTGATCCCCCTTGATAGGGATGCTCAAAGTTAGCATCCCCTTACTATACTTATTCCAGTGGAGATCAACAGGATTCCGAGTATAAAGTTTATCCTCCCGAGTATACCCGCAATTTTTCTTGATTTTGAGATGCCTCTTTTTGCCTCTTCTGAGGCTCGGGGACCAAACACAAAATCATGAAGGGCACTTATGACCAATACCATTAAAAATATGATAAGCTTGACAAGTACCAAGTGTTCAGTTCTGCCTTTCCCTATCCATAATACAGGGTTAATCTCTCCTGTCCTAATGTATGAGTTGAAAAGTCCGGTTGATAGAATAAGTGGGAACAAAACTACCCATGATAGTCTACTGAACTTTCTGCCGACATCTGAAATAATTTGGACGTAGTTCTGATATCGTATAATGGTTGGTCTCAGAATAACTGAGATAAAGACAAGTCCCCCGAACCATAGCATTATTGATAAGACATGTAAGAAAACTGATATAAGGTACAGCCTATACATCGATTAGAATTAGCTTTGGAGTTTTATTATTTAAGTTTTTTCAGAAAATAGGGCTTTGCTATTTGAGTTTTTTATAGAAAGTGTATTTGAGTTTTTCAGAATAAATTCTGCAATTTACGATTTACAATTTTCAAAGTTATAAAGTTGGATTATAAAGGAAAATCTCTAATTTTTATTTTGGTTGATTGATTTGTTAATTTTGGATTAGGTTGGAATGGAAAAGTTTGTTGAGCTTGATTTTGAAGATATAAATTCCTGCAAAATTTTAACGGGAGAATTAGGGGAAAATCTCAAGAGCATCTCGAGGATGCTCGGAGTTTCTATCTCTTCCAGAGGAACGAAAATTTTCATAAAGGGAGATGCTCAAGCTGTTTCAATAGCTGAAAGAACTGTAAAGGATCTTTACAGAGAAATAAGGGAAGGATTGGCTTTATCTAGATCCGATGTGGAGGAGAGAATTTCTGAGATAAAGAGAATTTCTGAAATAAAAAAAGCAGAATCTGGGAATGGGACAGTTGAGGACAAAAACCTTGGAGTTATACTGACAACTTACCGGGGCAAGAAGATTTGTCCCAAAACTCAGAACCAATTAGATTATGTAAGATCAATTGAGAACAATGATGTTGTTTTTGTGATAGGTCCGGCTGGAAGCGGTAAGACATATCTTGCAGTTTCCATGGCGATAAAGTATCTGAAATCTGGGCGAGTTACAAAGGTTGTTCTTACAAGACCCGCCATTGAGGCGGGAGAGAAAATCGGATATCTTCCAGGTGGAATTTTAGAGAAAGTGGATCCTTTTATGCGCCCGATATACGATTGCCTTTACGATATCTTAGATTACCGCGAGATGGTCAAACTTATGGAAAAGGGAACTATAGAGATAATTCCTATTGCCTTTATGCGTGGAAGAACCCTCAATGATTCTTTCATAATAGTTGATGAAGCTCAAAATCTCACATATGAACAGGTAAAGATGGTTTTGACCAGAATCGGAATAGGCTCAAAAATGGTTCTCACAGCAGATATAACCCAAATCGATATCCTAAAGTCAGGACTTGCAGAACTTGACCAGATCCTCAAAGGGGTAGAAGGCGTTGATTTCGTCCACCTTACAAAGGAAGATATAGTGAGGCACCCGGTTGTATCGAGAATAATCAATGCTCTTGAAATCTTTGAGAAAAAGAGAAAGTAATGCGGTTGAGTAAAAGAGTGTCTTTTGTATTTCTCAATATTGGTTCATTGGTTCACAAAAATTTTCCGGATGAGAGCAGGTATAAAAAAATATATAATCTAATAAAGATATAATCTAATTATATGGATGATATCAGGGTTGTTTGTGTTATTGGGCTTGGGCAAATAGGTGGATCGCTGGCTTGGGGATTAAAGCTGAATCAAAAACATAAATTAAAGGTCATAGGAATCTCTCGGCGGGAAGATACAATAAAATACGCTGTTGAGAATGGTATAATAGATGACGGCGGAACAGATCTTCGCCTTGCACATCAGGCAGATATATCATTTATCTGTGTACACCTGGGGCTATATGAAGACGTGATGAAAAAAATAAAAGGTTTTGACGGAATACTCTCGGATGTCGGGAGTACAAAGAGGACCTTCGAGAGGCTTTGCAGAAAGCATAGATTCAGATTCTGTGGCTCTCATCCTATAGCAGGTACAGAAAAAAGCGGAGTAGAGCATGCCTCACCTTCTCTGTTTAAGGACAAAGTGTGTGTAATCTCAGGTTGGTCAGATCAGGTATCGAAAAATACTGTTTCGTATGTGTGGGAACTGGTTGGAGCAAAAATTGTTAAGGTTCACCCAAAAGAGCATGATAAAATTCTGGCGTATGTATCTCATCTTCCACATATTATAGCCTTTGCTACATTAAGGTGTGTGAATAATAATGCAGGAAAGGTTCAAAAGTTTTTTGGAGGAAGTTTCCAAGATATAACTCGGGTGGCTAAAAGCCCCGCACAAATGTGGGCCGATATCCTCATTGATAACGGCGATTTCTCATATAAATCTGCATCAGAATTTTTAGCCGAGATAAAAAAAATACTAAGACTCATAAAAGCAAAAGATCGAAATAAACTATTAAAATATATAGAAAGAGCCAAAAAAGTAATAAAGGATGATTGAAAATGAAAAAACAAAGGAGATCCTGAAAATATTGGCATTATCTTTTATTTTAGCAATTCCAATAGGTTGCCCAAAGGGAGGTAAATCAGTAGAAACAGGAAAACACTTTAATGCTGATTTCTACTATACACAGAAGATTACAAATTTTTCTTGCTTCATAATTGAATTTATAGAGATACTGCCAAGTAATGAGGTTCAACCGATTCTGGCCGGATACTTTACAGCTAAGATTGGCGAAACTTCAGACACCAAAGCTAAAGACGTGAAAGTTTTTAATAAAAGTAATGGCATATGGGAAAGTAAAGGAGATGTTGAGATAAAAATATTACCCGAAAAACTCTCTGTTTCGGTTATTTTACCATACCTACCTTATTTGAGGAAAACCTATCTTGAAATAAAGGTCTTAACTCCGCAAGCAGATGAGCTGTGTAAAGAACGATTTGAAGATCTTCTGATTAAAAGAGAATACAAAGGACTCGTAGCTATAGGAAGAACTCCTATTTTTGATCCTGAGCAGATGAACCAAACTATAGGAATTCTCTCCCCAGTCGCTGAATCAGATATTTTTCCAGGTGTCCTTTCCAGTACAAGAGCATATCCGATGGCTGTTCAGCTTGATCAAAACATAAAAACTGGTTTCAGAAAATTTCTACTTTGTGGCGGAATGGATATTCTGACTCATAGGGTTCTGCGAACATGCGATATCGTAGATGAGGAGAACCTAAGCATCGTGACCGGTCCGGTTATGAATTTCCCAAGGATATTTGGAGCTATCTCTTTGATCTCTGACGGTAGAGTTGCTATATCTGGGGGACTTGATTCGCTTATGAAACCTGTCCCATTTCTTGAAGTATACGATCCATATTTTGATATTTTCCTTAGAATAACTAAGGTACTTCCCCGCTTTAAAAATTATATGTTCTCTACTGATCAGAATGTGGTAGTTGTGGGGGGAGTAGGAGAGGGTGGTGTATGGGATCGGAGGGTTGAGATATTTCCTCACGCTATTACACAGAGTAAGCCAGCAGAAATCAAAAGGTTCTTATATACCGTTGAGAACCCTGGGGATTTTGGAGCATGCTTTGCTGAAGACGACTTGCGGGCTTACATTATCGGGGGAATAGGTTCTGCTCCGCAGATTACCAGAATCTATAAAAAGGGATTAGATGCCGGAATTGTGTCTGCTGAGACAGTGAAAATTGAAGGAATTCAAAGTTTTGGCAATTGTAAGGCTCTAAAGCTTGGAGCAAAACTTCTGGTTGCCGGAAGTTATGGGCAAATATATTTTATAACCTGGGATAAAGAGAGTGTCAGTGTTAGTAAAGAAGATCTGCCCAAGGAGGTAGGGCAGTTGAAAAAAAGCAAGAAAGGATTTTCTTTTATTAAGCTATCGGAAGGAAAAGCTGTTATGTTTGGTGGATTTGATTATATCACATTTCAGGAAGGGCAGACATCCGCTGTTGTTCCATCTTCAGAGATACTTATACTTTCGCAAGATGGAATAAAGCAAATCAAAAGGGCGGTTTACACTTCAGAAGGTGGATGGGCATTTTTGTTTGCAGATGAATATCTCATAATGGTGGGTGGCAATAAAGAGGGAAAAGCTCAGGTTTCATTTATTGGAAGTGTCGAATTCCCAGAAGGGATAACAACAGTAGGAATAGATATCGGAGAGGAGGTGAAATAATATGATAAGAAAATGCCCCTTGTTTCTATTTTTTATCTTACTATTCTGTAGCTGTAAAAGCGAAAACCAAACCTCTGCCAATGTTGTAGATCAAATTATTTTATCGTTCTACCCACAAAATAAATCCTCGGTCTTCCCATCTGATCTAACTATATATGTTGACTTAGCAGTAAAGCCTGAAGTCGGAAAAATTGTTTTTTCAGTCTGGAGAGATGGGGGCGATGTACCAGGTACAATTAGTATTGAAGAGATTGACAAGAAATTCAGAGTATACTTTACCCCCATAGAAAGAGCTGAAGGGACATATATGGTTTACTTCGGTTACGGGAGTGAAGTGACTTTTTGGGCATTCTTCGCCGAGGGAGAATTTAGCCCCTTAATTTTCCGGCCAGATTCTATGCCAACTGATGGAGAGAAAAATTTTCCGCTTGAAAATACAATGTATGTATCCTTTGCATATGCTGTGAATCCTGATGTTATAGACGAAGAAACTGTCAGGCTTATTATGATAAAGCCTTCGCTAGAAGAGGAAATTGTTCCTGTGAGGATGTCATTGTATAGCAATTCTGTTGTAGTTTCTGCGGGAGCCATATCTTTGTCCACTAATTACAGGATTGAGGTCACAAATGTTGTTTCATTGCCATATCAAAATAATCCTGGGACTTTGTCGTACAAAGCAAGATTCAGGTCTTTTGATTTTAGTCCACCTTATATAGTGGGATGTTCTCCTGATTTTTGTGTCAGGCAGTGTGCTGAGGTTGATTTTCTACGTGGCCTTGAGATACGCTTCAGAGAAGATGAGGAACTTGACGAGTTGTCAGTCTTGGATAATTTTATTTTAGAAAAGAATGGTAGGAGAGTAGTCTTTTCAGAGGTTTACAAAGTTTTTGACACGGTGGAACTTATAAAGAGAAATAGTATATCTGATCCCATAAAGCTATACATTTATAGAAATAAGATTTTTGTGGATTTTGGAGATGGTATTTCTTCAGATGCAATTATAAAGATATATGTGCTCCCTCGCCTTTCTGATTCTTCTGGCAATTTGATTAACGACTTTTTTTCGTGGTGTGTAAAGGTTATCTAAATCTAACCTATAAAGGTTATCTAAATCTAATCTGTAAAGGTTATCTAAATCTGACCTATATCTGATCGGTGTTACTTTTATTGAAAATCTCTAATTTTTGTGTCTATATTTTTATTTTTTGACTATGTCTTTGCTACAACCAAAAAAGCTCAAATACAGAAAGTGGCGTAAGGGTAGATTGAGAGGGGTTGCCTTAAGAGGGAATACTGTTGTTTTTGGAAGATGGGGGTTAAAAATTTTAGAACCTGCGAGGATTTCTGCAAGGCAGATAGAAGCCTGTAGGCTTACTATAGTAAGGAACTTACCATCGTCAGCCAAGCTATGGATAAGAATATTCCCCTGGAAGCCTGTGACAAAAAAGCCAGCGGAGACACGTATGGGGGGAGGTAAGGGCGACGTTGTGGGGTATGAGGCAAGAGTTAAAGCAGGTGCAGTTTTATTCGAAGTCGACGGTGTATCAGAGTCAGATGCTTTGCATGCTCTAAAGCTCGCATCAGATAAGCTTCAATATAAAACTACAATCGTGCAAAGAAATCTATGGATAGAATTAAAGAGAAAAGCCAATTCCGAGCTTCAGAGTTAGCCCTCCAGCATCAAAGATGCTTATCTCGGGGAATCCCTTCACAGGAGAGTACCCCAGTGCCAGTCCACTGTGAATATCTACCCCCTCCGAAATGAAATATCTGAATTTGAAGCTGAGTTTTACTACCGTTCCAGAGTATATGCTACTTACTCTCCTTATTTGACCCTCTATGTTTGCCGGTCCGGTTTTGGTGATGAAAAGAGGACCTACCCCCATGCCGAATTTCAGATCGATGTTCTCAAATATTAAGCAGAAACCTCCAAATCCTACAAGATATATTGTCGTGAATGAAAGTTTGCTCACTTCCTTAATATCTCCCACTACACTAGTTCCTGGTGTGATAGGGAAATCAATTTGTTGAGCTTGTGAGATGGAAAGTCCTGAAATTCCTCCTATTACAAGTCCGCTACCGCGCTGTAGCAAATAGGATATATCAATTTCTGTTGCAAGTCCCCAGAAATCGTAAGATCTTTTTCTGATAGCCCTGAAGAAATCGGCAGTAAAAAGTTCTGTAAATGTGTGCAAACCGAGACCAAAGTCGATGTTAATTCTTCTTATCTGGGGGATAGCATCAACAACTATGATAGATGGAGAAGATCTGTTTCCAGCCTCGTCTTCAATGAATATGTTTATAATGTTCCTTCTTGTTTGTCTTTTGTATTTTAATATTGGTACTTCTGCTACGAGCTCACCGGCTTTGTCAATGATGCCTATCTCAAATTCTTTCTCTCCAACTTGAGCTATAGCTACAGTATCAGGTTCACCTTTCCCTATTAGTGTTATTTTATCCTGGTACGCCTTAGATGGATAAAACTTAACTTCAAGTGGAGATGGTGGGATGTTATCTTGTATTATGGAGATATCATATGGAGCAGATAAATTACCAGCTGGGTCTACAGTATACAGCCTGAATTTGTTTTCAGAATTAGGGATCAGGCTTACGTCTATGGTGAACTTTCCTTTGTCATCTGCTTTACTTTCTGCTTCCGCGCCTGTTGGGTAAACTAACTTTACGGTGAGTTCAGGGACAGTCTCTCCCTTTATTTTTATGACTTCTTTGTTTGTCATTTTAGGTAGTGGCTCTGTATTTGGAGCTGGTGGGGCTTTTGTTATTTGATAGATCTTTACCAGGCTTTTTTCCGATGTGAAACCTTGGGGGTCCTCTGCATATATCTCGATTTGGTTTAGCGTATCAAACTTTAGGAACACAAGAATTTCGAAAAAACCATCAGGATCTGAAAACGCTTGTGCTACTGCAGAACCACCCGTGGCGACAACTTTAGTTTTTGGAATAGTTCTGCCGAATATTGAAACTCCCGGGTCATTTGTGAATTTCGGGATGCTCCCATAATCTATCTCTGGCGCGGACTGAAAATTGGTAATAGCCTTTAGTTCTTTCTGGACGACTCTGTACTCTGCAGGTGGAGATAGTCTCCTGCCTGAAGCTCCCATTATTCTGATTACGTTTTCTTGGTTCCTGATGAGAGGAACCTCAAGTTCAAAAAAGCCTCTTTCGTTTGCTTTTGATGTAAATTTCTGCCCCCCAACTTCTGCTATTACGTCGCATCTTGCGCATGTTTCTCCTTTGAGTTTTATCTTATTTCTTGCTGTTTCTTTTGGAATAAATACTATGCGTGGTGGCGAACTTATTGGGACTTCGCATATTGATACATCAGCTGTAGTTTGAATCAGAGATAGAGTGCAAAGAAATATCACAAGTAGATCTGATGGACTGAACTTTGTTTTTGCACTCATATTATAATCATTAGGTGGTACCGCCTAATATATAAAGAATCGTAGTTTTATTTTTATATTTCAAGTCAGCGGATGATAAAGGCGGATGATAAAAAATAGCTCTGTAAGTTTTAGTGCGTGAGCCTCTATCGCAGAAGCTTTAAGTGTCATAATTTTACCTTGATAGAAATCATTCGTTAGTAATCTCCCAGTGATGAGATTTTTCCTTGTGATTCAGTGGGTAATAGCCGAAAGCTGAAAACTGAAATCCGAAAGCCGAAAGCCAAAAATTCAACCTGATTTTTGTTAGATTAAGGCGATATAAATTTTTTAATTGATATTAAGCAGGGAACGGAAAAAGTAAGAAATTCTATAAGGTTTTTGACATTTGTTTTTACAGTGGTGTTGATTCATATTTTTGATTATATGTTTGCTTTGTCCTGGCTTAGGATTCCAATTATTTTTTTGATTCTCTCTGCACCGTTGCTTTTTTGTTCAGATGAAGAAATTGAAATATGTTCTGTATCAATTATGGGGGACAAGATTGTGTTCTACATCTCTTTTCCTGATGAAGTCTGCGTTCTGTTAAATCGAGATGAAAGGGGGATAAAAAGATGTGGGGCGGGTATTTTAGAGATAGACCTTGATGTTGTTGGTTCTGGTAAATTGCACTATGAGGTTCAGCGAGTAAATAAAACAAAGATTTGTGAGGGAAATTTGTCGATTCCATCCGGTAGCTTACGCTTTGCTGTAATAGGAGACACATCTTATAAGACAGGATTTTTAAAGAAACTTGTAGACAAAATTCTAAATTTTTCTCCAGATATGGTTTTCCATGTCGGTGATTTTCAATATGAGACACGCAAAGATAGATGGTCAAGGCTTTTGAAAATTTTCCAACCTTTATTCTCAGATTCGTTTTTCTTTATTTCACCAGGGAATCATGAATATGAAAGTTACGAAGATATAGTTAAGCTGAATAAATATTTTCCCTATGAAGGCTTTTTCAGATTTGAGTGGGGGGAAGTTGCTTTTGTTGGGATAAACCTTGAAGTTGAACGCGATAGGTGGGAAACCAAACTCAAGGAGTATATAGGGTTGGCAAAGCAGAAGAATTTTCCAGTTATTTTGTTTGTCCATAGACCTGTTTTTTCTCTTTCGAAGTGGTCCGCGCTTGAGTTACGTCAGGATTTATTCAGGGCGATATATCCTTACGCAAAAGTTGTATTTGCTGGCCACAATCATATATATGGTAGGGTTCAGATAAATGAGCTATCTCAGATAACATCTGGAGGAGGAGGGGCGACATTGTACGGTTGTGCTCGCAGAGAAGGAGAATTTACTAGAGAATATGACGGACTAGGTGAGGTAAAAATTAAAATTGTTAAGTGTGTTGAGGATTTCAATACAGTTTTATGTGAATTAAACAGAAATCTGAGTTGTAGGGCGGTTTCTCCAACCAGAGGAGTTATAGATGATTTTTCGGTGGAATTCAAATAATGAATGTCTAACATGGATACGAAAAAGATAATAAAGGTATGCCATCCTGATTCTGGTTGCTTCTTTTGTGCTCGTGGTTTTTGGGGATACTACGTTGAGGAGGAGGAGAGAGCATTTTTTGAGTTCTCTTTTCCAGAGGATATGCAGGGACCACCCGGGTATGCTCACGGCGGGGCAATAGCTCTAATTTTAGATGAGGTGATGAGTTTCTCTACAAAGAAATACTTCCCAGCCCTCCTTAGCGAAATTCAAGTAAAATATAAAAGATCCGTTCCCTTGAAGGAAAAACTGATGGTCGAAGGTAGGGTAGTCGAAATTATTGGAAGAAAGATAGTGACATATGGAGCTATAAAGACAAGCGGTGGTGAAGTTCTCGCTTCGGCCTCTGGAATCTACGTTAGACCGCGGAATCTCCCAGAAACTTCTCTGAAAATTATAACAGATGATTAAAATTTGCATGTGTTTTTATACTTATGTAAACGGAATTATTGAAATTGAAAAAGATCTAGTTTATAATAGATGAAATTAGAGTTTATTTGTTATTATGATGTATAATAATAATGTATAATGATTGATAAGATATTACTTCTTGCTTGCTTTGGGGTGACCCTTACTGAGCTTGTGGAGGAAACACTAAGGAATAATCCACAGATCGCTTCAGCAAGGGCAGAGTGGGAAGCTTCTCAGCATGAGATTAGATATTCTCCATTTCCAGAAAACCCCGAAATTGAATTTGGGCAAAATTTAGGCTTTAGCTTTATGCTCAAACAATCTATCCCATTTCCATCAAAACTAAAAAAAAGGAGAGAGATTACAGAAGGATTATCTGAACAGAAATATTGGCACCTTCAAAGTGTACGTCTACGGGTATTGAAGGAGTTGAAGGAAAGTTATTATACTCTTTGGTTCCTCAATTCTCATTATGAACTTCTTCGGGATAGAGTCAAAAAAATTCTTGAAGATTTAGAAGATTTAGCAAGGGTTAAATATGAGGTTGGCGGTGAGATTCTGCAAAATGTTCTGCGCATCCAGATTGAGAGATTACGCGCTGAGCAGAAAATGATTGAGATCTCTGCCCAGATTGAAGAGCAAAAAGCCAAGCTAACAGCTATTGTAGGGAAAGAGGTAAAATTCGATAAAATAGAATACTCGCCATACCCCAAGATTGAAGTTGGAATTAAGGAGCTCGAGGAGATCGCTGAGGGAAATTCTCCTTTGATTAACTTGGCTCGGGTTTCGGAAAAGGTAGCTCTGCATAAGCTTGAGTTTGCTAAAGTCGAACCTCTCCCTAACTTCGGTGTGGGTGCCGGAATTATGGTATACCAGCAAAAAACTATGCCAGCTTTCGGAATCAGTATTGAGATACCCCTTTACTTCTTCTGGAAAGAAAAAGAGAAGATAAGAGAAGCTCAGAAATTATACTTGAGCTCTTATTTGACCTACTCAGATGTGCGTAATAATGTTTCTGCGAGAATAAAAACTCTCTACGAATTAGTACGCGCATCTGAAAATCTGATCAATATCTATGAAAATTTCCTCATTCCGCAGGTGAGAAATTCTCTCGAGGCAGCTAGATCTGCCTATACTGTTGGTAAAGTAAGTTTTTCAGCGGTTCTGGAAAATACTCTCTTATTTTTACTTTATGAAGTAGAGTACCTACGTGAAAGGGCTAATGTTGGGATATATTCTGCTGTGCTCGAGGAGGTGGTTGGTGTTGATTTGGGTTCAGTGTCCAGAAACTCAAAGTAAACAATATTACTACTAAAACTCCCAAATTCTATTTCTTTTAGAATACTTAAGGAGAATATCCTGGTCAATTTTTTGAATGCTTATTAGGTTTACTTTTATTTCTTTACCTAACTTTTTAGCTGTGTTGTTATGTGATTCTCCTATGCTTTTCCCGCCACCAAATATTCTGGGACTTATGAATATCCATATTTCATCGAAAAGCTCATTTTTTATGAATTGCCAGGCTGTTTCCCCTCCGCCCTCGATCAGAAGTATCATACCTCCGAGATTGTATACAGTGTCTAAGATAAATTCTGGTGGGATGTATTCTGATTTGGATTTGGATTTGGGATACGTTATGACTGAAAGATTTTTAGGTTTTAAGCTGCTTTTGTCTTTAAGTCTTGCTTTTGTTATGACAATTGTATTGTTCCCATACATTATGTTGAGGTTTTCAATTTTTTCAATACAAGATAGATCTGAGTCAACAATTATTTTTACTGGATTTGGGAACTCACTATTTCCGAATTCTCTTTTTAATTCCTCTATCTTTTTCATTTCTGAAGCGGGAAGATTTCTGACGTTAAGGTGAGGGTTATCTTTAATTAGTGTTTTTTCGCCCACGAGTATGAAATTTACTCTTGATCTGAGTCTGTGCACATACTCTATAGATTTTTGAGAGCTTATATATTTTGAATTTCCATCTATGTCAGCGATTTTCCCATCTATGGTTTGAGCTAGCTTTACAATTACATATGGTCTCTTTTCTGTTTTGAAGATGAGATATGGTAGAAGAACTTTTTTGCCGTATGATTTGAGGATTCCGCCTTGGCTGTTGGGCAAGCTATAGTTTTTTTGGTCAATAGCCGGGTCAAACACAGAAAAATATGTTTTTTTTATCCCGACTTTTCTGATGTAGTCTGTGCAGGGGGGAGTTCTTCCGTATGTGTTGCACGGTTGGAGAGAGACAAAGAGTTCACACTCTTTCAGATTTGCTCCTCTCTTTCTGGCTTCTTCAATGGCTTCAATTTCCGCATGGGGAAATCCAGCTCCTTTGTGGAATCCTTTACCTACAATTTTTCCATCTTGCGCGACAATGCATCCAACCCAGGGGTTAGGAGAAGTTTTTCCAGAGTTAATCTTTGCTAATTCAATTGCAGATTTTACAAACTTTGAGATATTCATTTCCACTTAGATGAAATTATTACTACTGAGTAAAAATTCTTTTAGATGCTGATTTACTTTGACTGGAATTTCTGGGGTGAAGATATGGGGAGCTCCATCTAGTAAGATAAGTTTGCTATTTTCTATTCTTTCGGCGATTTTTTTTGATTCATTGGGAGGAACTGCCATATCAAGTTCTCCAGCCATAATTAAAGTTCTACACTTTATTTTGTGGATCTTATTTATTATGCTTTTTCTATTTATTACTGCTATTGCCACGTGGATTCCGCCGACCCCTTGTGACTTCATCGCCTCCAGAACCCATCTTTCAAAATTATTATTCTTCTCAAGGTACTGTTGCGAGAAACACAGTCTAACTAAAAGCTCTGCCGAGTTCCTATACAGATTATGAAGTTTTTCATGATTTTTCTCTGCTTTTATAGAATTGAGTAGATCTTCGATCATAATTTTGTATCTATCTTTATATGGATCTTCATCTGCAGATGTACCCATAAGGATCAGATTATCTGTCAACTCTGGATTCTTAAGAACCAGTCTCATTGAGATCATCCCACCCATAGAGATTCCCCCAAGCGCGAAAAATTTTCTGATTCCCAATTTTTTGATAAGTTTTTCTACGTCCTCTGTTATATCATCGAGTGTGCATTCTCTGTCTACTTTGTCTGAATCTCCATGGCTTCTCATATCGGGAGCTATGACTTCAAATCCCTGCTCCGAGAGAAAATTTATCTGATCTTCGAAAACTTTATGACTGAGTCCAAGGCAATGAATAAGTAAGATGTGCCCTTTTTTAGGTTGTCCATCAATTTTTGTCGCCAGTGAGAATTCTCCGATGTTTATCTTCTCTAACATAGTAAGATTTTAGTTTCCTCGGCATTTGTTTGCAAATTTTGTTAACTGATTTATTCTCTATATTTTTAGGATTTTCTCATCTTTCATTTTATTCTAACTGGGATTCCAGATACTAAAAGATATACTTCAGATGAAGTTTTTGCTATTTCCTCATTTACAGAACTCAGTGTTCTGAGCCACATTCTTGTGCTTTTCTCAAAAGGAATTACTCCCCAGTTCACCTGATCAGATACTATTAATATTACCCCCTTGAATCTTTTGAGCGCAGAAATCAGTTCTTTTACTTTTTTTTTGATTTTTGCTTGTGAGTTACCATAGTAGTGGAAGAGGTTACCCAGCCAAGTTGTCAGAGAATCAATAAGTATTATTTTGTCTTTGCCTTTTATGTATTTATGTATATTTTCGTACTCTTCCACTGTTTCCCAATTTAGATTTTTCCTTTCATCTTTGTGCTTTTTTATCTTTTGTTTCATTTCTTCGTCTATAGGTTGAGCTGTAGCTAAGAAGATCTTTTTGCTTATGTTTTTCCTTCTTGATATATCCTCTGCAAATTTTAGAGCAAAGGAGCTTTTTCCACTTCCCATCCCTCCTGTCACAAAAATTATCATGGTTTGATTTCCTGCCTATCTATTCTTTGCAATGATGAAGATAGACATAATTTTGAATCGGATAATCTTTTTTCACCGAATTCAATCACTTTGTTTTTCCCTCTCCTTAGATGCTATTATCTCTGACCTACACTTGATTTTAAAGATTTGAACTTTATCAGGGGAGTTTTGTAATTTCAGCAGGGAGAGGGTGGAAGGTAGAAAGTTATTGTAAGGTAGAAAATTATTGTAAATAATTATACTGGTGTGTCAGGTATGAAATTTCTATTCTAAAGTTATGGTTTTGAGGTAGTGTTTTTGGGATTTTCTGGAAGGGGGTGATAGCGATGGGGGGTTTTTTGAAGGATTTTTTCAGAAGAAGGAGATATGATTTGGAGGCTTCTCATTTTGTGAGGAAGCTTGGGGTTTTAGATCTTGTAGGTATAGGTATAGGTGCTATTATAGGTGCTGGGATATTTGTTATAACTGGGCAGGTAGCTGCAAATTATGCGGGGCCGGCTATTGTGCTATCATTTGTTTTAGCTGGTCTGACTGTTTCAATAAGTGCACTGGTATATGCAGAATTGAGTTCTCGCTTCCCGGTGGCCGGTAGTGCCTACAGCTACGCTTATGCTTCACTTGGAGAGCTCCTTGCGTGGATCGTAGGTTGGGATTTGGTACTGGAGTATGGAGTCTCAACCGCAGCAGTGGCAAAGGGATGGTCTGGATACCTCAGATCATTGCTTGAGAATAATTTCGGAATACATTTTCCCGATATTATAAGCGGTAAAGCTCCAATATTCTTGAATCTGCATTTTGATCTTATTGCTTTTTTGGTCGTTATAGCAGTATTCATTCTTCTTTTTATAGGAATTAAAGAAAGTTCTAATGTCAATCTATTTATTGTATTGGTTAAGTTATTCACTCTTGGTTTATTCTTAGCTGTTGGACTTTTTGTTGTTGGGATCAATTTAGATAATATTACGCCGTTTATTCCTGAGGCTGGTAAAAATTTTAAGGGTGAGGATGCATACGGATGGTATGGGATACTGCGAGCTGCCAGTATTATTGTGTTTGCATATCTGGGATTTGATGCGGTATCAACGGTCGCAGAAGAGGCTAAAAATCCAACAAAAACGGTACCACTTGGAGTCCTTCTAGCTCTGCTGATCAGTACATTTTTATATCTTAGTGTTAGCTTCGTGCTGACCGCTATTGCCCCTTATAAAGAATTGAATGTTACCGATCCTCTGGCAAAAGCTATGTATATGAATGGTCAGGTTTTGGTCGGAAACATCATAGCCATCGGTGCGATCGTTACAATTACAAGCGTTATGATTACTATGGGACTTGGATTCACTCGGGTCACGTATGCATTAGCAAGAGACGGCCTTTTATTCAGTGCATTCAGTAAAATACATCCAAAATTTAAAACTCCGTATGTTTCTACAATAGTAGGCGCTATATTGCTCAGTGTTTTAGCTGGATTTGTACCGCTTATAGAACTTGCCGAACTTGTAAATGTGGGAACTTTGATGGCATACCTTATTGTAGGCATTTCTGTCCTGTACCTACGAGCCAAGGGGGAATCCGGAGGAACATACAAGGTCCCGCTGGTCTGGATTTTGATACCGCTGAATATTGCACTTATAATTTTTGTACTATATGGGCTTCCTCCACTTACTTGGATTAGGTTCATTGTATGGCATGCAGTAGGTTTTTCTATATATATTCTTTATGGTTACCGTAAGTCAAGAGAAGTTTGGAAATAAGAAAAGTTCTGTTTTTCCTTTTTATAATTGAACTATGGATATCCGCCAAGTTATAGGCAGAGCCACTAAAGAAGGGATAAAGCATTACGGAGATTCTGCCGCTGAAAAGTTTTATTCATTCCTGCAGAACAGAGAATTTAAAATTCCCAAGTGTCAAAGTTGCGGAGTGATTCAGTTTCCCCCGCGGAGATTTTGCCCACTCTGTTACTCTGAAAATTTAGTATGGGTTGATGTTCCGAAAAGTGGGAGGATTTACTCTTTCACTAATCAGAAGAGGGCATTGAGGTTTACTTACCCAGATGTGATAGGTTTTGTGGAGATCGAGGGTGTTGGTAGAATTCTGACCAAGATCGAAGGGGAGGATTTGAAGATAGGAGATAAGGTGGAGCTTGATTTTGTGGAGGTGGATGGGGGGATAATTCTTCACAAGTTTGTGAAGAGGAAATAGGGCGCCTGTAGTTCAGAGGAAGAACGCTGGGTTGCGGACCCAGAGGTCGCGGGTTCGAATCCCGCCAGGCGCTCCACAAAATCTTGTTCTTCGTGGCCACAGGAAAGGGGGGAGTTGGTAAAAGCCTACTAAGCTGTCTGCTTGCCAATACCCTATCACAAAAAGGCACAACCATACTGTATTACGATTCAAAAAATCCATCCCCTATATACAAATTCGTCTCAAAGAATGTTATCCTGTATCCGTTAGATTATGAAAAAGAAGCTAAAGAGTATGTAAAACTTAAGCTCAGATTTTTCATCCTTTCCTGGGCATTAACAAGATCCGATGTTTTCAGAGTCTTCTCAAGGGTCATCCCAGGTTTCAGGGAGCTTATTTTTCTCGGTAGGATGTGGTACGATCACTATTTGGGAAGATACCAATTTTATGTTTTCGATGCCCCACCAGTTGGACAGATAATCCCTCTTTTGAAAATACCATTTTCAGCGCTCGATTCCGGAGTTGGGGGATTTGCTAAATCCGACCTTGAGAAGATGGCCGAGTTTGTGAAAAAACTCAAAATTATCCTTGTCTGTATACCAGAGTATTTATCATATGAGGAGACAGCAGAAGCCATCCAGAAAATGAAACAGGAAGGTTTGGAAATTTCCGCCCTTGTTCTCAATAAATTCTATGAAAAAAATCTCAGTCGCGAGGATGAATTGTGGATTGATAGAATCCTTACGGAGGGAAAGCTATCTGCAAAAGAAAAGGAAGAACTCATAAATCTTTACAACTTTGATACTTTTTTCTCCCTGAACTCTTCAAAATTTTTGAAACTTTACAAATCTATCTTCCCAGGTGTAATAAAAATACCTTTTTCTATCGAAGGAATAGATGCGGACTTTATTGGTAAACAGATGAATATTATTCAAGCTTCAGTACTTTCTCATCTTTTTTGACCCATCCAAATTTTCTGAATATGTAATCAAGATATTTCTCATCTTGTTTTTTGATAAGTTCTATTCTGTATTCGATTTCTTTGCTTTCTACATCTATCTTTTCTATCTTTTTTTTAAGGTTTTCTATTTCCCTTTTTTGGGCTACCAGGGTGAAGATTCCTCCGTCAGATAGGAGAAGGTATGTTGAAAGTAAGCATGCGAGTGCTGGTAGGATAGTAAAGAATGTGGGAATCCTGAGAATCTTTTTTTTCGTTCTTCTCATAAGATTAATTTTAGAAATTCAAGCTCTGGTTTCAGGTTTAGACAACGCTTAGATAACGAAATTTTTTACGGCAAAAGAGATATCTGAAGTGGAATCTTGAACTTTAGATGGTGAGAGTCTTGGATAATTTTTGAGGATTTCTGAATATCTTTCTTCATAAGTATCTTTTTCTATTTTGAAGAATACTCCTATCCATAGGTGTTCGGTGTCGAGGGCTTTTTCAATAGCTTTTAGCGGTGAATCTGTTGGGAAATCAGGTGGTAAAATTTTTATTTTTTCAAGGTATTTTTCCCTTGTATCAACTGTATTGAATACAGGACACGGCTGCAGTACGTCTATGAGTCCCAATCCACGATGTATTATGCTTTGCTTTATGATTTCTTTAAGGTGTTTCACATTGTATGCAAATGATCTTGCTACGAATGTGTATCCTGCGGAAATTGCTATGCTTATTGGGTTTATGTTATCATTTATGTTGGGATATTTTAGAGATTTTGGCTGAGCTCTTCTTCTCAGAGTTGGAGAAGCTTGTCCTTTTGTCAGTCCATAGACACCGTTGTTATAAACTATGTAAGTAAGGTTTACATTTCTTCTTCCGGCGTTTACAAGATGTCCTACTCCTATGCCGTAGGCATCACCATCTCCACTTATAGCTATCACCACAAGTTCTGGGTTTGCCATCTTTGCGCCTATGGCGAATGGTAATGGCCTACCGTGTAGTGTGTGAATCCCATAGGTGTTTATAAAATGAGGGGTTTTTCCTGAGCAACCAATGCCAGAGAATAGAGCTGTTTTATACGGTGGTATTTCAAGTTCTGCAAGTGCCTGGGTTATAGATTGCAGTATCCCGAAGTCTCCGCAGCCGGGACACCAATCGATTTCTACATCAGATCTGTACATATCCTTTTTTGTATCTTTTTTCTCCTTTGTATCCTCTTTTGTATCCATATGTATCACCTCCTACAGACCTGCTGATAAAATTATTGATTTTTGGTTACCTGTTATTGCATTTTTGATAGCGTTGGTAAGCTCCTCTTCGGCAATGGGTCTGCCGGTCCACTTTAGAATAAATTTGTCGAACTTTATACCGGTTTTTTCTGTGATGTATCCGGCAAGTTGTGCAGAATAATTCTGTTCGATGGCTATTTTTAATCTTCCATTAAGATATTCTGATATGAGATCTGCGTCAAGTGGATGAATCATCTTTACCTGGATAAAGAGGAATTTATATCCCATGTCCTTTAGGTTCTCATATGCTGTGAGGATTCCGCCCTTTGTAGAGCCCCAGCTCACAATCACGACATCACTGTCTTTATCTCCGAAGATAGATATTTTTTCTTCTACGCTCACTTCCTCGATTATTTTTTCGAGTTTTCTCATCCTCTTCTGATGCATTCTGAGCCTGTTATAAGGGTCCTCTGAGATGTGTCCAAATTCATCGTGTTCATCTCCGGTATTCCAGAATATCAAGCCGGGATGTCCTAAGAATATTCGTGGGGAGATGTTATCATCTACCAGCTCAAATCTTTTGAATTTTTTCAGGGTAGTGTCTGTGAAGTTGCTTTTATTATCAGGTTGCAGAGTTTTTCCTCTATCAATTTTGATTTTTGATAGGTCAAACATATCAACAGTTTTTACGCTATTTGATATGAATTTATCTTCGAGGATAATGACTGGGCACTGATATTTTTCTGCGAGGTTGAAGGCGGATGCTGTGATGTAAAAAGCTTCTTCTATGTCACCGGGAGCCAGAACAATGCGTGGGAATTCGCCGTGACCTCCGTATATGGCAAATTTCAAATCTCCTTGTTCATGTCGGGTTGGAAGTCCTGTAGAAGGTCCCCCGCGTTGGTGGTTAACGACAACAACAGGAACTTCATTCATGCCTGCCCATCCTATAGCTTCCATCATCAGTGAAAAACCCGGTCCCGATGTTGAAGTTGATGCTCTCGCTCCGGTAAGAGCTGCTCCTATGCTCAAAGCTATGCATGCTATTTCGTCCTCACCCTGAATAACTACAAAATCGTACTGATCAGCTACTGATTCTAAAAACTCGCTTTCCTCGGTTGCCGGAGTGATTGGATAGTATGTTTGAAATCTGCATCCTGCTGCGATTTTTCCTAGGGCGGTAGCCTGAGTGCCCGAGATAAGGAGTCTCTCCCTGCCAAGATCTATTTTTGGCATCTTGATGTGGAATTTATTTCTGTATTTCTTTACCTCTTCATAAGCTACAAGACCTGCGTATCTGTTAGGTTCTAACACCTTTTTTCTCTTCCCAGAGAAGATATACTCCATGGTCTTTTCAACAAAACCCGAATCAAGCTCTATAAGTGATGCGGTAGCAAAAATACATATTGAGTTTCTCATAACTTGAATTTTCTTTATATCACCCAGTCCGAACTTTTCAGACGTTTCTTTTATGATTTTGTTGTACGGAATTGGGACAAAAAGGATGTTATCTTTTTCCGTTTTGTATTTTGTAATGTCAATTTCTTCGTCGTATATAACAGCTCCATGTGGTTTTACATCTGCTATGTGAAATCGTAATGTTCTTTCATCAAATGTGGCAAGAATATCAATGTTGTTTTGAAATGTGTGCACCTGCTTGTCAGAAACCGTAATAGTGAAGTAAGAGTGTTCTCCGGTTATGTTTGAATGATATTCTCTTTTTCCGAAGACCCAGTAGCCGGCATATGCGCAGGCTCTGGCAAAAGAATGTGCAGATGTATCAACTCCCATTCCTTGCGGTCCACCGATAACAAATGTAAACTTCATAAAAACAATTTAGGTGCAAAATTAAAATTTTGGAAAAAGCCAGACAATCTTGTGCGATGTGTTGATTGCAAGTTTATATAGTTATGGGTACAGTTTTTATATAGTTATGGTACAGTTTGGTATGTGTGGTAGTTTGGCATGTGTGGTAAAAATATTGTGGTTGTGAAATTTATGATTGTTTGTGCTGTTGTGATTGTTTATGCTGTCTGATAATTATGCTGTTGATCCTCCATCTATTACTATTACAGAACCTGTTATGTATGAAGCTTTTTCTGAAGATAAAAATGCTATTACTTCAGCGACTTCTTCGGGTTCCCCGACTCTACCAATAGGTATGTTAAGCAGGGGGTTTTCTCCTGTTTTATCTTCAAACATATCAACAAGAACTTTTGAGAATTTAGTCCTTATCAGACCTGGTGCTACTGCATTTACTCTTATTCCGAATCCGGCTAGTTCAACTGCCATAGTCTTTGTGATGGAAATAAGCGCAGCTTTTACTGCTGCATAAGCTCCGAGCATAGGGGATGCCCGTAAACCAGCAGTGGAGGCAACATTTATTATACATCCTTTTATATTGTGTTTTATCATAAGATTTGAAACCTCTCTGCTAGCTATGAAATTGCCGGTAAGTCCGACGCTTAGCACTTTCTCCCACAGTTCATCTGATGTCTGATGTAGTGGAGTCATTGCAGGATTTGTAGCAGCGTTGTTAACAAGAATGTCTATTTTTCCATAGATCTCCCAGCATTTTTCTACTGATTTTTTTACGTCAGCTGGTATACCAGAGTGGCTCACATCGTAATGTACATCGTAATCTTTCCCAAGTGCCAGATGTTCTTTCTCAAGTTCTGCCTTCAGATATTCCACGGCGGATTTAAGATTATCTTCTTTGCGAGATGTTAAAAAGACTTTTCCGCCCCCCTTGCAGAACCTTTTGGCAGTGGCAAGTCCTATCCCTCTGGACGCCGCGGTTATCATTATCACCTTATCTCTGAATTCATAAGTGCACAACTTACTATCCTCCATACTACCTATAATTTTCTCCTGAACATCCTAAAAAGTGGGAAAGCAAAATTGTTTGTTCCTGATTCTCGCTAATTGTTTGTTCCTGATTCTCTCTTCTATCTGAAATCGCTAAAACTTTCTATACAGCAGAGAGGGGGCCAGAAAAATCTGGGACCCCCTGATAGGTGGTTACCAATTGCCAATTAGCTAAACTACTATTATCGGATATATTTTTTAATTCTTTAGGTCAGGTGACATAAAGTACAATTCTCACTCCACTTTGGGAATACCTACTATTGACTTCTGTATTTCCTCATCAGTTGGTGTGTGATCAGGAAGTTTTCCAGCTAAGAAATCTTCATAAGCTTTAAGGTCTAAGTAGCCATGTCCGGAAAAGTTGAACAATATGATTTTTCTTTTTCCATCCTTTTTAGCTTCTATGGCCTCATCGATTACTGCTTTTATGGCGTGATTTGTCTCTGGAGCGGGAATTATACCCTCGGTCCTTGCAAATATTACCCCGGCTTCAAAAACTTGGTTTTGTGAATACGCCCTGGCCTCTATCAGTCCAAGCTGATGAAGTTTACTTACTATCGGAGCCATTCCGTGGTAGCGCAATCCCCCTGCATGGATTGGCGGTGGAACAAATTTGTGACCAAGTGTATACATTTTAATCAAAGGAGTCATACCTGCTGTATCTCCAAAATCGTAGGTGTACCTCCCACGAGTTACAGACGGGCACGACACCGGCTCAACCGCAATAACCCTCAAATCTCTCTTTTTGCCGTTTATCTTGTCATATATGAATGGAAAGGAAATCCCAGCAAAGTTAGAACCACCCCCTATACACCCAATTATAACATCAGGATAAATCCCTTCATTTTCCAATTGCTTTTTTGATTCAAGCCCTATGATTGTTTGATGTAACAGAACATGATTTAACACACTCCCTAGTGAATAGTTTGTATGTTTATCTCCCAAAGCTTCTTCAATTGCCTCACTTATTGCTATGCCAAGACTTCCAGGGTTATTCGGGTCCTCCTCCAGTACTTTCTTCCCAAAGTTAGTTCTTCTTGATGGACTCGGGAAGACTTTCCCACCCCAGATTTCCATCATTGTTTTTCTGTAAGGCTTGCTCTCATAGCTTACCCTGACCATATAAACTATTATTTCTATCCCAAACAGGTTTCCTGCAAAGCAAAGAGAACTCCCCCATTGACCAGCTCCTGTTTCAGTTGTCAATCTTTTTATCCCAGATATTTTGTTATAGTAAACCTGCGGAACCGCAGTGTTGGGCTTATGTGACCCAGGTGGAGAAACAGATTCATTCTTATAAAGGATAATAGCAGGAGTATCAAGATATCTTTCAAGATTGTAAGCCCTATGCAAAGGTGTTGGTCTCCATATCGTGTACTTTTCCAAAACTTCTTCAGGAATATCTATCCACCGCTGGTTCGATACTTCCTGCTCTATCAGGGGGGGAGGAAATATAGCTTCAAGATCAGACGGCGACACCGGTTTCTTTGTCTCTGGGTTCAAGGGAGGATCAACAGGTTCCGGCAGATCTGCCAAGATGTTATACCACTTTTTGGGAATCTCACTCCTGGGTAAATATATTCTATTGTTGTTGTTATTCATAGCCTTAAGGGAAATCCACTCCTCCTTGTGAAAACGGATTGCATCTGAGAATCCTCCAGAGTATTTTCAGCAGACTCTTAGGAAAGCGATACCTCTGAACACACATAGATGCATAATCAGCACAAGAAGGATAGAATCTGCAGGACCTCTCGTACGAGATTGGTATAGCTCTCCACAGTATTTTTGCAAATTTTATCATAGCGGAGACTAATCTGGTCGCAGCTGTTTGCATATTCTTTAACTCAGCTTGAGAGAATCAACTATAGCCTTGTTGTACCTTTCGATCACGAAATATCCAACAAATATCATCTTTCCAGCTATTTCCGCGTACGCTTTGCCAAGATAAAGGTCATCGTTATCTGGCAATGGTTTTACAAGGTAGTCTCTGAGAACTTGTGAGGGGTCGTAGAATGGATTCCCTCCTTTGCTGTAGTCAAGTAGGAGTGCTTGCGGGTAGTGTCTGTATTTTGGTGAGAATTCGGCAGGATATACTTTGAAAAACCCGTGTCTTTTGGGCTTTGCTTCTGAAGGTAATGCTATCCAAGGTTCGTCTGGAGAATTCTGCTCCACAAGGACATTGTATCCGATTATCTCGTCACCGAATTTTAGAAAGCCCTTTTTGAATTTCAGGATTCTGCCGATTTTTGGTATAATACCTATGTTGTGCCCTCTGAATTCCCATCCCACTAACTTTTCAGGATCTGGTTTCTCACCCGATAGCATCAGTGCCTCTAAAACAGGCTGAGGAACTTTCAGAAAACTTGTAAAATCCATATCCGGCTTTCTACCTGTGCTTCTGGTCATAGTAATCCCTCCTCTTCATACCATCTTATTGCTTCTCTCATACCTTCACGAAAATCGGGATATTTGAACTTGAATCCTGTTGATTTTAGTTTTTCGTTTGAGCAAGCCATATCGTATCCGAACATAAACGATAGCTCAGGCTCAATGGGGAGTTTTATTCCAAGTTTTGATAGATACTGGGAGAGTAAAGATATTCCTACAATTCCTGCTCTTGCAAGTTCGATGGGAACTGGAGGCAGAAGATAAAATGGTTTCCCGAGTGTCTCCGCGCTAAATTTTATAACCTCAACCGCGGTCAGATTGCTGTCATCGTTGATAATGTAATCCTCTCCGACCGCACCGGGGTACTGCGCAAGGTGCATCGCCGCTCTGCAGATATCAACTGCATGAACAGATGGAAAAGTGAACTTGAAATTCGCAGGAATAAATATAAACTTCGATCTTTTTATACTTTTCAGATTTTCAAAAAAAAGATAAGACTCCCGGGGACCATAAACCGCTGTTGGTCTTATTACCGTTACCGGCAAACCATATTTCCTATGATATATCCATGCTATTTTTTCTTCTATGAATTTCGACAGTGCATATCTTGTTACCGGTCTTGCCGGGTTATCTTCCTTTATGGGGACTTCATCTTTTTCAGGTATGCCGAATATTCCGTTTGTGCTCCATACAACTATTCTTTTGAGGTTGGAATTCTGACTTTTTAGTATCTCCTCAAATACATTTTTAGTTCCTTCTACATTGACTTTGTAGAGTGTTTCCCAGGGGACATCATATTTTAGTATTGCTGCTATGTGGAATACAAAGTCTGCGTCGTCGAATATTCCTTTTAGAGTTTCGGGTTTAGTTATGTCGCATTCTACTGTTTCGTCGGCAAGTTTGCGTACAAGTTCTGGATATCTCTGTTTGCCAAATTCATCTTTCCCTTTGAACGCTGATGGGAGATCACAAGCTCTGACACGCCAGCCACTTTGTTTTGTTATCTCAACAGCCCACGAGCCTATGAATCCGCATGCCCCAGTTATAACAACTAAAGGAGATTTCTCCTCCTCCGGCTCCAGGATCCCTTTCTCTCTTTCAATTTTTTGCTCTATTTTCTCCGCTTCTTCCAATATTTCCCCTTCTTCCTTCTCCCCCTCTTCCTTTTCCTTTACTATCTCCTTTTTCTTCCTCTTCCTTTTCTGTCCACCCGCATCTTCAGTTTTGCTCCCCATTTTAGACATCTGAGAATCCTCCTACTTTAATCAATCCATCCTCTGCTTGTTTGAATAAGAAACCAATATGATAATTATTTTAGCGATTTCCTAATTTGCAGATTTTTATCTTGATATTGCTCTTGGCAGAAAACTTTCCTCAATTGAAAAGTACTTTTAAATAAATAAAAAAAATAGAAGATAGAAATAGAAAAAATTCTAATGTTTGATAATTTTGATGGCAATAGCCAAACTATTTTGGAAATTGCTAAATGTGAAAAGTTTTTGTAAAATGAAAAATGTGAAAAGTTTTTGTAAAATGAAAAGTATAAGGAGGTGAAGGAAGATGGATAGAGTAAAATTAGTGGGAAAGTTAATAGGTATAGGATTTCTGTTCAGCTTTATTGTTGTCCGCTGTACGAAAGAAAGTAAAGAAAGTAAAGTCTACTTTGAGGTAAGCGAACAAACCGTTACAGTGCATGGGTATGTAAAGGATGTTAACGGTAATCCTATAGAAGGGGCTAAGGTAAGTATTTATCCTTTTGATGCTGAAGTTAAGACAGATAAAAATGGACTCTACAGATTAAGCATTAAGATAGAGAGCCTGCCAAGAGATGCCATTTTAGTTGCGAATGCAAGGATACAGGTCGAAAAGGAGGGATATGTTACATCTGCGCGAAATGTCCCCCTTGCAGAATACAAAGAGCATGCCACAGGCATCACGGCTGTAATTCAAAGGCTGAGGGAGGAAGATTTTATCCTGGCAAACCCTGCAAAAATAAAGGTGCAGGTTATAGATAAAGAAGGGAATCCCGTCCCGGGTTCTGTAGTTAGGGTTTTACCATCGCCCGGAATAGCTTTCTATCTCGGGATACCACAAGGAGAACCTATAACCTCTGTCACAAGTGCTACTTCTCCTGTCGCAATAACTCAAGGTATTCCAGCACTTTTAGGGGAGGCTGTAATACTTGTAGCATTCCCGCCTGCAGGGAAAGAATCAGAGTTTTCTATCAATGCTGTAGTTTCTGTGGATCTTGGAGAAGAAATGGATGAAGTTACTATAGTTCTGGGCGTTGAGAGATTTAAAATTCTTTACACATCTGTAGATTCTGGACAGTACATTTCCCCTAACTCTGATATAAAGATTATATTCTCAAGGGAAATTACAGGGGTTAATGCTCAGGTTTTTTGTAGTGGATCCCCTTTCCTTTACCAGACCTATGTTAAGATAGAAGGAGCTATTGCAGAGATAAAGCCTGCGGGAGCATTACTCGGGCAATGTATTCTTGAAATATATGGAGCTTACGGAAAGTATGGGGAGATGTTACTATCACCGGTCAGCTATGATTTTGTTGCATTTGATCCATCCGCTCCGCGTGGGCTTGCCTGCCCAAAACCTGAAATAAATCTCAAAGCATACTCAGATAAAGCAACCGCTGTGGTATTCTCTCAACATACATTTATTTTTGATCGTATCTTTTATCTTGAACCGGGGAACTTCTCTACACCAAATATTAATTCGTCTAATTTACTTGAACTTATCTGGTCACCTCTTGTTCTTGCTGGGATAGTAGGTTACAAAGTATATGCCCTTGATATAGCTCAAGCAGAGCTTGGAAGAGTTGTGTGGGTAAATGTAGGAGCAATTCCTCAATTCCGCCCAGCTGATAAAAAGTGGACAGTTTCTATACTTGTTCCTCCTTGGGTTGACATTTCTTGGGGTAAGGGAGCATCAATAGCGGTTGTGCCGGTAAATATAAACGGAGAAGAGGTATGCTCGCTTGAAAATGCCCCCTACCTAAACTTTATTGATAACCTGGGACCACTAATAGAGTGGGTGTTTGGTTTCCCACCAATGGATTACTCTAGTTCTACTAGAACTTTCATTATTTCATTCTCAGAGGAGATAACTTCGGGTCAGATAACTTTATCCTCTCGTACCTTCAATATAACGCCTATTTCACAGCAGATAGTGGGAGCTAACCGAAACCAAATTTGGGTTGAATTTTTTGCTGAGCCTATCACACTGAAGATACCAGCTGGCATAGCCGATAACGATAATACCTCTGCTGATGACAATACTCTAACTTTTGCATCTGCTCCGTCTATCCTGTGGGTTGGAGAAGTAGTAGATGTATATGATGCAAATGGGAATCCTACTCCTAATGTTGTGACCGCTGTAGTGAAAGAAGGAAACAATTGGAAAGTCTGGTTTTGGAATAACCTCGGCACTCACAACTTCCAAAATGGATGGATAAAACCTGATGCTATTAATAATGACCTACAATCTCCGCAGGGTGGACTTTATGTAAGTGATGTAGCTAAAAGGGAATTAAGATTAACTACTCTTGTTTCAGGTTTAGCGGTTGGAGACAGAATTGAGGTTGCTAATGTCGGCGGAGGGAGTTTAGTTCTGACAATTGAAGAGGTGATGTTTGATATTATAAATATAGCTATAATAGTAAGAGTTAAGGAGGATGTACCTAGTTTGAAGTGTAATAATTCAAATCTTACCTGTGCTTTTCGTTCTTTGAGACCTGACATAGTTTTTAAGGCTGAGGGTGTGAGAGACACAAGTGAGAACAATGTAGTTGAGTGGGCTGATCAAACAGATTCATCTGGTTCAATAATATGGTAGCTTTTGAGGGGTGAAGTTTTAATTTAATTTGACTGTGGCGAAGTTTTAATTTAACTTAACTTAACTTTTAAGAGTAATGTTGTTAGTTAATCTTCGTCTCCGCCGGTTGCTCTTCTGCATTCCTGAATTTTGAGATTTGGTTTTAGTCTGATGAAAGCCTTTTCAGAATCTTTTACGAATTCTTTCACATAGTTGATGAAGTTGAGAATGCTTTCGGAATCTGCGGTTTCTTTTATTTTATGATATGTTGAAATGAGTTCTGACCAATCTGAGCAGAACCATCCTTTCGGAAGTATTTTACTTTCAAATTGTCTGAGGATATCCTCTTCTGTCTGGGGTTCTTCTCCTTCAAGATATACATAGGTTTTAGCGCATTTTATTATTGAATCAAGTAGGTTTGCCTTTATTTCTGAGAATTTTCTGTGTTGTTTTAGGTATTCTATCTCGTATATATTTCTGTATGCATCGAAGAGGTTTACTGCCATAAGGTCTATGAGGCTTCCGGCACACTCACCCCGAGCTTCTGCTTCCATCTTGAACTCCTCACCAATACCCGGTTCAAAGTATATTTCCGGATCATAAGGGTCTGCCTTTGAATGTTTTGCGAGAATTTCTTTAAACTTCTCTATGCCGAGTCTATCTACAAGCTCGAAAAATTCCTCTTTATCTTTTTTCTCTCTCTTCCATAGATCTGCGACTTCTTTTACAAAAGCCGGGGCATTCTTTGCTGGGATTTTACCCAAAACCTCGCCATACCTTGCTCTTTGCTTGAATATGTTCCCGCCAATAAGAACTATATAGTGTGGTGAAAGTTTGTTCCCAACTTTTGCTGAACCACCGTAAAAGCCTATATCTCCGATGTGGTGCTGTCCACAGGAGTTAGGACATCCGGAAATATGAATTCTCAAGCCGGCTAGATCTTCGACTTCTTTACCTATGTATTCTGCAAGGTTATAAGGATGTGTGACAGCAAGTTTGCAGGAAAAAGCACCTGGACAAGATACGATTTCTCTTAATGACTCATTAATTCCCCCTACGAAACCCTTTGATTTTAATGCTGTGTATACATCGTAGAGGAACTCTTCTTTAACCCAGGGGATCAGAATTTTCTGGGAAGGGGTTATTCTTGCGTAGCCGGCGCCATAGTTTTCGCACACCGAGGCAATAAACCTTAGTTCATCGGGTTTCAAGTTCCCAAGCGGTGGTTTAACAAAGACTCCAAAATATTCACTTTGTTTTTGTCTGAATGTGTATTTTTCCAGAAAGATTTTGAAGAGTGGGTCAGTGTAATCTGGTTTTGCGATGGGGTGCTTCAATCTTTTTTCGTTTTCTTGACCATCTTCTCTGCCATTTCTTGTTGGTGCCGGTTTTGGGAAATTATTCACATATTCATGGAGTTTTTGTCTTACCTCATCTATCTTAACTTTCTTGATGAATTCAAACTCGCTCATTACAAGTTCTTTGAATTTTTCAAATCCAATTCTTGCTATCAGGAATTTCATTCTTGCTTTGTTTCTGAATTTTCTTTCTTCGGTTCCGTATTTGTGGAATACTTTTAAGATGGCTTCAGAAAGGATATAAAATTCGTCGACTGGGATAAATTCTGTGAGAAGTTCTGCGTACATTGGGACAGGTCCCAAGCCACCGCCGACATAGACTTTAAACCCGCGCGTTTTGCTCCCATTTACGGTTGCCACAGCTCCTATATCATGCATCCTGACCATAGCGTGATCATCTTCACATTCTGAAAAAGCTATTTTGAATTTTCTCGGTAGTGTAGAGGATAGGGGGAAAAATCTGAGAAAATACCTTGTGCAGAAGATAGCGTACGGGAGTGTATCAAACTCCTCTTTAGGGCAGATTCCCGACAGATATGAAGAAGTTATGTTTCTTACTGAATTTCCGCAGGCTTCACGAGTTGTTATACCGACTTTTGCAAGTTCCCTCAAGATTGTGGGGATGTTTTCAAGTTTTACATAGTGTAGCTGGATGTCTTGACGTGTTGTAAGGTGAGCATGTCCAGAGCCGACATATTTTTCTGTAAGATCTGCAATAACTCTCATTTGCTCAGCAAGTATAAATCCTGATGGAATTTTTATCCTCTGCATATGAATTCCTTCTCCGTGTTTTCTTACACCGTAAGTTCCAAAAAGAAGTCTGTAGCCTCTAAATCTTTCGGGATGAATCTCCTCGCGGAACAGCTTTTTTATCACCTCTTCGTATTCGTCTATCTCTTTTTGGACATCAACCCCTTCCTTCTCTCTATTTATGTCTAAGATCTCCCATATTTTCATTTCTTTCTTTTTTTCTACCTCCTTTGTACTTTGAGCAAATTCTGTACCATCATATAGCAGTAGGGTAGAGTATGATTGATTTTCCTTTCTTCTGAAATTTTTTGAAACTTGCTGAAACCTTATGTGATTGAGAAAAAAATTGATTAAAACTAAAACAACATCAGAAGGTATAATGTGTATGAGCAATGGTAACCGTAGGAGCAGTAAAGGAGCTTTTTCCAGAAGAAGTTAGGGTTGCGATAATTCCTGAAACAGCAAGGTACCTGAAGAAAAAGGGCTTCAACATAGTTATTGAAAAGGGATATGGTGAAAGGTCCTATATAGAAGATCGGCAGTATGCGGAAGAGGGGGTTGAGATAGTGAACTCAAGGAAAGAAGTTTTCGAAAAGTCAGATATAGTGGTCTATGTCAGAGGTCCGGGCTCTTCAAAGGAAGTGGAAGAATCCGATCTCCCTATTCTGACAGAGGGGAAGATAATCCTTGGACTTCTTGATCCTTTAGGTAATATCGATACTATGAAGAAGTTGGCAGAGAAAAAGATCACTGCTTTGTCATTTGAGCTTGTGCCTCGTATAACACGTGCGCAGAATGTTGATGCCCTCTCATCTATGGCGTCAATAGCCGGATACAGAGCAGTTATAGAAGCTGCAAAGCTTTGCAGTAAGATTTTCCCTATGCTTATGACTGCTGCGGGCACCATAAGACCAGCTAAGGTTTTTGTAATAGGAGCTGGTGTTGCTGGACTCCAGGCTATGGCGTTCTCTAAAAAGCTCGGCGCAATAGTGGAAGGCTATGATATAAGACCCGAAACCAAAGAAGAAGTCCAGAGCGTCGGAGCTAAATTCGTAGAACTCGGTCTTGAAACACAAGAAGCAAGAGCAGAAGGAGGATATGCAAAAGCTATGGGAGAAGAATTTTACAAAAAACAAAGAGAACTCCTCAAAAAACACGTCAAATCCGCTGACGTGGTCATAACAACAGCTATGGTTCTTGGAAAAAAAGCCCCCATACTCATAACAGAAGATATGGTCAAAGAAATGAATCCCGGCAGTGTAATCGTGGATATCGCCGCAGAAAAAGGAGGAAACTGCGAACTCACACAACCCGGAAAATTAATAGACTACAACGGAGTGAAAATCCTGGGACTTGTTAACCCAGCAAGTGTGTACCCAGCCCATTCATCTTATCTTTACTCAAGAAATGTGATGAATTTCCTCTCATTACTCATCTCAAAAGACGGTAACCTTATCATAAACTTTGAAGATGAGATAATAAGAGATTCCACTGTTACATATAATGGACAAATTGTAAGCCCAATTGTAAAAAAAACGCTCAACGGCACTAAATAACAAAATAATAACAAATGACAAAATAACAACAAATGTAAAAGTAAAAAACTTAAGAGGAAGAAATAAGCGATGAAAAGAATAAAATGGCAGGGATGGGGATATGAAGGCGAAGAATTCCCACCAGATAGGAAAAAAAAGATAGTGGAAATTCTTTCTGGAATTCTGGGTATATCTGAAGATAAGGACTACTCTCCGGCTGTATCCTTGGATGATGTTAAAATAAGTCATCCTCAAATTGATGTAGATAGATTGAGACAAGAACTGAAGGATTCAGAGGTCTCGATTGCAAAGTATGACCGGGTTGTTTCAGCTGGAGGCAAAAGCTATAAAAATCTTCTGAGGGCAAGATATGGTAAAATAGAAAATCCCCCGGATGCCGTGGTTTTCATATCATCTGTGGACGATATCAAAAGAGTATTTGAGTTCTGTCAGAAAAATGACATTGTGTGTGTGCCACGGGGCGGAGGTACAAGCGTTGTCGGCGGTGTAGATACATATGATATTAGCAAGCCAAAAATAGTTCTTGATATGACAAGATTTAACTCTGTCTTAGATGTTGACGTAAAATCAAGAATTGCCAAGGTGCAAGCTGGAATACGCGGTCCAGATCTTGAAGATCAACTTCGGACATATGGTGTCTCCGTGAGACATTATCCGCAATCATATTATTTTTCTACACTCGGAGGATGGATAGCATCAAGATCCGCCGGACACTTTTCTTCACGCTATGGTAAGATTGAAGATATGATATTAGCCTTGGAGGTGGTAACTCCTGCCGGAGTTGTGAAAAATCTTGCTTTCCCTTCAACTGCATGTGGACCGAACATTCCACAGCTTTTTGCAGGTTCTGAGGGGATATTTGGAGTTATAACAACCGCTGAGATAAAACTGCATCCCATTCCGTCAAAAAAATTCTCTTCTGCTTTTGTTTTCCCTGATTTTGAGTCCGCTTCTGAAACTGCAAGACGTATTATTCAGCTTGGGATAAATCCTCCACTTATGAGAATATTAGACGAGCGTGAGCAGATGGTTTCTGCAGTTCTATCATCTTCACCACTAAAGCCCGGAGCCCTTTTCCTTATTGGATTTGAGGCGGAAGACGAAAATGAACAGATTATAAGGTCGGAGTTTGAATTTGTAAAAAAAATTTGTGTAAAGTGCGGAGGAGTAGAGGAAGAAAAGCGAACTTTCGAAGATTGGAAAAAAGAGTACTTTGCTCAGCCATACTTGAGAGATGTACTTATGGATTACTCTATTGTTGTTGATACCTTGGAGACAGCAACAAGCTGGTCTAATCTTATGAATTTATATTCCAATGTTAAAAGCGCAATGGAGAATGCTATTTTCTCCAAAAGTGTCGGTGGTGTAGGTTGCAGGATAACTCATATATACGAATCAGGAGCTTCTTTGTATTTCACATACTTTGCAAAATCAAAAAAAGGCGAAGAAGAAGATTTTTGGTGGAGCATAAAATCCTCAGCATCAGATGCTATAGTATCTCACGGGGGAACAATATCTCATCACCACGGGGTCGGAAGGGACCACAAAAAGTGGGCAAAAAGTGAACTGAAAGATGTAATACCACTGCTTTATAAGGTAAAGATGTCCCTCGACCCAAAAAACATTATGAATCCCGGCGTAATATTCGACCCAGCTTAGACCCGGCCCAGTTTTATCATTTTTCAGGGAAATAAGTAAAAGTTCTAAATATAGTTTATTCTTCTTCTTAGCAATGAAAGCGGAAACAACAGATAATAATCCAATAGGTAATTATGTAGCTCTGGTAACTCCATTTAAAGATGACAAAATTGACAGAAAATCTTTCAAAAGGCTCATTGATTTTGTAATTAGTAAGGGGGTCGATGGTATAGTACCTGCTGGAACTACAGGCGAGGCTGCAACTTTGGATTATGATGAGCATATAGAAGTTATTGAACTTGCTATGGAATATGCCTCTGGAAGAGTCAAAGTTATGGCTGGAACAGGATCGAACTCAACCAAAGAAGCACTACAGCTAACAAAGGCAGCCGAGAAAATAGGAGTTGATTATGCTCTCATAATTGCTCCTTACTATAATAAACCAACTCAGAAGGGGTTGTACGAACATTACAAGAAAATAGCTGAGGAATGCTCTGTGAAGCAGTTAATCTATAATATACCTGGTAGAACTGCTGTTAACGTCTCTGCGGAAGTTATTCTGTCTTTGGCTTCCGAGTGCAAAAATATAGTCGGAGTCAAGGAAGCATCCGGAGACTTCAAGCAGATGTCCGAGATAGTAAAGTCAGCTCCTCCTCACTTTTCCCTTATATCCGGAGAGGATGCCCTTACTCTCCCAATTATGGCTATAGGTGGCAAAGGTGTTATTTCAGCTGTTGCCAATGTCTTTCCATCACAGATGACAGAGCTTGTGAATAGATCACTCAAAGGTGAGTTCGACAAGGCAAGAGATATCCATCTTTACCTTCTTGAGTTCTTCCAGGTGGCGTTCATAGAGACAAATCCAGTGCCTGTAAAAACCGCTCTTTACCTTATGGGAATAATCGATTCCCCTGAAGTACGCCTGCCCCTTTGCCCTATAAGTCAAAAAAATCTTGAGATCCTTAAAAATACATTAAAAAAGTATAAGCTACTGGATGCTTAAGGTCTTTGAAACAGAAATCATCGAATCATCAGAACTCTCTCCCTCTACATACATCGTAAAAATTAACGGAAGTATAAGTTATGAGCCGGGACAATTTGTAATGGTAAGTCTTCTGGAGCAGTTTTCTATACTGCCAAGACCTTTTTCTATCTTCTACGCTGAGAACGGAAACTTCTCGATACTGTTTAAAGTCTTCGGGGGCTGGACCAAAAAGTTAGCAGAATCCCCCAAAAACACAAAAGTAAGAGTTGTTGGACCATGCGGAACCGGTTTTATTTCCGCAATGAAAAGATACAAGATTACACATTCTCCATCGAAAATTTTGTTTATTGCAGGTGGACTCGGCATAGCTTCCCTTTTTTCATCTATGATCCATTTTTCAAAAGAACAGAAGGTTCTAATTTTTGGCGGAAGGACACAACAGGATATAATAATTCGGGACAGAATAGAAAGTGTCCCGAATCTTGATGTTCATATTACCACTCAAGACGGCTCACTTGGAACAAAAGGAGTTGTTACAGATGTGCTTTATAATATACCTTTTGACGATTTTGACATTGCATTGTGCTGTGGACCAGTTCCCATGATAAAAGCGCTAAAAGAGTTCTGGGATAGACAAGCTGTAAAAGTTCCTCTGCTTTGTTCTATGGAAGAGAGAATGGCTTGTGGAATTGGAATCTGCTTTTCCTGTGTTGTCAAAACTTCCGACAATTACAAATTGTGCTGTAAATATGGCCCCGTCTTCCTTCACTCAGAACTTATACTGTAAGTAACAGGAATTAATCAAAAAACTTTTATCAAAAAACTTTTACAATCAGATTCAGACCTTGGGAGCTGTTGCATTTTGAATTCCAAAAGGTTTGAATTAAAAACAAAAAGATTTTAATTAAAAAGCATAAAACACTCAAGGATTTAGTATTATTATTAAAAAATAATAAATTAATTAAAAAGCATAAAGCACTTATGGAAAGCCTCCAAAAATTTCAAGACTTGCTCAAAAAACTTTTCCAATTTGATGCATCAGATTTAGATTTCGGAATCTATCGCATTTTGAATTTCAAAAGAGATGCAATAGAAAAG
>CALHPK010000018.1 GCA_938036315.1 uncultured bacterium | reverse complement strand
TGCTCCTTTTGTTTCTACTTTGCTTATTGTAAGATACCCTGTCTGAAAAAGGAGATTTTCTGGCTCTATAAAATCTACATCAAATGAACCTATTAGCCTTTCACTCACTTTCAGATTTTCAAGATTTGGTATATGAAATCTCTTTTGAATTAGTAATTTTATGAGAAATTCGGGAGTCCCTGTCTCAAACCAGTAGGGTCTGAATTCTCTTTTCTGCAAATACAGGAGTATATCAAAGGGGTTGTAGACTTTCTCACCACACCAACTATACCCATTATACCACAATCTTATATTTTTCAGCTCATCTTCAGATCTTAGCTCATCCTTGAAAGTCTCCACTAATTCTTTCTCAGTGTATCCGCAGATCTCAGCATAGTCTCTATCAAGTGTTATATCGTCTAGCTGATTCAATCCTGAAAACAGTGATACTTTTGAGAACTTTGACACCCCTGTTATAAACACAAGCTTCAGATACGGGTCTGTGTTTTTCAAGATAGCATAGAAATTCTTGAGTTCTTCTCTGATTTCTTTTGCTTTTTCTTTCTCCTCGATTCTATCCAAAATAGGTTTGTCATACTCATCTATTAGAACTACTACTTTTTGGTTATATTTCCTGTGAAGCTGGATTATTAACTCTCTGAATCTTAACTGTAGTAGATCTTCCTTCAGTTCAACTTGATAAATTTCCGCATGTTCCCTGAGCACTGAATATATCATTTTTCTCAGCTCTTCTACATTCCTGATCACCCCCTCACCTAAATCTATGTGAATCACAGGATATGATCTTGACCAATCCCAGTTTTTCTCCAGGTACAAACCTTCAAAAAGTTCTTTTTTGCCCAAGAAGGCTTGCTTGAGAGTATCCAGAAACAGAGATTTACCGAATCTTCTTGGTCTTGACAGAAAAAAATATTTTCCTGTGTTTACAAGTTTTTCTACAAAATGAGTTTTATCTACATAATACCATCCGCCAGTTCTTATCTCTTCAAAGCTCTGAATTCCTATTGGTAGCTTTTTTCTCATACCTCATATACTAATGTAAAAATTCCAAAAGGATTTACAAAATTTTTAGCTATGCTCAAGTTCATCGAGCAACGCAATTACAATTGTAGTGTTTTTTCATCAAGTGATACAATTGCGGTTAGTGATACAATTGCGGTTGTAGTGTTTTAGCTATATTCTGTATCTTCAATCTGAAATCCGGGTTGAATATTCTTTTGCGATCTTTAATTGAGATAGTTAATGATTTGCAAACTACTGTTTTGGGGTTGGACTTGGGTTCGGGTCTGGGAAAGGTTCCAAACAATTAAGGCGAGTAAGTGAAACCGTGTATTCTGTTATAAATAGACTAAATAGGGTTGAGGGAGAGATAGAATGGGACAGGATGGGGACAGGGCTCTTACTTGTGGTAGCATATACAAGGTTATAGATAAAAGATTTGTGCATTTTTCCTTACTCTTTTAGTGATACTACTTACAATGCAGAAAATGCTATAATATATAACTGAACAAAAATTGATATATGGATAACTCTAAGGGTAGTAAATTTCCTAAAGTTTTTTTTGAGTCGCTCCCACAAGATCCAGTAGCATTAGCTGTAAAATTTTCTAAAAAATTTTCGCTATTTGACAGAGGTGATAAAGTGCTGGTTGCAGTGTCAGGTGGGAAGGACTCAACCTTTCTACTTTACATGCTTTCAAACTTCAGATCAAAGTTTGGTATAAAAGAAGTTGTGTGTGGGCATTTCAATCACCTGACCAGAGGAGAGGAATCTTTCAGAGATGAGAACTTTGTCGCAGAACTATGTAAAAGCATGGGAATAAAATACAAAATTGGAAGAGCTCAGAGAGTACTCAAAACAGAATCCGAAATGCGTAAAGAGAGGTATAATTTTTTAGACTTGACCGCAAGGGAATTCGGAGCCACAAAAATCGCAACAGCCCATACTCTTGATGATCAAATTGAAACATTTATTATAAACCTGATAAGAGGTGGGGGATTCTTCAGTGCAAGTGGGATCTCCATAAAAAACACAGATATATGCTCTGTAGCAGTAGTAAGACCAATACTTGTCATAAGAAGAAGTAAAATCTTAAGCTTTCTCAGAGAAAGGCAGATCCCATTTATTGAAGATTCATCAAATTATGATCTATCTTATCTGAGAAACCAAATAAGAGCATTTTTAAATCTACTACCTGACGAAATATATTCTAATCTGCTATCAGGATTTATGAAATTTTGGCTTTCCTCGATAGAAATTGTCGATTTTTTAGCTCAGGTTATCAAAGAGGAAAAAGCTATCTCTGAAAAAATCTCACCTCTCATAAAAAAACAGATTGAGCTTTTCGAAGAAAAGAATGGGAAAATTAATTTTGAAGAACTAAAAAGAGCATTCTAACATATAAAAATCAAATCAAACGAATTATGAAAAAAAGATTGTATATTCTGTTTTTCACATTCTTTGGAATCGGCTTCTTTCCGATTGGTCAAGGAACAGTTGCTTCTATAGTCTCGGCTACTGCACTTTATTTTATGAATACGTATTTTCAAATTTTATTTATCACCATCTTAGCCCTTATCTTTATCTTTCTTGCACACAAAATTAATGAAATATGGCAGGAAAGAGATCCTCACTATGTAGTTGCTGATGAAGTTATAGGGATGGGGCTTTCGATAATCTTTCTACCCAAAGAAGTAGAATACTTCCTTTTATCTTTTGCGATATTTAGGCTTATAGATATTTTGAAAATCCCACCGGTTAACATATTTGATAAAATGGAATCGCCTTATGGGATACTCCTTGATGATGTGGTAGGTGGGATAATAACAAATATTGTAATGCAAGCTTTAATTAGAATGCTTTAACCCTTCAATTATCTCTTTTATTGTTTTGTCTAAAATATCATCGTAAGTTGTCCGTGATGGATAACAAAAAATATCTATTGGATAGATAGAGCAAAACTCCTGGAGAAGAGGGCTTTTTATAGAAAAAAGGCAATAGGCTAATCTGAAAGCTATATCTTCATAATCAGGCAAATATTTTATCTTATCATTGTATTTTTCGAAATATGATAAAGCTTTGTCGCAATTTTTTTCATTAATAAATTGCTCTATATATCTTATAGTGTAAATTCCTGGCAGATCCTCAACTGATCTACCCTCCACCTTTCCTGATGGTTTCACACTCTGGGGGGTTTCTGAGCTCGTAGCAGATTCTGAAAAACCTAAGCTTTCGGCAAGTTTTTTGAGAAACTCAATATCCTCTGAATAGTCTGGTGGGAAGAAATCCCTGTTTCCGACAAATAGTGATACCGCTTCAATCTTTCTATCCTTTTTCACAAGTTCTCGGGCAAGTTCAAGATTCTTCTCTTTTACCTTCTCTCTGATAGTTGGAGGCAAATTCAAAACTCTAAAAACCTTAAGAATCTCATCTAAATATTCGATTTCTTTTGATATGATATCTAAATCTTTACTTTCCCTTACTTCATTTATTATCTCGGATATATAAAGTGGAACTGCTTCATAACTTTCGGGGAATATAAAACGAGAGATAATAAATCTAAGATTTGGCAGAGGATTTAAAACAGGATCATTTTTGGGAATTTCTCTTTTTGGAATTTGATTATATACCTTTGCAAGTTCTTCTTTATTCTCAACAGCAATAAGGCGAGCCGAAATTTCCCATCTTGTCCCCGCAAACTTTGATATAGTCCTCCAGATATACCTTATAGCAGTCTGATAATTTCCATCTTTGATAAGGATTTGCGAAAAATATATATGCCCCTGACCCTGCATCTCTGGATACATAGAATCTATCATTGAAAAAGCATATTTTTTTGCAAGCTCTAACCTTCCAGTATTCATAAGTGTTTTCACATATCGCTGAAATACTAATGGTTCTGACATAATAAATTTGCTACTGACATAACTCAAATACTTTTGTGCCTCATCGTAATTACCTTTTTCAAATTCTATTATACCCAAAAAAGAATATATGCAATCCCTTGAAGAATCAGGAACTCCCCTTCCAAGATCTATCATGTAAAAATTCTCAACAGCTTTCTCAAACTTCCTTGCTCCTGCAAGGGCTAAAGAACGGTAGCATATGGATAATGTTTTCAGCTCGCCCAATCTACTTTCTGGAATATTTCTGATACCCTCCTGCTGATCTTCAAGAGTTTTAATGGCTTGTAAGGCCTGATACTCTGCCTCCGGATAAAATCTGGCAATTCTGAAGACTTCGGATGCTTTCAATCTCGAGTTTACCGATTCCTCAACTTTGCCCAGCGATAGATACTCAGATGCAGAAATTCCATAGTAAGCCCCAGCTCGCAAGAGTAATAATCTTGATCTTTGGGTTAGTCCCATCTTTGTAAACATTTCTCCTATGTAGTACAAAGCTAAAGAACGGATTGAAGCATCTTCTACTTGCGAGAATGAAAACATAATATCTAAAGCAGAAAAATTCCCCACCCTTACTGATTCTTTAAAGTATTCCTCAAGATCAATTTTGTAAGAAAAAGGAAGTCCCTTCCCAATAAAAACAAAAATAAGGCCCCTTGATTTGACAACATACCAATCAATATCTTCTCTGTGGAGCTTTATCGAAACCAGAGAACTTATCCTACCCCTATCCTCTTTGACTGGGATGACATATAAGTCCTTCACCAATTTATCACCTCTGATCTGAAGCTTCTTAGAAGGCGGAGATACTCCCCTGACGAGAATTCTTATATTCTTGTCTTCTTTATCTTTTTCGAGCTCAAAATCAGAGGAACTGACATGGATTATGACATAAGAGAACGTTGGTTTTGAATTTATACCTATATGTTCAATGGTTAAATCTTTCAGTCTCGCCAAGAAAAAGAGAACACCTAAAAGTTCCATAGCGAACCCCTTAATTAATATTTTTTATTCATTAAGTTAAGAACAAGTTTAATTTCTTCGTAGGATACTCCGAGAGTTTTCTGTACTTCGTCCGGCGTTTTACCTTCCTGAAGAAGTTTTCTAATTTTACTTTTCATATCCTCACCATCAATAGTGCTATAGGTTGCTCTCATTATTTGACTTGCTGAGGATTTATGATAATCATCAGTTTTCAAACTTCGCTGATTAAAGTAATATAACTTTATCTTTTCTACTTCTTGGTGTATTGCTGAAATCCTCCCATCAAGACTTTTGATATCACTCTCAATTGACGAAATCCTTTCCTCATCCGAGATGCTCTTTATCTTCATTTCCTTGCAGACATCGGATTGCTCAGAGAACTTTTTCTTTAGATTCTCAAAATCTAGCCTTATCTTTACTGCAAATAGTATAATCATAACAAGAAAGAAAAGATTAGCAATCAGCACAAAATCCTCCATAAGATAATTTTAAAAGTTTTGGTGATCGCACTCTGCCATACATTTTTTATCTCTTGTCGACAATATCTCTTGTCGACAATCGGCATACCTTTTAGTACTTATCAGTATGAAAATCCCTAATTTTACAATGTAGCATTAGATACTATTTAGATGTATGGAATATCTAAAAGATTTTGCAGGCCATCATTTCTAAAATTTTCAATAATATTCAGATCAGATAAGGCGCTGTAATTTAGTACCGCAATTTAGTAATACGTCTTTCAAGATCATAATCAACTAAATTAGATCAAAAGGCGCTATATTATGGTGGTAATATTGATCTTACTTAAGAATTGCCCTTTATATTAGAAAGTTTTCAGTCAGCTGGTTCCCATGCTTTCTCGAGCTTTTTGCGGATCTCCGGGAGCGTTGTATATTCAAGCTCTTCTGGAGGTAATATAGATGGCATAAATGGACCGTGTCTTCTTATGTAGATTGCGTGCTCCATAGCCTGTCGCCTTACGTAGTCCCACGCTGAATCTTTGAAGTAGTCTATAGGCAGGTGCTCACCTGGACGAGATTCTTCTTCTATCCCTTGAATTTTGCCGTCTGTAATATGGAATCCGAGAGCAACTATTCTTGGTGGCCCATCAAAGAAAGTTGGGTTTGAATCATCTTGAGTTGCCGGATACCAAGGTCCCCAGTGCGAACCACGCATCCACCCCGACACAAGAGCAGGAAACCCAAAAGGCTGAAGTACCTCTCCCACAGCAGGTAAACCCGATTGAGTTCTCACAAGCGCCACAGGATCATCCTTACCTACATATTTTCCCGCAATTAAAGAGAGTTTCTCAGTTGATACCACCGCAGCAATACCTATAGAATTATCCTTAGATATTACCCTCTTTATAGCATATCGTGTTATATCTCCTATGAATGCAAGGAGATCGTAAAGACCCTCAGGAGTTGAAATTTTTATCTTTTTGTGTTCTTTTACATCGACAACTTCAAAGAAAAAGCCATCATGCATTCTTTTGTCTATTACAAGTCCTGTGGTGGTGAATGGATCAGCAAAAATTCTTGCCAGCGGCAAATTGAAAGCTGACGGTTCGGTTTTATCTGCAAGCAGTGCGACTACTGGTTCTGATTTTCTCTCCTCAAAGGTCATCTCCGCAGCTCCGGGGCCAAGTCCTCTTATATTCCCTGAGAAAGCCTCAGCCAGGAGATCTTGTCCCGCCCCATAAAGGTGCATTTTTTTAGCTTCCTCAGCAGCAGCCATAAACGCATCCCAAGCGATCTTATGAACTTTCTCATTATTCTCTCCTTTGTCATGGGACATGAGAATAGATATGTCATCTCCACACCTTGCAAGCATAAAGTCTTCAATTATACCTTTTTTTACGCTGTCTAAAACAACACTTTTGGCCGCAGACAACATTCTCGGATGTGGAGCAGTATGCCCAGCAACTGAACCTACATCCGCCTTTATAAGAGATAAGGTGACTTTTTTAGCCATAACTTTTTACCCTCCTTTTTTAGTTTTTATATAATCAATGGCATCCTTAACTGTCCTTATTTTTTCAAGTTCCTCGTCAGGAATTGATACTCCAAATTCCTCCTCAAGTTTCATAACCATATCAACAATATCAAGAGAATCCGCCCCGAGATCCTCGATAAATGATGCATCATCTCTTATCTCATCTACCTTCTTACCTAACCTTTCTGCTATTACCTGTTTCACCTTAGTTCCAAGGTCATCCATAGGCTTACCTCCAATCTAACTTCACAAATCTCAATTTTATCGCTTTATCTTAATTCTATCACATTATCTTTATTACATAATCTTAATTCTATCACATTATCTTTTTACATATCTTTAAGAATTTTCAAGTTTTCAAAAATTTTTGTAGCTAATCAATATTCTATAATCTGTGAATCTGATTAATCTCAGCAGTTTCAGATATATACTTTTTTACTTTGTTATTCATTATACTGCTTCTTTTTCTTTTGCCTTTATCTTTAATAGTTGCAGTTCTTCTGCCAACAAATCAGATCAGCCGAAAACCAAAAGATTATGTGGGTTCCTCTATGGTATACATATATCCTCTCCACAATATCTTTATCCATATGCCCCATATAGAAATCTTTCCATCGAAGAAAAGATGGAAAAACTCGTAGAAGATATAAAAGAATTATCAATAAATACCGTAAAAGCCACTACACACATCCCCATAAAAAGATTTGACAAAAAATACAAAGTATCAGAAATAAATGAAAAAATAGTAGATGAGTACATAAGATCAGCAAATCTACTGGAGTTATCCAAATATATTTTTCTCCTCAAAAAATTGAGAGAAAGCTTTGGCGATGAAATTTTCATAATCGGAAGCGCATCAGTAGGATATACAGGAGAACTTCCGTGTTATAAAACCGATTACTGCCCCTACAAGATGGAGTTCAATCCTTATGATCTACCCCAAAGATATCTCCCTGATACTGTTGGACATGAGTATTATCTCGGGTGGGCATATCTCAATTCAAGAGCCCTAGCAAAAGTATACAAAGGACTGGTAGATATGTGGATACTCGAAAACGAAGTCAATGTAACCTGTGAAACATTAGCATTCGGCTGGAGACATGGACCTTCTTGGTGCTCAAGAGAATTTATAAAAGAACTTATACAAATAATCCACAAAGGTATAAAGGAAGAAGACAATGAAGTTCTAACAACAATAAACCTACACACAGATTTTATGTATCATATAGATTTGGTTCAAAAAGGTAAATGGGTAGAAGGTGGTATTGAAGTTGATCTTGAAGATTTTCTTGATTACATGGATGTTATAGGGTTTGATTTTTATCCAAATTATTTAGCGGTAGCTCTCGGCCAAACCGCCACATCTCCAGAAAAAGCAAAAATCGTCTCAGAAAGAATAAAAACTATAAAAGACTTCCTGAGCTCAAAAAATAGAGAAAAGCCAATACTAATTCTCGAGACCGGATATCCATCAGCCCCAACAGAACTTGGATTTTCTGAAGATAATCAATCAGAATACATCAGCAACATCTTTGCTGAAGCAAAAGATAAAATTCATGGCATTTTGTTATTCAGGTTGGATTCAACAGAAATTGAGGAGGAATCCCGCCCCCCATACCAGAGAATTGAAAGTTACTGGGGACTGTACAGAGCAAACGGCGAAAAGAAAAAAGCCTTCTATACATACAAAAACTTGAATAAAGAAAACAAAAATATCTGGTGCAAGTAAAGCAATCCACACTCTCTAAACAAGCAAAATTGACACCATTTCAATATAGATATTCAAAAAATATTACATTTTTAAATATGATCTATATATTCATAGTTTTCCTTGTTTCCGCACTGTTTACATCAAATGCCTACGGGAAAGAAGTACCTTACACCCTTGAAGATAGAGATAGACTTATAAGAGTTGAAACAAAAATCGAACAATTAGAAAAAAGATTTAGCGAAAGGTTCAATGACATAAACAATAGATTCGAAGAAATAAACAGAAGATTTGAAGACATAAACAGAAGGCTTGACCAGTTTATGACATTCTTGATCATATTAGCTGGAATATTTACTACACTAACATTGGGAGTAATAGGGTTTGCTCTCTGGGACAGAAGAACAATAATAAGACGGGCAAAGGAAGAAACCTTAGAAGAAATTGAAAAAAGAGGCAATCTAAAAAAATTAGTGGATGCACTCACAGAAGTACTCATAGAACTATCAAAGATAGATCCGAGAATAGAAGCTATACTAAAAAAATTCGGAATTTTGTAGCCATAGCGATGGATATTCCTAAACAGAAAATTTGGATAATCGACTATGAAATGGGCAATTTAAAAAGTGTGTTTGGTTCATTCCGGAATTTCATAGATACTGTTGTATTGAGCCACAAACCACAAACTGATGCAGATAAAATTGTTATCCCAGGTGTCGGAGCATTTGGCAAAGGCATTGAAAATTTAAAAAGGCTAAAACTCTTGGATGCACTGTATGAACTCATCCTTGAGAGAGGTAAACTAACTTTAGGAATATGCCTTGGGATGCAAATCTTCTTTGAAAGGTCTGAAGAATCCCCCGGGGTAGAAGGTTTAAAATTCATCAGAGGAGAAGTGAAAAGTCTTCGGCACATATCTGACAAAATCAGAATCCCAAATATAGGTTGGGCTAAAACATACATCTCTCCTAACTCTTTACTTTTCAACAAACTTTCCTCATATGAATATTTCTATTATATACACTCATTTTTCGTTATCCCGCAAGAGGAAGTCAAAATCGGTGAACTTGACTCCGATGAAATAAAGTTCGTCTCAGCGGTACACAAAAATAATATTTTTGGGGTGCAATTTCATCCTGAAAAAAGCGGAGAGAAAGGTCTCAAAATCATCGAGAATTTCCTCAAAATCTGAGGAATCTAAAATTTTGAAAAATAAGAAAATATAACCTGAAAGTATCCTGAACTAAATAAGCTTAGATATCAAAACGCCTAATTCCCATAAAACTATAAGGGGTATAGCCAAAATTATCTGACTCAATGCATCCGGACCAGGCGTTATTATAGCCGCTCCAACAAAAGCCAAAACTATAACGTATGGTCTGAACTTCGAAAGAGATTTTTTCTCAATAACCCCGAGTTTTACAAGAACAATAACCACTATCGGAGTCTGAAAGGCTATTCCAAACCCAACTGCAAACTTTATCGCAAAAGAAATAAACTCAGCTATACTGAGATAAGCCTGAATCTTATCAGTTGAAAAATTCCTTATTAAAAAATTAAGCGATACCGGCAGAACGACAAAATACCCAAATATAGCTCCACCGGTAAAGAGTATCAAGACCCCGATAACTACTATCCTTGCCAACTTTCTTTCATTAGGATAAAGCGCCGGTGAAACGAACCTCCAAATCTGCCATAAAAAAATAGGTGCAGATATCAAAACAGCAAAATAAATCACCACTTTAATATGTATCCAAAACGACTCAAAAGGCTTTATGAATATAAAATTTGAAACAATATCCCTGAAAGGATAAAGAAACATCCCTAAAATAAATTTGGAAAAAGGAATTCCTATCAAAGTAACTATAATAAAAATCAAAATAGGTGGAATTAACTTAGCACGCAATTCTTCAAGATGCTCAATAATAGTTTGACCTGTAATCTCGACTTCTTCGCTGACTTCCTGCTCAGCGTTTTTACCATCTTTTCTCTCCCCTTCACCTCCAGCACTTTTACCTTCATCTTTTTCCATCACATCCTCAATTTTTCTTTCCTGTGCCATACTAATCGACTTCCTCCTATATTTCTATAACATCACCCTTTTGTATTTATAAGAGTTTGGTCCCTTTCTTTCGGAAAATCACCTCTCTAACCTCATTCATAGTATTTTGTGCAAACTCTTTTGCTCTTTTAGCTCCATCCTTTAGCACATCAATAGCAAAGTCTCTACCCATACTTTTTCTTTTGGTCTGCAGGGACTCCAATTCAGGGATCATATTCTTCAGGAGAATTTTCTTACAATCAACGCAACCTATAGTTGCATTTCTACAGCCATTTTCTATCTCGGCTCGCTCCGGAGGAGTGGTAAAAACTTTATGTAAAGTATACAAAGGACAGCGCTCCGGCTCCCCTGGATCCTTCCTTGTCTTCCTCTGAGTATCTGTCATATAGATCATTATCTTCTCTCTGATCTGTCCGATATCCTCGCCGATGAAAATGGCATTATTGTAGGATTTTGACATCTTTCTCCCATCTATGCCGAGAATCTTTGGAGTTTCTGCAAGCATAGCTTCAGGAAGCGGGAAAACCTCCCCAAAAACCCTGTTGAATTTCTCGGCAATATCTCGCGTTATCTCAATGTGTGGAACTTGATCTTTACCAACTGGAACCCTGCTTGCCTTGTAAAGCAAAATATCAGCAGCCTGCAAAACAGGATAGCTGAAAAACCCAAGATTCATAAGCTTTTCCGAATCCTTCACTTCCTGCAAAACTTCCTTATATGTAGGATTTCTCTCAAGCAAACCAATCGGAGTAAGCACTCCAAGGTACGTAAAAAGCTCAGCATGCTCTGGAACATCTGACTGGAGAAATATTACCGACTTCTCAGGAGAAATCCCACAAGCTAACCAATCTATAACGACTTCAATAGAATTTTCTACTATCTTAGAAGCATTTTCCCATTCTGTTGTAAGGGCATGAATATCTGCAACAAGGAAAAAACATCTCCAGCCTTCATCCTGAAGCCCCCTCCATATCTCAAGTACCCCCTTAGTATGCCCTATATGAAGCGGACCTGTTGGACGCATACCAGATAAAACCCTTTTCTGGACAATATCCATACATAAGATTTTGATCAATCCCACACAAATGAAAATTTCAGCAGCAAAAGTGATATTTCTTCTAAAAATGACTAATTTATAAAGAATTCAAAAAGGAGGTACGTTATGGAAACTGTAAAAAGCCAAATTGATTTTGATTACTCAAAGTACGACTTCAAAATGCCTGAGATTTACGATTTCAAGACAGAAAAAGGGCTAAGCGAAAAAGTAATAAAACAGATGTCATTTATAAAAGGTGAACCAGCATGGATGACGGAATTCCGGCTCAAATCCTATGAAATTTTCAAGAAAAAAAATATGCCAACATGGGGACCACCACTTCATGAGATAAATTTTGACGAGTATTATTACTACGTGAAACCAACCGACTCAAAGGGACACAGCTGGGATGAGGTTCCAGATTACATAAAGGAAACTTTTGAGAAGCTTGGGATTCCAGAAGCTGAAAGAAGATTCCTAGCAGGTGCTGGCGCAATGTACGAATCAGAAGTGGTCTACCATAGAATAAGAGAAGATCTACAAAAAAAGGGAGTAATCTTTGTTGATACTGATACTGCGGTAAAAGAATTTCCTGATCTAGTAAGAAGATATTTCGGTAAGGTCATACCGCCAACTGACAATAAATTTGCAGCTCTAAACTCAGCGGTATGGTCCGGCGGATCTTTTATCTACGTTCCGCCAGGGGTGAAGGTCGATCTTCCACTACAGGCATATTTCAGAATAAATTCCCAAAATATGGGACAGTTTGAAAGAACCCTAATAATAGCCGATGAAGGATCTTCTGTAACATATATTGAGGGATGTTCCGCGCCCATATACTCATCAAATTCACTACATTCTGCTGTGGTCGAAATCGTAGCTCTACCAGGATCACGAGTCCAGTATATAACTATTCAGAACTGGTCAAAAAATGTATACAATCTTGTTACAAAAAGAGCAGTAGCGTATGAAGAAGCGGAGGTTATATGGATCGATGGAAATATCGGAAGCAAGGTGACGATGAAATACCCTTGTATATACCTTACGGGGAAAGGTGCAAGAGGTGAAATAATATCTGTAGCATATGCTGGCAGAAATCAAATTCAAGATGCTGGAGCAAAAGTTATACACTCAGCCCCGTACACATCATCAAGAATAACATCAAAATCGGTCTCAAAATTCGGAGGAACTACAACTTACAGAGGACTTGTAAAGGTTATTGAAGGTGCTAAAGGCTCATCGGTATCCGTCTCGTGCGATGCTCTCATACTTGATGAACAATCTCAATCAGACACCATACCGCACATTGAAATTTCAGAAATTGACACCACTGTTTCCCATGAAGCATCAGTCGGAAGGATTTCAGAAGAAATAATATTCTACCTTATGTCAAGAGGTCTGAAAGAATCTGAAGCTTTGGGTCTGATAGTTAGGGGCTTTATGGAACCTTTCGTCAGAACCTTACCTATGGAGTACGCAATTGAGATGAACAGGCTGATAGAACTCGAGATGGAAGGCGCTGTTGGATAATTCAATTGCCAGTCCGTATGGAGTAGCTTCCGCAACCACAATGGAACTCCTTTTAGCAAAGTTTTTCTACCCTTTACTGAAAGCATCAATTGCACTGTTCATAGTAATAGACACCCCAGGAAATATTCCCATATTCTTATCTCTGACACGTAACCTTACGCATGAAAAAAGAATGGTGATTTTAAGAAAAGCTCTTTTCGCCTCTTTATTTTTACTCATCATTTTTGGACTCCTCGGAGAACTCATACTGAGAATATTCGGGATAGGTCTGAACAGCTTAAAAATAGCTGGTGGAATTTTGCTTTTTGTGATATCAATGAGCATACTGCTCAAAGGAGAATGGGAGGAGAAATCTTTGGACCCAGAAAGTGCAAGTGTTGTCCCAATTGCATTCCCACTACTGGCCGGTCCTGGTGCAATAACAACAGTTATAATCTTTCAGAAAGAAGCTGGAATCTTCATCACAATGCTCAGTATACTTGTTGTATCTTCTGTGAATTTTCTGATTCTGACCTATATTCACCAGATCGATAAATTTCTTGGAAAAACTGGCTCCGTGGTAATATCAAGACTAACAGGAGTATTTATCGCAGCCATAGCGATTGAGTATATCATAAGTGGACTTATTTCTACAATCAAGTCTCCCTGACTGATTTAACCGACTGACCTGGAGGGACAACATTACTCCTTCCATACAGACTCTAATTTTTCCTTTAGTGTGGATGGTTTGAAAGGTTTAACTATGTAGTCTGTAACACCTTCCTTTATTGCAGCTATTACCTTTTCTTTTTCTGCTTCCGCAGTTATCATAATTATTGGTGTATTTTTGTATACCTCGGTTTTTCTCAACTCCCGCAGGACATCTATTCCTTGCATAACTGGCATATTCCAATCAAGAAGGATCAGATCAAATTTTTCAAGTTTAGCTTTCTCCAAAGCTTGCATACCATTCTCTGCATCCTTGACATTGATATATCCTAACTTTGCCAGAATATCCTTAACTATATTTCTTATCATCGGGAGGTCATCTACCACGAGTATCTTTATATCTTTTGGTGGTAAAGGCATATCTTTTCACCCTTCAATTATAATTTATCAATCATCAATTACAACCCCCAAAATGCAATCAACCTTTCTTTTCTTTAATCATATAAAACTAAAAGACTGTATCGGATAATCCCAAATATTTCTTCAGTATATTTATACTTTCCATTCCACATTATATTTATACAATCATGAAATTAACAGAATTTGATAGATTGGAGATAAAGATATGGAGTAGCTTCCTAAAGTTAACAGCTGGTTTCCAGAAAAGCAAGCTCATTGGTGTCGCCAGAGTAGTAGCTCTACCAATAACTTTTTTCTCAACAGCAATTTCAGGAATATTATCTGCTTACTTTAACGCGTTCAATCTAGATCTATTTTTAGCAAATGCAATGGGTCTTATTCTTGCTCATGCATCGAGTAATGTATTTAATGATATATGGGATTACAAAAAAGGGATCGATTCACCAGAATACTTCAGAAATATCTATAGCACCCATGCTGTTTATTCATTTGGAGAGAGAAAAGCTTTAGCTCTGGGATTCTTACTTGCCGGGGGCGCACTTCTGTGCGGAATATATCTGACATACTACCGTGGACTAACAATAATAATCCTTGCTCTGATAGGATTTCTTTTTATATTCTCATACTCAGGACCACCATTTTACCTGAAGCATAAAGGTCTTGGAGAGCCTACCGTCTTTTTAGTATGGGGACCCATTATGATATGTGGAGGATTTTATGCGATAACAGGTTTCATAGATCCTATAGTTATTTTAGTATCAATCCCCTATGGTATAACTGCCTCCTTAGTGCTGTTCGGTAAACATCTTGATAAAATAAAGGAAGATTCCGCAAAGGGAGTCAGAACACTCCCAGTTATTCTTGGAGAACAATCCACAAAAAAGGTTTCAAAGATTCTTATAGCAATCAGCTACGCTCTGGTTTTTCTAATATTTTTAACTATAAAGAAATACGGGATACTTATCACGTATATATCACTACCAAGGGCCATAAAAGCTATACAAGGATTAGACCTTCAAAAGCCTGATTCTCTTGACGGTGTGCCGGAGTTTTATCCAAAAAATTTCTGGCCAATGTGGTACGTTGGAGGAGCTTTCATTCTTAATTTTGATTTTGGGTTAACATACTCACTCGGGCTTGCACTCTCTATATTCTTCTAAATTGAGCATGAACAAACACATAGTATACTCAGCCACTGTTATCTTCATGTCAGTTTTAGGAATAGGATTTATCATTCCATTTCTTCCCGATTTCTCAAGAAAAATCGGCGGAGAAGCTTTAGTAGGAATCATTTACTCTGGCTTCGCTATGGCAAGAATTTTCGCAGTCCCCACAGCTTCAATGCTATCGGATAGAATCGGAAGAAAAAAGATTCTAATCTTAGGCCTAATAATATATTCTATAACTTCTTCACTATACCCTCACACTTATAACTTCTGGACATTGTTCGGAGTGAGAATAGTCCACGGGATTGCTTCTTCTATGGTTCTACCTATAAGCTTTGCATATGCATTAGACTATGCCAAAGCTGGCAAAGAAGGCTTCATATCAGCAATACTTGGAGGCTCTTTATTACTAGGATTCGGCTTGGGACCAATCATCGGAGCAGCGCTTTCTGAATTCTTCGGTGAATCCTTCGCCTTCTACCTTATGGGATTGATGGGAGCTATAGCCCTGTCGGAAGTAATACTCTTTATGAGAGAACCACCGAGCAAAAAGAGTTCTGCAGTGTCCGCAAGTGAAGAGGTAAAGAGCATCTTCAGCTCATACATCTTTCTTGTTTCCTTCTTCATATGGTTTCTGGTAATGGTTCAAAGAGGAGTTGTAATAGCATATTCGCCGTTGATACTTGAGGAAATGGAATTCAGAAAGATAAGCACTGGGGCTATCCTTACTTCCTACGCTATAATCTCTTCTGCTTTCCAGTATGCATCCGCAAAATTTGTAGATAGACTGAAAAATAGCTTCTTAATTTGTTCACTGCTAGGAATATTATCATCCATAGCGCTCGGAATCTCTACTTTTCTGAAAAGTCCAATTGCTTTCTCTTCTCTACTTGTATTATCTGGTGTTTTGTCATCTTTGATCTATCCCATTATTATGGCAGAACTCAGCAGAGAAGCAATCCGGAAAAACAGAGTTGGAGGGACGATAGGATTTATGGATTGGGCATTCTCATTTGGGAACCTACTTGGTCCCACAATATTTGGCATTCTCTCAAAAGGCTTCGGGGTCGGCAAATTACCCTTGATCTTAGGTATATTCGAAACTATCGCTTTTTCGGTTATCTTCTTTACCATAGAGAAGGTGGAAAACAAAGATAAGAGCTCAAATACAGCACAAAGGAAATATTAGCCCAAAAACTGCAAAGATTCTGTCTGCAGATAAACAGATTGTAAACGGAAAGAGATAAATTATGCCCTAAATTGTAAAATGTAGATATGTGTAAAATATAAATATGCGGAAAACAGATAAACCTGTGGGGATTCTCGGGGCTGGAAGCTTTGGATGGACTCTAGCTCATATTCTATGCAGAAATGGAAAAGAAGTGCTGATCTGGTCAAGAGATCCAGCAGTTGTAAATAGCATAAATGAAAAAGGTGAGAACCCAAAAAGATTCAGAGAATTCCCAATACATTCTAAAATAACAGCTACTGAAAATCTCCAGAATATATTCCAAAATTGCAAGCTGATATTTGTTGCCATACCAACTCAATCCTTTCGCGATGTAATCAATAAAAGTTCAAAATTTATTGAAGGAGACCACATTATAGTGAGTGCATCGAAAGGACTCGAACTTAACACAGGAAAAAGGATGACGGAGATCATAAAGGAACAAACTTGCTGTAGGAAGATAGGAGTTCTTTCAGGTCCAAACCTTGCTCGAGAGATCTTGGAAGGATACCCATCTGGAGCAATTATTGCTTCAAATTTAAAAGAAGTGCAAGAAAAAGTGTACAGTACCTTACACTCCCCATTTTTCAGAATTTACCTTTCCTATGATGTAATTGGTGTAGAACTAGCCGGAGCTTTAAAAAATGTATATGCAATAGCAGCTGGAATCTTAGAGACACTTGACTTCAAAACAAATTCGCTTGCTTTTCTTCTATCCCGGTCTGCAAGTGAGATGGTAAGATTCGGAAACAAATTCGGAGCAAAATCAGAAACTTTCTTTGGCCTTGCAGGGATTGGTGATCTATTCGCCACTGCTCTGTCATATCTATCTAGAAATAAAAGATTTGGAAAACTTGTTGCGCAAGGAATTCCTCCCAGCGAAGCTCTTGACAAAATCGGAGAAGTAGTTGAAGGATATCCAACAACTAAAATAGTCTACAATACTGCAGTAGAACTCGGCATAAGAATGAACATAGCTGAAGCAGTCTACAAAATACTGTATCTCAACTTAGATATACCATCTGCAGTAAAGGAACTACTTCAGTATGAGATAAAAGAGGAGTTTTAAAGATGAACAATAAAATAAAGGAAGAGTTGATGAATAATAAAGCTAACCGAGTATCTTTTGTGGTATCTTTTATATGTTTTTCCATCTTCTACTTTTTAATTCTTGTAAGAAAATTTGGTACAGATGCTATAGAATCAACAGATTCATATTTCTACCTTAGAATTGCTGAACTTGCGTACAAGCGGGAAAGCTTTACCAATCCTGTTTTTTCTCCTGGATATTCATGGATAATATCCTTAATCCTTACCACAGGAATCGATACAGAACTCGCAGGCAGAATCACCTCTCTAATCTTCGGTCTTGGAACTGCAATCTTAATCTTCTTTTTTATAAGAGAATTTTTTGGAGAAAAAACGTCCACCTATACTGTTATATTTTTATTGGCCAATCCACTCTTTGCATGGGCCAGCGTATCAACACTTCCATACACAACACAAACTTTCTTTTTCTGGCTGGCTCTCTATCTAACAGTAATTTTAGGGGATCGGAGGGTAATTGGAACTTTCTTAGGCGGAATCATAGGAGGATATGGATACATCGTCAGACCAGAAAACATCCTGGTTATATTAGCGGTTGCCACCATATCAAGGAGAATCAAGAGCTTGACATTATTCTTAGCTGGATTTTTAATCCCGGCAATTTTTTATAACATCTTATCTTACCAAGAAGGTAATCTACCCTCTATAATATCAAAATTTATAGGATATAAACTTCCGGAAATCAGCAAAATCTCCGAAACGCAAAAAACATCTTACATATTAAGAGAATTAAGCAATTTACTAACCTATCTCCAAACTTTCATTGCAAATATCCACCTTTTCCATAAGTACATCATTCCTAAGATTTTATCAGCATCTCAAATTATTATTTTTGGAATTGGAATTATGCAGATAATTTCAAGCTGGGAAAACATCAGAACAAATATCATCAAATTTTTAGAAGTTTTAATACTATGGATAATTCCAATAATGTTAATTGTTGGAGTAGCTGACTATATGTTTATTCCTGTACTTCCCATTTTTCTGTTGATTTGTGCTAAGGCTATCGATACTCAACCGAACCAATCCAACTATATTTCAAAGTTTGTAAAGATCTTGGTAGTAATTTCCGTCATATTGAGTACTTTTCAGGCCGCATACCCATTTTACAGAGATGACAGAAGGAAAATATACAAGCTCGCTGGTGAGTGGATCAACAGCAACTTAGGAGATAATATATTGATATTTGAACCTTTCCCATTTGCAACTTTTTACGCAAAAGGCATATGGATAACTGACTCATCAAAAGCATCTTTGATTATCATAAGCACTCTTGACCACACATCAATCAGAGGGATTCCACACCTTATAACACTACCTCCAGAGAGTATAGAATTCGAACTACTAAAAGAAATAGATTATAAAGGTGCAAAGTTAAGAATCTTTAGAAATAAGGAGACAAAAAGATAATTGAAGGTTTCTCCTTAGCGGAGAGATTTAATCTGAAATAAGGATAAACACAAGGTGATATCTCTAACATGCTAAACATCATCTATCTTGAGGACATCCATAAAAACAACCACTGACAAGATTTACTTATCAAAAAGCCACAGAAATCACTTAGGAGACAGGAATCCTATAAACTCATCTTTTTTAGTATCCAGTATCTTCTTTTTAAATGTCCCAAATCTATCGGTTATGTAAAGATCATAATCTCCATCATAGTTCGATGAAAAAATTATGAAGTTCCCATCAGGACTCCATATTGGGTTCTCTGAAGAGCCAAAATTGGTAATCAAGGGCATCTCTTGATTATCATCAAGATTGTATATGTATATATTAAATCTTGTTCCTTCAAGTTTTGTGAATACTATCTCGTTTCTGGTCGGAGAGACGTCGGGAGAAGAATTGTACCTTCCTGATAGGGGCAATTTCCGCTCAGATCCGCTGGAGATATCTCTGATATAAATCTGCGGTAGTCCATCTCTTCCCGATGTTAAAACAAGCTTTTTCCCATCAGGCGTCACCTTGGCAGATACATCAGCTTCCCCATAAGATATTTTTCTCAAAGAGCTATTTTTTATATCCATAGCGTATATCTGAGAACCATCCCCTTTATTCATAGATATGATAAGTATGTTTTCCGAGAGGAAAAAAGGTGATAAAATCGATACAACATTAAATATGTTCGGAGTATAAATCTTTTTTGTTCTGGTATCGGTAATGTAGAGCCTATAACTCTCCCCATCATAGTGAACAAAAGCTATCTTATCACCTTTCGGAGAAACTGCAAAACTTGGGATAAAAGACTTTGCAGAAACAACTTTCTGATATGAAGACGGAGGGAAATCACTTACATATATTTCTTTCTTCCCATCAATGTTTGAGAGGAAAAACAGATTATTCCCAAAAAGTTCCGCCTTGACACCTGCTACCTTTTGAATAATATAGTTTGAGAACGCATCGGCAATTCTTGCTTCATCCCCAGCCTTAACCTCAACCTCAAAAAACGGAGAATTATCTTTGAACTCCCCTCTGAATATGAATACCCCCTCTTTCCTCTCAATTTTGACGAAAACATCCGGATCCTTATTGACTACGTTGAAATAACCTATAATAGAAAGATTCTTCATTATAGCATCCGATACTTTGCCCACATTTTGAATCTGAATATTTACCGGTCTATACTTTGGAGACGTTATATCTATTACTATCTTTTCCCCGCTTTGATTTATTACACTCAGAATCAGTAAAAGTATAGCTTGCATATTATAAATTTTAATCGGTATCAAGATTTTATATTTCTTTTTTTATTATTTTTGATTTTTGCTAAAAATTCCAAGAATCATTCTTAATTTTTATGGGATGTTATTTGAAGGAGAATTAGAATCAACGAGGAAAAAAAGAAAAAAAGGTAGATTAAAGATAAGGATAGAAACCGGGGACAGATCGTATACTATAGAAATTCAGAGATGGAAAATATTCGCCATACTTTTAGCATTAATTAGCCAATTGTCTTTTTTATCCCTCCTGAAGAATTCTAAAGAAAGGGCAACTGGAGGGAAGTCGGAAGAGCTCTCATCTTTATCAATGAAAATATCCGACCTGAAAAACCAAGTTGCCGAAATTCAGAGAATACACAACAATCATTTGAATTTTATCAAGATCCAGAGCGATGAAAAACCAGTATATTTAGCAAACTATAAAGAAATGAATAAAGATCTAAAAGATGATATAGAAGAAAACCTTAAGGAGCTTGAAAAAAGTTTAAAAGTTCTGAGAGAGGAGGTTTTGAGAAGAAAAACTATAAGCGATTATTTCCCAACTTTAAAGCCTGTTGATGGTGTGATCAAAAGCGGATTTGGATCAAGACTTCACCCTATATTCGGAGAGCCCAGACCACATACTGGAATTGATATCGCCGCAGATGTTGGGACTCCAGTTCTTGCAGCGGGAGCAGGGAGAGTGATAGAAATCAGCTATACCCCAGGTCTTGGGCAATATATAAAAATCAAGCACGTAAATGACCTCCAGACTATCTACGCACATCTAAGTCAAATCTTCGTAAGAAAGGGAGAATTCGTAGAAAAAGGACAAATTATAGGCGCTGTTGGGAATTCAGGATTAGTTACCGGACCTCACCTTCACTTTGAAATCCAATACAAAGGAAAACCCATTGATCCACAAATCTTCCTTGTAGACTAAAATATGAGTGATTCTTATTCTTTACTCTAAAATTTCAAATAGTTAATTTCGCTGTAAATAGCTTCTTTTATGAAAAGAGTAAAATTTGCTTTTTTGCTTCTGATCCTCACATACATTCCAGCAACTTATCTGAAACATCCTGTTCACTCAGAGGGAATAGGAATCATAAGTGATTGGGGAGAAATAATCTCTGGGGTGGATTTTGAAAGGGATAAATTCATATACTCCAAAGAGCTTGAAAATAAGATAAATGTATTAGGGAACATTTTTTCTCTGAAAATTCTTCCTTTCTTCCCTCACTTAAAAATAGAACTTTTCGGCAGGGAATTAACTGTATCTTGGATATTCTATTATACCCCATTTATCCCTTTATTTATCAAGGAAATATTGCGACCTTTTGAAAGCTTCGAACTTTCATCATTTTATAAGCTAACTGGGCATCCCATCTATTTAACGCTCTTTATGATCACTTTACATATGATATTGTTCACCATTTTAACTTCAGCAATATATTTGTTTCTTTCTGAAAGATTTTATGATATAAAGAGCGCCTTTCTGCTTTGTATTTTATTTTTGACATTCACTCCTGCATACTATTCGCTTGTTACTCAACTTCATCATCTACAATGTTCTGTTTTTTTTATGATGTTTATTTACTTTTTAAAAGCGAGAAAGGACATCCTTTCGGGAGTTTTCGGCGGATTGACGTTATACTCTTACCTTCCGGCAAGCTTTGCAGTTGCAGGAGCCTTAATTTATGATTTTTTCAAATTCTCAGATTTTAGAAGTCTACTGAAAAAATTCTTAATAATTCTGGCTTTTGTTGTACCTTACCTTATTCACTTTTACCTAGCTATAAAGGTAGATTTCAAAAATGTTTACGGATGCTCAGATTGCATTATCTATGATATAAACAAGAATTTAAAATATATGTATACTGGAGGAAGAACTTTCGCTGAGAACTTTCAGTTGCTCGTCGGCAGATTAGCAAAGCTCCCGAGTAACCTAAAGGCAACCTTAATCGATATCAAGGAATCATTCTCTATATCTGACATATATAAAAGATATGGCATGATATACGATTTCCCACCTCTGAAAAAGTTAGCAGATATCTTTATACTAGTTCATCTTATTGTACTGTGTTATGGTTTTGTGTTTCTGCACCCAAAAGATAAAGATGATATATTGTTATACGCTACTTGCTTTGCTATGTACACTATATTCTCCGGTTTTTTCGTATATGTACCAAAGATGTTATACATCCTGCTCCCTCTATATGCTATCGTTGCTACAAAAGTATATTTTGAATTCAAAAAATTTTCACCCACACTAAATAAAATATTTATCATTTCAGCATTAATCAGAATCATAGATATTGCAGAACTTCCGAATAAATATCTTCCATATCTCAAGGAGAGCGAGGTAAACAAAATTATTGAATTTGCAGTTGAAAATATTGAAGAAAACAAAATTGCCCAATATTGCTTCCCACTACCATTTAAACTATATTCTTATTCGAGATATAATCCACCGGCGATTTTAACTTTCCTCCAACAAGAATCACTCGAATGGAATGAGAGAATTTATAAATTCATAATAAGAAAATTCAGGTTCTTGATTATTGATACACGTGTAAAAAACGAATTTGCAAAGGTAGCAGAATCAGAAAATTTTATAATGAAAACTCTGCTCAAATCCACAGGATACGAAGTTGTTGAATTCATAAGAATTTCTGAACACTCCATACAATCCCAATGATGATAAAAGATAATCTGTAAAAATTGCGATAGAACACAAAATTCTTTTTTTTATAGAAAACAGAAAAAACCTTAACATGCAGGATCATATTAATCAAGACCAGAATTTTAAATTTTTCTATACTCAAAAGCGCAATTGCATATGCCAATCCAAAAAGCAAAACAGACAGAGCCATTGCAAAATTTATCCCAATTTTCTCAGCCACATTTTTCTGTCCTATGCTCTTATCTTCTTGAATATCCTGAATAAGATCAGTAATATACCCACCCGTGAAGGCTAATGCTGGAAGCAAAGACATAAAGAAACTATATGGATCAACCTCGAAACGTTTTGTAGCTACCCAAAAGCCGAAGAAAAACTGAAGCATTCCGCCTGTAAAATGCAAAACTATATCAGCAAAATATAACCTTCGCCTCAAAAAATAATAAAGACACCAATTAGCATATATAACTGCTGGAAGGAAAAATAATGAAGTTACTTCAGTAAAGGTAGTAAATATGCTCAAAGCTATAAATATGAAACTTATCTTCAGATGAAAATTACCACGGTGAATCTCTCCAATAGAAAAAACACTCAAAGCACAAAAAAAACTCGCGATATATATTCTCAAAACACTCAGATAATTTACATCTTGTGCAAACTCAATACCAACAAAATAGCCAAATACAGGAATTCCAGCAAGTAATCCTGATTCAACTATCCTCATTGTAACTTCACAACACAAAACCTCCCTATATCCCAGAATATCCCGTTGCTAAAAAATCTCTTACAAACATCAGTCCAACATAAAACAATGTCTATTTCCTTCTCTTTTATGAAACTATGTATATCTGATTTTTCAAGATCAGCATATCTAAATTTTCCTGCGAAGAAATTAAAAGTGTGAAGCTCCCAAGGGAATATTCCACCATAAAAATTTTTATTTTCAACTTCTGCTGAAATATAGGATAGTATATGCGAGTTATAAAGTGGGTGAACTAACCTTCCTTTACTGAACATATGTATATCTCCTTCAACAAGCACATTTTTACCATCCATATTTGCAAGAATGTAGTTCAGCAGTTTTACATCAAACGGAACTCCCTTTGGAAGTTCTCCACTTCCTCTGATCAAAGCAGAAACTGAAGCCAACAGAAATAGAAAGATTATTAGCCCCCCAAAAATTGCATCGTACCGCCTCTTATCTGACCTAAGGATAAGATAGCTCACAAAAATAGGAGCATATCTAAAGGGATTTGATGACAAAGTGAGCAAAATCAAAAATACAAAGGCTTCCGAAATGTTATACCCCTCCTTCCACATTCTAAAAAAAATCAAAGAAACAAATACATATGCATAGAAAGCTAAAAACAAAAAAAGTGAAAATCTATCTTTTGTCAGTAAAGACCTAACGAGAATTAAATATACTGAAATACCTATCGGAATCGGATTATCTATATAATCTAAAATCAGAAGACGGAAAAACATTTGATAATCCGGAGGGACAAAAAAATGAGTAATCCCTATTGCGTCTGTTCCCACCTGATTTACCATAATTAAAGCCTTCCTGATTTCATCTGATGTCACGTTACCAACTAATAACATCTTTGGCAAAGCAATGACAATTGGTAGAACGATAAACAGGGCTTTTTTCTTCTCCCCCTGATATAACAGAATCAAGGAGAATAATAAAACTAGAACCACCAGAGGCGGGGATATAAAATACGCTACACCAAGAGAGAGTATGTGTAAAACATTCAAATTATAAGAAATTATAGCACTCATCATAATTGATGATGATATGAACCAATGCATTGATCCTTTCTTCATGCACACTATACCAAATAGTACAAAAAGTGGTAGTACAAACAAAACACCCCTTTCCTCTTTGGGTAAGAAAACGAAAAGATATATTAACCCCAAAAAGAAGAATACGAAGGAAATAATGTTGTATGCAAACTTATAGTTAACTTTGAAATATTTTGCAATATAGAAGAAGGGGATGTATAACTCGGCAGATCCGAAAGATAAGAAAAATTTTTTATCTTCGGCTGGTAATCTATTCTCAACCCATCTTTTAGCTATCATATATCTTATAGGGTTATCATCGTAGTAAAAAAGCTCTTTAAAATTTTGGGGATACAAAATGAGAACTGAAGAAACAATGAAAAATAGAAATATAAAAGGAGCTATATTCTCATTTTTCATTTTCCGATATCCTGATTATAATATCTGAAAGTTTCTCGCTCGGAATTACCTTATGCCAAACTTCCTTCATAACATCCTTACCTATCTCTTCGATCTTGAGAGCATAATGTCTAATATTCTCGAGGTTTTTATCCCTCAAACTTTCATCCCATTTTAACATCAACTCTTGCAATATTTTTATTTTCTGTGTTAACTCACCCTCCATATAAAAATTGATAGCTGTACAATCTATTATGTAATTTAAGCGGATTTCAAAAATTTTGCTCTTAGCAAAGGATTTTAGATGATTTCTAAATATCTACCTTCAGGGAAAGAAGCGAAAAAACCTAACCAAGATCAATAGGATAAATAAGAAAGAATTCTCAAGATAAGAAAGAATTCTCAAGTATGGAACGAGTCCCTTGATTCAATCGATTCAATTGCAGACCTAATGCCAGATTAGGAAGAGATGAAAATTCTATAAATAATAACTCGATAAATTATTTAATTGAACCACTTTTTTGAACATTGTGATAAAATAAAATTCTAAGAATTAGACTATAAGCCTATGATAAAGTGGGAAGAATGGGATAACGAGATCCTAAAGAAGGATGGAAGATTAAAACTCGTCTTTCTCAAAGAATTCGGGCAAGAGGAAAGCGAATACGTTGAAAAAGCTGTATTCGGGAGAAAAGGAATTGAAACTCTTTCCAATATGTATCAACCCATTATGGTTGACATCGATGAAAGACCGGATATAGCAATCAAATATTTAATAGAATCTGCTCCAACTATTTCAATCCTGACTCAAGATGGTCGGATTTTGTGCGGAGGGGGCTTTACCAACTATGAACACTTCATAAAATTTATGACAGAACTAGGGGTTCTCATCCACAGAGAAAAGGATATAGTGCTAAAATACGGTCCAGATGACATTGCTGAGGATATTGAAGAAGGCTTAAGCTTTGGCAATGAGATCATCTCAAAGATGAACGAGCTTATGAATCGCCTTGCTGAAGATTTTTTAAAATCACAGGTGATATCATCCGAAATATGTATTGAAATTTTAGAAATGTTTCTAAACCGTGGTGATGAGAGGAACTGCAGAAACACTCTACACCTACTTGACAAAATTGAAGATAAAGTAGAAGGTGGAATCTTCAGTGGAGCAAGATTAAAAAATCCGAAAATTTCAACAAAAAAGCGTGCAATTCTCAATGCAAGATATGCAAAGCTGTTGTATTTATTTCACAGGAAATTCAAAGATGAAACGGCAAAATCCAAATTTGAACAGATCTATGAGTTTTTAAAAACACTATACAACGGAGAATATTTCTACTCTTGTATATCTGAAGATAGTGAATATTACAAATCTACCAAGAGCATAAGAGATTTGAAACAGAAACCTCAGACTGATACACGCTTTTTTTGCGATGTAAATTGCGAGATTGCCCAAAACCTCGCAGAGATCGGCGATGTTGAACTCGCTGAAAAAATATTGAACAAAATAGATGAAAAATTAATCGAGAAAGAAAATTCTAAAATCAAAAAAGTGTATCACTCAGATAGAAAAAATGTATCAAATCTCCTTACCGATCTATCACAGTTGCTCCTTACATACTCTGTACTATTTAACATAAAAGATGACAAAAACTACAAAAACAAAGCAGAACAAATTATCGAAATCCTCAAAAATAAAATGGGCAAAGTTTTGTACTTCGAGTTCAATGAAAATGGCTTCGGATTCCTAAAGAAGAAAAAAGTCGATGTAGTAAGCAATATAAAAATAGCTCAAGCTCTAAAAAATTTACAAATGCAGGATAAATCAAACAAAATAAAAAACTCTCTTATACCCTATGTACAAAAAGACCTCCTAAGCAGAGATATCCTTACTGCCATAAAGTTAACAAACTCATAGCTCGATCCTTCAAGAAATCTGCAACTCGTTTTTTTAAAATTAAAAAATGCTATGAGAGACGTTAAAGATTTGGTTGATTCAGACGATAAAATATTTAAAACAAGGATGAAAAAGAGAGAAAAATTCGGTGGCAGTGAGATGCTCGGATGCATAATCGGAATAATCCTAACATTCACACCCCTGTTCCTGACAGTATACATTAAATCTCAAACCGTAAGAAACGGATATAAAATCACAGAATTAGTTATGAAGCTTCAGGAGCTCCAGGATAAAAAAGACAGCCTCGAATCCAAATTGATGAAGCTCGAGAACCCAGTATACCTTTATCCAATAGCAAAAAGGATGGGTTATGATGTCCCATCTATTCAAACTATTCTGAATTCCTCGCCTCGTATCGTTCCTATTTCCAGTAATTACCAACAGAGATAAAAATAGAAAAGTAAAACTCGGTTACCTCTCCCCTGGCAACTCCAAACTTGAAAGTAAAAGGAGATGTAAAGAAAATAGTGGTTTCAATATCCAATTCTGTCCCGAAGCTTAAAAAATTCAATGGTCTAGATGGAACTGCAGAATCTGGACTAAAAACAGCATAGCTCAAAAATGGAACAAAATTTATCCTTTCTATATCAAAGATATAGTTTGAAACAGAATTGAAAATGTTTATATACCCTCTCAGAGATGGAATCAATGCAATGTCTCCATATCTCCTCCTTACCCCTCTGATCAAACCTACATCCCACTTCAAATTTTCTAAATTGAAAATAATAGGCTCAAATCGCAATAGTGGATCCAAATTATAAGGAGGACTGTAATAAAATGGTATATCTAGTGAACCCAATTTCCCCTTAAACCTTCCCAATGGATAAAACCTAAGAAAGCCATTGATGTTAAATTCTAAAATCAACCGATACAACTCAGGCGAAAAATAACTGGCGGAGAAATCAAGATAAGTAGGAATTCTTCTGTACCTCTGAAGAGAAACATTCACACCTGTGAATGCTCTAACCTCTAATCCCGAAGAAAGAAAAAAACTCTTTCTCGCAGTTCTTAAGAAAATTCCAATTTCTGGAGATATAAAATTCCCAAAACCAAAGCTCTCATACTGAGAGCGGATCATATTCCAAAAAGTGGAGCTCACATTTACATCGTTTATCTCAGAGTTCACACTTGAAAACCTCCCACCAAAAATTATCCAAAGCTTCGTGAATAAATAAATCCCAAACAAACTTGAGTTGAATTGCCTCTCATGAAAGAGGTTAAGAGAACTCATTCCATCCTCTTTTAGCTCTCTTACAAAAATTTCAGAAAACGGGATATACTCGAGACTGGCATATATATACGGATTTGATACTCTAAGTAATGATAGAATTGAAAAACCTAACATACCACCAACGTCATCTACCCCCTCAATGCTATTAGTTTTCAAACCCAATTTTTCTCTCAAGTTTTCAAATTTCTTGGAGTAAATACTAAATGGGAATCTGTACTTGAATCCAAAGAAGATTGGGTTTCTGAACAGTTTATCTGATAGGTAGACATTCAAAGCTGAATTTATAAAACCAGCATCGGAAACGAAAAAATAAAAAGGCAAAACGCCAAATTTATCAATCGAAAATTTCACATCATTTGATTCAACGATTAGCATCTCTATGAATAAAGGTTCTTTAACCGATGTCTCCATCTTTTTTTCATTGTAACTTAATTCGGCTATGGAGGTTTTATCTCCTGAGACTAATACTGCGTATATTTTCCCGTTATATGAGAAAGTTTCAAGAATTCCTTCGGAACTTTTGGCCATAGAATGAATTTCTCCTGCTCCAATTTTATATGCGAAAAGCGAAAAAATTCCGTGCCTATCTGATGAGAAAAGAAGAGTATCGCTATCGTACCATGAAGGGAATATGTCGGTGTAGCTATCTTGAGTAACATAAAAGAGTTCTTTAAATTCAAGATCGTAAATAGCTAAATCTATAAAATCGTTTTTCCTTTTAACAGAAAAAGCTATTTTCTTCCCATCTGGAGAAATGCTCGGGGTCAAAAACTCTTCAAGTTCACCGGATCTCAAAAAGCAGTTGAATGATGCAATTTCAACTTTATCTCTACTCCCAATAAGATCAGCTCTAGATAGATCTGTTTCGCATAGCTCGTCATACGCATTTAATTTCTTAATAAATATAATTTTGACGTTATCTCCCTCTGGGTATACTGCTGGATACCAAGCCCGTGCCGGGATATCTATTTTTTTGATATTTAGCTTATTTGTAATAATGTATATGTTGAAAAAGCCTTGCTCATTCTCCGAGTCGAAAACTACAAACTCCCCACCACCGCTGAGCCAATTACTTCCCCTTACCTTGAATATCTTCTTGTCATTCGAAACATTTACTATATATCCACCCGAAATTGTGAATAGATCCCCACCAGCAAAAGCTATCCCCCTTGAGTTACTAAATATCAAATTTTGGTTATCCGATTCTGTAACTTCATGAAAAGTACTGATCTTCCAGGATAGATACTCCTTCTTATATTCAGATAAATCTCTCAGAGAAACTTTATTATTTAAAAAAAGATCAAACACAAATCTTTTACCATATTTTTTTTCGAGAAATTTTATAACCTGCGAGTTAATTGATCCCTGAAAATAAAAATTATCATCGTCTAAACTGAAATATTCACAGAAGCTTATCATAACCTCTGTATGTACAAAAAAATCTGGTGGGAATATACCTAAAGAGCTTGGAAAGTCGTCAAAAAGAGAGCAAGCAACGATTGTGGTAATAATATCTTTGATCTTCTTTAGATAAAGCTCATTGTCTACTCTTAAGCCACCAAGATTAAGCAAAAATATCTTATCTGGATTGTATATAAAGCTGATTTTAGTGCCATCTTCTTCAAAAAAAATAACAAGGGTGAAATTAGGGACCTTTCTACCAGAATAATCTTCCACGTACTCCACTGCTTTTTGGATATAAGTTGCTATTTTGGGGATATAATCTCTTACGCTCTCTTCCCAGTATACATCAACATTTTCTATTTGAAAACTATACCATCTTGAAAATGGATTATAACTCAAGTACTTATAATTCAGAGCAAGGATGAATAAACTGATTTCTAACATATCAAGTTATAGCCAAACAAATAAATGATATTGCACAATAGCAACAAAAGTAATAAAATAACGATCAAAAATACAAGAACCACTAAACTTTCTTGCAAATATATATCTGACAAAAATCTTTTCCATAGTAAGTAAAATATATTTACAAAATAACATATTTACAAAACATTGTAAAAGTGATAAAGTAGAATTTAAAGGCAAGATAAAGCAGAATTTGCTGAAAAAACTGCAAATACTACGGAGATATGGTATAAAGTAAGTAACATCACTGGCTTATTTTACCACCTTGAATAGAAAAATGAAAAAATGAAGAAAAAGAAGAAATAAGGATAAATCATTGCAGTTATAGAGAGAAAAAGAGCAATACGAAAATACGAAAAATTCCTTCTATCAGTGGAAACAACGGCAAAAATAAAAATAAAATAAAAAAGGAATAAAATATGAGTTAAGAGATCTTGAAAGTTTAGATCAATTGCATATAGAAATATGAAAATAAAAATATGAAAAAAGATAGGGGAGAATAAAAATGAGTCTTATAAAGAAGATAATCAAAACAGCTAAATTAATTTTGTTACTTGTAATAATAGCGCTTGCGATAAAGGGATTCAGTAGCATAATCAGGGAAACAGAGTATAAAGAAGCAATCTACATAATGAAAATAGATGAGGCGATTTTCTCTTCCGAGAAAGTGATAAAGGAACTAAAAAGCATAGAAGATATACCAAACATAAAATCAGTAATTTTGAGATTAAACTCCCCTGGCGGAGCTATAGGAGCTTCTCAGGAAATTTTCAAAGAGATAGAGAAATTCAAGGAGAAAACAGGAAAAAAATTTATATGTTCCATAGAAAACATAGGAGCGTCAGGTGCATATTACATATCTCTTGCATGCGACAAAATACTGGCACTCCCAGGATCAATTGTCGGATCAATAGGTGTAATATCTATCTTTTTTTCAGCTGAAGAACTTATTGAAAAATTCCATATAAAACCGTTTATTGTAAAATCTGGAAAGTTCAAAGATTCTGGAACTCCACTGAGAAATCCAACCGAAGAGGATATAAGATACATCAACACAATTGTCCAAAAATTATTTGAACAGTTCAAAAGAGATGTAAAAATGAAAAGGCCGAATCTCAAAGTAAGCATTGATGAAATAGCAGATGGAAGGGTCTTCTCCGGCGAAGAAGCTGTAGAACTTGGACTTATTGACGGAACAGGAACATTCTCAGATGCAGTGTCAATGGCAATAGAACTGGCAGGAATAAAGATAAAACCCAAAATAATATGGGGAAGGAAGAAAAAACCTCTTATGGAACTTCTAAATATAGATTCATCAATAAACACCTTAATAAATAAAATATTCCAACCAATGTTTATGTAGAGCGCGGAAGCAAAAAACCCCCATATACACATTTTCAACTACATCCTAAAAGAGTATGAAAATAATATTTGAGCTTTGGGAAAATAACGGGAAACTCCCAGCCAAACTAAATTTGAAAATCCTCGGAATCCAAATTCATCTTTTCGAAACCGAGAATTTGCAGGATCTTATCTCAGAAATAGCATCCTCAGGATTAATCAGATTTATAAAAAACGAAAAAAGATTGAGAAGACTAAAATCTGACGGTAAAAACAAGAAAAAATTTGATCTACCGAAGATTCTAAAAACTGTTGAAACTTTCATCAAAGTTCTAAGATCAGTAGGCATAAAAAATTATAAGATCGATATCGAGTTAAATTATGAAATACTGACGGAACCTGAAATCATATCAGCAATTGGCATACTTCAAATCATTCCAGATGTTAGAATAGCTCCTTCTCAAAAATCATCAGTAAAAATAGCATTGGAGCTAAAATTTATAAAGATGGTCAAGTTCTTATTCTTTTTTGCAAAAGAGATACTCTTGACAAGATGAATTTTTGCTACTTACACACAATATCTTCAGTTGCTGAACCAGGGTGAACCATAGGATCAGAGTCATCGCAATCTCCGAATGTGCTTATGAGCTCTGAAGCAGGGAAGAAACCAGGTTCCGGCGAACAAGATGTCACACCATCTGAATATTTATCTCTGTCAAAATCTTTGTAATAAACGTTTTGGCAGTTCTCCACAGATTTTTCTCCCTCGCCTATGTACCTACACAGGAGTGAAAATGAGAAGATGAAAAAAAGAGAAATTATATACACAGTCGCGGTAAGAATGGATATAACTATTTTCGAAATTACCCTTATAGTCCCGTTCATTATGATTCTATTATATATTACTTAAATTGTAAATCAGGAATTAAGAGGAAGGAAAATGAGAAAGGTTTTTTGTGAGACGTTAGGAAGTGAACTACTACTACCAGAAAAGTGCAACAAGATCGTAAGCCTTAGTCCATCTGCTACAGAGGCTCTTTTCGATATGGGGCTTGGTGAGAAGGTGGTTGGTGTATCGTCCTTCTGCTTAAGACCACCCGAAGCAAGAACGAAGGAAATAATTGGCTCATATTCAAAATATAGAAAAGAAAAACTTAAAGAGATTAATCCAGATATAATCTTCACAACAACTGGATACCAGCGCAAACTTGCAAAAGAACTCTCACAACTGTACAATGTCTATGCTATAAAACTCCCAACAACACTTTCAGAAATAGTAAGCACATCAGTAGAAGTCGGAATAGTAGCCGGATACTATGAGAACGCAAGACAACTTGAGAAAAAACTCCTCCAGAAACTTGCAGAATACCTAACTACTACAGAAGAAACCACAGGAGAAAGAGTTGAGAACAAAGAAACTATCAAAGATAGGAAACTCAAAGTATACATTGAAATAGATCTTGGGGGCCCAACAACTTTTGGAGCTTATAGCTACATCACCGATACACTACATATACTGGGACTCGAAAACATATACGGGAACAAAAACTGCGAATGGTTGAAACCCGAAGACAAATTAACTTGTGATCTCAATCCAGATATAATTATATACGAGAGAAAAATGTTCTTACGTGAGAAAAGCGAAGAAGTAATTAAAAATTTGATTTCAAGATTCCAGAATACAAACGCTGTACGAAACAACAATATCTTTATAACTCCTGAATACTACGACTTTTTTGCTCACCATGGTCCATCGTTCATATATGATGTCATTCCATTTTTAATTAGTATCAAGAACAAAATTGTAAGATCCTCACCTCCTTAGAATGCTCAAAACTTTTTCCAAATTAACCAGGAATCTGGCGACCGCAAAATTGATCAGGAACTGATCTGCTAATCGGAATTCCCCACCTGAAGAAATGTAGAGATTCCCATCAAACGAAGGATCTTTATAGTAAATATATGGAATGCCAAAGTTGGAAAAGACATAAACACCCTGAAGGGCTATCTCATCATCTTCGAGTTCTGATATAATTTTCCCATCAATTGAGATGCTACCTACGTAATTTAGGAATCTCTTTCCGGGTGGGCAGACAAAGCATCTTGAAATCTCTGGCTCAAAGTTTTCGCTTTGCGCACTCTTCCCTAATTCATACTCAATCAAAAACAACGGTAACACAGAAATATTTCCAGCTCCCAGCTTCTTAACCTTCTTTGGAAGAATATCGGTATACACAACTTCTGGAATGAAATCCCGCAGGGGTCTTCTAGACCCAAAAAATCTTCCTATATTCATTGAGACAAAATCAGGGAAGATATTCCCAAAAATTCCTTTAGCCACATCTGGGACAAGATTATTGAGAAGTCCAAAATTTATTGGAGTATCATTGTCTAAGCTGAGTTTTATCTGTCTCAAAGTTCCTGCAACTATCTTTATATAATCCTTATTATAAATAAAAGATATTAATCCTTCTGTTAGCCTCATATTCTGGATCATCTTAGATTCTCCCACGACTTTTATCACTCCAAAGAAATTCCCGTCACGCCAGCAGAGAACGTCACAATCATCCTCCACTAAAAAGCTTTCTTCAATGAACTTTGCGAAATAATCCAGTGAATTTGAAAGATTCTTCTTTGCTTCGCCAAAAAGATCCGCCCTACTTTCGTAGAATTTCAAAAATTTTCCATTTTCCTCTATTAGGATTCCAGCAAGGCGCAAAAGCCCTGGGAAATCTTTCTGTTCAGCTTCGAAGGCATATGGTATAAGATAATTTAAGGTCTTTTCTGCACCAACATCAAAGTACAAGTCGTGTGAAAAAACTAAATTGAAAACGAACTTAAAGGCTTGAGATATAGCAACAGCCAAAAGTGGGAACTCTCTACCAAACCTCTTCCCAATCCTTATTTCCGCTGTAAAATTATTGTCGTAAATAGGTATACCCGAAGAAATGTAAAAAGTGCAAGAATTTTGAATAACAAACTGGGAGAGTTCTCCAATAGTATCAAATTTATTTTTGAGTGGAAGTATATAATTTTCATAGTAAAAATTAAGATCAGTTTTTCCTTTTATCTGATCGGCTTTCAAACCTATTCGAGAAGATGAGAAAGATGGCATATTCAAATTTACACTCTCATTCAAAATTCCGTACGAAAGGAGTCCTGATTGGTATGAGGACAAAGTATCATTCAGAGCGTCATATGACAGAGCCAAAAGTTTTCCATACTCTGTTTCACAATCTTTTTTACCAGCACTGCTGAATTCTGCAAATGCCTGCTTGAAATTTCCGTTCTCCAGAAATTTATAACCCCTCTTTATATGCTCCTGATAATTCAGGGGAGAAACTTCTTTTTTACCCTCTACACTTATGAAATTATGTTTCTTTAAAAATTCCATTATCTTCACTTTAGCCTTTTGTGTGAACTCTGTATCAGGGAATACATCAAAAGCATGGACTCCATTTTCAATTACGAGAATTTCAGCTTCTTTACCCTTGCTTTTTAGATTATCATATAGAAGATAAGATTGAGCAAGAGGGACAAAATCTGCACTGCCATGAATCAGAAGAACCGGGAAAGTTACCTTTTGAGTGTAGTTTATCGGTGAAATTTCTCTGAGTATTCTTTCTATTTCGGATTCTGGCAATGTATTCAGATGCAGAAGTCTTTTTAAGAATTTTGTATATCCTAAAGTGAAGTCATACACACCGTAGAAAGGAATTACCGCATTCACATCTGGTGATGACACTTTTTTGACATGTTTACATTCGGATTCAGATGGAAAAATTTCCTCACCGGAGAATGAAGCAAGAGCGGTTAAATGCCCTCCTGCACTTCCGCCAAAGATAAAGACTTTATCTCCGAAACCGTATTTTTCTTTGCCTTGGGTCTTTACCCACAGTATTGCACACTTTATCTCTTTGACTTGCTTGTATATATCTGCTTTTGGTATAAGGGTATATTCAATATCAAAAACAGCAACGCCATTACATGCCAAAAGCTCTCCCCAGTATCTTGCCATAGGCAACCTGCGCGAGCCGGCTGCCCATCCTCCACCATGAACGTGAATCGCAACCGGAAAGTCCCATAAATCTGAAGGGAGATAAAGGTCCCCAACAAGTCCATCTGAATATTCTATATTGCGAATTAGAACAAAGCTCCCACCAGTGATTTTCCATTGCTCATCTGTGCAGGGTAGAACATTATCAGGGAATAATTTTGAAGGGGTTTTCTCTGGAGAAAATCTATCACTCACGCCCTTCGAACAGCCCAAAAATGCAAAACCTGCAGTCACAAAAAATAAAATAAACAGACGCCCTCTTACAATAAGAAAATCTTCTATTCCCATCTTTTTACTCATTCAAATTTGTAAAACTATCAATCTTCAGCTGTTTCTGAAAATTCTCTATGAAATATTTTTTTCTTTCTGCTTCCTCTTTGATCCTCTCGGTTGACTTAAGTTCGAGCTTTTCTGCACATCTTATTGCATTGCGAACCGCAGGAATAATATATTCTAAAAATTTTGGATTACCCTTTTCTTTGAATATGTATAAGAACCTTCCAGCAGCCTTGAGAGTTCTCTGAACCCCACACATCAGATATAAGTACTCAAAATCACTTCCAATTCTAAGTATTCCCCTGTCTTTGGTAAGCTCTTTATAACGCTCTAATATTGTTCTTTCGAGCTCTTGGGGCATATCAATATATGCATCACAGGTTAGCGATACAAGATCGTATACATACGGAGCTAGCAATGCATCTTGAAAATCTATAATCCCAACTCTACCATTTCCAAGACACATCAGGTTCTTGGAATGATAATCTCTATGTGTAAAGACGTACTGAGCCTGCGATAGAACTTCAGAAATTCTCTCGAATTCCGCCCTCATTATAGAATCCTCAGACAGTTTAAACCCCATAAAGTATTCTGTGAAATGATTGAATTCCCACAGAAACATATTTTTTGAGAAAACAAGAGAAAAAGCATAGCAAGACCCATCATCTTTCAGGGACTGCATCTTCACAAGTTCAGATATAGAATCCATATAGTATTCTTTGGCACGTCCAAACCCTTCGTATCTGACAAGGACATCAAGAGGAGTTGATCCGAAATCTTCCAAGATTATAACTCCGTCTCCAACTTCATATATCTGGGGGACATTAACACCATTTCTTTTGAGAAATCTCCCTATGTTTATAAAGGGTAGCTCTTTGAATTCAATCTGTTTTTCCATAATTTCTTCAAAGATGATATTCTTATCCAGTTCTCCCATAACCATAGCTATCTTTGTTTCTGGACTTGAATATATTCTGAAGTATCGTCTAGTTGATGCGTCAGGTGTTAAGGCTTCTATTTTTTCAACATTCCATCTTTTACTACTGAGGAATCTTTCGAGCTTAACGATGTATCTATTCTCTTCCATATTCGCTGATATACATAATATAGCTAATTTATTCTACTTTTTATTTCCTCGACTATTCTCGGCATAGCAGATGCGAAAGTTTCTCTTATGTAGATATCAGAATTGAAGGCTGATGCAGTGGGATTTATCTCTATAAGGAATCCATTTTTGCTCTTGACTATTTGGGGGATATACGCAGCTGGATAGACAACTCCTGAAGTCCCAGCGATTATACAGCAATCTGCCTGCTTAGCATACTCAAAAGCTATATTTATGTCCTGAACAGGCTCAGTAAATAGCACGACATCTGGACGCATTATTCCTCCGCAATCGCAGATCGGCAGAACATCGGAAAGCTTCTCAATAACCATACCAATGTTGATCCTTTCCCCTTGGATAAACTGAGAGAAATCAACTCGAGACAATCTATCGGCAAGTTTTAGGGTTCTATCAATTATCCAATCTTTCTGAAAACTCTTTCTTCTATCGCACAAGATACATCTTAGCCTCGTTACACTTCCATGAACCTCTATAACATGCGAGCTTCCTCCCTCTTGGTGTAGATTATCTATGTTCTGGGTTATCACAACTTTGAGAAATCCTAATTTTTCAAGTTCTGCAAGGGCAATGTGTCCTGGATTTGGCTTAGATTTTACCAAAACTTCGGCAGTTCCTCTTATAAACTCGGCAAACCTTTGAGGTTCATTCAGAAGTACATATATGATTCCACGTGGAGTTCCAAAAAGCTCAACTGGGAATTTTTCCCACAGTCCGCCTTTATCTCTGAATGTTGGGATTCCTGATTCAGCAGAGACTCCTGCGCCTGTAAAAGCTATAGTATATTTTGACTTTAGTATTACATCCGCAGCACTTTTATACTCAGACATAAAAAGAAGAAAAAAATTAGTTATAAAATTAATACTTGAATAAAAAGAGAAAAAAAGAAGAAAAGTAGGTAAGTACTATATCCCTAACCTGAGAATAAGCTCATCAGCGAGTTTCTCAAAATCCTTTGCTGCCTGAGAATTTGGATTTAGCTCTAAAACCGTCATAGAAAAACTCTGTGCCCTATCTACTTCGGGGTCACGGTGTATAATGGTTTTGGACACATGTTTTCCGACCTTTGCCTTGAGCCTTTCCAGAAGCTCCTTACAATTTAAGGTATCTTCATACATATTCGGAACAAGAGCTATAACTCCTGGAGCGTAATTGAAAGCTTTTCTTGTCTGAGCTACTATCTTCAGAGTTTCAGCAGCACCTGCAAGCCCAAGATATGTCAGAGCAACAGGAATTATAACCCCCTCAGATGCCAAAAGAACATTCAGAGTTATAAGTTCAAGAGAAGGAGGAGGATCAATCATCACAATATTAAATTTATCTTTGATCTTATCGACTATTCTCCTGAGCTTCAAATGCCTATCCGGGTGTCTAGCAACATTTACAGTAAAGTCTGCAAGCGACCAATCAGATGATATTATATACAAATTCTCGATCCTTGTTTTTTTTATAATATCATCGGTAAAAGTACCGGTAACCAGAAATTGCAGTATTCTCCTTCTTTCTGGCTCGACTCCAAAAAGATTGGCAATGTGCCCTTGGGGATCCATATCAAGTATAAGAACTTTATAATTCTTTCTGGCAAGAGCTGTACCAAGATTAGAGGTAATCGTAGTTTTTCCAACTCCCCCTTTCTCCGAGAAAACAGAAATTACTTTCATTCCTGTACCTACCTATAATCGTAACGATTTACTTTTTCTTCACCTTTTATCTTGTTATTTTACAAGGTTTTCAATTATGTGGGGTATTCTGTGAGCATCTTCTATGTAGTCCACACATCCTGACTCTATTGCTGCCCGTGGCATACCGAATATGACAGCACTCTTTTCATTCTCCGAAATGACCACTCCCCCACTCGCTTTCACCTTCTTTATACCCTCAACCCCATCACTTCCCATTCCCGTAAGTATAATTGCTATGAGTTTATTCCCAAAAACTTCTGCCGCGGATTCCATAGCTAAATCGATAGATGGCTTATATATAGAATTTCTCGGTTCATCCACTACCCTTATAGTTCCATCTTTTGCGAACCTGATATGCCTACCGCCTGGGGCAACATATATCTTGCCAGGTTCCAATCTGTCCCCGTCTTTGGCTTCTTCCGCTTGAAACCCTGTCCTTTCACTGAGCCTCTGAGCATACGTTTGTGTAAACACCGGCGGCATATGTATAACTACTACAAATGCGGCTGGTAGAGGACTCATAACAGAAAAGATATCAAGGATGGTAGAAGGTCCCCCAGTTGATGCCCCAATCACAACAACTTTTTTAATTGAAGTCAAATCCATACTAAGCATCTGTGACCGCTTCCTTTCCGCAACTTGATGTGTCCTTTCTATTACTTGAGTAGTCCTATCTTCAACCGTTCTTATAGGGATCTTAACCTTAGATCTCGCTGCATTTTTTATTTTATCCACTATCTCTGTAGCCTTTCTAAAGACCTCCAGTGTCCCCTTTTCTATATCCTTAGGTACAAAATCTACCGCTCCACTCTCAAGACAGCGAAGAGTTATTAGAGCCCCCTCTTTTGTATAAGAAGATATCATAACCACTGGAGTAGGTCTTATTCTCATTATTTCCTGTAATGTCTCAAGACCATTTTTCCTCGGCATTTCGTAGTCAAGTGTCACAACGTCTGGTTTGAGCTCTTGAAATTTCTGTATCGCCTCCTCTCCATCTCTCGCTTCCCCTATAACCTGAATATCTTTATCTTTTCTCAGTATGTCTATCAGAGCCTTTCTTATAAAAGTCGAGTCATCTACAACTAAAACTCTTATTGGCATACTAAAAATACTTTACATCAGATTTGAAAATTAGCATAAATTTGAAAAACTTCAACATTTTTACGCAATTATCACAATGATTAATGTCGATTTAGCACTTTCACATCGCACTTGAGTAATTCATAAAAATTCTTTCCGATGTTAAAAGTAAAACCAAGAAATAACAATGTAAGATTTCCAACTCAAAAGGCTGAAAAAATTTCTGGAGATCTACCTAAATAAGCAATACTTAATATTTTATTCTGAGCAAGGGATTCGAAATATGGCATTTCGTTTCAAAACTTTACAAATCCCAGGGCTCCTACTTATAGAATTTGACACATTCAAAGATCACCGCGGAGTATTTTTTGAGATGTTCAAACTCTCAGAATTCAGGAAAAACGGGATAAACTTTGAGTTTGTCCAAGTAAACTTTTCAAGCTCAGGAAAAGGTGTTCTCCGTGGACTCCACTATCAGCTAAGACCTGCGGAGCAAGGAAAGCTTGTAAGGTGCGTAAAAGGTAAGATACTCGATGTGGCAGTGGATATAAGAAAGGGATCACCCTGGTATGCAAAATATGTATCTTTAGAACTCTGTGGAGATATACCACAATTATTCTGGATACCACCAGGATTTGCACATGGATTTTTAGCTCTTGAACCTTCAGAAGTAATGTACATAATTACAAAAGAATATTCTCCCCAGCACGAAAGAGGTATAGTTTGGAATGATAAAACAATTGATATAAATTGGGGAATAGAGAGGTTAGGACTCAATTCACCAATTCTCTCTGAAAAAGATTCAAAATTGCCACCTCTTGAGCTAGCAGAAAATAACTTCTGGTATGAAAAATAAAAACCAAATTGCCAAAAAATAATATCTTACTTACAAATTACAAAAAATCCCTACAATCCACCAAGACCGATCATCATATAGACAAAAATACCTAAATTGCAGTTTTGAACTGATACTTATGCCTACAAGTTATCTGATGAGATACAGACTTAGTATCCTTCTTGCGCAAATACATTTCAGATATTTAAGGTAATTATGCAATCCTGCTTCAAACGCGATCCTGCTTCAAAAACTATAAAATTCTACAAAAATCACAAAATTGTGAGCTTACTTTGAACCTTGATCGTAAGCGGTGACCTTAATAACCTGAAACAAAGTCTATTGCACAAGACAATAATGAGAATTACATTACAAAATTATAAGATGTTATATTATTGGGCTGATTTTGCTTTGATGATAATGTAATTAACTAAGATTGACAATGTAATTACAAGGAATACGGCTATGAAAATGGCAATCCTATTTCCTGGACAGGGTAGTCAGTATGTAGGGATGGGAGGAGAATCTTTATCTAATGAAGTTTTTTATTCATTCGTCAAAAGAGCTGATCAGATCTTAGGTTTTGAACTTTCAAGAATAATGCTTTCAGGACCAGAAGATATTCTAACCTTGACAGAAAATGCACAACCTGCCATATTCATGGTAAGCTACGCTTTATTTTCGATTCTGAGAAATAGGTTACATAACGCTTACGATTTGATTGGAGCTGGACACAGCTTGGGAGAGTACACGGCAATATCGTGTGCTGGTGGATTTTCTTTTGAAGACTGTTTGAGAATAGTCAGAATGAGAGGGAAATTTATGCAAGAAGCAGTCCCACCATCTGAAGGGGCAATGATCGCAGTTATGGCAGATGTAGAGAAAATTAAACCTCAGATCGAGAGATTTTCTAACATCTGGATATCAAGTATCAATGCGGAGAATCAGGTAGTTATCTCCGGAAGAAAAGAGGAAATAGATAAGTTCTATTTAGATCTTAAAGAAAAGAATATAAGGGCAACTTATCTTAAAGTCTCTGCTCCGTTCCACTGTCCACTTATGCAACCTGCGTATGATAAGCTCAAAAAGTTTATGGAGAATATAGAAACGAAAGATCTTAATTTTCAGGTACTTTCAGCCCACACTCTGGAATATTACACAAAAGATAAAATCAAGGAGACTTTACTTGACGGCATAGTATCAAGTGTAAACTTTCTAGGATGTATAAAAAAATTGAATCAGGACGGAGTAGAACAATTTGTCGAGATTGGACCGGGGAGAGTTTTATCATCACTAGTAAAAAGAATAATACCCACTGCAAAGATATATACAATAAATTCTATTGCAGATATCGAAACATTCCTTAAATCCATTGGGCATACATAATTTTTTATTAGCTTTATATTGGCAGATCTTTTCACTATGGATACGAGTATTTTATACACTTCAGAAGAATTCTTCAACACAATTACGCATAAATTTTTGCGCTTTACCATTCTGCTATTTATATTACTCTTTGTATTCTTGATTTGCTCAGGTTGTCTTTCCACCAAAGGCAAAGTGCTATTACGATATGAAGGATATTTTATAGAATATGATAAATACATAACCTATTCAGAACCACCTGTAGAGATACACATACTCACTAATTTTCCATCTGATATATCTGTAGTGGTCGCACGGGGAATATTCGGAGTAGAAAAGATACTTGATATGAAGTGTAGCAAAACGGAAAAAAAAGGAATTTATTTATGCTCTGTGAAGATTCCAGAAGATACCCTTGAGAAAGGGGAACTTTACTTCTGGTTCTTGGTTGATATAGGAGGAGATTACTATTCCATCCCGAATTTTTACCTATTGAAGGATAAACTCTTCGAATATCTTGGCAAGGTAGAAAAAAAGGAGAAGAAAAAGGGAGAAATAGATAAAAAAGAGTTTAGGTAATTAAGATACTGACTTTTGTGAAATTCGAATCTAACTTTTTCAGTCTTAAAATTAAAAATGGGTTTATATAATCAAGCTGAAGATGAGAATTATGAAGGAAGATATTCCGGTTGTAATTTCCGGTATTGTTGCGGGGATAACAGCATATCTTGATATTTCTGATCTAATAAGGGCACTATCTGTGATTATGATATTTCTTGCTGGCTGGTACATAAATAAAAGAATAAAAGAGAAAAAGTTGCAGATTATAAAAGAGTTAACAAAAGATATCTCTGAAAATCCAGCTTACATAGATACAAAATCTGTAAAAGAGAAGGCTCCACCAGAGCTAATTTCCCTGCTCGAGTCCATTGAGAAGCTTATTAAAAAAACTCAAGAACTCGAAATACAGAAAACCGAACTCGATTATTTACATCAGAAAATAAAAAGGGATGAAGACCTACTCAAGGAACATCTTAATTGTAAAAGTGAAATAGAGAAAATAAAAAATAAAGTTGAATATCTTAAAATCATATATGATATAACGTCAAAAATAAGCTCAAACCTCGATCTGAAAATCCTACTTGACTCAATAGCAAAGATAATAGGAGAGAAACTCAAGGTAGAAAAATTTGCTATCTTGATGAAAGAAAATGATTTCCTTGTGGTAAAAGCAACTTACGGATTCCCCAGAAATATCAAAGGATTAAAATTTGCTCTAACAGAAGGGATTTCAGGGCTTGCCTTCTCAACTAAAGAGACAATATACATTCCCGACACAATGAGAGATAAAAGATATCTCCACTGGAAAGGAGAGTTTCTGGAAGAGGGATCATTTTTATCAATACCAATAAAATATAGAGATGAAACTATAGGCGTTTTCAATTTCAATAAGGCAAAAATCGGAGGATTCTCTCCAGATGAGATTGAACTTCTTGAAAAGATAGCTGAACAATCAGCAATAGCCATCAAAAATTCTCAGTTTTTTGAAGAAATCAAAAAGCTCTACGAAACAGAACAATCAACAGGGCTTCTGACACGCCAAACTATGATACGAAAAATAGAATCATTTATAAAAAATGGGCAGAAATTCGCGTTTGCACTCTTTGACATAGATGAATTCAGATCCATAAATCTAAAATATGGATACAACATAGGGGATAAAGCTATCGTAGAAATAGCCAAAATTCTTAATCAAGAGGTAAGAGAAATCGATCTTGTTTCAAGATTTGGAGGGGATGAATTCGCTATAGTATTTACAGGAGCATCAAAAACTCAAGCAATAAAAGACATGGCAAAAATATCTCAACTGATAGGGAGCATAACAATAGAAACTAAAAATGGAGTAATACCGGAGAAATTAAGAATATCCTGTGGGATCTCGGAATTTCCAGCGGAAGGAGAAACTCCTGAATTAATATTCGAAAAAGCAGACAGAAAACTTCTAACCGCAAAGCTCTCCGGCGGAGGACGCATAATATCAGAACCATAAATACAATAACCCAACTATAATGCTATCGGATCAACAAAATATCATAGAACAATGCAGAATATTAAAACTCAATATCCCACAAAACGTAGAAAAATTCACCTATGAACTATACGATAAAAGAAGAAAAATGGTAAGACTCCTCGAACGCAAAGGAATAAAAGATAAAAAAGTCCTCCTTTCTATGATGCTGATCCCCAGACATATGTTCGTCCCTTCTGACCTCATAAAGCATAGCTACTCCGATACACCACTACCAATAGGATTTGACCAGACTATATCTCAGCCTTTTGTCACAGCATTTATGCTCGAGAATCTCGAACTTTCTGGAAAGGAGAAAATCCTCGAAATCGGGACCGGATCAGGCTATATGACCGCCTTACTTTCAGTACTATCAAGTGAGGTTATAACCGTGGAGATACACGAAGAACTCTCTCAACTTGCGCAAAATAGACTTGAACTTTTAGGAGTAAAAAATGTAAGGTTTGTTGTTGGAGATGGATCTGAAGGATTTGTTGAAGAAGCGCCATACGATAGAATCTGCGTTTCGGCCTCTGCTAAAAAAATCCCCCCACCATTTATTCAACAACTCAAAACAGGAGGAATTGTTATTATGCCACTTTCCCAAAACAACGAGCAACACCTTTGTAAAATTATTAAAGCTAGAGAAAATGAAATAGAAATAGTAAAGCTATGCCCATGCAGATTTGTGGAATTAAAAGGGAAATATGGACAAAACTTCTAATATGGACAAAACTTCTGAAATTATCTCCTATACTTCTAACAATAGCCTACTCATGCGGATACGGAATATACCATAAAGTGAAAAAGGGTGAGACTCTAAAAGACATAGCTGAAAAATACAATGTCTCAGAAGAAGATATAATAAGAGAAAATAGCAAGTATCCCTGGAGATTTGCTCCGGAGAAGATCAAAGAAGGAAACTATATATATATCCCTCTTGATAAAGCAAAAATTGATAAAGCAAAAAGTCAACCTGAAAACTATAGCTCAGAAAAAACACAAATTGTGAAAGAAAAACCTGAACAACTGAGGAAAGATGAAAATGATATAAAAAAGAATGAGTATGAGAAAAAAACAATAAAAGATTTACCGCAACCCAGTAAAAAAACTGATTTAGCTTCACTGAAGAGAGAAAATGAAGAACTGAAACTACAGAAACCTGAAAAATATAAAACAGCAAAGCCTGAATTTATCTGGCCTGTAGATGGAGAAGTAATATCGCAATTTGGACAAAGAGGGAGCAAGGAACATAAAGGGATAGATATAAAAGCCCCAGAAGGAACCCCAATAAAGGCATCAGCAGATGGTGTCGTAATCTTCTCAGGATTCCTTAAAGGATACGGGAATGTCATAATAATAAAACATGAAGGAGATTTCTTTACGGTATATGCACATAACAAATTGAACATGGTAAAAGAAAATGACTTTGTCAGAAAAGGGCAAGAGATCGGAAAAGTTGGTATGACTGGGAACGCTCAAATGCCACACCTTCACTTTGAGATAAGAAGGAGAACTCAAGCCCTCAATCCTTTAATCTTTCTCCCGGAAAAGGGACTATCAAAAAATTAATAACTAAAATTAGACAACCTATTCAAAATTACTGTGATCCGATAATCTACTATATGATTATGATGCATCATACATAATTATTTTCTCTATCTGAGATATTGATGAGCGAGGATGAATTTGCAAGCAAGATACAGCATCAATAATCTTTTTGATATCAACTCCAGTTTTTATACCGGAGCTCTCAAAGGCAAAGACCAGATCTTCTGTAGCAATATTCCCACGCGCTCCCGGTGCAAAAGGGCATCCTCCAAGCCCTCCCGCTGAACTATCAAACCTCCTTACTCCAAATTCTTCATAAGATACAAAAGCATCAGTAATTGCCATACCATAAGTTGCATGGAAATGCATAGCTATTTTTGAAACATCAAAACTTTTCGCAATGTCAGAAAGAAGCTCCCTTGTATCAGAAGGAGAAGCCCTACCAATTGTGTCCGCAATTGAAATCTCATCTGCACCCAAACTAAAAAGCTCTTCACAAATCTTAATGACTCTCACAGGTGGTATTTTACCTTCAAACGGACACCAGAAGGCAGTAGAGATATAAGCTCTAACCTCAAATCTATTCCTCTTAGCTTCCATTATCACATCTTTGAAAACCCTCAGAGATTCCTCAATAGTCATCCCTATATTCCTTCTGTTAAAAGTTTCAGAAGCAGCAGTAAAAACTGCAATCTTTTCAGGTCTCTTATCAGCCGGCAAATTCATAACCCTCTCAAAACCTCTGAGATTCGGAACCAAAGCAGAAAACTTCACACGTATACCGTTTTTCTCAATCCTCAAAAATAGCTCGTCCGTATCTTTCATCTGAGGGACAACCTTTGGAGAGACAAAAGATCCCACCTCTATCTCATCAACCCCACTTTCCATAAGCTTCCTTATAAATTTTTCCTTCAACTCAACTGGAACAATCTCTTTCTCATTCTGAAGCCCGTCACGTGGTGAAACCTCAACTATAATCACATCCTTTCTTCTACTTCTACTTCTACTTTTAGTTACATCCTCGAATCTATCTGCCATCATCAAAAATTAATTACTTATCAAGTTTGCAGAAATTACCACAAAAAACGAGGGACAAATCTCAAATCCGTCAGATATAATCTCTCTAATAAAAATACAAGAATAACTGAAATAAATATAAATGGAACAAATGGAATCATAGACTCCCTGCTCTTTCCAAGTATAAGGAGAATTAAAGATACAAAACCTCCTAGCAAAGTAGATAAAATAAAGATGGTCAAAGTTTCGGAAAAACCAAAATACGCCCCCACTGGAAACATAACTAAAATATCCCCCTCTCCTATCCCTTCTTTCTTCCTTAGGAATTTGTACAGCAATAATATAACCAGAGGGATCGATACTCCTATAAGCATACCCCAAATCATATCTTTGTAATCACCCTGAACCATCTGATAAACGACGGCAGAAGCGGTAGCAATAACAATATTCAAAACAGGAATATGCAAATACATAATATCTGATATTGTGAGAATCAATAGGCTCCAGAGGAAGAAGAAGTTGAGTAAAAAACTCAAAGTTGAATCAGAAAATATGAAAGCAAAAACGCCAGTAATACCGGATAAAAATTCTGTAATAATGTAAAATGGATTTATCTTAGCTCCACAGAAACCGCATTTTCCACCGAGAACCACATAACTCAAAATTGGTATTTTGTGCCTCCAAGGTAAAATTTTTCCGCAGTTAGGACATAACGATGGTGGTTTTACAATGGACATTCCTCTATTAGTCCTATATACTATTGTTGACCCAAAAGATCCCCATATAGTTCCCCAGATGAAAGATAAAAATATTCCTGCTATTATCATTTACTCTTTAGAATTTCTGAGATTTCTTTTGATCTTTGGATTGCGGAACTAACTGCATAAAAGATAATTTTTCTTGCTTCATTTATATGGAAAATTGCCTCCGCAGTAGTTCCTGCAGGAGTCATAACCTCATCTTTGATCTGAGAAGGAGATTTGCCACTGAGTATAAGCTTTGCTGTCCCAAGAAATGTTTGAGCTGAGATCTCTCTTGCAATCTGCCGAGGAAGCCCAGCTCTCACTATTGCATCTTCAAAAGATTCCATTAAAACAGCAAGATAGCCAGGTCCAGATGCTGATACCGCGGTAAAAATATCTATTTCATCATCTGAATTGACGATGTAGGTTTTTCCTAAATCTTTGAATATCTCGGCAAGCAATTCAGAATCATTACTATCCGATGAGTAGATCGCTACTACTCCTTCCCTTTGCTCTAATGGAATATTGGGCATAACTCTAGCCCACCTTCTTACAAATTTTTTTATAACATCTGATCTTATTCCTGCAGCAACCGATACCACAAGACGATCCTTAGAAAGATCTGAAATATCTGTAAGCACATCGTAAACATCTTTCGGCTTAACCGCTACAAATATTACATCTGAATTATTTACAAGTTCTTCACAAGAGTCAACGGCGTACATCTGGAATTCTTGTGATACACCAACTTTATCATAAAGGAATAATCTGAAGCTACTATTCCTAAGCCCCCTTGCAATTGCAGTCCCTATTTTCCCTACTCCTATTATGCCTATTTTCATCGCATCAGAGCTATGCTACTATCAAGCCACAATTTAAACAATTTTAAATTATCTACAACTTCTAAATTAAGCTTCCCAATTTACTATTTCTTCTTTTATCCCTAATCTTTTATTTACAATTCTGGCGAGAATAAAGAGTAAATCTGAAAGTCTATTTATATATACTATGCATTTTTGATTTATTTTTTCTGTACAGGCAAGATTTACAATTTCTGTCTCACACCTGCGCGCTACTGTTCTTGCTAGATGTATCAAAGCCGATATTCTGCTCCCTCCTGGTATGATAAAATCTTCAAGGGGCTCAAGTTCTTGAAGGAATTTTTCTTCTTCCTCCTCAAGCCAATCTATCATTGCTTGCTTTACCGATTTGGGACGATGCTCATCGCTCTTCCTAAAGAGTCTGGCTAAGTCGCCACCAAGCACAAAGAGTTGATCCTGAATCCTTCTGAGCACATCCTTTATGTCGATGAGAACATCTTTTCTATCTGAATCCTCAATCACAGATATGATATAGCCGAGGAGACTTACAAGCTCATCCACTGCCCCGTATGCCCTTATTCTAGAATGTGATTTGCTCACTACAAATCCTCCAGGTATATATGTTTCTCCACTATCTCCGAACTTTGTAGTTATCTTTGTAATTCTGAAGAATTTCCTTTTGTTACTTTCACTTTCGCTCATCTAAAAAAACCCCTTAATACCATTATACTATTTCTACAATGCCTTAACAACTTTGCAAATACTTAAAGGTTCACTACCGCCCCACAAATGTGCCGTAATATTTTGCCGATCGTATACCTCTGAATTCCCTTTTTACATCTTAACGATATTTTCCCATCTTCCTTTTTCAGAATCTTTTCTTTTGCACATTATGGCTATATTACAATTTACATTATAAGTTCCGCTTACGTTATAAATTCCGCTTACGTTATAAATTCGCTGCCACACCCTGCATCTTCTGAAAAATTTGCAAATTCAAATAAAATCTATTCCCTGAACCAACTTTCTAGCAAGGAGGTGAATTTTATTATGAAAAAGAAAATACAAATAAGTACTAGCAGTCTCTTGATAAAGTCTGTCTTTTCGGTAGGTCTTTTGATTGCTATCATAAATTGTGCAGGGGAAAAAGGAGATAAAGCGGGGCAAACCATTAGTGTAGGAAGCCTCCCAGCTTCCGAGCAACAAGAAGTTATATCATACTCTGACATAGCTATTGGAGAAACCTCTTTACTTACTGAAACAGAACTAAATCCATTGCTCATAGAGCAGTATATAAATAAAATAAATGAAGCAGAAATTCTAACCGCAAGAGCTCCCAACAGCTCTCATATCCTGCTCAAAGAGATCAATGAACCAGAAGAACTATTGAACGAATCTGACATAAAAGAAATGCTCAGTGAAAGTAGATTGGAAGAATTTGTAAGAATCTTCAACTACGTAGAACATATGGGAAAATCTAAATACGAAAAACTTCTGAAACTCTTCTCAAGCGGAGCTCTGGATTGCTTTAAGAGGGGTAAAGGTAGTTTTCAGGGAAGTTACCAAAGCAATCCTATGAAAGTAGATGGAACTCTAAGTGTACAAAACTGCACAATTGGTGAATACAATATCTCAGGAACTGTAGGTATATACATAGAAGATCAACTTCTTCATAGGTTTACTCTAAATAATCTCAAGTTTGGAAAAGATGGCAAATATGTAAATTTTGTAACAGGAAACATTGAAATAAGCAGTGTGAAAGGAGAAGATGGCACCGTTACAAATGCGATAAAAATCAGTAACACAAGTGTAGATGATACTGAAGAAGAACTCAGCATATCCGTTACTACTGCTACACTCGTTGTCAAAATCACAGGCTCAGAAGAAAATAGAGAAATATTACTCACAAGAGATGTTGATATCAGCTGGATCAAAGAAGGGAAAATATCCAGTCTAAAAGGAACATTATCTGTAATCAAGAAGAAATCAAGGGAAAATCTAATTTTCTCCGCTTCTGTCACTGGACCTGATGGGAAGTTCATAGCAATTTACGGAGATGAGAAAGCAAAGGTCAAAATAGTCCACGAGAGAATAAAAAGTGAAGATCCCAAAGGAATTAGTGTAAAACTTCTTGCAGATGTTGACTTCTCATCTCCAGCATCCTCTTTCTCAATATCCGCAATAAGAACCAGAGCTATTAGCAAAGAAAAAACCCCGGATGGTAAGACATTCTCCTTAAATATCACAAATCAAATTAGTGTAAACGGTGCTCTGATGCGATCATATTCTCATTCTGTAACCGTGGTGAAAGAAAACAACGGAGCTATTCTTAATGGTTCAGTCCAAATAGTGAAAAAAGATAGAACGAGAATAAATATTACTTTATCTAATGTGAAGATAGAAAATGGTTGCACAAAGCCGACCGGGGGTACCATAAAGGCAGAAATAGAAGACAGCAAGAAAGTTAAAGTTATTTCCGAATTTGCCCCCGGATGCGTATGTGAACACAAGGTTGAAGTAGAGAAAGATGGGAAGACAATCATAATAGACAAAGCTAATATATGTAGTGCCGGGGAAAAGGCAAAAAGCAAAATGTATAAAGAAATGACAGGAAGTAGCTAAAAAAAGATATCACCGCAAAATGATGAATACTCATAACTAATGATGATGGCTGTTATGATTACTCAGAACATAACTATTATTAATTGATTATTACTATTATTTATTTATAATAACTAAATTTTATTAGCTATTAATTAATGTAGTTATGATTAAATAAGAGGTATAAACTTATGAGACGCAGGAGGGCACATGGAGGATTCAATCCCGAGGAAATGGGTGAAGGAGGAGGTCTAAATGTGGTAAACCTTATAGATATGTTCGTTATAATAATAATATTCTTACTCAAAAGCTTTTCCGCCTCTACTGAAGCCAACATTACAATCTCACCAAAGCTACAACTTCCGCTTTCCTCTTCCGAAACAACAATAAACGAATTCGTAAATATAACAGTTACCACATCCGAGATCCTTGTCGATAAAAAAATCGTAGCACACATTCAAGACGGAAATATTGTAGGATTGAACCCCCAAGATCTTATGATTCCAGCTCTGTATGAAGAGCTTGAAAAAAGAAAAGAAAAAATACTCAAAATCCAAATGTATAATCCGAATGTCCAATTTAAAGGAGAAGTAAACTTGATCTCGCACAAAAAAATCCCCTTCTCTTTACTAAAAAAGGTGATGTACACAGCAGGACAAGCTGGCTTTGGAAACTTTAAATTTGTCGCCCAAAAAGAAACCTAAAGTCCGGATACATACCCACACAAACCCTAAAAATCAAGAACAAACAAATCAATCAAGTGATTAAAATTATATTTAGCATTAATACACATCGGTAACAAGATAAGGAGGCAAAACTACAGTCACTTCTTTTTTTCTTTCTGCATGGAATAGCTTCTGCTAAAGAACTCAGAGTTGTTTTCTTCTCATCAGACCCACCCGCAATCGTCCCCTACAGAGCTTTTGATCCTGATTCGTACGCAGTTATAAACTACATATTTGATAAACTTGTTGGCTTTGATTACGATGGGAATCCTGTTCCTTGGCTGGCTACCTCTTGGAAAAACATAGATCCCACAACATGGGAATTCAAACTTCGCAAAGGAGTAAAGTTTCACAACGGAGATGAACTTACATCGGAGGATGTGTGCTTCACAATAAAGCTCCACCTTGATCCAAAC
>CALHPK010000017.1 GCA_938036315.1 uncultured bacterium | reverse complement strand
ATTTTCATTTTTTCATCTACTGGGAGCTTAACTATCTGTCAAGAAATTTTTATCAAATCTTCGTAACTCCAAATACCTACTTTCTATAAAAGCAATTTTATATTTTATAAATCTTTCTCATTTTGAAAATTTTTTGAGTTGACAAATCTTTTGCTTGAATCTCTTGACACATTTGTTCTCACTCACTAAACCATAACAATTTCTTTGCTAAGGCGTGGTTTGTAAAAATTAAAAAAAATAAAGAAAAGTTGAATTACCTCTGTAATCAAATCTTTGCCGTCTTTGATTTATCATAGCTTTACACTGCGATTACTTGCTTTTAGTGTAGGATAAAATGTAAATCTTAAAATTAGGACTATAATATAACGAACGCAAGATATCAGAAAAGATGAAGATAGGAATAATATCTACTGAGATTTATCCTTTAGCTAAAGCTGGTGGGTTGGCGGATTTCACTTACTCTCTAGCAAAATATCTTAACAAAAATAGTGTATCTGCGTATTTTATTTTGCCACTTTACAAAGCCATAGAAGAAAAATATCTGCAAAAGAAAAATGTCAAAAGTCATCCTGAGATAGGAGACGAATATACAAAGAAATTAGAAATAACAGACACTGGAAAAGAAGTCGATGTGACTGTGGGATTTAGAAAATACAAATTCAGGATATATAAAGTTCAGGGAGAGGAAATTCAGGGTTACTTATTTGATAATAAAGAGCTTTTCGGAAGGGATTTCATTTATGGTCCCCCTGGTGAGGCTTACGCTGACAATGATATAAGATTTGGAGGATTCTGCTGGGCTGTAGCTCAAGCACTAAAAGAAGGGAAAATAGAAAACTTTGAAATTCTCCATTCGAACGATTGGCTCACAGCTCTTGTCCCACTCATTACAAAAAAAATTCTCGGCCTCCCAGTTAAAAATGTGTTTACAATACATAACATGGCGTATCAGGGATTCTATCCAAAGGAAGAACTATACAAGCTCAACCTTCCAGAATCTCTATACAACATGGAATACCTTGAGTTTTATGGACTCATAAACATAATGAAAGCAGGTATAATATTTTCTGATTATGTAACAACAGTAAGTCCAACATATGCTGAGGAGATAACAACTTATGAATATGGATATGGATTGGAGGGGCTAATAAAAAAATATAAATGGAAGATAAAAGGAATCATCAATGGCATTGACTACGAAACATTGAATCCTCAAAGAGACAATAGCATCTACTTTAAATTTAGTAGTAAAAGCATACAAGCAAGAGAGAAGAACAAGGTAGAACTTTGCAAAAGCTACAATTTAGACCCTCAAAAGGCTCTAATAGGTACTGTAAGCAGAATGACTCATCAGAAAGGATTTCATCTTATTGTGGCTACTGCTGATAGGCTTTCAAGGCTCAACGCAAACTTTTTGTTTGTAGGAATCGGCGAATATCAATTACAAATACTAAAACTTGCAGAAAAATATTCAAATATAAAGGTCGAAACAAGATTTACTGAGGCATTTTCAAGAAAGGTTTTTGCATCTTTAGATTTCATCTTAGTACCTTCGATATTCGAACCCTGTGGTATTTCTCAGCTTATAGGTATGAGATATGGAGCTATCCCGATAGTCAGAGAAACGGGAGGTCTTTCTGATACTGTCAGGGATATATCGGAAAAGGGGGGTTACGGTATTACTTTCAAAAATCCAACGGAAGAAGAACTTTTGTGCGCTATAAAAAGATCTATTGAACTATATGAAAACAAGACAAAGTTCAAAAAGCTTAGGAAAGAGGTTATGATGCTCGATTTCTCCGCTGAAAAAATGGCAAATGAATATATAAAAGTATATACGGAAATATACCAAAAACCTTTCTAATCTATTATTTCTATCCCCATCTTATTAAGCTTTTCTATCTCAAATCTGTACGCTTCTTTAAGAAAGTCCACACACCAGTGATAAATTTGAGTTCTACCTAAGATCAGATTCAATTTCATCAGAAAAGCTGAGAGTTTCTTATACATGGGTAAAGCTGGAAATACTCCATCTCCTATTCTTCTTAAAACAAATTGGATCTGTGGAACAGCTGGGACGAGACTTTTTCCCAAATGAGGAACCTTTAACCGATTCACATCAGCACTTATACCTAAAAAATCAAAAATATTTCTGATACCACCTTTGCTAAAAATTCCCTCATATGTAAGAACTTTTACATCTCTATGAGGACCTTCTAATTTCTCGAGGAAAAAAGAATATAATCCTCCCCTGAAGTATATATATCTCCAGAAATTTACTCCTGTAGCATCTTTGAACTTTGAGCTATAGAACCTCTTATTTTCTATCTGCAGAGCTTCCTCAAAGTCGCTCTTGAATTCTAAACCATACATCAGATTACTCTTCCAGAGCGAAAATGCTCTTTCATCGGGTTTCCTCAAAATTACGACCAACCTGAGATCCTTAGCAACTCTAAGGAGATCTTTGACATTTTCCCATTCATAAAGAAGATAGGGGGAAAAGATGATTGAACCATCTTTTTGTAGATTGTCCAAGAATTTATTGTCAAAATCTAACGTCAAAGAAGTTTTCAATCTCATTTTTTTTACAAGATGGTAAAGAGACAAAAGCCCACATCTTAATCCTCCTGTTATTACCGTAATCACTGCCGTTTTTGCAAACTAAACTCTATCCCCTTAAGCTTATTCCTCGAATCCACAGGGAAGTTTCTGCGCCTGCTGTACCATTTTTTATAACTTCACACCTTAAATTTTTCAAATATTTGAAAAATTTCGGCATTTGGCATACACTAAAGATAAAAAGTTAAGGAGGTAAGATTATGCGGATAGCGTACATAGTTGATGGAGTAAGAACTCCGATGGGAAAGTTTCAGGGAGCCCTGAGCTCTTTCAAGGCTTCAGAATTAGGAGGGAAGGTAATAGAAGCTCTTCTTAAAAGAAATAATATAACGGGTGAAGAAGTGGAAGAGGTAATAATGGGGAATGTTCTTCAGGCGGGAGTTGGTCAGGGGCCAGCAAGGCAAGCTGCGATATACGGGGGAGTTTCTCCATACGCTCCATGCGAAACTATAAACAGGGTGTGTGGTTCTGGGCTTTCAGCGGTTATTCATGCTGCCGAAAAAATTATGTTAGGGAGGGCTGATATAATTATAGCTGGGGGAATGGAATCAATGTCTAACGCTCCATTTCTTATTCCCCCTGAGGCTCGCCGAGGTGCAAAGTTTGGCGACATTGTAGCCCGGGACCATATGATATACGATGGTCTTTGGTGTGCATTTGAGAATTCGCATATGGGTGTAATTGCAGAATATACTGCTGAGAAAGCTAAAATATCAAGGGAAGAACAGGATAAATTTGCGTATGAAAGTCATATGAAAGCGACAAAAGCTACTGTCGAAGGACTTTTTAAAAATGAAATTGTACCCATACAAACTAAAGGCGGAGAAGTAATAGATAAGGATGAAACTCCAAGGCCAGACACCACATTAGAGAAGTTGGCAAAGCTCAAGCCAGCGTTCAAACAAGGGGGCACAGTCACTGCAGGAAATTCATCGACCCTGAACGATGGGGCATCCGCACTACTGATTATGTCGGAAAAAGCAGTTGAGAAAAAAGGCAAAAAACCTCTTGCCAAAATAGTAGATTGGGAATTCTCTGCAGTTCCTCCTAAAGAGCTTTTTTTTGCTCCGATTTTCTCAACGCGCAAACTCCTTGAAAAACTCGGCTTAAAAATCAGCGATATTGATCTTATAGAGATAAATGAAGCATTTGCTTCTCAAACTCTTGCAGATGGCAAAGATCTTGGGTTTGACTGGAGCAATGTCAATATCACAGGTGGAGCTATAGCGCTGGGACACCCAATAGGCGCATCTGGCGGAAGAATTTTAACCACACTCGTGTGGAACATGAAAAGAACCGGAGCAAAACGGGGTCTAGCCACCATCTGCATCGGCGGTGGCATGGGAATATCTATTATCGTAGAATCAGTCTCATAGACAATATCCGTAGATCAGAATACACAAAAATGAAATCACTAAAATAAAAGTTTATATTTTTCCGCTCAACTCATATGGCAATAAGAAAAAGATATGTAGGAAGAATTAGAGTTCGGGAAGCTCCAACAGAAGTTTTTATAGAGGGAATGGAAGCTTCAAAGATAACCCCAGTTCCCCCCAAGCACATAGTAGATGAAGTAAGGGAAACCGTAGAAAATCTCTGCTACAGACTGAAAATATCTATCAGCGACATCGATGCTTTCTCAGTATCAAATTCAATGGGAGGATTATACGGAATTCCAGAGTTTATGAGGTACGTTATCCCATCTGCTTTCGGGAATCACATAAATTTCTTTGAGGTAAGCTGTGATGAAATCGCTGGACTCTGCTCAATCGTAAAAGCCTACGAACTTGTGAGATCTGGAATATACAATAGAGTATGTGTGATATCATCTATTAGAAATCAGCTCAAAAACTTAAATGAAATTGCTCAGGTAATATTCTCAGATATTACTTCATCTCTACAGAACATAATCCAGCAACATCTATCAAGTTCCGATCGCAACTATAAACAAAGTATAAAAAACTTATTTACAGAAAGCTATGAAAGAGCAAGAAAAAACAATTTGATTGAAAAACCAGAAATTCACAAGAAAATCAGCACTAATATTATTCCACAATTTCTCAATTCAACAGTAGTATGTATGATATCATCAAAAGAAGTGGCAAAGTCAAAAAAGATAAAAATTTCCTTTGCTGAAGAAAGAACTTCTACAGCAGAGCTAAAGTGTGCCGAAGAACTTTGCAAAGAAGCTTACAAAACTCTCGGCATAAAATCTCCCTGGGATGAAATAGAAATTTTTGAAGTCTATGATTTTATACCTCCGATGCTTATGATATGGGAAGAAATCATAAATCTTGGGGAGAAAAAGAATAAGGGAACTAATTTGAACAAAAACTTGAGCAAGCTAAATCCATCGGGTGGAGTATTTTTTGCGAATTGCCCTCCAGCCTCATCACTTTTTAGACTTTTTGAAGTGTTCAGAGCCTTAAAGGACAAAGGGAAAGGCAAAAGAGGAATGGCAATCTCACTCGCTATGAGATCTTTGACGCATGCCTCAGCAGTAGTAATAGAAACTAAATGATCAGTTGCAATAGAAACTAAATGAAGGTTAGTAAAATGAATAAATAAATAATAATAAATAAATAAAAATAAAAAGATAAAAAACAAATAGAGGGAAAGCGATGAGTATGAAAGCTAAAACAGGCGTGAAGCAAGATAAAAAAGGAGTGAGAAAAAAGGAGAAAATGGATATTCGTCTTGAATACGATATGAAGCTAACAGAAGTAGAAAATAAATTCTTCTCAAGTCTTAAATCAAAGGACCTAAAAGCTATAAGATGCCCCAAATGCCACAAAGTCATCTTCCCGCCCACGGATTATTGCCCATACTGCAGAGAAAAGACCAAATCCGGCAAATGGGTAAATATACCAAACATCGGCAAGGTAATATCACAAACCACTATCCACTACTCATACAATCCAAATTTCCCATCACCATACTCAATCTTAGCAATAAAGATCCCGAAAACAGATTCTATTCTTATCTTACCATCAAAAAACACAGGTATATATCTTGGAGACAGAGTGAGGATCTCTGTCAAGGGAAAAAGAGAATTTAACATAACAGATATAGAGGTAGAAAATATGTCAAGTTGATCTTAACTCAGAAAATATGTCAACTTGATCTTAACTCAAACTTATCTTAGCTCCTGAGGTTGAGAATATTTTCCTGACAAAGTCTTTTCCCTTTGAGATCTCAAGCATCTTTATCAATGGGACCCTAGCTCTTTCTATAATGTCTTCTGGGACTTCAATTTTATATTTTTCCTCCTTCAACGCGGAGAGAACATCAAGTAATCTTATTGACTTCATATTGACGCAAGTTTTTGGTGATCCCACAGAAAGAATTATCTTATCTGGATTTTCTCTTCTTATGCGATCGATAAGTCCTTCTTCTGTTGCGAATGCTATTTTTTTATGTTTAGTTTCACGGGCAAATCTTACCATTCCGCCCGTTGAGAAAACCTCATCTGCAAGATCTATCACCTCTGGAGAACATTCAGGATGAGCAACTACAACAGCATCAGGATGCTGACTTTTCAATTTTACTATATCTTGAGGTCTGAATCTGTGATGCACATTACACCAACCATCCCATGGGATTATTTTTTGCTTTGTGAATCTCTGGACATAAAGACCTAAATTCCTATCTGGGATAAAGAGAACTTCATCTGAATCTATTGATTTGACAATCTGTACAGCATTTGCGGAAGTGCAGCAGATATCACTTTCTGCTTTAACGACAGCGTCTGTATTTATATAGCATACGACAGGCTTCCCGGGGTGTTTTTCTTTAAATTTTTTCAAAACCTCAAGATTGATCATATCTGCCATAAAACAACCTGCTTCAAGTCTTGGAAGAAGAACGGTTTTTTCAGGGGAAACAACTTTCACACCCTCAGCCATAAAGTGTACACCGCAGAATACAACAAATTCATAAGGACTTTCAGCCGCCTTTATTGCCAATTCCAAAGAATCACCAACAAAATCTGCAATCTCCTGAATCTCCAAAATCATATAATTATGAGAAAGAATAAGAGCCCCCTTTTCCTTCTTTATTCTCAGGATTTCTCGTTGAACTTCCTTTGTATCTATGGAACTTTCAGCCTTGGTCTTTAGAAAAAGAGTCGATATCCCTTTCCATTTTTCTGCATAATCTTTACTCTTAAAAATCTGTCTTGCATATTCTCTTTGCTCCTCTGTAAGTAAAGCACTACTTTTCCCATTTTTATCTTCATTCATCTAAAGATTTTAACTACTCAATAAACTTTTCATAGAAAATTCACAAAAATGCTCTTGGTATAAAAATGTATTGATGAAATTGTGGGGATTCACTAAATTTAGTTCATTAACTTTACTGTTTGTTCTTTTCTCTTCACTTTTGGGCTGTCCTCAGAAGCAAGTTATTACTTTCCCGAAAACCTTTGAAAAAGTATCGGGAAATTTCTTGAAAGATTTTAATTCTTCTGGATCGGTTCTTCAGATAAGCTTTGCGGAGATTCTCACCTTCTGCCCAGTTCCACTACAAAAGGAGGATTTCGATTTGTTCACAATTACAATGCACAAATTGGAATCTATACCTTTAATTTTTTACATACGCGAAAACTTGAACATCCCATTTCCACTCGCATTATTCATAAAAGACCTTTTAGAGGCAAATTGTTCTGAAGATCACTGCACTATAAAGGATAAAATGATAAACTACAGGATTCATAATGAGACAAAAGCTATACAACAAGGGTATTTCTTACAGAATGTGAAAATCTATTCATCAAGCGGAGACATATATCTTACAAACTATATCTCGCCTACTTCCCAGATAGTTTCTGATATAAGAATCTCCACCACTTCTATAGACGAGACTTTCTCTTTAGCTTTGAGTTATTACTATGACCCTGTCCCCACCATTGAGACTATTTTAATATACAACGGAACCTCATGCAGATCAAGAGTCACCATATATGATGAGAAAACAAGATATATTTCTATTGGTGTGTTACAATCTGGGGCCTGGAATGAGTTTTCTGGAATCATTTCAAGAAATGATAGTTGTAAACAAAAACCATATGCTAATCTGAGTTCGGCTAAATCTCAAATATTCTTGGACGGGAAGAAGTGTGATTTTGTCTTTTTATCTTCAAGTGTTGAGTTGCTCTATGACAGACTCAGAGAAATGGAGGAAAGCGGATTTGCCACAGGTTGGATAAGTACCCTTGAAAAATTATCTGAAAGGTTCTCAATTTTTCATAATGAGCTTATGCTACTTAAGTTATCTTATCTTTTACGGGATTTTCATAGCAAGAGTTTCTCATTTGCCCTGATCTTCGAAGACAAAAACAAAGTTGAAGAAGCTCTTTCACTTGTCGAAGATATGAGGAAATACACAAGAGCCATAAGCGTGGCATTCCCTAAAAATGCAAAAATACATATTTCCCACACCCATTACTGGGAGGTCTCAACTCAGATAAACTCTGCATCAATATACTTTCTTGATATGTATTTTGATTTTCTTAGCTTTATACTAAACTATATCAAATCATTGAATAATAGCATTCCGCAATCAGAAAGAAGTTTAATATTGAACGAATTCAAAAAAAAAGATATTACTTTAGAGGAGAAGCTCAGGTTCATAGTTTTAGGATTAAAATCTTCTCCAGATTTTCTCAAGACATCTGATCTTGAAGCCAGACAAAAATCTTACGAATATTTTCAACAGGCCATAACCAAATTTTTGAATTTTCCTTACGTTCTTAGAGACTGGAGGTCGGGTCTGTTCCACTATAAGGATGGAACACCCGTAATTGATACGGGCAAGAAGAAAGCAAATTTTTACATTCCACAAGATCAAGAATATGTAAACTTTATAACTTCAAAAGTTGAAGATTTTCTAGAACATAGGGGTATATCTGAATTTTTAAGAGCAATCAATTCGTTTATAAAAGCTATTTATATGACTGCTGGAGATATGTCTCCAAAATTTATTTATTTCTTTCTTGAGGGACTTTCAGGCAAACCGGAGTATAATGCGTACTCGGTGAATCTGAAGAAACTTATTTTTGCTGAGTTAAGGGGGATAATTCCCACATGGGTACAAAATGGAGAGAGGTATAATTTTGCCATTGAATGGGATTGTCCTTCCGATTTTGATTCTTCAAAGCCTATGTCAGCACTATATTCTTTTCCAGAGTCAATAACTTGCAGAGGGATTTTACAAGATATGGAACACTTTTCTGACTATCAAGAGTTTGGTGAGGCTGGGAAGTGGGACGATAACAGCACTGGGAATTATTTTTTTGGTAGGGGATTTGGTGGTTCAGATAATTTAAAGACAAGATTTCCGTATATTTTTTTCAAGGATCCATCCTTTGAAGAGTCTCTAAAGGTCAGGTTTCTTTGTGGTGGTAATGTTGGTTTTGGATTTACCTTTTCTACTGGATATGATGGGGTATGCGATGTGAATACGCTGTTTTCTTTCCTTATGTCTGAATGATGTAGTATTGTTTTGCATAATCATAGTTTTAATGTTTTCGGATTTTTGACTTTTGGGAATATAATGAATTACATTTTTTATTCTATTTTCATATTGGGGCTGTAGTTCAGTTGGTTAGAACGCCGGTCTGTCAAGCCGGAGGTCGCGGGTTCAAGTCCCGTCAGCCCCGCCACTTTTTATTTTGACAACAGTAATAGCTCTTTATAGAAATGGTAAGGTTGTGATGGGGTCGGATGGTCAGATGACCCTTGGTGACACAGTGTTTAAAAATAACACCAAAAAAGTGAGAAGGATATATAATGGCAAGGTTTTAGCTGGGTTTGCTGGGGCGACCGCTGACTCTATGGCTCTTCTTGAGAGATTTGAAAAAAAACTGCAAGAATTCTCAGGTAATCTTGTAAGAGCATCTATAGAACTTGCAAAAGAGTGGAGAACAGACAGGGCTTTACGTCAGTTACAATCTATGATACTCGCAGCAGATAAAGAGAATATTCTTATTATCTCTGGAAATGGTGACGTCATACAACCGGATGATAAAGTCGCAGCAATCGGATCCGGTGGACCAATAGCACTTGCGGTAGCAAAAGCTCTTATAAAATATACCGATCTCGAACCAGAAGAGATAGTAAAGGAATCTATATCACTTGCAGGACAAATCTCCATATACTCAAATGAAAACATCTTTATAGAAGTCATCATGTAAAACGTAAAAATCTTTCATATAATATCAATTTGCAATACACATCATTATTATATTTATAAGAATGAGCATAAAAAGAAAATAATGACAATGAACCGAGCATATGAGTAAAATAAGTTCGAATGGAATGAAGAGGGAATTGAAAAAATTCCTGAATGAAATAAAGAATAAAGGATTTAAAATTACAAAACAAAGAGAAGAAATTTTGGAAATATTTATGAAACATGGGGGACACCCCAGCGCCGAGGAAATATACGATACACTAAAAAAGAGAAAGAGTAAAATGGGATTAGCAACAGTATATAGGACATTAAATATGCTAAAATCTATAGGAGTAATCTCCGAAAGAAAATGGGGGGATAACAAACTAAGATTTGAAATCACCAGCGAACACCACGATCATCTTATATGCATAAAATGCGGAAAAATCATAGAATTCGTAGATGATACAATAGAAGCGAGACAGCAAGAGATAGCAAAAAGATTCGGATTCAAAATAACCGGCCACAGACACGAACTTATAGGTACTTGTAAAGATTGCTCATAAGGATTGCTTATAAGGATTGTTCATAAGGATTGCTTATAAGGATTGCTCTAAGGATTGCTCAGCTTGACACACAAAATCAACGTAAAATAGCTAAAAACCACAGAACATAAACTCCGAAATGAAACAGAAAAATGTCTGGATTATATCAAAAATACTATCAAAATACTAGGAATATATAGGAGGTAAACGATATGAGTGATAGAAAATTAAAGGCGACTATAGTTGGAGTCGGTATGGTTGGGGGAACCATAGCTTCAAACCTTGCTATAATGAATCTTTTCGATGAACTGGCGTTGATCGATGTAGTTGGAGATATGGCAAAAGGGAAAGCTCTTGACATATCACAAGCTGGACCTGTTATGGGCTATGACACACACATCGTCGGAGGCGACTCTTGGGAACTTATGAAAAACTCGGACATAGTAATAGTTACTGCAGGAGTACCTAGAAAACCTGGAATGTCAAGAGAAGAACTATTGGGTATAAACTACAGGATAATACAGGAGGTTTCAAAAAAAATAAGAGAACTCGCTCCAAATTCTATAGTTATAGTAGTCACAAACCCCTTAGATGCTATGACATATGCAGTATATAAAATAACAGGATTTCCCAAAAACAGAGTCCTAGGTATGGCTGGAGTATTAGATACCGCAAGGTTCAGGACATTTCTTGCTTGGGATTTAGGAGTCTCAGCCAAAGATATAAGTGCGCTCGTGCTGGGAAGCCATGGGGACACTATGGTCCCAATCCTGAGCTATACAACTGTGGGGGGTATACCTATAGAAAAGTTACTACCACAACAGAAGCTTGAAAAGATTGTCGAAAGGACAAAACGAGGAGGAGCTGAAGTTGTAGAGTTGCTCAAAGCAGGATCAGCATATTTTGCACCAGCTGCTTCCGTATGTGAAATGGTGGAAGCAATAGTTCTCAATAGAAAAAGAGTCTTACCTTGCAGTGTTCTATGCGAAGGTGAATACGGAATAAATGGAATATTTATTGGAGTTCCAGTGGTTCTGGGGAGAAATGGTGTTGAAAAAATTATCGAATTTCCCCTGCGAGAGGATGAGCTTAAAGCACTGCAAAAATCAGCTGATGCTACAAAAAAAGTTCAGGATGAAGTCAATGCACTCATAGAAGGAAATAAGGAATGATAATGAAAATGAAAAGATTGAGAATGAAAAGATAATGAACAAAAATAACGATGTTAACAAGATAATAGAGAATTCAAAGAGCAGAAAAAGGTTTATCAGATGAGGGCATTAGTTACAGGAGCTACTGGATTTGTAGGAATAAATCTTGTAAGTGCGCTTGTGAGGAAAGGCTATAAGGTGTCGTGTATTGTCAGAACTCCTCAGAAAGCAAAAAAACTCCCAGAAACCGCAGAAGCTATTATAGCTGATGTATCAGACAAAAAGTCGCTCAAACCAGAATACTTCAGAGGCACAGATGTGGTCTTCCACGTAGCAGGAATTGTATCATCAGCTTACCCAAGAGAATATTTCAGAGTAAATTATGAGGGAACTAAAAACATCATAGATGCGATGATAGAATTTGGATATAGACCGAAATTCATATTCACATCCTCTATCGCCGCAGTTGGTCCTGGGAAAGATCTGGACCCAATCAGAGAAAATAGCATTCCTCAACCCGTAGATAATTATGGCAAAAGTAAGCAGAAAGCAGAGGAGTATATACTCCTTATGAAGAATCTGGTAAACTCAGTGATAATAAGACCTACAGCCATATATGGTCCATTTGACGTAGCTTTATTACCAGTTTTCAAAGCAGCTGAGAAAATAGGCTTCCCAATAATTCGCGGAGCAGTAATATCCTTTGTACACGTGGCTGATGTCGTAAAGGCTCACATATTAGCAGCTGAGAGAGAAACAAAATCTGGAAGTATCTACCATATATCTGATGGAGAAGATTACACCTTTGAAGAAATCTTTGAAATAGTAAGCAAGATCGTAAAAGAACAATTCTCAATTAAAATAAGAGGAATAACTATATACCCAGAATTTTTAGTGGCTTTATATTATATCTTGAGGCTAATTCCAGCACCTTTATCTGAGAGATTAAATCTGATATCACCTGATATAGTTTTGAGAATAGCACAGAGAAATTGGAGATGCCCAATCGACAAAGCACAAAAAGAACTCGGCTTTGAACCAGATTTCAAGGCACATGAAGGGCTAAAACAAACTATAATGTGGTATGTAAAAGGGAGTATTCCAGCATAAGCAGGATTACAGGAGCTTTAAGAATCTCCACCGCGAGACGAATCTTAGAAACTTCTCTTTGTTTATGAAATCAAAATTGTAGATCTGCCTGATAAGAAATCCAATTCCTTCACCCTCTCCTATTCTTTGAAGATAACAATAAAAATTCGATCTATTGCTTAAGGATCGATCAATTGAGGACACCCCATATCGTGCAAGCATATTCATCTTCTCTACAAAGCTTTTGAAATCTCCATATCCTTTTATTCTACGCAAAAGCAAGATCGCTAGTACTAACTTCGGTCTGACCCTTGGTTCTGCCGGATGAGTAATTAATATTTCTCTTATTTTTCCTGATCTCCCTTTAAGCATCACTGGTTTTGGAAATGTGATAAATTCTCCTTTTGCTATATCTAAGAACAAGGTATCTTCCGATATGAGCTTAAAACCGGCTCGAGTAAATATTTTGCAGGATGTTGATTTTCCGCTTCCTTGTTTCCCCAAAAAGCAAAAAATTATTCCATCCTTCTTACACACTGCTGCACCATGAAATATGACTATATTGGGATTTTTCTTTAATTCATTTATAAAAAAGAGCAAAGCCTTTCTAATCGCGAACATAAAAGTAGTTTGCTTGTGATCCTTAATAATTATAGACTTTTCCTTCTTTATATCGCTACTTTTCCCCCTATTGCTGAATAATAAAAAAAATTTAGAGAATCTCTTTTTAAGTCTTTTACCGGTACCTACAAAGCAGAACCTTACAGTGTAACCAAAAAAGTAAACAGATAAAAAATCTTTTATTTTTCCTTCCCAATTTTTCACGTCTCTGCAGTTTTTTAAATATCATTCTCCCGATTTTTGAACTTTTTTCTTTCGATGCCCAATCCAAACAATGCAATATCATACTTTACCGGATCTTCGCTATCAAACATCTTGAGTTTCTCGGTTATCTCTTCGGCAGTGATCCAATCATTTTGTTTTCTCTGGGTTAGATTAAGTTCTCGAGATATTTTAGCAACGTGAAAGTCAAGAGGGATAATAAGCTTTGAGGTTGGCACAATCTGATGCCACAATCCTACATCTACCCTATCTTTTCTTACCATCCATCTTAAAAACATATTCAGGCGTTTACAGGCGCTCCCGTTTGCGGGACTGGGCACCAGAGCAGAGATCTTCCGAGGTATCTTTGAATGCACTCCTGAGAAAAATTCCGAAACAAAATCAATCAAAATCTCTCTGACACTTTTAGAATGACTATTTTTTTTAGAAACTTCATAGATGAGTTCCCCAATACTCCCATACTTTCTTATTATTGAACTCAGGTGTAGGAATATGAATCCTAAATCTTCTCCGGTGATAAGATGATAACCAAAATATCGGAAACTTTGTATATTTCCCCTCTCCTTTTCAATGTCAAAATTTTTAATATAGTTGTAAGGTTCTCCTCTCATAATCTGAAAGAGAACTTGAGATATTTTGGGTATTAAATTCTCTCTTTTCCCTTGGGCAAGAATCGAAGCTACAAACCCAGCAATTTCTTTATCAGATCTCTCTTCGAATTTGTAGACAAATTGGATAGGATCAGCTTTTATGAACTCCTCATTAGCAAATTTGAAGTAGAGGTAATCTAATTTATCCTTGAGATTTTCAAATTCCATAAATCATTTGAATTTTATGAATCATCTGGCTTGAGCTCTATATTGTGCAAGTTTAACAAGGATTTCTGCAAGAAGCCAAGATGGATACATTTTATCTTTCAGAGGAGTCCAAACTTGATCTTTAAATAAGTTCTCCACCCTTTCAATCTCTGAATCCTGAAATGTTATACTCCGGGCACCCATTTTATGAAGTAAATCAAAAGATTTTTCGTTATTTGTCTTATTCATTTGTGTTACATCTTCTGAGAATTTTCTTATTTTTGTTTCGATGAGACCTTGATATTTTTGAGGTAATTTATCAAATACATCTTTCCTTACTATGACAGCAGCGAATGAAAAAGTAAGAGGATGGGTTATATAGTACTTTATGTGCCTTTGCCATCCTAAAGTTACTAGAGCATAGGGAACGTTATAAACAAAATCAAGGCCCTGAATCTGGTTTATTACATCGTAAAGGGAAAGAGGAAAGGGCTTAGCCCCAAAACTACTTTTGATCACATTTCCCATAAACTCGGCAAGATAATCCCCTTTCCACACCCAAAATGTCTTATCTTTGACATCATCAAGCTTTGCTATGGGAGTTTTCGAAAAAACATGGACAGATCCCAAGTTTATAAGTGCAAAGAGTCTGATATTATATTCTCCAGAAATTCTTGCAAGTAGAGACGAGATTTCTTTTCTTATAGTGTCCATTTCATCATGCGATCTGAATAGGAATGGCAGTTCCATAACACGCATAGGAAGTATAACATAGCTCAGCCCATGTCCAGTCAGAGCTGCACAATCTAATTTACCATCTCTTAGCGCTTTGGCAATTTCGGGCTCATCTCCTACAACTCCAGAAAAGTACCATACTATCTCAAGTTCTCCTTGAGTTTGCGAAGCAATCTCTTGCGAGAATGTTTTAGATGCCTTACCCCAATCTGAATTTTCCGGTGCCACAGTTGCACACTTCAAGATTATCTTCTGCTGCGAAAAAAGAGGATAAGGAGTAGGGAAAAAAGAAGAAAAAAATAAAAAAGAAATGAAAATGGTAACTATAGAAAAAGTTTTATCCCCCGTTATTACTATACTTTTAGACTTAATCAATCTTTTTATAGTCTTCATAGGTAGACCCCCATCTTATCTATTCTTTTACAACAAAGATAAAGTTTTACTATTTACAGATCTGCTCTACCCCGTGATTTTTGCTTTATTTACAACCCCGTTATGACCTTATATATGCCCCGTAAATAAGAATAAATTCAAAATCCTCTAACAAATATATATTTTATAATAATTTTGTAATTTTTCCACAAATTTTGTATTTCTATTTTTGATAATGCTATTTTATCAATAGTGAAGGAGGAGGGGTACAATTTGACATCCAAAACAGACAAAACAGAATTTAAATTTGAGGAAATACTGAAGCTTTGCAGTTTAGAGATACCTAAGGAGAAGGAGCCCGAGTTCAGAAGACAGGTAGAGAAGATAATAGAGTATTTTGAGGTTTTATCTGAATTGGACCTTGAGGGGGTAGAACCAACTACTTGGAAATTCGAGGAATTTCAAAGAATGCAGGATGATATCCCGGAAAAATTCGAAGCTGTTGCAGAGATAATAGAACAATTTCCGCGTCGTAAAGACATTTTTGCTGTTGTTCCTCAGGTTATAGAGGAAAAAGAAAGATAATGAAGGCAGAAATTATCCGTCATTCTCTTCCGACAATTGGTAGAGAAGAGATAAAAGCTGTGAATAAAACTATTTTATCGCTGAATCTATCTACACAGAGGATTGTAGATCGGTTTGAGAGAAAGATCAGTAAGATTGCAGGTGTAAAATATGCGGTGGCGACGAATTCTGGGACATCTTCTCTTTATCTGATTTTGATGTTTCTACCCAAAATTTTCCCAGAGATGAGAAATAAAAGGTATGTTATAGTTCCATCCTTTGCCTGTCCAGCGATAACAAATGCACTTTTTACAGCTGGATACAATCCCATATTTGCTGATATAAATTTGGAGAATTTTTCCCTTGATATTGAGGATGTAAGGAAGAAGATGAATAAAGAGGTTGCGTGCATAGTCTACATTCATTCATTTGGAATATGTTCAGAATTACCGATGGATCTTCCTTTTGTTGAGGGAATTGCTCAATCTTTCGGGGGTATGGTGAATGGGAAACACGTTGGGAGTCAGAGTATAGCTTCTTTTTCATCTTTTTATGCAACAAAGGTTATAACTACAGGCGAAGGAGGAGCTGTATTTTCAAATTCAAAAGAACTTATAGAGATGATAAAAGACTTTATAGAATATGATAAAAAAGAATACTATAAAGATAAATTCAGATTCAACTTTAAGATGTCAGATATAAATGCGTCTTTGGGTTTGGCTCAACTTAGGAAACTGAAAAAATTTTTAGGAATAAGGAAAAAACTGGCAAAAATATATTTTGATGAATTAAAGGAGCTCGAGCTAAAGGGCCTTATAAGGCTCCCCCCACAAAAAGAAAATATATTCTACAGATTCCCAATCATTTCCGAAGTGAGCGGGGATAAATTAATTTCATTCTTGAGGGAGAAAAAAATAATGGCTGAGAAACTCATATACAAACCGTTACACTGGTTTTATCAGCCGGAAATAAAGCTTGAAAAGACCGAAATTGCCTATATGAAAGGAGTATCTCTTCCAATATATCCATCTTTAAGGGAAGAGGATATAGAAAAAATTTGCTTCTTTGTGAAGAATTTTTTCAAATCTATTTAGTTAGAATGTAATTTGCTCATTTTTATTTAAATAGAATGTGATTTGCTCATTGCTAAAATCTGGCGTTCTAAATTTACCCACTAAAGGTATTTTTTACTACGCAAAATTTAAAAAGATTCTATAGGGATTCACAGAATTTTAGTGGGTTTGGGGTTAGAATAAAGGATGAAAGGATATTTGTAAAGGCTCTCATACAAAAACAAGTTTTTACCAGACAATGATTTTTGATTTTCTCTTGATTAGTTCATCTGCGATTTTTTCGGAAATGGAATCTAAATCTTCGCTGACGACAGTTATTTTTCCTTCGACTTCGGTATTTTTGAAATCGATTTTTAAAATTGGCAAAATTATATGCTCTGCATTTTTTTTCTCACGGATGAATTTTATTACATATGGTATTCCCTTGCTACTTCGCAAGATATGAATATATTTCACTTATATTATGTATAGCTCTTTTCCAACCTTTTCTATTTTTTCAAGTGCGAATTCAATATGTTCATCGGAATGAGTTAGCATAATAGAAGTTCTGAGCAGAGATTCTCCTTGAGGAACAGCAGGGGGAATTATACAGTTTGTATATACCCCTTCGTCAAAGAGTTTCTTCCAGAATAATATTGTTTTAAGTTCGTCTCCTATTATTATTGGGACAATAGGAGTTTGCGAATTTCCTACGTTAAATTTTAATCTCTTCAGTTCATTTCTGTATTTTTCGCTTTTTTTCAATAGAATTGTTGGCATTTCTGGGTTTTCTTTCATTATTTCTAGTGATGTTTTGACGGCGGCAATACAGGGGGGTGGTAAAGCTGCTGAGAAGATCATAGAACGTCCGAAGTGCTGGATAAAATCTATAACAGATTTATCGCCTGCGACAAAACCTCCGATCGATGCAAACGACTTTGAGAAAGTTCCCATGATAATATCAACTTTATCATCGAGATTAAAATGATTTGCGGTTCCGCGCCCTCCATACCCCAAAACGCCAAGTCCATGTGCATCATCCACAAAAATTCTGGCTCCGTACTTTTTTGCAATATCAACTATTTCTGGCAAGGGGGCTATATCACCGTCCATAGAATAAACTCCATCGACAACTATGAGCTTTCCAAAATCCGAGGGCAAAGAAGACAGTCTCTCCTCAAGGGAGTTCAAATTGTTATGTCTGAAGTTTATTTTTCTGGCGGCACCAAGCTGAATCCCATCAATTATAGATGCATGACACTTAGAATCGCAAATTATATAGTCGTTAGGTCCTAGCAGGGCAGATAAAATTCCTAAATTGGTCTGATATCCAGTGGAGAAGACTAAAGCTTTCTCTTTGTTTACAAATTCTGCTAAAGCCTCTTCAAGTTCCATATGGAGCTTTAAGGTTCCGTTGAGGAAACGAGAACCGGTAGCGCTAGTTCCGTACTCCTGCAAGATCTTAACAACAGACTCTTTAACCTTTGGGTGGTGAGTGAGTCCCAAATAATTATTTGAGCCCAGCATTATCTTCTTTTCACCTCTGACATAGGCGACGGGTCCTTCATTTTTATCAAATTCTAAAAAGTAAGGATAAAGTCCCAGCTCTTTTGCCTTATCTGCGAGCTTAAATAACCTACACTTTTCAAATATGTCAGAAGACTTTAACTTAAACAGCCCAAACCTTCCCCTTACTTCGCTTGAAAAAGTTGAAAGGATATCTTTTTGATCGAATGCCGACATAAGTTTAATTTTATGATTTTTATTGGATTTCGAAACTTTGCTCATTTAGCAAAAAATTCAATGCCCAGAAATAGTATGGTTCAGATCCGATTAAAAGAGTCCAGCAGTTTACTGTATGCAACCATTTCAGGATTTAGTGATATTTTCAGAAGGCTTGATAAATGTAGCTTAAACAGTATGGATTCATAGCGCTTTTGAATGCCAATTAATAATTAGCATATATTGATTATTTTAACAATTAATTAACTATCAATTAATTAATAACCTCTTTCAGATTTTTTCTTGAGTTCTTCGTCGAGTTTTTTGAGCATCTCATCGGATCTTTCCTTTACTATAGCTCTGTGCTGTTGTTTAGCGGCTTCTCTCATTTTATTCATAAGTTGAGCTATTGCTTCGTCTGCATTTAGTTCGGCAAGACAGTAATGAACTTTCTTATCTTTATCTATGTATCTATCTATTATTTGAGATCCTACCAAGGTAGCTTCTGCGACAGCTTTAATTATACTTTGAGTGAACTCATCCAATCCCTCTTTTTCTGGACTGAAGAAGTCCCTGTTATTTTCGACGAAGTCAGTCACCAGGGAAGCTATGTAGGTATTAAGAGTTTTAGCTATTTCAGCTCTTGCTCTGGTATCACATCTTGTTCTATCCATATACTCGCTTTTGGTCATATCGGCAACACCGACCCCATAGAATTTTTTAGAATTACCGAACGCTCCAGCTCCCTTAATAACCCAGTCAGGGGCTTTCTTACCACAAGCAGAAATAATAACCAAAGCAAAAAGAACCCCTTTTACTATTTTCATTTTATTCATCATATCAATTTTTTTCCTCCTTTTTTCATATGTGCTTTTATGATAAAAAAATAATAATTTTTTGTATATTTTTCTTATATTGCATTTTATTATTTTGCTGGGCGGGTAATCAAACACAAAACTTACAAGTACTATCATCAAATACTATCATCATAATACACAATCTTGAATGCGCTGAAGATAGTCAGTTAGGTAGTTAACGAATAGATATAGACAAACAGAAGATATAAACGAAATTAGATTTTCAAAAAAAGCAAAAATGAATGCGACGAGAAAAAATTAACTCAAGAAGCACAAAATGAGACCAGAAGTAGTTGTACTTACAGGACCTTCTGGAGTTGGTAAAAGCACATTAATACACAAAATTCTGAAAGATGAAGAAATTGCCAAAAAGCTTATGTTTTCTGTATCGCACACAACACGTGAAAGAAGAAAGGGAGAAAGAAACGGCAGAGATTATTACTTTGTATCAAAACAAGAATTTATGGAGATGGTGAAAAAAGGAGAATTTCTTGAATGGGCAAAAGTTCATAATAATTTATACGGCACACACATCAAGAATCTTACAGAAGCAAAAAAGAAGAATAAAATACTACTCCTTGATATAGATGTACAAGGAGCAAAGAAATTAAAAAGGAAACTTGGAAAATCCAAAACTCTTCTTATATTCATAAGACCTCCATCAATGAAAGAACTCAGGAAAAGGTTAATCAAAAGAGCGGATACAACAGACATAGTAATAAGGCTCAAAAATGCAAAACGAGAGATTAAAGAAATGAAAAAATTCGATTTTGTCGTGACAAATGATAAAATTACAAAAGCATTAGCGGAGCTGAAGAAAATCATAAAAAGCGCTATCAGATGACATTTTACATAATAACGATTTTTCCAGAATTCTTTGATTCGCCCTTAAGCACTGGACTGGTAAAAAAGGCTCGCGAAAAAGGGATCGTCGAATTTAACTTCATAGATCTGAAGAAGTTTGGTGTTGGGAAACACAAGGTTATAGATGACTGCCCATACGGTGGAGGTGGTGGAATGATTATAAAGCCAGAACCTATAATTTATGCTATCAAGTCCATACCACAGACAACCCAGAAAAGAATAGTAATTCTGTTTTCACCTGGGGGGAATCTACTCAACCAGAAAAAAGTAAAAGAGATAGCTCAATTCGAAGAAATAGTTCTTGTATGCCCAAGATACGAAGGAGTAGATGAAAGAGTAAAAAAATATATAGATGAAGAAATCTCAATAGGAGATTACGTTGTTCATTCAGGGGACTCAGCATCTGTTGTGTTTATAGAAGCAATTCTCAGACTCAAGGAAGGTTTTATGAGTTCAAAAGTTGAAGAAGAACTTCTCTTTAATCTATTAGATTTTCCTCAGTATACAAGACCAAGAGAATTCGAAGGAGAGGCTGTCCCGAGTATTCTACTCACCGGGAATCACAGAAAAATTAGGGAATGGAGAATAGAAAAATCTGTGAAGAAAACGATTGAAAGAAGACCAGATCTTATACTACGAGTTCTCAGCGAGATTACGGAAAACTACAAAAATGAAAATGAATACCAGAAGATTCAGGAGTATGCAAATTACTTTTATTCTTTGGTTTTCAGCAAAAGGGGAAGGGATGCAAAGATAGAGCAGGATGTAACCAAGCTTTTAGTTGATTTTTTTAGTAAATTGAAACTAGATGATGATCCATTCTACTCTACTTACCAATAGTTTTTTCTATAGTTTTTTTTATTTTCTTTATGTTCTCTGTTATATTTCCGGTAAATGTATATGCGCCCAAAACGAGAATATCTGCACCAGCAGTAATAACCTCTGAAGAGTTTTCTAAATTGAGTCCACCGTCGACTTCGATTAAAAAGTTATGCCCACCCTCAACTTTCAACAGATGAGCCTCCTTTATTTTTTTCAGCACTGAGGGGATAAATCTCTGCCCACTGAATCCCGGGTTAACACTCATCACAAGTAGGACATCTATTTGATCAAGGATATCCTTTATCATAAGGATAGGAGTTGCTGGATTCACAGCCACCCCAACCTTTTTTCCCTCATCTTTTATCATAGAGATTACTCTATGTGCATGTGAGGTAGTTTCTATGTGGAACGTAAGAATATCTCCACCGGCTTTAGCAAAATCTTTGATATACTTTTCTGGTTCACTTATCATAAGATGGATATCGAAAACTGCGGATATAGACTTTCTCAAGCTTTCTATTACAGGGATGCCGAAAGAGATATTGGGGACAAAAACGCCGTCCATGACATCAAAATGTATCATATCTGCCCCTGCTTCTAAGGCTTTTTGTATTTCCTCTCCCAGGCGTGAGAAATCTGCTGCCAATATACTAGGAGATAGGTAAATTTTTCGCGACATTTAGGTTATGGGGCTAATCTTTTCCGATTGTTTCCTCGGAGCTTCCCTCTTCTACCTCTGCTTCCTCTCCGCCCTCGCCCTCTTCTTTCTTACCTAACCCCAGCTCTTCCCCGAGGGACTCGACCGCCTCATCAATATCTACATCCTCCCCGAGCTCGCTTGCATATTCCTTGAGTGACCTTTTCATCCATCCTTTTATGCTTGCCGGATTATTTATATCAACTGATCGCATAGCGTCTTCAATCGTCCCTTCAATCCTCTCCTCTTCTGATTTAAGTCTGGAAAAGCGAGATATTATTTTATCGAGTGCAACAGAGCCACAAGAACTACACTTTATAGTCTCCTGCTCCCAGCTCCACACCAAAAAAGAGTTTCTTCTGCCGCAATTTTTACATATATATTCATAAATTGGCATGGCTCAAATCACCTCCTGTATAACTATCTCCTTCCAAATCTATAATTTATAGTTATTCTGCAAATTTCGGGTGAAATCATCGGTTCTCCGGTTCTAAACTTAGCCCTCCACATAAGGGAAGTCCCCGTAGAGCCAAAAGGGAAGAATCCAGAATTTGGAGGGACTTCAATCCAGGTGTTACCGCCATTATTTGATAGCTCAAAATTTACATAACATCCAACTGCTGGACAGTTCAAACTCTGGGTCTCGCACTCTGAAACAATCAGTTGGGCATCCTTTATTTGAGTTTTGAGATCTTGAGTTAAATTCTTAGATTTAGCTTTTCCCTCTGTAACAAAAAGTATTTTTGATTTAGCGAATCTGACAAATTTAGCTTTACCATCCTTATCTTTCACAAAAGCAATATCTCCGAATAAAACTCCGTAATCTGCTTTTATATTAGCTGAATAGACCTCCCTGAGTCTATCTATGTAAGTGTTGTCAATGAGCGAGATGGAGTTATCTCTTAGGACCAGGTTAAAGTAGCCGAAAGGTTTGACTCCAATTGCATCTGGGAATGGTAAAGCGCCGACCTGGGCAAATCTTCCAAAAACTATCTGACTCACATCGTAGAATATAAGTCCCGATATAGATTGAGCGGTAGCTATATATCTTCCCCATGGTAGAATTTCATAAACTCCAGATGATACAACATTATCAAGTAGGACAGAAAATGCGTTATCTAATATTCTTAGAGCTATAACCCTCGAATCACGAGATGAAACATAAAGGATATTACCGGCGGTATCGATATCATAAGCAGAAAAATTCTGCCCCTGAATTGTATCTATCTTTACAACTTTTTCGTCAGATAAATTCGCAATGTCCGACAGAGGGAACATAAAAACAGAGTTTCCTCCAGCTATCAATGCTGTATCTCCCCAGGTTAGAATTTCATATGCTCTGGAACCAGGCTTTATCTGTGAGAGAGTGATTTCTTTTTGGAACTCCAGATTACCAAATGGTAGGAATTTGAATATCTTCACTTTATCTCCGTCACCGATAATAAGTTTATTACCCCAGATAGTATAGGAACTGATGTTACTACCTTCTGCTTCTGTAACCGCTTCTGGGGAGAATATATCTTTTGTGATCCAGAATTTGATTTCCCCTGCAGTTGCAGCGGAAGCAAAAACTCCATCAATAGCTACAAATTTCGCCCCACTACCTATCAACTCTTTCATCTCATAAGCACTCTCATAGGGCTCTGCTAATTTGTAAACGTATAAACCTGAGTTACCATCTCCAGCCAAAAGCCGATCTCCGTAGATGTACAGGGATTGAGTTATTCCCCTTCTCATATCGTAAGAGAGGGAAGGATTTGTTGGGTCTTTCACATCGATAAATTTTACACCCTGATTATCTGCAACAATAAGATACATTCCCCACTGCTGTATCTTATTTATTCTCACGCCTGTAGAAAGTTGAAGTGAGGCTATTTTTCTCGCATCCTGCGGATTACTTATGTCAATAATATGTATTGTTCCATTTGAAGTTCCTACAGCAACATAGGGGAAGAAAAATTTTACAGAAACTGCTGAATCCTGTGTTGCTAGAAAGTCAGAATATGAGGTCAGCGGAGACGGAGAGTTAGGTCTCTCGATTAAAACAAGTCTCAGTCCACCATCAGCTTCCGCAATAGCTACCATATTTCCGAAAATATCAATATCTTGAGATGAACGGATTCCTTGCCCAGGTGAAGGAGAAATCCCACCTATTCTCTCGAATGAGATTCTATTTATGCTCTGGGTTCTTTCGTGATTTATCTTAGCTATAACTAGCCCTTGATTGCCGGCAGATAAGATGACATATTTTCCCCATAGATTTATCACGTTAGCCTGTCCTTGGGGAATAGAAAGATCGGATGGAAGATTAGCAGAACCGATCTGTTGAGGAGCTCGAGGGTTGGAGATATCATAAGCTAAAAGTTTATCATTTGTCAGAACGATAAGGACATCGTTCCAGAATTTTGCGGAGCGGGGATTAGAAAGCGTGATTTGTGATACTATACCTAAGGAAGTTGGAGTTGAAATATCAATAAGCTTAATACCTGTTCCAGCATCTACTATAGCTGCTACTTTGCCGTAGGTATCAATGTCAACTGTTCCCGTGCCTTGAGTATCTATAGAACCTTCGGATGGTATAGAATCTCTGCTTAATGTTAATTTACCTCTTTCCCAGCTCAGGGTTGTCTCAGTTCTATCCATATTATCCTGATTATCAAATTCTTCGATGTACTTTCCTGAGACTTCACATTCTACTTTTTTTATCTCTGATACATTTCCAGCTATATCAGTTCCACAGAAGAAGATAACCGATGGTATATCGATTGTTATATTAGTTACTGGGGCTGTTCCAGAGAGTATTTCTGGGGAATATGCTGAACAATCTGTTACAGAACATCCGAAAGCCTCTTTGTCGCATATTCTGAAGAAGACTTTAGTTTTTTCTTCATCTGATTTTATTGTTGCGGAAATTGGGCCGGAATCTGAGAAGCAATTAGCGGGCTCGAAAAAGACCCGTGGCGGATTCAGATCTATTATGAAATCTACCCTTCTTTGTTCGTCGAACATAGAGCCTTTGTAAGCTCTGAATGTTATTATATTTCTTCCTTCTTTTGTTAGTGTTACTTTGCACGGAGAAGCGCAAGATTGAACTTGTTCCGTTGAGCCATCTGGAAAATCAACTTTATAAGTTATGTAAGCATCCTGAGGGACAGTGTACAAATAAACATCTACTGGGACTTTATCTTTGCCAAATATTCCCCCAGGGGGTACAGCGTAACCAAAAGGTCTATCTCCTATGAGTATTATCATGGTTCTGACAGGCTCCCTATTTCCAGCTAGATCTTTTGAGAAGAATTTCAATATAGTATGTGACCTTATAGGTACATCTGCGGAATCTTTCGCATGATAGGTGTTTCCACCAGCTTCATAATATTTTTCGGCTTTATCTTCTGGTTCAAAGCCATCTACTGACCAGAATACTTCGGACGAAGGGGATTTGTCATCTACAGAAATAAGACTCAGCGTTATTGCATTGCTACATCTTACAGCGTCTGGAATTTTTTTATCACAGCCCAAAACACATGAGCAAGTCTCAATACCAACCACTGATGTTTCTGGAGGATTTTTATCTATGTAGTATTTTCTTCTTTCTGGTGGTGTTTTAATACCTAAAGTTTTGTCAACTGCAAGAACTTGTAAAGTTATATCATTTTCTACTTGTAGTATAAAACCATCTTCTGACTTTGTGGAGGCTTCAGATGGTTCAGTTCCATCAGTGGTGTAGTAGAGCCAACAAGGTTTATTACAGCCGACAGCTACAGTAATAACTTGCTGGTAAAATCCTTCTGGAGGATTTATGGTTATGAACGGAGCTAAGATTATTGTGTATATCTTTGACTCTGCGATTTCTTCTGAATCCTTACTTTTTGCAAATATTTTCAGATTAAATATTCCTGTTGTTGCTCCTTGGTCATACTCTGGTCTGACAGGGATTGTTATTGGATTTCCGGCTTCTGCTTTTGCCTTGACAACGTAACTTCGCTCACAAGGTTTAGGATTCTCATCTTTTCTTGTGGTGTAGCAAATATCAGCATCTTTACTTGGGGTTACTTTTATATAAAGGGTATCTGATTCAGGGTACACTCCTTCTGGGGGCTCTATTTTTAGAGAAAAGCGAGAGGATTCTACTTTTCCATCCTTACTACCGCATCCGATATAGACTAAAAGAAGCCCTGAACACAAGAGAATGGAATTTATTTTTCTGATATAGTTCTGCATACAAAAAAATTATTATTTTTATATCTTATGTAGATTTAGTTTTCTGTTTTTTGCATATGCGAATTTATCCATTGACACATAAATAACTTGATATATATAAATAATGCAAGTTTATCTATACGGATAGTTTTCTATTAGGGTAATCCCTAGACTTTGAGCGACATAAACCGCGCGCCAGATGTTTCGCCAGAATAACGCATTCTCAGTTAAGATGACTCCATCTACATTCTTTATAACCCCTGTTGTTCCTTTGTAGAATCTTATAACCCCGGAGAAAGTCGGATCAGGCAAGAGCATGTATACAAGATCTATAACTTCTCGGTCATCACCACGGTATGGACCAGATGGGCATAAAAGCCCTCCCGGACCAACTGTGTTTTTAGGATCAATTTCACCGTTTGGCCAGTAGTGTTCGGAATCTAAAACGTCAAATTTATTATTTCCTGCAACCTGATCTTTATATGAACCTGGTCTACCATTCAATATGCCATAGTTATCGTCCCACTTTTCTGTAATATCAGAAAGATCTGGAACCTTATTTCCATTTTTGTCTATCCAGTCAAAAAATAAATTTCCTTCAGTTCCCAGATCAAAATCTTCGTAGCCATTATCTATAAAATTTACACAATCTCTTTTTTTGATATATTCTATTTCCCAGTTTGTTTCCTCGCCTTTTTGTTTTTTAGTCCAGGCTCTATAGGCTTCTTCCATAGAGCATTTCCCGTTCCAATTTGTATCAACATCATCGGAATTGTTCTGAGGTCCAAGGTCATCTTTATCGGGATCTGAATTAGAAATAGGATGATAATTTTCATACTGCCATGAGAACATTCTGTCAAGACCAGCATCTTCGAACGGTTCAGTATCTCTCTGAATAATTACATCTTTTTTAACTGGGTCCCACGGAGGTAGGAGTTTTCGCAGAGAGGTTGGGGAAACGAAAAACTCCCATAGTCTTATTTCAGGGAAGGAAATTCCAAAGGAGCAAGCCAGATTTCTTAGGTTTTCGTTGGATTGCCCGACAATAGCGCCTATGTCGAGGATTCCCCCCTTGAAGTTTTCTGCTATTATGTCAAACATTTTTCTTGAAAATATTGCTTGGGCAATAATTGATCCGGTTGAGCCACTGAAATTGATGCGTGTATCTGGACCACCCAGCTTAATTTTGGTTGTTCCTATTGACTCTCCTATATCATATTTACGATTTCCTTCTCCTTCATCTGGTTTTTTCCAAGCTCCATTCCAAGTTCCATTTTTGTTCAGATCAATATAAGGTTCGTTACTGTCTCGTGTGCCGTTTCCGTTGATATCTGCAAAAGGTTCGTCACTATCTCCAGGACAAATTCCATCTTTACCGCAGTCCCAATATCTTATTATACGAAGGTCTTGATTTTCTGTGTCATCTTTTATAGAGTCGAACATTCTTTGCAGGTATTTGAAGCACAGATAAAACGAGGCTCTTGCGTCCTGAAGGCGCGCTGGAGCATCTGTTGATAATTCTAAAAATGCGGGGTTCCTCTGAAGCTCCTCTATTAATGCC
>CALHPK010000016.1 GCA_938036315.1 uncultured bacterium | reverse complement strand
CTGATAATAAGTGAAAATAACCCTTTAAAAGAGAATTTAAAAAATTTACCCCTTAAAAAACTATATATTGTTAAAACCCATAAACTTTCCTTAATAGACTTTATTTTAAAATCGCTTTTCCCTGCCAGATTAATATCTATCTTGAGAATTGTAAGGAAAGAAAAACCTTCAATAGTATTTTTTACAATGTTCCATCCTTGGTTATTAGGAATAGCTTTTTATGTAAAATTATTTATGCCCAAAACCATCTTAGTTTTTATAAGACATAATCCGATGAAGTTTGAAAGCATAGGATCAGGTTTAACCAATAGGGTCTTAACTTATATGGAAGATATTTTGACATATAAGTGCGATTACATATTTACCTTTAGTGACTATGTAAAACAAGAAGTTATTAAAAATTTCAAAATTTCATCAGATAGAATTTTTAGTTTCATTCTAGGAGCTTATAATAACTTTTGCAAAGACTGGAGCCACAGAGGTTTTTTTAAAGGGGGAGTGTTGAAACTTCTATTTTTCGGTAGAATCCTGGAATATAAAGGACTTGATGTACTCATAAAAGCTTATGAGAGGCTTAAAGGAGATAACATACCCGTGAAATTAACCATTGCTGGGGAAGGGTTAATTGAAAATAACCTTTTGGAAAGTATTGAAAAGCTTGGGATAAGACTATTAAATTATTGGATAAGTGACGAAGAATTATGTGACCTTTTAAAGGAAACTGACTTGGTAGTTTTACCATACAAAAGGGCTTCACAATCTGGACCTGCAAGCATTGCATTAGCTCTCGGAATACCCGTTATAGCTACAAATGTAGGTGGTTTAAGGGAACAAGTAAAAGATGGTGTGAATGGACTGCTAATTGAACCCGATTCTCCAGAGGCTTTGGCAGAAGCTGTAAAAAAAATCTATAAGGAACCTTGGCTATTAGAAAACTTTTCTCAAGGTGCAAAAGCTCTAAGCGAAAATGAGTTTTCTTGGACTCAAATATGTAAGAAAGTGGATGAAATATTTACCCAATGGGAGAGAATTTTATGGAGAGAATCCTGACTATCTATACCCTTATGTATCTTATCCCTGCCATATTAGTGCTACTTAGAATTGAAAGGGTTTGGCTGATCTTTGGAAGGCATGCGGACGATTGGATACCTTATAATTTTGGGCTTTTTGAAGGATGAAAAAAGTAGTTTTAACCTCTAACACTTCTTGGTCCATATGGAATTTTAGAAAGGCATTAATGGATGCCCTCCTGGAGAAAGGATATCAAGTATATATAATTGCTCCAGAGGATGAATACTCAAAAAAATTTTCCAATTTTATTCCTCTAAGAAACTTAGACAGAAAAGGCACAAACCCAGTAAAGGATTTTATACTTCTTTTAGAATATCTAAGCATCTACAAAAACCTAAAACCCGATGTGGTTTTGAATTTTACCATAAAACCCAATATCTATAGCTCTCTTGCCTGCAGAATCCTTGGAATACAATGTATAAGCACTATAACAGGGCTTGGTTATGTCTTTGTAAGGGAGACTTTTTTGACAAAATTAGTTAGATTTTTGTATAGATTTTCTCTTGCCAAGAATTACAGAGTTGTATTTTTAAATCCCGATGACTTAAATCTATTTGTTGAAAGTTCTATAGTAAACCAAGAAAAAGCATTCATCATAAAAGGGGAAGGTGTGAGTACAGAATATTTCAATCCAAAGTTTTGTAAAGATAACGAAAAATCCTCCTTTGTTTTTCTTATGATTTCAAGACTCCTTTGGGATAAGGGAGTCGGGGAGTTTGTAACCGCTGGAAAAGTTTTGAAAAGAAAATACGGAGATAAAGTAGAGTTTTGGCTTTTAGGACCCTTAGATAAAGAAAATCCAGCCGCGGTTTCTGAAAAGGATATAAAAAATTGGATAGAAGAAGGGGTTATAAACTATTTAGGTGTATCGCAAGATGTGAGACCTTACCTATGCCAGGCAGATTGTATAGTTTTACCATCTTATTATAGGGAGGGCATTCCAAGGAGCCTTCTTGAGTCTATGGCTATGGGAAAGCCCATCATAACCACGGATAGCCCGGGCTGTAGAGAAGTATGCAAGGACGGATATAATGGCTTTTTGGTAAAGCCAAAAGATGTAGAATCCTTGGTTAAAGCTATGGAAAAAATGCTCACCATGGAAAAAGAAAAGAGGATTGAGATGGGAAAAAGGGGAAGGCTATGGGTGCTCGAAGAGTTTAGCGAGGAAAAGATTGTAGCTAAATATCTTCAAATAATTCAAGAAATGGGTTCTAAAAGCTCCTAAAGGCTATGCGCCGAATTTGGTAAGTTTGTTTGCATGAGCAAGGAGAAGGGGCATTTGTTTAAAACTTTGGAAAATACCAAGCTTACCTTCAGGCATTCCCTCTCTGTAAAACGGCGAGAGACATTTCCCAAATAATAGGTTCGCCTGCAGTAAGACCCGTAATAAAAAATACAAAAAGTCGTAAATATTGATAGGCTAACATATACGGCAAATCTGAATTCATTGAGAAAAATATCTGATATCTAAAAGTATTACTTTGAGAGGTCAGATTTATGATATGATAGAGAAGCCATTAGAAAAGTTTTAGAGATTAAAAAGAACTTTCGGTCGTAATTTGAAAAATTAAATCAATCACCTCTTCATTATTTTGTGCTCCTTTCTCTTTATTTATTATTATTTACTTATTAATATTCTAATGATAATTTTCAAGGGGTGGAGTTGTAAAGTTTTGCTATGAAGCTTGTCATTCTTAACTGTATTTGCTACAAAGTATTCTACTTTTATAAAAGTTAAAAAATAATTACAAGTTACAGGCTTCCGAAAATGAATGTAGATGGGGTGAGTATAATTACAATAAGTAGCTCAAGGGATGAACTTCTAAAAACCGTAAAAAGTGTATGTAAAAGTGCAAGAATTCTTCAGATCAATTGGGAATATGTGATAGTTGAGCTGAAAAAAGAAAGTGATAATATGTCAGACCTTGAACTTCCTGAATTTCCAGATAAGATTAGATATTTCCCAGTTAAGAGAGGGGGGTTTTCGTATCAGAGAAATATAGGGGTAAAAAATTCAAGGTATGACACCATAATTTTCATAGATGATGGCATGGAGGTGGTGGAGAATTGGATTTCGGCTCATCTTAGCCATATAAATGAGGGTGCCGATGCCGTTTTGGGAGGTGTCGTCCCGAAGCTTCGCAAACCAGAAACTGGTAGTTTCCTTGAAAACATCCTCGCTCTCTCTCAGGGAATTTTGGGATTTCCCGCTGGAGGGTTGAAATTTTTATCAAGGGGCTCTCATTACGAGATCGGATCATTTTCCACAGCAAATTTGTCAATCAGGAAAAAGTTGATAGAAGAAGTTGGTTTTTTTGACGAGTCTTTGGTTTTTGGGGCGGAGGATTCAGACTTATCTTTGAGGATAAAGAAAAAATTTCCTACCTCAAGATTCATTTTTTGTGCTGATGCGATTTCTTTTGCTGAGCCGAGAAAAAATTTTAAGGATCTTAGAAACTGGTTCATAAGGAGAGGGAGATCGTTCTCAACGATAGTAAGGAAGTATTACGGAGATTCTTGGAAGAATCTTTTGAGATCTGAATTGATATTCCCGAAGTTGTTTTTATCTTCTGTGTTCCCTCTGACCTTACCCTTATTTTTTGCAGTATATGTATTTCGGAGTTATGGGCTTGTACTGAAGGTTTTGCCGACGGTAAAAGCAGTTTATCCTCAATATGTGAAAAAATATATCCCCTATCTTCCTATATTTTTACCACTGGTGAAGTTTTATGCAGATTTTTACTACTCCGTAGGGTTCTATACCCAATTTTTCTACAATCTACATCCATTACGCTAAAGCTTAAGAAGAAATTTAATGGCAAATAATTTTAGCATTGATAAAGGTATATTTATTATATATTGAAAGAACAAGCAGAGAAGGGAAATACATGAAAATATCTCTTACTCTCTTGAGAGTTTATAATAGCCTAAAGTGGAAACTATTTTTAGTCAGATATCGACTTCCATTAAGCCTAAAGCATAACAGCTGGTCTATGCATATACAAGATTTTGTGAATATTTTTAAGTACATTACTGACAGAGGTGATTTAAGAGTGGTTGAACTAGGCGGTGGTTTATCCACCATAATATTAGCATGTATGCTGTCTAAATCTAGTCAAAACAGCTTGCTTATTACACTTGAAGGAGATGAGTATTACTTTAAAATGATTGAGAAGATGATACTTAGATACAAACTAACCAAATATGTGAGAATTTATCATGTCCCTTACAGGCAATATGATGGATATAGTTGGTTCGATAAAGAATTAATAAAGAAAATTTTAGAAAATGAAAATTTAGAAAGTGAAAAGATAGACATTCTATTGGTTGATGCTCCACCAGGTGGCTTATGTAAGTACTCTAGAAGACCCGCTATACCCTTCTTTTTGCCATATATTAAAACTAATGGCATTGTAATACTTCACGACGCAAAAAGACAAGATGAAGTTCAAATATTAAAGGATTGGAAACATTATTTTCACGAATGCGTAATCGTCGATACCCCTGTAGGGCTGGCCTTCCTTAAATCACCAAAAATAAATCTCCAATGGAAGAACTAAAAATATCAATCACCATTCCTAGCCTCACTCATCAGATGAATATTCAACAAGAAAAAGTGAAAGACTTATAAGATTACCTTTCTATTATGGAATAGAAGATGAAGATGTAGAGAAAGTAATAAATACAAATAAATAGTTTTTACAAAAGCAAAAATTAAAAAGTAAATCTAACTTACAACTTACAGAAGCTCCTGATGTAGAACGATGACTTTATCTGATAAGATATTGAGACAGCATGTGTACAGAGATTTCAAGAGATATTTCGGTGTGAAAGATGTTGAGTATATCGAATCAGTTATAAATACCTGGCGCAATCCAGAAGCCATGGATTTTTTATGGGCAGAGATTGAAAGAAATCAAGAACACCGCGGGAGAATTCTGGATATGGCTGCTGGAGTCGGAACGTTTGTATTGCGCGGACTTATCAAAGGCTATGATGTGTATGGTATAGAACCAGAAGAGTGGAAACTGACTTACTTCAGAACAAAAGTAACTGAGTTAGGACTGCCAGAACACTACAAAAGCAGAATTATCAAAGGAGTAGGAGAACAGCTTCCTTTCGCAGACAGTAGTTTTGATTACATAATGAGTTGGCAGACATTAGAGCACGTGCAAAACGTTGAAAGATGTATTTCTGAAATGATAAGAGTTTTGAAGAAGGGCGGAAAGCTAAGAATCCGTTGCCCTGACTACGGCTGTAGCTTCTATGATCCTCATTACAGGCTACCCTTTTTACCTAAAATGAATAAAAAACTTGCCAGAATCTATCTGAAAATCTTAGGCAGACCAACATTAGGACTCTATACACTACAGTGGATCACTAAAAAACAGATTGCTAAATCTTTAGAAAAAATATCAGGACTTGAAGTTATCGACGTTGCTGAGTTGAATTTTCAGAGACTCGTTGATAAGGCAACAAAAAAATATAAGCTACCTAAGTTTGTGGCTAATCTACTAGCGGATTTGTATATTAACCGCAGAGTCTACACGTTTAGAGTAGAGAGAGAGATAAACTTGGCTGTGATAAAAAAGTTTTAGACCTCGCTAATTTCCCATACAATATCCCTGCAGTGTACTGTACCCCATGGGCGCTCAGGCCAGTGGGTAACTTGTCCTTCATTGACAATACGAAAAAGTGGAAAATCAATAATTACATCATATGATAGGGTTTGGATTGATTGGTTAATAAAAGCGCTCACAAGGTATATGCCTGGAGTCAAGCAAAGGTCCTTGATATGGGCAGTAACTACGTGCCTCCCAGGGGTAAGGTGAAGTGAAAAATTTTGATCCCAAGAAAAAACAAAAGTTACTCGTTCTCCATCCTCCCTCTTCAGAACAAATAATAGGAAGGCTCCGCGGATTTCTCTGATAGCATTTACTTCTATGGAAATTTTGAGCGAAGTTCCCATTGGAATATTTGGAATCCCCCTATGGTAGTCATTAACCCAAATTCTATTTATCAGTACAGGTGAATCAGGGTTGAAGTTACGACGATAGAAATCAAGAGATCCCCCGGCTTTATCCTTATACTCTATGGTATCTGTTAGATACTGCTTGACAGCTTTTTTCGATTCATCGAATGTGGCTATTTGTCCATTGCGAAGGTATATACATTTTTGTGTAAGGGAGCTTATTGCTCCCATATCGTGGCTTACAAACATTACTGTTCGTCCTTCTTTTGCAATGCCTTGCATTTTGCCCAGGCACTTTTTCTGAAATCCAGCATCACCTACTGCAAGAACCTCATCCACAAGCAAAATTTCAGGATCCAGATGTGCGGCAACAGCGAAAGCAAGGCGAACATACATTCCGCTTGAGTAGTATTTAACAGGTGTATCTATAAACTTTTCTATCTCAGAGAACGCTACAATCTCGTCAAACTTTCGGTCAATTTCTCTTTTTTTCATCCCCAAAATGGCACCATTCAGGTAGATATTTTCTCGTCCCGTAAGCTCAGGATGGAAGCCGATGCCGACCTCCAGCAGTGAACCAACTCGCCCGTGAATTTCCGCGTAGCCTTCCGTTGGATCGGTAATGCGAGAAAGAATCTTAAGAAGAGTACTCTTCCCCGCACCGTTACGCCCAATGATGCCTATAATCTCCCCATGCTTCACTTCAAATGAGACACCCTTAAGAGCCCAGATATAGCTGTCTGCTGTGTGGTGAGATTGAGCTTTGGATTGGCGTAATGAACGAAAACGAAAAGGAGCATACACAATATTGGAAAGGATATCGCGCAATGCCCTGTAAGGTTCTCGCCGTCCGATACGATACCTCTTACTTAAATTTTCAACTCGTATAGCTATATCACCCATAACATCTTTGCATTTATCTACCCAAGCAAGATGGAAAATATAATTATAATAAAATGCTCATTATATACATATAACTAAGAAAAGAAGGGCTGGAGAATATTCCATTCTATGGATTATGTTGTAATAGTAAAGCCGAAAAAAGGTTTTTCTCTGGAAGATCTGAAAGAGATATGGAAAAGTCGGGAACTTCTGTGGGTATTAGCTCTGAGAAGTATAAAGGTGAGGTATAAAAGTGCGTTTATTGGAATTGGATGGGCAATAGTTCAACCTGTGTTTCAAATGGTGATTTTTACCCTAATATTTGGAAAATTCGCCAAAATTCCGGTTGGGGAAGTTCCTTATTCTGTTTTTGTGTTCTCAGCATTGGTCCCCTGGCAGTTTTTCTCCCGAGCATTGACTGAGGCAAGCTTAAGTCTTATCTCAAATGCCGATATGATCAGGAAAGTTTACTTCCCTCGGCTTACATTACCTTTATCTTCAATTTTGGCATCCGGAGTCGATTTTTTCATAGCTTTTGCAGTTCTCATTCTCCTTATGATTTTCACAGGGGTTTATCCTGACGAAAAGTTATTGCTCTTCCCCGTTTTCCTTTTGGTTTTGGTCTTGTGTTCTTTAGGCGTAGCACTGTGGCTTTCTGTTCTATGCGCAAAATTTATTGACGTAAAGCACACAATTCAATATCTTAATCAGATTTGGTTTTTTGCAACCCCCGTTATTTATCCCACTACTCTGATTCCGGAAAAATTTCAGTTTTTGATTGCTCTGAATCCTATGATTTCTGTTATAGAGGGGATAAGATGGACACTTATAGGCGTCAGACCTCCGGACATCAGGTTTATGCTTATTTCTACTGCTGTGGTCGTTGTTCTGTTTATTTCTGGGTTGATTTATTTTCAAAAGTCGGAGAGGGAGTTTGCTGATATAGTCTAACTTACTTTATTATACCGTATTTTTTCAAAGATTCTGCAAACAGTTTTGCTCTTTGCTTTGCTGTATGAAATTTCAGAGTTTTTTCTTGGCCAGCTCGCGCTATCTCTTCCCTCTTTTTATCATCTTCAAGATATTTCGCTATAAGCTTTATGCACTGTTCTGAGTCATAATATGCTTCGCATTCTTTGCCTATCTCAAAAAGGTCGGAAAGCCCAGGTAAATTATCTGTGAGCAAAAATGTTCCTACTCCTGTCGTTTCGTAAAGTCTGAGGTTGTGAGCCCACGGCAGAATATCACCGTGATTGTTTACTACAATTTTAGATTGTGCTAACACTTTAAGATTATCTGCACCAAATACGCTTCCTTTGTAGAACTTACGGAGATTGGCAGGTAAAGCTTGCTCTGTTTGAGTGAAAATGTAAAAATTTTTGGGGAAAGCCTTTGCTATCTCTTCAATGAGGTAGAGCCTTCCTCGGTGAACATAGTGAAAGCTTCCAGAGAAGACAATATCATATCTTTTTTTTTCTCTTTCTAATTCTGTTATGGTAGGCTTAGGTATAAAATAAAGAGGAATTAGCTCTGCTGGAACTTTAAAGCCCCTCGCTTTAATAACAGCAGGTAAAAACGGCGAATAAACAAAATCAAAAACTTTGTAATCTTTGAATTTGGACAAAATCCCAGGGCTCATTGCAGCAGGATTGATGTACCCAAGTAATTTGAATTTCAAGATTTCTTTCAGCCCAAAAAGAAATATGTAATTTATAAGATAAGGTGTAACTATTACTATCTGAGGTCTGAAGTAGAAAATTTGTTTTGCAAGAATTATGTAATGATCTCTTTTGGCATAAAAATCTGCACCTGTGGTTAGTTCTACTCTATTCAGCAAGTATTCTATTGAAGGCGGTAGTACAATACTATTTTCCGCTTCAAATAATTTCTGGAACTTCTCAGAGTTAAATAAGACCGGTATGACATCTTTGTATGGATCTTCCACAATCTCAGAATAGAATCTTGGATCTTTTATGGAAAGCTCTTCAAGAACAGAGTTTATCTTCACTATATCAAAAGAGTCTATCCTTTTCTCTATCTCCTCTACAAAACCTCTATAAAATTGATATATCACAAGAATTCTCATTACCTTAGCAATTAGTTTAGTAGAAGTTTTTTAGCAGAAGTTAAAATTTGATTTGTCCTTATGGTGAAGCTACAAACTAAATTTCTGCTCGGAATCCAATATTTTTCAGAAAAAAGCTATTTATTATTCTATTTTGCTACAAGTTATAGATTATGTCAAGGATTGGAAGGATGCCAATTACTATTCCCCCTGGGGTTCAGGTTACAAAGCAAGATGGGAATGTAGCGGTGAAAGGGCCAAAGGGGGAGTTAAATGTTCCATTGGCTCCTTTTATAGACATCAAAATTGAAGATGGGAAGATTTTTGTCCTATGTCAAAAAGATGATAGAAAAACTCGGGCGATGTTTGGCACATCAAGAGCCCTTATAGCTAACGCAGTAAAAGGAGTTAGCGAAGGATATAAAATAGAACTTGATATAACTGGTATAGGTTACAGAGCAGAAATGCAGGGGAACACTCTTGTTTTAAAAGTTGGCTTTTCGCACCCGGTTTATTTCACTCCTCCAGAAGGTGTTAAGGTAGGTTTGAGAAGCCCGTTAAGAATTTTTGTTGAAGGAGCAGATAAGTATCTAGTTGGTCAGGTTGCAGCAAATATACGGGCAATAAAACCACCAGATCCGTATAAAGGAACTGGAATAAAGTACGAAGATGAAGTTTTGGTTCTGAAACCAGGAAAGCAAAAGGGGAAGAAAAAATGATCTCTGAAATCAAACAAAGAGAGTTGAGAAGAGAAAGGATAATCAAGAGGGTCAGAAAAAAAATCTTTGGAACACCGGAGAGACCAAGACTCTGCGTTTTCAGATCTAACAAGCATTTCTACGCACAGATCATAGATGACACTAAAGGTATAACACTTTGCTCAGCTTCCACTATTGAGCTCAAGGATAAATTGAAAAAAACATGGAATATAGATGCAGCAAAGGAGGTTGGTAAGCTTATAGCTCAGAAAGCAAAAGAAAAAGGAATAAATAAAGTTGCGTTTGATAGAAGATTTTACAGATACCACGGAAAAGTAAAGGCTTTTTGCGAGTCAGCAAGAGAAGGAGGTTTACAGTTCTGATGGGTAAGTGGGGAAAAAATGGCAGAATGTACGCGGGTAATTCCTTTAAATACCTCCCACGATATTTCCCAACCGATGAAGATGAAATAATAGAAAAAACCATCGAAACTTCCAGGGTCACCAGAGTCACCAAGGGGGGTAAAAGGTCTACCTTTAGAGCTTTCTGTATAGTCGGGAATATGAAGGGTGCAGTAGGATATGGCTCTGGTAAGGCGCCTGAGCCAGCTGCAGCTATAAGAAAAGCAGTAAATTCAGCAAAAAAGAATATGAGAATTATCCCAATTGTCAAAGATACTATCCCCCATGAAGTTGAAGGTAGATTCGGAACATCAAGGATTATCCTCAGACCAGCAGCGCCGGGAACCGGAATTATAGGGGGGGGACTTGTCAAAGCTATATGTGCCTGCGCAGGAATCAAAAATATCCTCTCAAAATCGCTCGGAGATAATAACCCCTATAACTTGACTAAGGCTATCTTTGATGGATTTTCAAAATTGAGAACCCTATCAATGCAGGCAAAACTGAGGGGTAGGAAATTCAAGGAGCTCTTATGGTGGGGGGAAAAGGCTCAACAATAAACATTTGTCTTTTTATAGATTTTATATCTCATCATGCATAAATTTAAAGTATGCAACGAAAACCAAATGGAGTTGTAATCTACGAACCAGGAGAACAAATAATAAAAGAAGGAGAAAAAGATAAAACTATCTATTTCCTTATATCCGGAAAAATAGGGGTCTACAAATCCGGCAAATTAATAGGAGTTATTGACAAGCCAAATTCTCCAGTAGGGGAAATAAGTGCTATTTTAGGAACCGAAAGAACAGCAACCTGTATAGCTACGGAGAGAAGTCAACTTGTTGAATATAAAGGAGGAATAGATGAGATATTATCAAAGTATCCAAAAACAGCAAAAATGATCCTTGTAAGTCTAGCTGAACGAGTAGCAAAATCAAGTCAAGCTGTAAGTTTGGCGAGTGAACCATCAGCAGCAAAGGGTAGTAGTAATGAAGTTTTGAGCAGAGCTGAAGGAAGTAAAGATGAAGCGAATTTGTCCACCAATGTTACCACTCAGAAAAGTAGTCCCGAATTCCTTAATAAGCTTGATAGAATCACCGAAGAGGATATCCCGAAAATTTTGAAAGTTTTATCCGAGAAAGAGCTTTCGTTCATTCTGTCTAAGGCCGATGGATCCCTTAAGGCTAAATTGAGAAAGTTTATATCCGAAAGGAAACTCAAAATGATAGAGGATTTAATCACTTATTATTCCAAGAATCACCTCTCATCAGCAGAATACAAAATTCTTGAAGATAAAATCGACGATATAGTATCCGCTGTTCTGGAAGAGAAAGAAATGCAAAGCAAAGGAAAAAACAAGATTTAGCTTATAGAATGAGGTGAGATAATCTATGCTTGCTTTATTTGTGGTTTCGTTTTGGTACATAAAATATATTGAGGGCAAAGGAGTAACCGTTTCGCTCGAAGGGAGAACATTCAGGGCCACCCAAGAATCTGGAGAGGTTGTGGGAGTCCATTTTCCAGATGCATCATATATCACAGAAAGATTTTCTCGTGTTTTTTTTATTAAGCAGAGCCTATTTAAGCCCTCGGAATACAAAGAGCTGATAGTCGACGAAGCTTCTAAAGTTCATTTCTTCAAGGATAGTATAACAATATCGTACGGTAAGCTTTACGTTAATCTCAAAAATGTTCAGCAGGAAGATGAAATCATATACTTTTACAACACCCCTTTTTTTGTCAAAGTCAAATCTGGTGAAATCATTATCTTTTCGGCTGATACAGGTTATTTCCTTTACTGTATGAGATGTCAGGGAGATTTTTGGGAGGTGCAGAGAGAAAGATTAAGAGATGCTAGCGGGGAGGTAACAGTAAGGGAAAAATCAGTAGCGATCAAACCGCTTGTATATAAAAATATTTTCTTCATCTCAAAAGATAATATCGAGGGGGAAGTCGTGGATCAGGAACTTTATCGGCTTCTTGAGGAGCTTACGTCAAGAATAAAAAGCAGAGGTAAATTTGCCGAAGATATCATCTATACTTTGCCCGAGGAGTTCCCAGAACCAGCTCTCAAAGAGCGGAAAAAATTTGATGCTTCAGATTCTAAAAAAGAATTTCCAGAACTTAGGCAGTCGATAATAATTGAATCATTCTGCTATGAGCTTGTAAAATCTGGCCTGAGGTGTGAAAAGAGAAGACCAAAATAATTTCCATTTTTTGTAAAAATCATCGTTTTTAATTTGTGATTCCTAAAATAAACTGTTGGAGGTGGCTTGTAAATGGGGATAGGAAGTATAGGTTTTCAAGAACTTATTATAATATTCTTAATTGTGGCATTCTTATTTGGCGCAAAGAGAATTCCCGAGATAGCCAGAGGCTTCGGGCAGGCTATTAAAGAATTCAAAAAAGCAATCAGAAGCAGTGAAGATAGTGACAAAGTAGAATACAAAGAAGAAGAACAACAACGGCAGAAAAAAGATGAGGAAAGTAATAGAAAAGTTTGAACACTCGCAGGGGAAAAATTGCGGTTCTACTTCTCTCAGAAATGTTGCCAGATTCTATGAAAACAGAGAACAGGAACATATTATTTTCGGGTTAGCATCGGGGATTCTCTTTTTCTATTTCAAGGGAGGAACTCCATCGGTAGCAATTGGAGGAAGAAATCCTACTCTGGTTGACGATTTCTTTGACAATATCGGGATACAGAAAAATTGGCTCTCTTTCTCCTACTTTCCACAGAAAGAGATAATAGATTTTATCAATGCAGGTATACCAGTTATCGCAAGAACCGATCTATATTACCTTTCCTATTATCCGGGAAGAGTTCATTTCCCAGGACACGAAGTCGTAATCATAGGCTATGAATATAACAAAAGTAATCTTCATTTTTTGGTTTCTGATAGTTCATTTGATGATATCAAATCTGTCCCAGAAGACGAACTGGCAAGAGCTATGGATCCGCAGGAGTATCCCTTCCCATTTGTAAGGCTTGAAAATTTTCTGATGCCTGTTGAGCCCTTTAAGGTAAAGTTTGATGAAGAAAGCATAAAAAAGTCCATAGCCAAAGTTATTCAGAGATTTCGTGGAGGACTATTGGAATTTATTGGTCTTGATGGTATAAAGAAGTTCTCAGATGAATTGGATCAGTGGTTTTTGTATGAGGATTCTGGATGGGCGCTGAGATTTGCATATCAAGTGATAGAAAAAAGAGGAACAGGAGGAGGGCTCTTTCGCTTTATGTACTCAGATTTTCTCAGAGAAGCAGGAGATCTTCTTAAAATTAAAGCCTTAAATGAAGCTTCAGAAATCATCAGAGAATCTGCAGAAAGTTGGAGAACCATTGCCTATAAATTCAAAGAATTTTCAGAAAATATAAAGGCAGGAGAAAGGATACAAAAATCAGAAATTGAGAACTCAAAAAAAATATCACAAAAAATATACTTCCTTGAGAAGGAGGCTTTCGATAAACTCTCAGAGCTTTTAAGGCTATGATAGATCTGGAAGAGCTTAGAAAAAAAAATCTTGTCCGACCGTTTTCAACTAGTCTCAAAAGTGTAGGTTGCGGTCAGGTGTCAGAGGAGCATATAGGAAAGGAATTAAAACTTGTAGGTTGGATCGAGTCGATAAGAGATCACGGAGGAGTCAGATTTATCGATCTTGCCGACATCACAGGAAAAGTTCAGCTTGTAGCTAAAAAGGAGCAGAAAATAGATACATACAGAACAATTGAGGATTTGGTAGAATTTTCTGTCATCCGAGTTGAAGGTGAGGTAAGGAGAAGACCGGAGGGAACTGAAAATCCGAAGATAAGATCAGGCAGTGTTGAAGTTTTTGTATCAAAGATTGAGCTCTTAAGTAAGCCGGATATTCTGCCCTTTTTGCCAACAGAGAGAAAAGAACCATCAGAGGAGATTAGACTTAAGTTCAGGTACATTGATCTGCGAAGAGAAAAAATGAGAAGAAACATTCTTGTGAGGCATCTTGTAGCGAGAAAAGTTAGAGAATTCCTCTGGATGCACAATTTTATTGAGATAGAAACCCCATTTCTCACAAAAAGCACACCAGAGGGCGCAAGAGATTTTTTAGTTCCTTCGAGGCTACAGAAGGGGAAATTTTATGCCTTGCCACAATCTCCCCAGCTTTTCAAACAGATCTTACAGGTAGCGGGATATGAAAGATATTTCCAGATAGTCAGGTGTTTTCGTGATGAAGATCTCAGAGCAGATAGACAGCCAGAATTTACACAAGTAGATCTTGAGATGTCTTTTGTTTCTGAAGAGGATATAATAGCTCTTGTAGAGGAGCTTTTGAGATTTGTTTTTGAAGAGGTTTTGTCATACAAGCTTGAAATCCCTTTTCCGCGCATTTCATATGATGAGGCAATGAGAAAGTATGGCGTAGACAAACCTGACATAAGAATTCCTTTTGAGATTCAAGATTTTACTCAGATATTTTCGGAGAGTAAACTTGATTTCATAGCAGATGCGATCCAGGGAGGAGGAAAAGTTTTAGGTTTTGTAGCTTCTGGGATCCAGCCGACGCGTAGTAAACTTGTGAGCTATGAACAGCTTGCAAAGAGTATGGGGGCAGGAGGACTTATGTGGTTTGTAGTGCAGGGCGGTAAAGTTGTGGCCAGTCCAATTTTAAAATTTCTTCAGGATAAAGAAAAATCAGCCCTTGCCCTAACTCTGAACGGAAGCGATGGCGTTATTTTTGCAGTAGCTGGTAGATATGAGCTTGCCAGAGATGTGACAGCAAAGATTATGAAGAATATTTCGCATGATTTCAACAAAGTTAACACTTCAAAATTTGCTTTTCTGTGGGTCGTTGATTTTCCACTATTTTCGTGGGATGAAGTAGAGCAAAGATATGTTTCTGAACATCATCCTTTTACTGCGCCAAAGGAGGAATATATTGGTATTCTGGAGAGTGATCCCCTACGAGTCCGAGCGCGAGCATATGACATAATCCTCAACGGTGAAGAAGTCGGGGGTGGTTCCATAAGAATCCACCAAGAAGATCTTCAAAGAAGAATTTTCAAGATCCTCAATTTATCTGAGACCGAAGTTGAGGAAAGATTTGGCTGGTTTATTAGAGCTCTCAGATACGGCGCTCCACCACACGGGGGGATAGCACTTGGATTTGACAGGCTCGTCGCACTTATGCTGGGTGAGGAAAACATAAGAGAAGTTATCCCGTTCCCAAAAACTCAGAGTGGTACTTGCCTTCTTTCTGAAGCTCCATCCTCAGTATACCAAAAGCAACTTGATGAACTCGGCATAAAGATTAAGGAGAGATAGATCAAAGAACAGCAAGCTATTAGAGCAAAAAATAGCTATTTCTATCACATATACTTCATGTATACTTCATGAAAATATATACTTCATGAAAATACTATTTATCTTCTGTATTGTTTTGGCACTCCCATATTCCTGGGAATTTTTGATATATTTCTCAGGTACCAATCGCATGCTTTTGCTTGCCACCATGATGGCTTCTCTGCTCCCAGATCCTTCAAAACCTCACCCGCTGCTATGTATCCTGAGGCAAGCCATGTAGCACCGTAAGGATGGATTGAATTCGAAAGATATAGATTGTCAATGAAAGTTCGTGAAGCTCCACCTTTGGTTACTCCTGCAAGCGGTCTTAGAACATAAAATTGCTCAGGTACCACTGCTCCACCATTCCAGTTTCCTTTCTCAGCTGATGGATTATTTCTGTAAACATCCAGTGGTGAGTATGGGAACACATCAAGGATCTGCTTTTTGAATCCCGGTGCGTACCTTTCAAAAAGATCCGTAAGCTTATCTGCAACCTTCCACTTGATTTTGTCCCATATCTCAAAGGTGTATTCTAATTCTTCGTTGCCAAATCGCACAGGTATTGGTGGGACATCAAGCCACAAAAAGGCGGTATGGCATCCATCGGGTGCCTGAGATGGGTCTGCCAATGTTGGAACAAACCAGTTAGCCATGATATTCTCTGGAATAACTCCGGAGACAAGCTCAACCGCAAATTCCTTCATATCTTTTACAGTTTCTCCGCCAATGTAACCCATAAAGCACCTCTGGATCCCATCGTCAAATTCAGAACTTATCCATATAGGTGGAGAACTTAATGCATAATGAACTCCAAATATTACTTGCTCATCGTAGCAGAAAAGCTTTATGTGAGCCAAAATCTCAGGATCAATTTCATTTTCGTCTATCATTGAGAAGGTTCTTGTCACGGTTAAATTACTTATGATTTTTCTCGCTGTTATTTCCTCCCCAGGGAATACAGCATGGGGGGATAGTTTTACTCCGAAAGCCTTCCCATTTCTGACAAGAATTTTTGAGACCGGACAATTCGACAGAATTTTTACCCCGTGATGTTTTGCACAGCGCACAAGCGCATGAGTTAAAGCGTGGGAACCTCCTTTTGCCTGATGAACCGGGAAAATAGACCCTGTTAGTGCCGCAATTCCTAACGTTCCAGATGTCCCAATCCTCCTGTGTATAGGTGGAAAAGAGCCAATCCAAGCTAAGGACAATATCATTGTTTTTATGTAGTCAGATTTGAAAAATATATCCAGGGCTTGGAATCCGTTCATAGTCGCGAATTCTGAGACGGGAATTGGGGATCTAATCTTCTTTAGAATACTTTCCAGAAAACTGAGTTGCCTTTCAACATTTGAGTATTTTGGGGGGGTGAATATAAATGTATGAACCGAATCAAGGATATCTTGGAAATTCTCAATAACCACTTCTGAAACTTTCAGAAAAAACTCGGCATCTTGGGGGTTGAGTTTGCTCCAATTGAGATAGGTGTTTTGAGGTTCGACTCCCATCAGGGCACATTTTCCATCAAGAAAAACCTTGCCGTAAGCGTAATCTGTTCCAACAAGCTCAAGGCCAAACTTCTCAAGCTCAAGATCATCCATGGCAGGAGATAATCCTGTGATAAGCCACGTTGCATGTAGGTTATGTATGAACCCGGCACGTGTAACCTCTTCACTGTTGCAGTGAGCTCCGCATTCCCCTCGAGCTTCGAGAACTATTACTTTGAATCCAGCTTTAGCTAAGTATGCTGCAGCCGTTAATCCGTTTACACCGCCACCGATTACAACTATATCAGCGTCCATATTTTACCTCCTTTCTCAGTAATACTCTTTCAAAAATTTTCTTATGTAGTCTGGAGGTTGCCACCACTTCTGCACCTTCAAGTCATCGCAAATTCTGTTCGCAGCAATATAACCAGGACCCCCTATTATGAGCCCACCTGGGTATGAACTCGCTCCACACAAGTATAGGCCTTTTATTGGAGTGGCAGAGGATGAGCATTCCTCGGTTGGGCGAAAATATCCCATCTGAGATGGCGTGTAATCTCCATGCTTTATCGAGCCGTACGGCATTGATGCAAGTCTTGATTCTATATCTTTGGGGCTCTCACATACGAACATGTCGACTTCGAACTCAAAATAGTCAGAAAGAATATCCAGAAGCTCCTTCCCTATCTTTTCCTTCTCCTTATCTGAAGGATAGGGAGCACATACTTGCAAAAATGAAACAAATTTTCCATCACGGGAGAGGGTCTCATCTATAAGACTTTCTGGTGTGAAATGTCCGCCAACAGGGGTAAATTTCCCTTCCTTAAGCTTACCAAAGTAGCTTAACACACTTTGAAAATCTGAAAAGCCTACTATGCTCACAAAGAATTTATCAAGCTCTTTATTGACTTTGCAATGTGGCGGGTTAGGTGAGGTGAAATGGACTGTAAAGAAGGACCACTTATCCCATTTCCATTGCTTAAGGCTTTCTGCGATTTCTTTAGCCGAATCTGGTATTTCAGTTAATTTTTCAAATGTTAATGGAGCTGGTAGAGAAGATGCCACGATTTTTGAAAAAATTTTTCTCCCATCTGTGAGTTGAACTCCTTTTATCTCTCCCCCCTCAACTAAAATCTTCTCAACTTCCGCATTATCAAGGATGAGTCCGCCTGCGCCTATTATCTTTCTTGCAAGAGAGCTTGCAAACCTGTGGGAACCCCCATATGGATAGCACTTTTGCGTTGCTCTCACAACCAAAAGTGGAACCATAAAGCCCATTCCTGTTTCTTCGAGGTCTACTCCCCACATCCCAACAAGGTAGGCTATTAAAGCTTTCAGTTTTTCTGATTTAAAGCTTTCGTCTATGATTTCAGCTGGAGATTTCTCCGCCAGGTCAAGGAATTTTTTGCCTATATCAGTTCTTTGAAATTTTTCTATCATCTCAAGCGGAGGGAGGGGTGGGACATAGGTGGCAGGAGCTAAAATTTCATCAACCATTCTTCGCCATAGTCTGAAATTCCCCTCAAATCTTTCGGCTTCTTCTATTGAGATTTTCCCAACAGAGTCTTTTGAATCCTGGACCATTCTGTGGAAAGTTAGGTAAAACCCATCTTGCGAGATGAAACTTACTTGTGAATTTGGTTTGATCCAGTCAAGTCCGTATTCATCTAGCTTGAAATCTTTAAGCACCGGCATATAGTCAACCATCATATGGTATACGGCGTGGGTATTGGATAAGTTTGATGGGAATAAGATTTCCTCTGTAGCAAGTCCGCCCCCTATTTCATATCTTTTTTCACACACGATAACTTTAAGTCCAGCAGATGCTAAATACAGAGCACTAATAAGCCCGTTGGGTCCAGCTCCGACAACCACCGCATCACATTCAAACTCTTCAGGAAACTCCTTCAGAAAATCCTTGGGTTTATATCCTGTAAACACTCTCATTCTCCGTTACCCCCTTATAAATTTTTCCTTATATCACTTTCTTTATCCTTTATGTGATATGGTGAGGTAAAGAACCAATCTGGTTTTTGTATGATCCCGTCGTCAATGAGTATGTGCATAAGATTGTAAGGTACAGCGAACAAGCATAGCCCCCCTGGGTATGATGTCTGATGAGATAGATATAATTTGTGGATCGGAGTTCTGTATCTTGCAAGCTCTGGGATAGGGCGGAAGCTCCACCACTGGTCTTCACATTCTCGAATGGCATACCAATTGCCTCCGATGAGTCCCATATTTCTGTGTTCTGAATCGTATGGGGTGTTTATGAACTTGGCTACTATGTTTTTTTCTGTCATATTTGGTGCAAATTTCTTTATTGTTCCAAGAATTTTCTCCGCAATTTCCCATTTTGCTTTGTTAACAGCTAGTGGGCCATCTTTGTGATACTCTGGCGGTGGAACTTGGATGTATATCGGAGAAAGAACATGGTAGCCTGGTGGACATCTTGTCTCATCATATATATCATGACAGCATATCATAATGTGCATACTCTCATCTTTCATCGGGTGAGTTCTGAAGGAAAATATGTCACGAGCTTGATTTAGAACATATTCTCGTGAGTCTGCCGGGAGGCAGACAACAGACGGATAATTTTTCCCAGTAAAGAATAATTCTTCGGCATCCCCTTTGTATTTCGGCAACTCCTTCACGATAAGATGAAGTACAAAGAGACTACCACCGTGTAAGCTTATATCTTTTACTTTCTGAATTAGCGATTTCGATACATACTTTTCTTTGAGAAGTTTTAGAAATGTTGTTTTAACATCGACTGCACTTACCACAAGTTTTTCTGCTCTTATTTCTTTTCCCGAATAACCTCCACCCAAAACTACACCCTTTGCTTCACCGTTTTCAACTATGATCTCATCAACTGGTGCATTGGTGTAAAATTTTACTCCATGAGCCAGACAAAACCTAACTAAAGCGTGGATCATAGAGTGCATTCCTCCAACTGGACAACCTGAAGAATACGCCATCAGAAGCCCCGTTGCTAACCCGAAGATTCCCATACCACGCCAAGCAGGGAATGGACCATTGTACCATGCTCCTTGTCCCATAACCACCTTCAGTGGCTCAAATTCAAATTGAATGTCCAAAAGTTCGTAAGTTGAGAGTTCCATAGTGTCTCTGTTGATAAGAAGAGAAAGTCCCGGAGCTTTTTCTTTTACGAATCTCATCCACGGAAGATTATCTGGATCTTGATGCTCCAGTGGATACGGGGGAGTCCAAAATATGCTTCTTAAGAAATCCTTTGCATACGGCTCAAAACTCTCATGTGAAAATCTTACAAATTCTGCATCTTTTGGAGAGTATTTTTTTATGCTTTGGATTGTGTTTTCTATATTGAATCTTCCGGATACTATTGCTTTACCATCTGTTGTTACTCCTCCCGCTAAGGTTGCAAAGTACTTCATACGGAAGCCAAATTTCCAAAGTTCCAATTGTTCAAATATGGGTGCTGCTGCACCATACAGATAAGTTGCATGCGGATCTATTCTGAAACCTGGTAAAGGTTCTACATTTTCAGCTCCTCCACCGAGTTCGAGTCTTTCTTCGCACACACATACTTTCAGTCCAGCCTTAGCAAGATATGCTGCAATTCCAAGACCATTCGGACCCCCACCAATTACGACAGCATCATATCTTTCAGTAACCATAATTTAGTTACCTCCTCCAATAAATTACCTACCGTTCGTTCGGAAGGTTATACAATATATTATAATAAATTGATAAAAAAATGTGTAATTTTTCCCTGATTTTTACAGAAAAGGAATTTTTGTGAAGAAACTATCTTGAAATATGTTTTGTCGAATAGATCTTGTTGATTGTTCCTATTTTGTTGATTGTTCCTATTTATAGCAGTAAAATGAATATTAATGCTAGCTACAAATTGAAAATCGAGTCCTCTATAATTCACACTCCAAAGTCTCTGGATGTAACGTTAAAGATGTCAAGTATCCTGAAAAAATAAAATCCTACTGGAATGAAATAATAAATATATACCATATGATTGATTTTAGTTTGGATCCAGAGCTTATCCAGCTCAGAGAATCGGTCTACAGATATGCGGTTGATAACATACTTCCTATTCAGGAGAAGATTCAGCTTGAGCTTGACTCAAAAGAAGAATTCGCATGGCCAATATGGGAAAAATTCAAAGAATTCGGTCTGTTAGGATTCCCATTCCCCGAGGAGTACGGTGGGCAAGGCGCAAGTGCTTTGGCAACTTGTGTAGCATGGGAGTCCCTGGGGCTTGCTACAGTAGATGGAGGTATGGTTATGTCTCTATCTGCACATACTATACTCTGCGGAGTCCCATTGATGACCTACGGTACGGAAGATCAGAAAAAAAGATACCTGACAAAATTAGCCTCGGGTCAGATGATAGGATGTTTTGCCCTGACTGAGCCTCACGGGGGATCTGACTCTATCCACTTGAAAACAACGGCTACCAAAAAAGGAGATAGATGGATACTCAATGGCTCTAAAACTTTTATCACAAATGCACCAATAGGAGATCTGTTTTTAGTCCTTGCATCAACAGATAAATCTTTAGGATCAGCAGGGATAACCGCATTTTTAGTTGAGAAAAATTTCAAAGGATTTTATGTATCTCGCAAGCTTGAGAAGATGGGAAATAAACTTTCTCCAACTGGCGAGCTTGCTTTTGAGGACTGCGAGGTACCAGAGGAGAACGTTTTAGGAGAGGTTAATTTTGGGTTTATCAATGTTGTCAGGACGATTTTCGGATGGGAGCGTTCTGTTATGCTCTCCCCTTCTGTTGGTTCTGCTCAGGCTTTGCTCGGAGGACTTCTGGCCTACGCAAACCAAAGAACAGCCTTCGGCAAACCCATTTCATACTTCCAAGCTATCCAGAGAAAAATTGTTGACCTGAAGGTTTCGCTCGAAGTTGCCAGATCCTACCTTTACAGAATTGCCTGGCACATAGACCGCGGAGAATTGCCATTTGTAGAAGCCTCATCCTTCAAACTGTTCTGGGGAGATGCTATCGTCCAGCACGTCTACGAAGCTATTCAGCTTATGGGTGGATGGGGCTATATGAAAGAATTTAAGATAGAGAAAGGATATCGTGATGTTAGACTTATAACCATAGGAGGCGGAACTTCGGAGGTTCAAAAAACAATTATCGCAAGAGCTATATTGGGACTATCAGGGAAAGAAATAGAATAACTTTTGTGAAAACCTGCTTTTATTTTTTCTCCTCAACAGGCTCTAAAGACTCTATTTTAGATATTATCTTTGTTATATTTACAGGGAAAAGGTAGACAGAATTTTGCCCACCAACAGCTCCAATTATTCCGGTGACCCCTTCGATAGTCTTTTTCTCACCTAATATGACATAGTACGGATCTGCTTTACCTTCAATTTCTATTTTGAGCCTTATGATGGGATTAGGAATAAATTGGGATATATCTGTATTGTCTTTTACAAACTTGAGTACTTGAATATCTGATACCTCTTTGAGCATATCTTTAACCTTTGCTGAGTCAGCAAGTTTATTCTCACCATCTACAACGATATACCACTTCTCTGTATCCACTTTATCTCTTCTGAGTATTTTAGCTCTATCAACTCTTTCAACAGAAAGTTCTTTAACACGCCAGACATAAAAGTCTAAAACTTTTCTGTTTCTGTAATCTGAAGCGACTAGATCTTTTTTCATAATGTTTTTGAGATTTTCATCAGCCTCAAGAGTAAATATGTTTGGTTTTTCAGGTTTTTTACCATATATAGTTCCATCGGCAAATTTCACAAAAAGTGCAAATGTATCTCCATCCTTGGTCTTTACCCAAATACTTCTATCAGGATTTTCAAGACCATATAGGTTAACCGGAGGAGAGGTATCAGATACAAAATCTTTTACTTTTAGAGAGCTTGTAGAGTACAAAAGCTCTCTTACTTTGCTATCATCTGCTTTTGCAAAGGTTGGGATATCTGGGAATAATATTTCCCAATCGCCCTCGATATTTCTTTTGAAAAGAAAGGTTTTATCCTGTGATCTAATAGAGAATTCATCGACATCGGCAGTGATGAAGTCCATTGGCCTTTTTTCTCTGAAATCGTCAAGTGATTTTGCTATAACAGACTCCAAGGCTGCGCTTACAAGAAAAACCTTCTTTGGTGTATCAGCCCTTGTTGCATAGACGTTGTACCCGACTTGCGATTTGTTCCCAATAAATATCGTTACTTGATCAGATGAATTGGACAATTTAAGTTGAACTTCATATCTTGGGGGATCGAGACCAAATGGAGAGAGTGTATCTGCGTTTTCATCTATGATTCTTTCTATATCGATCGAGGAAAAACGGGAGACAATAGGATTTACCGAAAATCTATCTGCATCAGCAAAGATGGGGCTTATTATGTCCCATTTTGACTTTCCAGATTTTCTGAATCCTATTTTTTCCCCCTTTTCATAATGTGTAATCCATATCTCTTCAACTTTTTCCTGTGCTATATCGATCAGTTTTTTTTGAGCCTTTTCTTGCGCTTTTTTTGCTTCTTCTTTTGGTTTGATGTAGAGGAAATATAAAGCGATGAGTATGCCGAAGATTAGGATTAGAACTATTGTTTGTCTGAATACTCTCATGGTGTTACAATCTTTTTCTTACAAAGTATACGATGAAGGAAATCAGAAGTAGAGTTCCTGGGATGACAAAAAGGAATATATTCCTTATTAGCACTATATTTGAGGGTGTCAGATAAAGTCCTCTTTTCTTCAGCTCTTTTGGTCTTATGGATATAAGCTCTCCTTTTTCAGCAACCCAGTTTATTGAATTTAGGATAAGATCTTTATTCCCTAGTGCATCGATCAGGGCATCGGAGGCAAGATCTGAATCTCCAGATACCACTAGCCGAGCCTGAACTGTTCCTGGATTTTGCATTGTTCCATATACTGCTTCTCCTCCTGCCACACCAGGTAGTCCCTGAACTGCAACCACAACAGGAACTGGTCCCTTTATATCGTTTGCTGGATCAAAGGATACTGTGCCCGATTCCCAATCTGAGTCGGCCCAAGAATTTGGAGAAGTTCTAGCAATTTCAGTCGCATCGACGCCCTGTACTCTACTTTTTATAAAGACTCTTCTTGTGACCCTGCTGATTACCCCAAAATTGAAGCCACGAGTTATGGGGTGTTCTTTGTCGTAGTCAACCAGAACTGGCATAGCAGGACCTGCTCCAAAAAGCCTGGCCGTTGGATCTACAACTAGCCTATTGTCAGTACCTATTCCCCATCTTTCGAGGATAGGATTTAGAAAATCTTTAGACTCAGGATCTAACATAATTACGGCTCTTCCACCGATTGCCAGATATTCTGATAAATTTGTGATCTCCACTTGAGTGAAAGACCTTTGGGGTCCTATTATCACTATGATATCGCAAGGGGTTAGAGAGCCTTGCTCCCAGAGTCTTATTTTGATTGTGTTGTATCCTTCATCTTTTAGGTATTTTGCCAGCTTGGATACTCCCGTAGGGGATGTATCGTTAGGGTCTCTTTCTCCATGTCCTTCTGTAAAGCATATGTTAAGCTCTTTGATTCCTATGAATTTGTATATATTGCTTGTTATTATACTTTCGGGGGATTTATCGGGTGCATCAAAATTTATCTCGGTTTTGATTTTCTTATCTCCGAATATGAAAACAACTGAGTTGAAAGTTTTTATATCGTACAGCGTGGCTAGTTGCGGTTTCCTTTCAGGATCTATTATTTCCCATTTTATGCTCTTTGATCTATAGGAATATTGCTTCATAAGATTTTGGAATTCTTGAGCTTGTGGCTCGTTCTCCTTCATAAATGCAAGTATCTTTAACTCTTTACCATCGGACTTTGCTTTTTTGTCAAGCTCATTCAGGATTTTTATGGTCTGGTCTGATAAGGTATGAATCCTCTCCTCTGTTAGATCCTTCAGGAAGTAGTATCTTGATGATAGAAAATTTACCATCACAAGCACACCAAAAAGTAAGGCTGTAGAGATCAGAAAATTTGTCCAGAATGAGATTTCCCTTTTTGTTATTCTCACATTCATAGTTTTTCTCTCCTTTTCAGTTTTATTTTATTTATTTTATTTTGTTTTGTTTAAGTTATATTTCTCTGCCTAGCACTTCAGCTAATTTTTTTAGGTGATTCATCATATCCTTGAACATCTTCAGGTTAAGTGATTGGGCTCCATCTGATAGAGCTTTATCAGGTTCAGGGTGGACTTCGATTAACAAGCCATCTGCTCCCCCTGCGAGTGCAGCGTAGGCCATAGGCGGAACATAAGAGCGTTTCCCAGTTCCATGTGAAGGATCAACAACAATTGGAAGGTGGGTCTTTTCTCGCAAAACTGGAATAGCTGATAGATCTAATGTATTTCTGGTCGCAGTTTCAAAGGTTCTTATACCTCTCTCACATAAGATCACATTTGGATTACCCCCGGCCAGAATATATTCCGCAGCAAGGAGCCATTCCTCAATTGTCATATACATCCCCCTTTTAAGTAGAACGGGTTTTCTAGTGTTGCCAACTTCCTTCAAAAGCGGGAAGTTCTGCGCATTTCTGGTCCCTATCTGAAGTATATCTGAGTATTGTGAGACCGTTTCGACATCCCGGGGATCAAGAACTTCGGTTATTACTAATAACTCGTATTCATCAGCTGCTTCTCTCAGTAACTTCAACCCCTCTTCTCCCAGTCCTTGAAAGGAATAAGGGGATGTTCTGGGCTTGAATGCTCCACCTCTTAGTATTTTTGCCCCTGCTTCTTTTACTGCTTTTGCTGTTTTAGTTATTTGTTCACTGTTTTCTACCGAGCAAGGTCCCGCCATAACTACAAAAGTTTTTCCACCTATTTCAACCCCATTTATTCTTATTTTCGTTCCTTCTGGATTAGCATCGCGAGCTGCAAGCTGATACGGTTGCATAACATGAAGTACCTTTTCGACTCCATACAGGGACTCAAGGGTTTCCTTAAGACCTTCTCTTCTTTCATCTCCTATGCAGGCTACTATTTTTAGAAACTCACCTTGCAGAACCCGCGGTTCAAGACCTAATTCCTTGACTTTATTAGTTATAACCTGAAGTTGTTTTTCGGTTACATCTGGTCTTAAAACTAAAATCATGTTAGTAACAATAGATTATTAATTTAAGTGCATTATCTAAGCACTAATTTGATTTCAGGATTTTTTCCATTTCCTCAGGATTTTTCCCATTTCCTGATTCTTGCCTTCATACTATCTTTACAGATTTTCTATGCCATAGTTAGAACAAACCCATCTCATAATCAATTATTTTTACAAGGATTTTCCGTGCCATAGCGATGTATATCTTGTGGGAGAAATTCCTGAAGGAAAGGATGGATTTCATAAATTTTGAGTGAAAAAAATCGCAATAGAGTATATAAAAAAATGATTGATTCACTACTGATTCACTAAGAAATGTTACTAATTTTAAAGAAAGTTTCATTTTTTTAGTATTCTTAGCGAATTTAGGACTACTGAAATCGAGCTCAAGCTCATTGCTATACTTGATAGCATAGGATTTAGCGTAATTCCGAGTTTTACAAAAACACCCGACGCAACAGGTATAAGCAAAATATTATATATGAACGCCCATAATAAATTTTGCTTTATTATAGAAAGCACAAATTTTGAGACCAAAAATAATTCTTTCAAAGACTTTACATCCTGTATGACTATATCAGAGGAAACTTTCGATATCTCTGATGCACTCTGTACTGCAACCCCGACATCTGCCAAAAGAATAGATGGGGAGTCATTTATTCCATCTCCTACCATCATAACCTTGTTTGTATTTCCCTTTAGTGATTCTATGATCTTTACTTTCTCGTCTGGCAGAGCCTCTGAAAAAACTCTATCTACCCCAAGTCTCTTGCCTATGCGCTCTGATATATCTTTTTTATCTCCAGTTATAATAACAATTTTTCTGCCCTGCGATTTTAGAAATTTGATTACATCTTCTACACCTTCCTTCACTTTGTCCTGAAGAAAAATTATACCGAAAGTTTCTTTGTTGATCGAAAAGAATATATAAGTTGCGTCTTTATTTTCCGAAATCTCATTGCTGAAATCTGGAAGTTCTACGTTGAATTCAGAAAATATCCTCTCGTTTCCTATTATACACTCTGTACCGTTCACATTTGCAAAAATTCCTCTCCCTCTGAGTGAAAAATAATTATCTGGCGTTCTTATCTCACAATCTTTTGAGAATTCCAAGATCGCTTTTGCAATTTTGTGTTCAGACGAAATTTCCGCACTTGCCAAAATAGTTTTTATGTTTCTCTTTTCTTCATCTGAGAGCCTGTCGAATATAATTTTCCTTCCATTTTTGTACACATATACACAAGTGATCTTAAAATTGCCTTCTGTCAGTGTTCCTGTCTTGTCAAAAGCTACAGTTTGAACATAGGGTATAATCTCAAATACCGTTGGATTTTTTATGATAACCCCTCTTTTGAGAAATCTGCTCACAGCAGAAACTACTGCAAGTGGGGTAGCAAGTCCCAATGCACAGGGACAGGCTACAACCAAAACTGAGATAGCTCTCTCAATCGCAAAAGAGATACTATATATGTAAGCCCAAAATAGAAAAGTTCCAGATGAAATTATCATAATGATAGGTATAAATACAGCCGATATTTTGTCAGTAAGTCTTTCTATGCGTGATTTTTTAAGCTGAGCTTCCCTGAAAGTAAAGATGAGATTGTGCAGTACAGTTTTTTCTCCAGCCTCTTTAACAAGCATTATTCCCCATCCACTGAGTATTAAGGAACCTGCAAATATATAATCTCCCTTAGATTTCTTGATATGGAGAATCTCTCCTGTTATATGTGACTCATCTATTACAATTTCTCCATCTTGTATCACTCCATCTGCTGGAATTCTTTCTCCCTCATGAAGAACTACTACATCTCCACTCTTTAACTCGCCAGCTTCTACACGAATTTCCCTATCTCCTCTCAAGACAGTGGCAATCTTAGGTTCAATTTCTTTGAGTTTCAGAAAAGCGGAAGCGGTATTTGACTTTATCTTTGACTCTATAAATCTTCCAATAAGTACAACTGTGGTTATCACGACAGAACTTTCATAATACAAATTACCGCTTGATAAAAAAGCAAGGTCCACAGTACTGAAGATATAAGCTGTAAGAACTCCTAACGACACAAGGACATTCATATCAAATGAGAGCTTCGCAAATTTCCTCAGAAGTCCCTTTGTAAATTCTGAGGCAGAGAAGATAACAACAGGTGTTGCCAATGCAAACTGGAGCCATCCATTTTTAAAAAGATGTAGATGAGCGAGCATATCGACAACAAAGATTCCGGCAATAGGGGAAGCTATTGCGAGCTTCACAAATAGATCTCTATCCCCTTCTGATAGTCTTGCTTCAGCAGTTGCACTACTTATTAGCCCATTTACTTTGACCCCGAGTTTCTTTAGCTCCCTGACAATTTCTTTATCTGATATTATACTCTTGATGAAATCGATTTCTATCTCATCTAAGGCTTTTGATAGTCTTACAGATGTGATGCCATTCACATTTTTAAGAAATTCCAAATTACCCTCCTGGATAGAGTAAACATCTGTTAGAACTAAAAGTTTATCTGTAATGACTTTGTATCCTTTCTCATCTACTTTATCAAGTATTTTGCGAGCAAGGTTTGTCTTATTTTCACAATCAACAGATATGAATACTCTTCCTGTAGATAAATCTACTTTGGCTTCTTTCACCTCTTTAATACTCTTTATAGCTTTTTCTACTGTTAACGCACAGCCAGAGCATGTCATACCTTGAACTATAACTTCAATATTTTTGCCTGTGCTCTGCTGGTTACTGTTCATAAAACGGCGATTATAGCCGAAATTACTATGCTTATCAGAGAAAGTAGGATGAGGGTTCCCCATCCGAACCTTATGAGCTGATCGAATCTAAATCTTGGCCAAGTCCACCTTATAAAAATAAAAATTCCTAAAAGCAAAAGAAGCTTTGCTGAGAAAACCCCGAACCCTATGGCATATTCAAGAACTGGTGTAAAAAGATAATCTGGAGGTAACAATGAACTGATTCTGATAAATGGCATGTTCCAACCTCCGAAAAAGAGGATAATCATTACACAAGAAGTTAGAGCGAGGTGAACGAATTCTCCCATAAAGAACATTGCGAACTTCATTCCTGAGTATTCGGTATGATAACCTCCAACGAGTTCGGCCTCAGCTTCAGGGAGGTCAAACGGAATCCTTCCGGATTCCGCAAGAGCAGAAATAAAGAAAGTTAGAAATGCAAGCGGATTGAGAAGTACTCCCCACTTGACAATGTTTTCTCCCTGCATCTCAACTATCTTCACAAAGTCGAAGGTTCCATAAATGATTAACATTGCCAGAATCGATGCTGACAAAGAAACTTCATATGAGATAAATTGTGAACTTGATCTGAGCGCTCCAAGAAGTGAAAATTTGTTGTCGGATGACCATCCCCCAAGAAGTAACCCCCAAACTCCTAAGGATGAAAAAGCTATGACAACAAGAGCACTCAATTCCGTTCTTATGGGCTGTAAAATAGGAATGAGCGGAACAGCCATAAAAGCCAACAGAGGAGATAGGACAGATATCATCGGCCCAATATAGTAAAAAAATTTGTTCGCTCCAGGAGGATAGAATGCTTCTTTTAATATGAACTTCAAAGCATCAGCTAAAGGTTGAATAACTCCATATATACCAATCTTTTCCGGACCTATTCGTCTTTGTATGAATGCAGATACTTTCCTCTCAGCGTAAACCATAATTGGGACTATGTTCAGTGCAAGAAATAGAACAATGCCTGCCTTTATGATCAATCCAACTATCTCACTTGTACCTACTATCATGGTGAAAAGAAGTTTTTACATTTATATTTTTTTTGAATTATCTCCACCCTTAACTTCCCAAGAGTTCTTGTATATTAATTTCTCGAGATTTCCTACTCCTTTTCTCTTTTTCACGTCCTCTATTTGCATATACAGAAGTTCTTCAAATGTTGGTTCTCTGACGCGCCTTATTATTCCTATTGGTTCTGGGAAAGCTGGGTAGTGCATATTTGCGATGATAAAGTTCAAATAAAAATCGGTTTCATCATAAACCGTTATATCTTTTTCGGTTATCCCATTTTCACCAAGCTTTACGATGTGGGGCTTCCCATCTTTTACTACTATTCCCTTATCTAAGTTTTTTCCGAAGATAAGAGGTTTACCATGCTTTACTTCTATGGTCTTTTCGCTCATCACTTCTTTTCCAGCAAAATCTTCAAAAGCTTTATCGTTAAAGGTTGGACAATCTTGATATATATGTACAAGGGCAGTACCCTGATGCTTTCCAGCTTCTATTATGATTTGGGAGAGTCTTTTTATATCGTAGTCTATTGCGCGCGCTATGAAGGTGGCTTTCTGAGAAAGAGCTAGCAATACTGGATCTGCTGGTCTTTCTATGACTCCATATGGAGAACTTTTCGTTTCCTGTCCAATAACACTGGTCGGCGAATATTGCCCTTTTGTTAATCCGTAAATCCTATTATCAAATAGGAGGATCTTTATCCCTATGTTTCTTCTGATAGCATGCATAAGGTGATTTCCTCCTATGGCGAGACCATCGCCATCTCCTGTGACTACCCACACAGACAGATCAGGATTAGCGACTTTGATACCAGTTGCTATCGCGGGTGCTCTTCCGTGTATACCGTGAAATCCATAGACATTCATATAATAAGGGAAACGGGAACTGCATCCTATTCCAGAGACTATGACAAATTTCTCACGGGGAATCCCCATCTGAGCAAAAGCCTGTCTCACCGCATTCAGGATAGCAAAATCCCCACATCCTGGACACCATCTGACGGTTTCGCCTGAATCAAAGTCCTTCGGCGTATACTTTAGTACCTGTTGCGGAGAACCTTCTCCCTTTACTTCAGTTGACAGCATACTTAAGTTCACCTCCTTTTTCTTCTTTTCCTGTCTCAACTTTTATATGTTTTGAAAGTTTTCCTTCTTTGTCAAGATTTATGAGCTCTCTTTCTATTGCATATTTGATATCTACTATTCTGAAGGGGGTTCCGGTAACCTTGTTCAAGCCAACTGCATCTACTGTAAACATCCCTCTTATCAGGAGAAGAAGTTGTCCTAAATTAAGCTCTGCAACAAGTATTCTTTTAAATTTTTTTAGGACCTCACTTATATTTTTGGGGAGTGGGTTGATGTATCTCAGATGCGCGTGAGCTACAGGATATCCTTTCTCAATAGATGTGATCACAGCTTCTCTCAGATGCCCAAATGTGCTACCCCATCCTAAAACTAAAAGTTCGGCATCAGGGGGTCCATAAACTTCAAGATCTTCTATATCGTTCTGAGCTCTTCTTATTTTTTCTGCTCTTATTTTCACCATAAAGTCGTGGTTTTGTGGGTCGTATGAGACTTTGCCATATATGTTTGATTTCTCCAGTCCACCGATTCTGTGCTCAAGTCCAGGGGTACCGACTTTTACCCATGGTCTCGCTAGCGTGTTTTCATCTCTGGTATAGGGGAGGAAATTTTTGGTGTCAGTCCAGTATTTTCCATCTATTTTTGCAATTTCATCAAGGTTAGGAATTTTCCACGGCTCAGCACCTGTGGCTAAGTACTGATCAGCAAGGATAATTACTGGAGTCATGTATTTTATTGCGAGTCTTGCAGCATCAAAAATAGCTTTAAAGCAATCTCCAGACGATATTGGAGCAATAACTATGAGTGGAGACTCCCCATGCCTTCCGTACATAGCAAACAGGAGATCTGTTTGTTCAGTTTTTGTAGGCATTCCAGTAGAAGGACCTGATCTTTGGTTGTCTATTACAATAAGAGGGAGTTCGGTCATTACTGCTAAGTTTATACCTTCAGATTTTAGAGAGAGTCCCGGACCTGATGTAGCTGTTATTCCCAGGGCACCCGCGAAAGAAGCTCCGATTGCAGAGTTTACAGCCGCGATTTCATCTTCCATTTGCAAAGCTATAATTCCAAAGTTGCGCATCTCGGCCAGATAATGTAATATCTCACTCGCAGGAGTTATAGGATATGATGAGAAGACAATTGGGATACTGATTTTTTCCTTCAGAGCAGCTATACCTAAGGCAAATGCTTCATTCCCCGAAATATATCTGTATCTTCCCGGCTCAAAAGAATATTTTTTGATCTTTATCTTTTTGATTCTGTAGGATACCTCTATTGTTTCTCCATAGTTATAACCTGCCTTCAGTGCGCGTTCATTTGCTTCTTGCAGTATAGGTTTTTTTGAGAATTTTTCTCTTATGAAATCTAAGATCGGTTCCAATGGGCGATCAAAAATCCATGATATGAGTCCAAGAGCAAAGAAATTCCTTGTTCTTATTTTATCCTTGTGAGAGATATCAAGATCTTTTAGAGCCTCTACTACCATATCGTTCATTTTTACTTTTATAGTTTTGTATTTTGCCAAAATATCGTCGAGATTTTCTTCTCCCTGAAGGATTGATTTCCATTCGGCTTTTTTAAAGTTTATTTCATCGAACTCATTTTCGTTTATTATGATTAGGGTTCCAGGTTTTAAGTTTCCAAGGTTTATTTTCAAAGCTGCAGGATTAAAGGCAATAAGCACATCTGGAGAATCTCCAGGTGTTAGTATATCTATTCCTCCAAATTGGATTTGGAATGAAGAAACTCCGTATGTTGTTCCGGCTGGGGCTCTGATTTCAGCGGGAAACTCTGGCAATATCGCAAAATCGTTCCCATATATAGCTGTTGATAGAGTGAATTGAGCACCAAAGACTTGAATTCCATCTCCCGAATCACCTGCAAACTTTGCTATGACTTTTTCAACCTCTCGGGAATCTCCCCCCACAAATGGATCATCCATAAATCACTCCTCCTTGCAATTTGCACAGATACTTTAAAAAAATTTAAGATACTCGTAGCTTTTGTTTTTATTTTCTGGAAAAATTGTTTTGCTTCTAATGTGAACCTAGTTTGTTACAACTGAGCAAAGGCAGATATTGGCTATTATCATTGCATCCTAAATCTCACTAAAATAGTTATTTCCCCTCACATCCTTCGCAAAGTCCCTTTATAATAACTGATATATTCTCACCCCTCCACTTAGCTTTTTTGTGTATATTGACTGATATATCTTGTTTAGGTATATCTTGAATTTTTCCACAGTGTTTGCATATAAAATGATGATGTTCCTCGAAATTTGAGTCAAATAAAGTCAAGCCATAAGCTGACGGAACTGCTAGTGAAGATACAATACCCTTTTCTTCAAGCTGTTTTAACGTTCTGTATACTGTGCTTATTGATATTGAAGGTATATCACTTTTTATCTTGTTATAGATCTCTTCAGCGGTGACGTGTTTGCCACGATAGTTTGACATTATCTTCAGTATAAGAATTCTCTGTGGTGTAACTTTTATTTTAGCCTCTCTAAGTTTTTCTACCAAATTCATTTCTTAGTTAAATAATTAATAATAAAAAATTGTTGCATAATAATTTTTGAATTTTTTGGAATTTTTTTGCAAATGAAAAAATCGGCTTTTTTTGATGTCGACTACGTTGTTGTAAAAAAAGACCTGTTCAGACTCCTAGGAGAAGAACTTATAAAGTTAGGCAGAATTTCAAAATTCAAAATTTTTATATGGTACCTATGGCTGATTGGATACAGATTAAATATGCTCGATGGAGAAAAGATAATGAAAGAAAATGTTAAAGAAATAGAAGATATAAAGTATACAGAAATTCAAGGAATAGCATACAGTGTATTTAAATCCGCAAAAAGATATATACTTCCAAAAACCATTGAGCTGATTCAAAAACACACAGATGAAGGATATGAAGTTGTCTTCCTTTCTGGAAATTTCAGAATACTTATAGAGCCGATAGCGGAATTTTTGGGAGTGAAGAACGTAATAGCTGTTGAACTCGAAAATGATGGTGAATTCTTCACAGGCAGAGTAGTAGAGCCAGTATGCATAGGAAGAGGAAAAACTTACTGGATGAAAAAGTTTTCAAAGGAGAAGAACATAGATCTTACCACAAGTTATTTCTATACAGATAGCTTTTACGATCTGGATACACTCCTGTCTGTCGGGTTCCCTGTAGCTACGAATCCTGACCCAAGGCTTAAAAGCTTCGCAAAAAAGATGGGATGGAAAATAATATACACGATCGAGTAGATTTCTTAGCAAATTCTACAGATTAAATTTTAAATTAAGTTTATGCTTATAGGACTCAAGGTAGAGCATAAAGATTCCGACGATGTTCTAGAGGTATATTCATCAGATGCATCAAGGTGGTACAAGAAAAAGCCCATCGCTGTACTGTTCCCCAAAAATATCCAAGAGGTTCAAGAAAGTGTTAGGTTCTGCTGGAAGAACGGAATACCTATAACACCTCGTGGGGGTGGAAGTGGACTTGTTGGCGGAGCAGTTCCAGAGGAGAGAGGAGTTGTTGTATCTCTTGAGAAAATGTCAGATTTCAGTATTGAAGACAATATATGTCATGCACAAAGCGGGGCTATTTCTGGACAAATAGAAAAGGAGGCTAACAGGCTAAAAATGACCCTCCCAGCTCATCCATCAAGTCTGAATTTCTCAACAATAGGTGGAAATGTAGCTTGTGACTCCGCTGGACTAAGATCTGTAAAATATGGATCAATGAGAGATTATTTAGAATCGGTAACAGCAGTTGTGAAAGATGGAGAAATTATAAATCTCAGTGGTAGTTTGGCCAGTTTATTTGCAGGATCACAGGGGATGCTGGGAATAATCTCAAACTTGAAAATAAGGCTTGTCAGACTTAAAAAAAGAGTTACAGGAACTTTTTTGTTTCAAGATTATAAGTCAGCTTTGAATTTCGCTTATGATGTCCTGAAAATACAACCTTCTGCCCTTGAATTCGTTGATGATTACGGAACATACATTATGGATCTACCTATGTTATCCCCCGGATTATGCTCGATCATAGTTGAGATTGAAGAGGATCTTCCAAATTATCAATATGAAACTTTAGAGTTGATAAAAAAAGTTTCTGCGGAGTTTGGAGGAGTATTCGTAGATGCTCCGGATATTTGGGAAAAGAGAAAAAAACTTGGGCCCGCACTCTCAAAAATAAAAATCTTCAAGATAAATGAGGACATCGTCCTTCCATTGTCTAAGATTCCTGATTTTTTGCAGTTCATAAAGTCAAAGGATGAAGTAAGAACCGTTGTTTTCGGACATATTGGCGTCGGGATCCTTCACACCAATTTTATGTTCGGTGTTGGAGAGAAAAATAGAGTAGATGAGATCAGAAAGGAACTTTTCAGCTATGTAATATCAGCAGGTGGAGCAATAACCGGAGAGCACGGAACCGGAATATCAAAGAAAGACTTTATTGAAAGTGAAATTGGGAAGGAAACCCTTAGTTTTATGCTTTCACTAAAAAGCATTTTTGATCCAGGGGGAATTTTTAACCCAGGCAAGATTCCAGTAGTTACGAGAGGTTGTATCGACACATCTTTTTGATTCATTTACCCCCGAGGATAGTGACACAAGCTACGGAACCCGGACCTCCAAGGTTGTGAGCAAGTCCTATACCGTTTTTAATCCTGACCTTTCTTCCTTCATCAGCTTTACCACGAAGTTGAATTACAACTTCATATATCATACGTAGCCCCGATGCTCCTATTGGGTGTCCGAAAGATTTCAATCCACCTGAAGGATTCACAGGGATTTTACCATCTATTGCGGTATCTCCATCCACAGCGAGTTTCCAACCTTCACCCTTTTGAGCGAATCCTAAATCTTCATAGTTTGATATTTCTGTCCATGTGAAGCAGTCGTGAACTTCTGCGAAATCTAAATCTTGCGGTTTTATTCCGGCCATTTCATAGGCTTGATTTGATGCATAAACTGTTGCTGGGAATCCTATGTATTCGAAATCTGGTTTGAACTGAGGGCGAGCACTTGTAACTGCTAAACCTATTCCGAGTATGGATATATAATCTTTCTTCAGTTCCCGAGCCACTTCTTTTCTTGCCAATATAGCGCAGGCTGCTCCGTCTGTTACTGGACAACAATCAAGGAGTCCAAATGGGTATGCAATAAGAGGGGCTGACAGTACTTCCTCTGCTGTTATTGTTTTTCTAAGGTGGGCCTTTGGATTTTTAGATCCATTCATATGGTTTTTCACGGCAACGCAAGCCAGAGGTTTTCGGTCTATTGAGAACTTTTCCATATATCTTGTGGCTGCAAGGGCAAAAACTCCTGGGGCTGTATTACCTTTTATAAGTAGCGGGTGCCAGTCGATCCGGGGGAGACCTCTGGATTGTCTATCCTTTAGTTTTTCAACCCCCAGTGCTAAAACGATGTCATACATACCTGCAGCAACTGCAAATGCGGCGTTCCTGAAGGCTTCCATTCCAGTTGCGCAGTAATTTTCAACGCGCGTCATAGGTTTTCCATATAGTTTTATGGCATCTGCCAGTGATGAACCTGCCATTCCGCCTCCAAACCCAGGGAAAAACGTACCAAGCCACCCCGCTTGCAAATCCTCACGCGCAATTCCAGCATCCTGCAGAGCTTCCTCAAAAGCCTCAACAGCTAAATCCTCATAAGATTTATCGTATCTTTCGCCAAATTTAGAGCAACCTACTCCTATCACTACTACATCATCTAACCTTCCCTTCTTCATACCTGAATTTTAGAACATTTGTTCAAATTTTTACTTTTCTATAATTTTTTTCAGATCCACTCACTTTCTCGGATTATTTTTAATTGGTTTGGAGAATCAAAACAGAGAATTTAATTTTATTTATTTTCTCTTTATTCTAACTCTTTGTAGTATGTTCTTCTTTTTACAAGGACAGACCTTTTGTATTCTATAACGATTTCACCATTTTGGTTTACGCCTTTGGTTGCGAATGTCACAATCCCAGCCTCTGGGCGAGATTTAGATTCTCTCTTATCGATCACTTCTGAAAATGCAAAGATTGTATCCCCAGGATACACTGGGGTAAGAAATTTTATATCTGTATATCCAAGCAGTGCTAGAGCCTGCTCACTCAGATCTTCGACACTCAGTCCAAGCACAACATTAAACACAAGTAGGTGGTTTATGATTGTCCCTCTGTATCCCATTTTTTTCGCCCACACCTCGTTGAAATATATGGGGTTATAGTTCATAGTTAAGGTTGAAAAGAGGATATTATCTTGCTGAGTTAAAGTGCGTCCCCAGTGGTGATAATATTTTTCTCCAATCTCAAAATCTTCGAAAAACCTACCCCTTATTATTTTCTTTATTTTCTTGCCATCTTGAGATACTTCCTCCACCACTTCCTTTGCTTCGAGTTTCCGCATACCATTTTAGTAATGTGTTGTCTTTATTTTTCAACTTTTTCTGTTTTTTTCTATTTTTGGTTTCCGGCTCTATTTAATAAATATAAGGTCAAGATTCTTAATGATATCATAAGGGGTATTCGCTCTGAATATTCTTAAATTGTGGTTTGATTCTACAATTTCTTTTTCTACAATTTCAGGAGTGAAACCCCATTTTGCAAAAATGAAGGTAGCTCCAATGTTTTTAGCAAAGTTGAAATCATTAGATCCATCACCTATTACAAAGATTTTCTCTCCGACGCTTTTGAATCTATTCTTTATTTTATCAAGTAGTTCTCTTGATGGCTTCTTGAATTCAAAAGTGTCTCCTCCGATTATGCCGTCAAAGAGCTGAAGTATATGTTTTCTATTAAGGAGAGCTATGGATAGATCCTCAAGCTTATTGGTAACAACGAAGTTAGACATCCCCCTTGCTTTAATTTCCCCAAGAAGTTCAACTATGCCATCGTAAATATATGTTTTATTTGCAATGTTACTTTCGTACTGATATAAGAATACTTTTAAGATATCCTCTTCCTCATCTTCTCTTCCAAGGGACTTCAGAACCTTTTTTATCAGAGGTCTTACTCCATCTCCTATGTAAGATCTTATGATGTGATCTTGAATAGGCTCAATGTCAAATTTTGATAGTGCAATGTTCAACGAGGTTGCTATATCTTCTGAGGTATCTGCAAGGGTTCCATCAAGATCAAAAAATATTGTCATCTTAAGTAAAGTATGTAGATTTTCGAAGTTAGGATATAAAATCGGAAAAAATGTGACACTTCAAGACAAGGATAATTTAAAGTTTTATGATGGAGAAGGACAAGAAAGCCAGTGCGGAGCAGGGCTTAAGCGGTCAAAGTACGGAACACAATCAAGAAAATCATCTTATGCTTTCAACTCCAATTGCTCCGCTTGAAGGACTTCCACGTGATATGTTGCCAAAGAGAAAACAGGAGAAAACCGAGGAAAGGCTCCATGTCCTATCACTACTTGTTGAGAACAAACCGGGAGTTCTTGCAAGAATTTCTAATCTTTTTGCTGGGAAAGGTTATAATATTGAGAGCTTGTGCGTTGGAGAAACTCATGATCCTAAGTTTTCCAGGATGACCATTGTAACACGTGGGGATTCAAGAGTAGTTGAGCAGATTGAGAAACAGCTGAGAAAAATAATAGAGGTTGTTAAAGTGAGCAATATTACAGATGTTCCCCATGTCGAGAGGGAGCTTTTGCTTGTTAAAGTTTCTGCGATGAAGGAAGACAGGAGCGAGTTGATGCGCCTTGTTGAGATTTTCAGGGCAAAAATAGTTGATGTCACACTGAAAACGATTACCGTAGAAATAACTGGAGATAAAGATAAAATAGATGCATTTTTGAATCTTGTGAAACCATTAGGTATAAAGGATATAGTTAGGACTGGGATAGCAGCGATAAAAAGAGGAGAATAATTCTAATATTTTTCATTTTTCATATCATACTCGGAGATTGCTTTTATAACCGGATGTGCGTACGATCCGAGAGAAATTACAAATTTCAGAACATCATCTGGCTTTAGATTGAGATGAATTAAATATTTTGTTGGAACAACCAAGTTAAACCCTGAGTTCGGAGTCGGAGCAGTTGGTATGTAAACAGAGGACTTATCTCCTTCTCGACCTACCTCATATCCTATAATGTATACACCGTTAAGATTAACTGCAACAACCTTCCCAAAAGGTTTTTTCCCTTCTCTATTCTGCTGGAGTATATCAACAAGAGATTTAAAAGCAGAGTAGATGCTACTTACAATCGGGACACGTGAGATTGTTTCTTCAAAAACCTTGAAAAAAAAAGAAGCTAGATATGTTTTAGCCAGTATCCCCACACCTATCAGAAGTACAAGGAGGGAAATCAGCCCGGCTCCGGGGACATTAAACCCTAAAATCTTAGAGTATATTCCACCAAGTATCCCATCAAGTAATGAAAATATCAGATAGAGAATGTACAGTGTTCCGAATATAGGACCAGAGAATATCAATCCAATGATTAGGTTTTCTTTGATGAATTTTGAGATTTTGTTCATCATAGTATAATTTTATCGCCATGGTATAATTTTATCGTAAAGTATGATAATGGAGTGAAATTTTCAGCAGGCCTGATTCAATTCAGTTATATTTTTCCTTGTAGGAAAAATGCGATTACTAGTACATAGATTACGAGGGATTCCATAAAGACAAGTCCCAGTATAAGCGGGAGGAACATTTTGTCAGATGCTTCGGGGTTTCTTGATATACCTTCCATAGCAGAAGCTACTGCCCTGCTTTGTCCGAGAGCTCCGAGCCCTGCTGCGACTGCAAGTCCAAGGCCCGCACCAATTGCAAGCCCAAATTTTGCAAGGTCAGATGAAGAAACCACCGCTTCTTCAGCAGCAAAAGCGAATCCAGCCGACACTAATATGTATGCACCAGCGAATAAAAAAAGATGTAATATCTTCCTCACCATCATAGTCTTATCCTCCTTTTAAAAATTGCTCTCATATTAGCTCAGATTTATAAGAATTGTGAAAAAACAGGATAGTTTTATACTGTTTTAAGCTTTACTACCAGATATTATTTTTCACTTTGATCCTTTCGATGAACATCTTTTTTAGTTCCCAGTCTTCCCTAAATTTTCCTGAGAAGAATAGCGTTTCCATCTTAGCATCTTCTTTCCTTGCACCCCTCATAGAAAGGCATAGATGATGGGCATACATATAAACCGCTACACCTTGAGGGGCAACTACATCTTCTATAAATTTTCCTATCTGTTCTGTTAGTCTTTCCTGAACCTGAAGCCTGCTTGAGAAGTGCTTCACTATTCTGGGAATCTTTGAAAGACCTATTATCCTGCCATTAGGCAGATATGCTATTGTACAGGTCCCGAAAAATGGTAGAATGTGATGTTCACACATACTGAAAAACCTTATGTTATCCACTATAATCAGCCCTGAATATTCCTGTTCAAAAATAGCTCCGTTTATTGCCTCTTTTGGGTCAGCTCTGTATCCTGATAAGATCTCAATCATAGCTTTCGCATACCTTCTGGGAGTATTTCTCAGCCCGTCTCTTTCAGGATTATCCCCTATTACCTCAATAATCTTTCTTATGCTGTCCTCTATTACTCTCTGTATCTCGCAGTATTTGGCATCTGTATCTTCTTCATCATCTTCAGCGTAGGTGTCCGCTATTTTCAGGATTTCAATCTCTCTTATTTTTTTATCATCGTGCATAAAGTCATCTTATTTTAGTTGATTTGATTAAAGAAAATTTAAAAATAGGGAAAAATTTGCAATTTGGATTCACCGCATCTTGTAAGTATTGTATAAGTTAATAGAAAGGAGAATAACGGAGAATATAGCAATGAATCCTGAAATCCCAAAAAGATAGAGCATAACCTGTCCAATAGCTCTAACTAGCTCAGATGAGTGAGGTGGAACAAGCATTGGTGCAACTCTGAAAAGCACAGCTATATTCCCAAATACAAATGTTAAGAGAACTATTTTTGAGTTTGCGATTTTACTCTTACGCATAAAGCCAGGGAGCATCCGTTGAGCCATCCCCATTATCAGCAGAGAGATAAAACCTGCAAAATATGAATGCCTTATAGGATCAATCCCATAATAGATGGATAACCCAAGTAGTGAGACCGATCTTCTAATCACATCAAGAAATAAACCGAAAATTAGCCATAAATATGCAGAATAAATCAAAAGTTCAAATCTGCCGAATTCTCCATAGTCTGAATATCCTTCCCTTGGTCTTTTACTTGTGATTAATTCTTTGCTTTCATTCTTTACCAATCCCCAAACCGGTGATTTTGTGAGCGCCCTTTTCGGAATAAAGATGCGCTGAACGATTCCAGTTAAGAATAGAAAAAGTACAATTGCTATATCAATAAGCAAACCTAGTAAATCTTGGCTGACTTGAAAAGTACGGGTCTTTGATGGGAGAGAAAAGATAGCATACAATATCGTTGCTACAAAGAAAAAATACCCTACATATTTTATAGATGCAGGTGGTAGCCTCAAAAGGATGTAAGATGGAAAATTAAAGATGGAGAAGATGAACGAGATCGAAAATAAAGTAAGATTCATGAACAAATCTATACTCCAGCTGTTCCATACGATCCATTCGTACCTTTGAAGAAAGGTAGCGGATACTTGAACAAGAGAGTAGATTATCCACCCAACAATAAATGCGACAAAGAAGGGACTTAGTATATTTAGGCTTCTTATTCGGTGTCCTGGAGCTCTCAGAAATATTTTTACCAAAACCGCAGTATATAAGTTTATCCCGAGAAACTCAGCAATATTGCCAAGATTTGCGATATATTTGAAGATATTTTTGGCTAATTCATTACCTATATAAGGTTGCCAGAATTCAAAATTTGCTCTTGTTATGAGTCCCACAGCAGTAAGGTAGAGGATAATTTTTAGTGTATTTTTGTTTTCAATAGGGACACCAACCCTTCTGGGGAGGAAGTGCAGACTAACTCCGATTATGAAGAGTCCAGCCCACCCGATAAGTTGAAGGTGACCGTGTACCTGAATCCACACATCAAGAGCTTTTGGTAATCCCATACCGAATCCGAGCTGCATTGCAATGTGAGCTCCGAGCATAAAACCTCCGAAGATAGCTATTCCAAGTGCCCACCAGATAAACCCAATCTTAAACTCTTGATGCTTTGATTCAGCTATTGACATTTCAGTCTCTGAAGCTTTTCAACACGCTCAAAATGTAAAGTATAAAGGATATAAGATGTATTATTCCGGTTAACCAACCAGACCATGCCCAAAGATCATAAGATATATTGAAAAGTAAATCCCCTATAATTCGCCCAATTGTGCCAATTTGGAAAAGGTAAAATAAAGTAGCGGATGGTGCTTGCTTTGGAAATTTTGCAATAGCTGAGCCAATTACAAGTGGTGCGTGAGCCAGTATCATAGTAAATATGAATCCAAGTCCTATTGAATGAAAAACAATATCTTTTGCCATCGGCTGGATTTGATTCCATAAAATAAGACTTATACTCGAGATGATAAGCCAAAAATATGCAAATGCTAAAGCTTTCCTTGAGAACCTGTACAATGGTGCCTGCATCATTCTGGAACCAAAAGATGATATTTGCACCGCCTTAGATGATTTCAGTGGAGCAATTACTGCAAAGTCGTTAAAGATTAATCCAACACACACAAAAAGTAAGATAATCCCGACAGCCTGCAGGGGGATAAGGTAGAACAAAGAATTTATAATTGAAATGATAAGGTAAACTATCAAGCTTATATATACGATCTTTGTGGTCATTCTTATTTTTGTAAAGCTAAGCATCAGCTCTATCCTTTCAATGCCTATTACAGCTATTGGGAAAGATAATCCAGCGAGTGCAGATTGAACACTTCCGGCAAGTCCCCCTTTTGCAAGCAATGCGGTAGACAGTGCAACATAAGAGAGAAATTCGATGAGGGGATTCCATAGGCGTTTGTATGTCTTGTAAGCTATTAATCTGCTGACTCCCCATCCAAAAAGAGAAGCGATGTTAAGTATCTTAAACAGCATTGAGTCAATGTGGATCAGTATAGCAGATATTCCCCATGTATATGGGACCCAAATAAGCCATTTTGTAGGGAGGGCTAACATTCTCTCGAAGATTATCAAAGTTCCGAGGAATCCACCAACTATCAGATTTCCATGCGGAGGCAATGATTCGGGTATTGGAGGAAGCTCAAATCCGCGAAAAAGTGCAATGCGCCATATCCCTATTATGAAAGCGGAGATGAAAGAAATGATACCGATTAGTATCGAGCCTTTTAGTAACAGCCTCTCAGGTGACGACTTACTTTGGGAAGCAATCATAAGAGGATAATTCAGCTTTTCTTTGTTATTTTTACCCCCCATATAACAGGACCTTCACATATATATTCCCAATCAAATTCTCCTTCTTTTTCTGCTTGGAATTGGTAATAAAGTGGCTTTGGATCATGATCATTCACAAGGATAAAGCTTTCTGATGGTTTTAATTTATTGAATTCCTCAAATATGAGGGTATGTCTTTGTGCTGGTGCGATGTCTCTTACATCTAGCACTTTTGATTTTCCTAAGAGGTCATCCTTCATTTTGTGGAGCATATGATGAAACTCATCATGTTTTTGTGGGCCGATCTCATCTACTTCAAATTCATCGAATTCTTTGGATAGTTTTTGTTGTATTTCATCTGGGAGATGCATATCTGCCATTGCAAATAAGATGTTGTTTTCTTTGTAAATATGGTTTTCAAGCAAAGCAGTGTATTCATTTATAGCTTCTGCTATTTTAGCTAAAGTTGAAATATCTTGATTTGATTTATAGTTTTTGATTGATTCATTGATAGTTCTGAGGTAGTGTCTACCGGATTGATGCTCATAGAGCATTACTCCGATTGGTCCACTCTCTTTTGGGATGCCAGCTTTTTCGAGTTCCGGGAAGAGGAAGTTTTCTTCTTTCCCGTGGTGACATTTATCTGCAAAGATTGAGAAGAATTCGAGTAATTTTTCAAGATTTTCTGTATCGACTTTTTTCCCACCTTCGATCTGGGTTCTGAGCGTATTCAGGATAATAAGAGCTAGTCTGATTATTTTATGTTCTGTTTTGAGCTTTTCTGTTGCTTTAATAAATTGTTCTGTTTGAGTCATTTTTTTTACCTCCTTTTTTATTTTTTGGTTTATCTTAATAAATTTTATGAGAAAATGAAAATGAGAATGATTTTCAAAAATTCGCCATCTGTTCTTATTTTAGTCCCTACTATGGGGGGAGGTGGGGCTGAGAGATTAGCTTCTTATCTTTCGTTACATCTTAAAGCGAAAAAAACTATAATGCTATATTATCCAGAGATAGTATATGATTACAGTGGAGAAGTTGTGGTTCTACATAGGAACAAAAAGGAACGCAGAGGATTTCTGAAATTTCTGTATAACATATTGCCTTTCAAAAAATCTCTACGTTTAGCTTTAAATGCTTATAAAGTAAGAAAAATCAAAAGCCGTATAAAGCCGGATGTATCCATAAGCTTTTCCAATGAAACCAATCTCGCAAATATTCTGGGAAGTATTGGGGAGAAAAAAATATTAACGGTGCATAATCAAAATCTTGAGATACCGCAGGATTTCCCTTGGAGAGTTATATACAGAGTTATTATGAGATTACTTTATCCTAAAGCGGATTGCATAGCAGCGGTATCTAAAGGAATAAAATTCAATCTCGTAAAACTTGGGATTCCAGAAAATAAAATAGAAGTCATATACAATCCAATAGACTGTGATTATATAAAGAAAAAAAGAACAGAGCTACTAGATAGTATTTTTGAGAATTCTGAGTTCATAGTAAGTGTTGGTAACTTAAGAAAAGATAAAGGACAGTGGTATCTTCTTAGAGCTTTTAAGAAGGTCAAAAGTTTCTATAAAAACCTCAAACTTGTATTTATCGGGGGGGTTGTTGAAAGAAGATATGCATCCTATATTTTTAGATTGTCAAAGGATCTAGGTTTTAGAACGTACGTGTGGTCCGAGGGTGGTAGAATCTCGCAAGATTTTGATGTTTATTTTTTAGGTTTTCAGAATAATCCATTCAAATATGTAAGTAGAGCCAAAGCCTTTGTTTTACCTTCGGTATATGAAGGTTTTTCATATGTAATTGTGGAAGCTCTCGGATGTGGTGTCCCAGTTATATCAGCTGATTGTCCGTTTGGTCCCCGAGAGATTCTTGCGCCAGATACGGATTTTCTAAAAGTTGCGAATGGGATAGAGTTCGCAAGATATGGTGTTCTTACTCATCCATTTGACGGTAAAATTAAAACTAGTAAAGATGAACTCACATATGAAGAGAATATGCTTGCGGACGCAATCATATCATTGCTCAGGAATCCGGCTTTAGTCGAAAGGTATAGAAAAGTTGCTGAAGAGAGAGCAAGTGATTTTAATATAGAAAGAATAATAGGAAAATATGAAAGTATAATGTTTACTTGAAGCAATGAAACCGTGATGTGTGGTAAGGAAATTTTCGCTATACCGAATTTTATAACAGCTATAAGGCTTGTGTCCACCCCACCCCTCATATATTTTATCTACAGCAACAGATGGGACTTTGCTTTTTATATCGGTTCCATTGCTGTAATATCTGATTTTTTAGATGGATATGTTGCGAGAAGGTTTAATATGGTTAGTGAGTTTGGTAAAAAATTTGATCCGACCGTTGATAAATTGATCCTTATTGGAATATTTCTCGTTTTTGCTGTAAAGGGGTGGCATCCAAGATGGTTTGTTCTATCTGCTCTTGTTAAAGATCTTGCTATCCCATTTATTCTTCTGTTTGGGTTCGTAAAAGGAGTAAAATTGAATTTTTCGCCAACGAAACTTGGGAAATCCGCAGTGGTGGCTCAGTTTGCCTTCATATTTCTTGAAGTGTTTGAAAAGTATTCGGGTGTAGAAACTTACAATGAGATTCTGTATATTCCTACCGCCGTGCTTTGTATAGCTTCGTTGATAAGTTATGCTTATCTTGTTTTGAAACTTCTGCGCTCTGAAACCAGAATCACTGAAAATTAGAACCAGCCTTTCATAGCTAAATGGAATTTTAAAAGTAGTTTTATAGCGATAGTGAAGAAATTAAATAGAGGAAGTTGTAAAAGAATTTTGGGTGAAGAAAATTTTTCAGTTTTGCTTAAAATTGTAAGAAATAGTAAATTAGAAAGAAAAAGGGGAAAAGGGAGGTGATAAAGCCACATTTGTATATGATACAATAATTGTTTTTATTATTGGAGTTTTGACAGCAAAGGGCAATTTTAGAAACGGGGTTATAGTATTCTGTATATTTACTTTTTTCACTGTGTTGTGTTTTATCGTCAATCCTGATTGGATGTACCTTTACTTTATTGATTCAAAAAGACCTGGGTTGTTAAGTTACGTACTTTTTGGTTTGTACCCATTGTTTTTCATTGCAGGTGTTACGATTTCAAAAAAGTTAGGAAGGAAAGGTGTATATACCGTCATTATTTCGGCATCAGCTTTACTTTTGGTGATCTTTGTGTTGACTATAGATAGGGCTTTTTTTGGTGGGACATACGAAGAGTTTGTGGGATCTGGGGTGGTAGGTAAATTTCCTGATATAATTTCATTTTTCAAAAGTGATATTGGGAAACTTGCCCTTTTGGGCGGTGCAATCTTTATTGCTACATCTTTATTTTTAGTTTCAAAAGACAAAAAGCTTAAGGATTTTCTGCTTCAGAATCTGGGAAGAAAGTAAAGTTGTGTTAGAAATATCTTCTTTTGAATGCTACAAAGTTTGCTCCGAAGAAGAGACGCACATCATTTATTCCAAATTTTATCATACAGAGTCTTTCCACTCCCATACCAAAAGCGAAACCTCTGACATCTTCATATCCTACGTTTTTGAAGACTGCCGGATTGACCATACCACACCCTGCTACTTCTACAAAACCTGTTCCTTTGCAAACTTTACAGGCTGGTTCTTTGCCATCGCATATGCAAGAGATATCAACTTCTGCCGAAGGCTCTGTGAACGGAAAATACGATGGTCTGAACCTTACTTTTACTTTCCCATCAAAGAAGTTCTTGAAAAAGAATTCAAGGATTCCGAAAAGATCTGACATTCTTACGACTTTATCTACATAGAGACCTTCTACTTGGTGAAATACTGGGGAGTGGGTTGCATCCCAATCTCTTCTGAAGACTCTTCCGGGAGCTATGATTTTGACTGGCAATTTCCCTTTTCTTTTTTCCATTGCTCTTATTTGTACTGGCGAGGTGTGAGTGCGAAGAAGTCTTCCGTCTTCAAGGTAGAATGTATCCTGCATATCTCTTGCCGGGTGTTCCGGGGGTATATTCAAAGCTGTGAAGTTGTACCAATCTGTTTCTATTTCTGGACCTTCTTCTACTTCAAATCCCATCTTTTCGAATATTTGGGTGATTTGCCTTAGTGCTATGGTTATCGGGTGAAGTGAACCATGAAAACCAAAATATGATTCGATCGAGATATCTGGGATCTCTATCTTTGTTATTTCTTTTTTCTCGAGCTTACTTTGAGTGATTTCTTCAAAATACTCTTTTGTACGATTTAGTATTTTCCCTATTTCTCTTTTTTCTTCGGGATCTTTCAGTTCTCTTATTAATTTGAAAAGCTTGTTTAATTCCTCAAGGTATTTTGTTCTGATCTGTCTTATTTTCGTCTCTTCATCTTCTGCAATTTGTAATTCCTGTTCAAAGAGGGATTTTATCTTATCAACTTCTGATTTTATCTTTTCTGCTTCCATCTCTTTTGATATTCTATTTTTGTTCTTTTGCAAGCGTGAGTATCTTTTTCAGCTTTGTATATTCTTCAACGCATTCCTGACCCATTTCTTAGGACTCATAGAGTCCTTACTCTGGTTATTCCCATCCGAGGCTCAAAGCTTTGATGCGAATACGCGGAGTCCGTAGGTTATCATTCTTAAAGCTTTTTTTTCATTTCAGGATCCATTTCCGTTCTACTTTTAGGTCAAGCATATGCGGTCGACTGGCAAGGTAAGACCGGTATCGGCATCGGGGTAGACATCGGTACTGCAGGAATACCTTCTGCAGGTGGTAGTATTTCTGTGAACTATGGTTTCTCGAAAGCCTTTAGGGCAGGATTAGACCTTTCAGTATCAGGTATTCAAGCAACACTTATGGAAGGTACAATGAGTTCATTTAGATTCTCTGTTGGTGCTCATGGAGCACTTGATATCGCGTCAAAGGAGGGAGGGAGTCTGTACGGGCTCATTGGATTAGGTTATGGTCGTGGTTCCTCAAAGGCTAAGACAAAAGAGAAGGGAACAGAGATAGAGACTACAACTACTACAGGTTTGTTCGATGTAGGTTTAGGTCTCGGTTTAGAAGCTCTTGTTGCTCAAAGCATTGGAATAGCAATTGAAGGAGTTCTCTTTAGGGCAGGAACTGGAACCTGGGAAGTGGAGGCAGGAGAGGGCGGAGGAGGAATTAAAAATGTATCAAGGATTAGCGGTGAAGCAACTACGCTTGAATATCTTTTATTTCCTTCTATTAGGATTTTAGGGCGAATTTACTTTTAGGCTGTAGTAAGTAAAGCAGGAAAGCCACATTCACTCTTGATTTTCAAAAAATAAGAAATATCACAAATCTTGAATGGTGAGAATTCCTTTTTTCAGTATCGCTATCGCTTACAGCTGTAGTTCTTGTGGGCGGTGATTTGAAAATTTCCTACATCGATCAATAGTTAGCAGAAGCTTTTTCTCCAGATTTTCATTTCAAAATTAATAGCGCTGTAAAGTCATTCCCCAGTTCTCAGCTTTTAGCCTTCATTTTATTGGAAGTATTCTGTTAATTTCTTTTACATTCTTAGCTTTAAGTAAAGCTTGATTTGCTTTCTCACACAAGTTTTTCTATGATTATCACGATTGTTTAGATAGAAATAGATCCTTCAGAGAAAGTCCGGCCATAAGAATCATCCCAGCAGATAAAATAACAGTATCGACAAAAAGAATATATACCAATTTTGGTTCGAGAAATCTGACAAGAGAAGGTAGAAAAATATGCCCAATTGACGCTACAAATGTGACAACTATAACAAGGAATTTGAGTTTTTGAGAAAATGAGGATAAAGAAAATATTATGGAGAGGATGAAGATAACACTCGCTTGGGCCCAGGTGTGGAAGTGCATGACTTCGAAAAATGAAACTGCAGACTGTGGCGGGATCCCCTCTTCAGGATCCCCGAGGTAGTATTTTATGACCCCTTGAGGACCAATCCCTTTTTTGCTGATATGATATCCCAAGCTGATAAACTGCCCAAAAATGCAGTAGATACAGAAAAAAAAGATAGTAACTTTGATGGGCTTTGGCAATTGTTTGAGGGAGATAGGTAACTTTGCCATTGTGTAATATTTTGAGCACTGAAGAATATTCGGAGAAGTTTTACCGGAATTTTACTGAAAATTGGTAAAGATTTTGGGAAATTTGAAAACTCCTTATTGGAATATTAAATGATAATGAGAATTATTATCTTTTTCTTTTAAAAGGAGGTGATTAAGAAAATGAGCCTCAGAAAAACCAAAGGAAAATCCTTTTTATGGCATATAGCGGCAGTTATAACTTTGTTCCTCTTTACAAACTCTCCTGCATACTCATATGAAAGAGAAGGTGGCCTTCAGGTCGGAGGCTACGGTTCCACACGCTTTGAAATGCTAAAACAGGGAGACCACTCACACTATACATTCACCCTAAGGAGAATTGTACCAACACTCTCCGCCACAGTAAAAGATAGGCTAAGATTCTACCTTGAGCTTGAATTCGAAAGATTCGGATTATTAGAACTTGCTGAAGACTTCAAACCGCACCAAGGAGGACTTCTGGCTAAATCGGAACTCGAAGGGACTGCCGGAAGTGAAATAAAACTCGAGCAGATGTGGGGATCTTTTGAAATAGCAAGATGGCTTAACCTCCGCATTGGAGCTATACTCCCACCACTTGGAAGATTCAATGTCCTTCACGATGACGATCTTTGGGAACCTGCAAGAAGACCTCTCTCAGTAAGAGATGCTACAGCACTCCCACAAAAAACCGCTTGGACCGAACTCGGTGCAGGATTCACTGGAAACTTCGAACTTGGAAACATACTCGCAGGATATGAAGCATATATTGTAAACGGCGTAACATTAGAACACGACTTTGAATTCTATGTCATAGGTGGACGTATCGAAAAAACAGAAGAATATGGAGATGTAAAACATAATCAAGCAAAGCTTGAAGCAGTAATAAGACCCAGATTCGGAAACTACAAACTTGACACTAAAAAAGAGAAAGCCATAACAGGCAGAATCTTCCTCTCACCCCTGCTCGGATACGAAATCGGATTCTCCGGATACTACGGAAGATATACCCCCGATTTTATGCCGGCAGCATATATAGGATCAGCTGCAATTGATTTCAAGGCAGAACCATCTTCTTTTCTTGACTTTGAAGGTGAGTATGCTCTCACATCATTTGGACAGCTGGACAAGATTATTTCAAGCTTTGTGAAACTGGCTCACTTCAAAGAAGGAGAAGTCCTTTTCATCAGCTCAGTAACAGGAGTTTTAGTTGAGGTACCAGCAGAACTAGTTTCTGAAATCACTCTGAAGAAGAAAGCATTTGCCGATGTAAAGCACGGAGGCTGGGTTCTCTTAAGACTAAAATTCTTCCCAAGTTTTCTCAGGGGAACTTTCTTTGATCTCGGTGAGGAATCAAAATTTGTTCTCTTTTGGAGACCCGAATTTGTACAGTATAAAAATACACTGCTTAGTATAGATTTCGAAGAAGGTGAGATAAAAAAGCTCAAAAAAGATGATATATCTCAGGTGCGAAATACCATAGGAATAGCTTACAGACCAACTCAATCTTTCGTGTTCTCTTTATCGTACGAGCTGACAAATCTTATGAGTGGGGAAGAGTTTATTCACACATCTGGTAAAAACACTCAACATGCAATATTATTTGGCTTTGCATTCGGATTGTGACACATTGAATGATATGGAGGAGGGGATAAAAAATGTTAATTCAGACTGCTCTGCTTCTTATCGGAGTAGAACTCAGTAAATATATTGACAGAGCAAAACAGAAGGTAATGGAAGTCTTCCCCTCCTCCATATCTTTTGTCGAAATTGAGATAAATGATTATGACAAATTTTTAGATCTGTGCTCACCAGCAAAAATTACAGTCAATGAAAGAAGAATTCTCGGTTTTTTGGCTTACAAAAATGATAAAGAACTCGGATCATGCTTTATCCTGAATGAAATAGGGAAAGAAGCACCAATAACATTTCTTGTATGCATTGAGAATGAATCAGAACCCAAGATAAAATATATAGATGTTCTTGCTTACAGAGAAACAAGAGGAGGAGAAATAAGATCTCAGGCATTTCTGAAACAATTTGTGGGGAAAAGAAGCGAAGACAGAATTTCAGTTGGTAGTGATATAAAAAACATAAGAGGAGCGACTTTATCAGCTTGGGCAACTACCCGTGTTGTGAGAAAAGCCTTTGCGATCTCTCAATCCCTAAAACTTGGGATCGCCGAGATAAAACAGAAATTAGATGAATTCAAAAGTAGTAAAGAACATAATTCAGCAGTCTGTTACCTCATTGGAGATACATACCTTTGCGTTGAATGTGAATGCGATAATGAAGTTTTCGCAGAAATTGAGAAGTTAGCTCAAAAGCTGAATAAAGAATTCTCTGATTTTTACTGGGAGGGGAAGATATCCGCTGACGTAAATGAACTCATCAACAAATACAAAATCTTAAGCAAAAAGTTAAGGTATTTTGATATATTCTGGCAGGGAGACGAACAACCGGATTTGGGAGGAGTTTGGAAGGGGTTTATTGTTGATAGATTTGCAGAACTCTTCAGAAGAAACAAAGTTTCAAAATATGAAATCAGCTTCGGGTGGTCATCATATTATTTCTATCCGGCAAAATACATTAATGTTTTTGGAAATATACTTAAAGTTAAAGGAGCATTATCTATAACTGATCTCGATTCAGAATACTCAAAAATCTTTGATCCAGTATCCCAGAAATTTATAAAAAAAAGAGAGCTTGTTTTAGTCCTTCACAAAAGCGCAGAGTTTTCTGATTTTGCATCTACACTATGTGCAGTATGGCCAGAATGCACAAGGGATATCGAAAATAAAGGTGGCAAAATCCTAAGATTCCACTACTGATCACTACCTTAGATAAGCTTACTCGCTTTCGCTTATCTGTCTCAGCTTATCTGTCTCATCTGGCTTGATGGTATCACAACTTCAGAATACCCTTAGAATACCCTTAGAATACCCTACCCTTCAGCTCGGACTCAGATTTAACTTTTCCCACTCAAAATTCAAAATGTTTCTTTTTTTCTTGCTGAACTCAACCCCTACTATGTAAATTTCTTCAAAATCAGTGTATTTCTCCCAATATCTCCTTTCCTTTATCTGCTGTAGTGCTGATATCTTCTTCACTGATTTTACCTTCCTTTCCCTCCCCACTTTCCCTCTTTTCTTATCAACCCCATCCCCCACAACTTTGAATTCAAATATATACACCTTGTCATAGTAGATCACCGTAAGGTCTATCCTGCCTTCAGATGTTATATCCTCAGGTCTTACCTCTGCCCCTATCGCACAAAAATATGAATAAAGTATCGAAGCATAAAATCCTTCGTATCTCCCTAACTCCGCCTTCCTATACCAATCATACGGAATCCCTGCAAAAAGCGAAAATAAAGCCTCTCTCAGCCCACCTATATCCCCCTCCCTCAAAAAATGCTTTACCTTATCCTTTACTCCTTCTTCCTTACCTCTTAAGATAAAATATAGAAGATAATTTGAAAAGCTTATCTTGACTTCTCTGTTGGGAAAGGTAAGGGTATATCTTACTCCCTCAGGTTCTTGTAACCAGTCCTTCACAGTTAGATATCCTGTCTGGAAAAGAAGATTTTCAGGTTCTACAAAATCAACATCAAAGGAGCCGATAAGTCTTTCGCTGACTTCCATATTCTCCATTCTGGGAATGAAGAAATTTTTCTCAAGCAAAAGCTTTATCAGAAAAGTCGGAGTTCCTGTCTCAAACCAATAAGGTCTGAATTCTCTTTTCTGCAAATACAAGAGTATATCAAAGGGGTTGTAGACTTTCTCACCTCCCCAGCTATAACCATTATACCACAATCTTATATTTTTCAGCTCATCTTCAGATCTTAGCTCATCCTTGAAAGTCTCCACTAATTCTTTCTCAGTGTATCCGCAGATCTCAGCATAGTCTCTATCAAGCGTTATATCGTTTAGCTGATTCAATCCTGAGAACAGTGATACTTTTGAGAACTTTGACACCCCTGTTATAAACACAAGCTTCAGATACTGATCAGCATCTTTCAGCACCGCATAAAAGTTCTTAAGCTTATCCCTTATCTTTATCGCTGTATCTTTTTCTTCGATTCTATCCAAAATGGGTTTGTCATACTCATCTATTAGAACTACTACTTTTTGATTATACTTTTCATTAAGCTTTATAATTAATTCTTTGAATCTGAAGTTCAAAAGTGGAGTCTCAAGTGATATTCCAAACCTCCTCGCATTTTCATTGAGAACTATCTCTATTGTCTTCTCCAGAATCTCAGGTGTTTCTATTACTCCCTCCCCAAAGCTTATGTGAATCACAGGGTATGATCTAGACCAATCCCAGTTTTTCTCCAGGTATAAACCTTCAAAAAGTTCTTTTTTTCCCAAGAAGGCTTGCTTTATGGTATCCAGAAAAAGAGATTTACCGAATCTTCTTGGTCTTGACAGAAAATAATATCCTCCTCCTTCATCGACAAGTTTTTTTACAAAGTGAGTTTTATCCACGTAATAGAAGTTATCCTCTCTTATCTTCAGGAAGCTCTGGATACCTATTGGTAGCTTTTTCTTCATAATCAGTAGCAATTGCTGCGCAATTAAATTATATTTTGTATTTTCTAAATAATTTGTACTTTTAATATTCATTATTCGTTCAAATTTTTCAATTCTTATGGCTGTAATCTTATATTCTGGAGTTTTTACGAATTTACCCTGTATGGGGTGTTATATGATTGATGAAAGCTCCGGGTGTGTGGAAAGTTGCAAATAGTTCATCTAAAGTTGAGAAAGAATCCATATTCTCAGAATGTTTTTCTAATTTCACAAATTATAATTTCTTAAGTAAATTCAGGGGAATTTTTTATGAAAATTCTGAGGTTTGCAACAAAGCATTTTGATTTGGTAAGGGATCGATGGTAATATATTTTTAATATGTATGTGATGTGAAGATATATACAGTATGAAGGTTTTAGGCATATCTGCTTATTATCACGATAGTGCTGCATCTTTAGTTATAGATGGAGAAATAGTTTCCGCTGTACAAGAAGAGAGATTTACCAGAAGGAAAAATGATCCCAGTTTCCCAAAAAATGCAATCCAGTACTGTCTCAAAGAAGGTGGTATTAAACTTTCTGATATTGACGCGGTTGTTTTTTACGAGAAGCCATTTTGGAAAATAGAGAGAGTTCTTGAGACTTATTATGCTTTTGCTCCCCGAGGTCTAACACAATTTCTCTCATCCATACCTTCTTTTATTTCTGATCAAAAACTATTTCTTAAAGATGTTATAAAGAAGGAATTGAGAGATATAGATGGTAATTACAAAGGAGAAATTTACTTTTCTGAGCATCATCTATCGCATGCTGCAAGTGCATTCTACCCTTCCCCATTTCGTAGCTCTGCCATCTTGACTATTGACGGAGTGGGCGAATGGGCTACAGCATCATTGGGCTACGGTGACGGTAATAAGATAAAAATTATAAAAGAATTGCATTTCCCCCATTCTGTTGGACTCCTATACTCAGCTTTTACGTACTACTGTGGATTCAAGGTAAATTCTGGCGAACACAAACTTATGGGACTTGCCCCATACGGAAATTCTTACTCTGATAGAGTCAAGAAATTCAAAAAGCTTATAATCGAGAATATGATTGATATAAAAGATGATGGTTCAGTATGGCTAAACCAGGAATATTTTGATTATTGCACTGGACTAAAAATGGTCAATGAAGAAAAGTGGGAAGAACTTTTTGGTTTCCCCCCAAGAAAACCAGAAGCAGAAATAACTCAAGAGTACTGCGATCTGGCACTGGCAATACAGCAGGTAACAGAGGAGGTAATCTTCCGGATGGCGGAGGAAGTGAAAAGACTTACTGGAAGCAGGTATCTTTGTATGGCTGGAGGGGTGGCACTAAATTGCGTAGCCAACGGCAAACTCTTGATGAAAAGAATTTTCGACAGTATATGGATACAGCCTGCTGCAGGAGATGCCGGCGGTAGCTTAGGATCAGCTTTAGCATTTTACTACCTTGCAAAAAACAACGAAAGAGTGATTGAAGAAGCAAAGCCAGATAAAATGAAGGGAGCTCTCCTGGGACCTTCCTTCTCAAGGCACGAAATTCTGTACACTTTAGCAAAGTATAGGGCGAATTTTGTAGAGGTAGGAGATGAAGAAAAACTTTGCGAAAAAGTTGCTAGACTTTTGGCTGAAGGGAAAATCATTGGGTGGTTTCAAGGAAGGATGGAATTTGGACCAAGAGCTTTGGGATCCAGAAGCATCTTAGCCGATCCAAGAGATCCAGAAATGCAGAGAAAACTGAACCTCAAGGTGAAATTTAGAGAAGGCTTTCGCCCATTTGCTCCGGCAGTCCTAGCAGAAGATGCAAAAGATTTCTTCGAATTTGGTTTCTCATCCCCGTATATGCTCCTTATAGATTATATACACCCAAACTTAAGATATGAACTACCAAATAACTACCACGAACTTCCCTGGAGGGAAAAACTTTACTTTATAAGATCAAAAATCCCAGCAGTAACCCACGTTGATTTCTCCGCTCGCGTCCAAACTGTGCACAAGGAGATTAATCCAAGATTCTGGAAACTTCTCAAAAAATTTAAAGAGTTAACTGGTTACGGAATAATTATAAACACGAGTTTCAATGTGAGAGGTGAACCAATAGTATGTACGCCAGATGATGCCTACAAATGCTTTATGAGAACTGATATCGATTTCTTAGTTATCGAGAATTTCATCCTCGATAAGAAAGCTCAACCAATACATACTCAGAACTGGCAAACAGAATTCCCACCAGATTAATATCAAATTCTCTAATCTTTCAGACAGATTAGTATATCAAATTCTCTAATCTTTATCCCCCTTGATCTCACATAATAGGTTTATAGACTTATCACTTACCCCCACAACTATTTCTTTCTCACCAGCTTTAATAACAAAAAGATGAACTTTCGGTGTGAGCCTTAAAGCCGAGATAATTTTCAATTTATCTGAACTTTGTATCTCAGGAATTAGTCCTCTTTTTCTCAGTAGCCAGAGCAATAAGGTAAGAATCCCTGCAAGTATTATGAATGAAATCAAAAGCTTAGCTATATACTCACCTACTTCCATTGCCAAACTAAATTTTAAATTTCAGGACCTGATTTTTCAAAGGAGAATCTGGATAAATCAGTTGAAATTTTTAATGGAAAAATAACCCAGAGCTAAAAAGTGATTATTCTTTAAGTGTAGGTGGAGGTACTCACTGATGAGTGCGAAGATGGAAATCCTTGAGGCAACACTGAAGGATTTGGAGAAAGATCTTGGCAAAGGAGTCGTTATGAAGCTTGGAGAGAAGGGAAGTTTGAAAATTCCTGTTTTCTCATCTGGTTCACTTTCGATAGATATTGCAACAGGCTGTGGAGGCTTCCCAAAAGGAAGATTTATAGAAATTTACGGTCCCGAGGCTTCAGGGAAGACCACAATAGCTCTCCACTCCATTGCTTCTGTGCAGAGAAAAGATGGAGTGGTAGCATTTATAGATACAGAACACGCTCTTGACCCTATTTACGCCAAAAATCTGGGTGTCAACGTGGATTCGCTTTTGATATCTCAGCCCGATTACGGCGAGCAGGCACTCGAAATTGCAGAAAGGTTAGCATCGTCTGGAGCAGTAGATCTTATAGTAATTGACTCCGTCGCAGCACTTGTCCCAAAGGCAGAGATAGAGGGAGAAATGGGCGATATGCAGATCGGACTTCAAGCTCGCCTTATGTCTCAGGCTCTCAGAAAACTTGTCGCCACAATAGGCAGAACTCAGACTACCATAATATTTACAAACCAGCTCAGACAAAAAATAGGGGTTATGTTTGGTTCTCCTGAAACCACAACAGGTGGAGTTGCATTGAAATTTTACGCTTCACTCAGACTTGATGTAAGAAAAGTAGATATTATAAAAGATGGAGATAAAGCTATAGGGTCAAAAGTTAAGGTAAAGGTCGCAAAGAATAAAGTTGCCCCTCCCTTCAATGAAGTCGAGTTCGACATAATATACGGAAAAGGAATTTCAGTTGAGGGAGAACTTGTAGATCTCGGGACAAAATATGGAGTGATTCAAAAGTCAGGAGCCTGGTATTCCTACGAGGACAAAAAGTTGGGACAAGGTAGAGAACAAGCTAAAGAATTTCTCCTACAGAATAAGGATATAGCAAGAGAAATCGAGATAAAAATAAGGGAAGCAGCTGGTTTACCAACCGATGACCTCGTATCCGATAGAATATCGGTGGAGCCAAAGGCAACCGATGAACCAAAAGAGGCGAAAAAAGGGAAAAGATCAAAGGAAGAGTAGACAAAAATACTGATGAAGAGTAAGATTGATCGTAAACCGGCAGTAGCTGGCATCTTTTATCCCTCAGATCCCTCCTCACTTAGCAAGGTAATCTCTGAGCTTATGTACGAACAAAATTCTGAAAACTGCTTTGGTATAATCTCTCCTCATGCAGGATATATCTATTCTGGAAAAGTTGCTGGAAAGGTTATCTCAAGAATAAAAGTGAAGGATAAAGTCGTAATATTATGCCCCAACCATACTGGGTATGGGGTCGATGTATCTCTTTTCCCGTCTGGGAGGTGGCTTTTCCCTGGATTTTCAGTTGATATAGATGACGAATTGAATTCTTTCATTTCAAGCCACGATATAGTCCAGTTAGATACATCAGCTCACCTGAAGGAACATTCTGCCGAGGTTATTGTTCCATTCCTATACTACAAGAATGCAACGATAAAGATTTCTGTTCTGTGTTTGCGGACATTAGATATCTCTGTCTTAGAGAAAGTTGGAAGAATTCTCTCCTCACTCTCACAAAAGTATGATGTCCTTTTCGTTGCATCATCTGATATGAACCATTACGAGCAAGATGATATTTCTCGCAAAAAGGACACTTATGCTATTGAGAAGATAAAGGAAATAGACCCATATGGCTTATATAATGTAGTTCTGGAAAAGGATATAAGCATGTGTGGAGTAGCTCCGGTTACAGCGCTACTTTTTGCTGCAAAATTTTCTGGAGTGAAAAAAGCTGAACTTGTTGATTATACAAATTCCGGTGAAGTCACAGGAGATCTTTCCTCTGTTGTGGGATATGCCGGATTCATACTTTACCGCTAAATTGAGGTGAGAAAATTTACAAGCATCCCCGAAGTTCTCAAATAATTCAACATGATAATCAGAAGATTTGCTTTACTACTTTTCAATTCAAGTTTGGAATTTTCAAATTGAAGTTCATAATCAAGAAGCGATACGGAAGTTAACTTCCCTTGCCTAAAAAGTTCTTGTGCAGATTCATATGCTCTTTGCGCTGCTTTGAGCTTTGCTTCAGCAACCTCTATCTTTTCCTTGATGACACGATATTGTTTTAGTATCTGGTTAATTTCAGCTTTCTTCCTTACCTTGATCTCCTCAAGCTGGAAAGCAATTGCTAATTCTGCTTTCTTTGTAGCAAGAAAGGAAAACAACGACCCTCCAAAGTCAACATTAAGAGAAGCTCCTACAACCAAAGAAGGTATATTTTTCTGCTCTATAAATGTTCCATAGGAATTAAAAAGTGAAAAACCTACATTTAAGGTGGGAAAAAGTCTTCCTCTTTGAACCCTCGATTGATACTTTAATTGATCCTTAGTGTACATTAATGAAAGAATGTCGGGAGAATCCTCCCTTATATTTATCTCATCATCTCTGATGTTGTCAAAGAACTTTGTAGGTTTGAGAGTTTCTATAAGTGAATCTATGTCCTGTGACGGAGCTTTCATTTCTTTCTCATCCTGAACACCAAGGAGTATAAAAAAATCTTTTAGAAGATTTTCAAGCTGAATTTGTGCTGATCTGAGATTTACTTTTGAATCCAAGAAAGAAGTTTCAATTCTCATAAGATCCGCTTCTGAGAGCAAGCCAGCATCAAATAAATTTTTAGCAATATCATAGTTCTCCTGTAATCTTCGTACATTTTCTTCACTTATCTTTATTACATCTTGATACAGCGATATATTGATATATAAAGAAGCCAAAGCATATGATATTTCATTTTTGAGATTCTCCAAACTGTAAAATTGGCTCTTGTAAGCAGAATATTTTGCCTCTTTCATAAAGTAGCTTGAACCGTCCAGGGGTATGCTCTCATTTATTGAAAATATAAGCTGTGCTTGTTCTTTCTGCCCCACAGGCCTCTTAAATCCTTGCAGTTCTACCTCCGGAAGTTTAAACTGCTTTGTAAAATTAAAGCTGGCTACCAAAACAGGAAGAAATGCCGACCATGAACCTTTCGCAGAAAGTAAAGCAGACTCAACATTGTAGTAAGCTGACTTTAGAGAAAAATTAGTCTCAAGGCATCTTAATAAAGCATCGCGCAGAGTAAAGTTTATGAAAACATATACCAATAATTCAGTAAGCATTCAAATTGCCCTTTATCCTATCCTGATTCCAGCCATCTTTTCAAGCCGTTCTATTCTCTTTTCAACAGGTGGATGGGTTGAAAAAAGATTCAAAATCGAGGATCCAGACAGTGGATTCACAATAAAAAGATGACTCGTTGCAGGATTTGCATCTAATGGAATCCTCTCAGCATATCCACTTATCTTTTTCAGAGCAGAAGCTAACGCTAAGGGGTCTCCTGAAACTCTGGCTCCAACTTCATCTGCCAGATACTCACGTGATCGGGAGATTGCAAGTTGAACTATCATAGCTGCAAGCGGAGCCACTACAGCAAGTACAATAAGTCCCAAAAGACCACCG
>CALHPK010000015.1 GCA_938036315.1 uncultured bacterium | reverse complement strand
CAAGATTTTCACATACCGCTTTCACGCCTTCCAGAATCTCACTTATCTTTTTCTCAACTTCATTCCAAGCAGACGCTATGACCCCGAACTCATCTTGACTTATTACTTTTGCCATCTGAAGTTCTCCCTCAGAAAGTTTTGAAAAGACCTCCTGCAGTGACTTCAAATTCTGTAGTGCCTTACCCAAGGTAATGTGAGCAACAATAAGCGCTATCCCAGATATAATAAAAGAAGCCATTATCAAAGTAAGAAGAAGTAGGATTGTTCCTTTGAGACTATGGCTGATTACAACAACAAACTCACCTATGAGTTCAGCTCCGGCTGAATCATAAACCGGAGAATAAATCCATAGCTTGTTCAATCCTCTGACTTCGGAATATATTTTCCCTTTCCCTTTGTGAGCTGAATAAAAGTCTACAAGGTCGCGCTCATGGGCGTAAGCGGAATCAGGATATACAAGAAATAACCTCCCCCTGGTGAAAACAGCCGAGTAAAGAAAACCTTCAATAGACTGCCGAGCTATGTCAAGAGCATCTTTTATCCCTTCCTTTGTTTCAAATAGCAAAAGTGTATATAAATAAGCTGAAACAATATTGGCAGTTTCTTCATATCCATCTATTGTTTTTCTTCTGTCGTTTAGCGTGATTATTGCGGAGAAAATGATTGATATTGATAAGGTAAGAATGAAGATTATAAAGTAGATTTTTGTTCTGAAGCTTTTTATCTTTAGTGTTTTATTCATCTTCCCAGCCCCATCCGCCGGTTTGTCCATATTCTTTATCCTTATGCATAACTAAAAACAAGCGTGGTTTCTTCCCTTCTTTATCTTCAAAGTTAACAAACACTATCAAAGAACCTTCTGGAAAGGGAGGAACAGCTCCTTTTCCCTTCTCTTTATAATCTTTGATATACTTTTTGAAGTGCTCATAAGCGATATCATTAAGGTAAGTGTGGTGAAGTCCGGGAACTATTGAATACAGAGGGTTGCCTTTTACAATTTCACCTTCTTCAACTTTTATAAGAGAATTCCAGTTTTCTGGGAATGGAACAGATTTCTGAGCCTGAGATAACACCTGGGTTATAAGTAAACCGCCGGTGGTAAATAAAAACCAAGCCATCAATAGTGTTTTATTGCCTACCATTGCTTTACACCTCCTTAACGCTCCTTCTGAAGTCCTACAAACTGTGTGTGTGTGTGTGTGTGTGTGTGTGTGTGTGAATGAAAACATTGTTAACAATATATTATATTTTTTTGATTTTGTTTAGGGGGCAGAAATTTTTGATATTATGATTTAATCTTTGAGGTAATTTAGGGGTTTTTGTGGAGGGGTCAATTTGCTCTTATTGATGTGGAAGTCGGATTATTGCAGAGGTAGTTACAGATTGTTCTGATAGTTGGTATACTTTTGAGGAGTCTTACCCAATCTGTTTACTGGTTTGAATTTCTGTTGGAAATTAGGTAAAGTTGATATTAAGTGTTAAGTTTTACTATGCAGTTTAAGGAGGGGTAGGATATGATAGATCTGACGTTAACTGAGGAAGATAAGAATCTTATAAATATGATCAGGGTGATGGGAGAAAACTTTATGAGACCTCTTGGGATTGAGTACGATAGAAAGGGTCAAGCCATTCCTCCAGATCACCCGTTTTTTATGATGCTGGCCAGAACAGGATATCAGGAAAGGGTTGCATCTTTGGGTAGGGAGCTTGAAGGAGATAAAGCGGATGCTGAGAGAGGGAAGAGAGAAAGGATGACAGCTAGGCGTGCTGTGATCATAGGAGAGGAGACGGCGTATTGGGATAGAGGCGTTGCGGTTGCTCTGCCGGGACCTGGTCTTGCAGGACCCCCTCTTAGCATTATTGGAACAAAAGAGCAGAAAGAAAGGTTTCTTTCAATTTTTAAGGATAGGGAGAAACCACACTGGGGGGCATTTGCGATGACAGAGCCAGGAGCGGGTTCTGATGTTGCCAGAATAAAAACTCGGTGTGTCAAAAAGGGCGATAGATGGATTTTAAATGGCGAGAAAGCTTTTTGCTCAAATGCAGATAGAGCTGACTTTATAGTGGTCTGGGCTACAATAGATCCCAAGCTTGGACGATCCGGACATCGGGCTTTCATAGTCCCAAGAGAAACCCCAGGATTTAAGGTCTCGAAGGTAGAAAAGAAAATGGGATTATCTGCTTATGCATCCTGTTCTGTTGTCTTTGAGGACTGTCAAGTTCCGGAGGAGAATCTTTTAGGCGGTGAAAAGGCATATGAAGGGAAAGCCGGTTTCAAGACTGCTATGCAGTCGTTCAATGCAACAAGACCTACAATTGCTGCGATGGCAATAGGAATAGCTCGCTCTGCTTACGACTATACGATAAAATTCATAAAAGAAAATTATATGCTTTCAAGACCAATCCCACGGTACCATAAAATCAAGGACGATATAGCTCGTGTTAAAAGATATATTGAGGTCGGCAGACTTTTGTGCTACAAAGCAGCATGGATGGCAGACGTCGGAATCCCCAATGTTGTTGAAGCTTCTCAGGCAAAAGCATTTTGTCCTATGGTGGCTCAAGAGTCAATATCCTTATGCCTTGATATCCTTGGCGATGCAGGAATACAAAATGATCACTATGTAGAAAAATTATACAGAGATGTAAAAGCTCTTGACATAGTCGAGGGTACAGGGCAGATCCAAAGAATCATCATAGGGCGGAGACTTTTCGGGTTGCCATCCGAAGAAGTTTGAATCCTATAGATTCTGTAGTTCTTCCAAAATTGCCTCTATGAGTTTGTGAATTCCCTCGCGTGTTACTGCTGATATTGCATAGAACTTGAGCCCATATTCTGAGAAGTATTTTTCCCATTTTTTTATTTCCTCCGATTTTTCAGGCTCTGATAAAAGGTCAATTTTATTACCTACGACTATTTGCTTTTTTTTAGCGAGTTCTGCCGAATAATTTTTCATTTCATCCATTACTATCTTGAATGCTTTGTCTGGAGAGATGCGTGAGCCTGCGTAATCTCCTGATATATCAATAAGGTGGAGGAGGAGTTTTGTCCTTTCGATATGGCGGAGAAATTTCAATCCAAGCCCGGCCCCTTTGTGTGCCCCCTCTATTATCCCCGGAATATCTGCAAGGCACACTCTTGTTTGATTGTCGATAACCAAGATTCCCAGATTTGGGCTCAGGGTAGTGAAGGGATAATCTGCAATGCGCGGGTTTGCTCGTGTGAGGGCTTTCAGAAGTGTTGATTTTCCAGCATTTGGCAGTCCGATTATTCCTACATCAGCAATAAGCTTCAGCTCCAGTATTATCCATCTTGACTCTCCTTTTTTGCCCTTCTCAGCGATGCGTGGAGCCTGATTTGTTGGTGTTGCAAAGTGTGAGTTCCCTCTTCCGCCTTTCCCTCCATAAGCGACAATGCAAGATGCCCCATCTTTATCAAGGTCTGCAATTGTCTGATGCGTTTCAGCATCCTTCACAACTGTGCCAACTGGAACATAGATTATGATATCTTCTCCGTTTTTCCCGTGTTTGTTTTGCCCTTTGCCGTGCTCGCCATTCCCAGCGGAAAAATGCCTTTTGTATTTGAAGTCAATAAGGGTATGTTTCTTTGATGTGGCAACTAAGATAACATTTCCTCCGTCACCACCATCTCCACCAGCCGGACCCCCTTTAGGATTGTATTTTTCCCTCAGGAATGCAACAGCTCCGTCTCCGCCATCACCTCCCTTTACAAAAATCTTAACATAATCCACAAAATCTTCCTCTATAAATTTCATAGTAATTACCTCAGGCGCGGATCTATAAGTTTTATTAAGATGTCCACAAAGAAATTTACCACTACCCACACAGCTGATATTATGAACGCACAGGATATGATAGATGGGAAATCTCTTGCTATAACAGAATCGACAGCGAATGAGCCGACACCAGGGAACGAAAAAACTTTTTCCACCACAACTACTCCCGATAGAAGAACCCCAGCTTGGATCCCCAAAACCGTCAGTATCCCAGGAAGCATAACTTTTGTCAGGTGTAAATAAAACCTGATTCCTTTTACTCCCTTTGCCCTTAAGAATTTTACGAAATCAGAGTTCATAATTTCGACCGCTGAATTTCTCATAAAGCGTGAGAGCACAACCCCCAAGGATATGCTTAATGTCAATGCTGGCAGAACTAAACTCATTTTGGTCTCATAATCAGAAATAGGAAATATTTTAAGTTTCACTCCGAAAATTAGAATAAATATCACTCCAAGCCAGAAGTTCGGAATAGAATAAACAAATGTGGAGAATGCTACCAATGTTCCTTCATATTTTTCAAATTTCATATAAGCAAGGAAAAGGAGAACTCCCCAAGTTATGGAAAAGACTAAAGACAAAGCTGCAAGTTCTGCCGTGTTTTTTAGCCTCTCTAAGAGAGTACTGCCGATATCTTGACCTGTATAGATTGATTTTCCGAATTTCAGGGTAAATACTGATTTGAGCATTTTTTTATATCTTTGAAGCAGAGGTTTATCGAGTTCAAGTTCTTGCCTTATCTTTTGGATTTGTAGTTGAGAAGCTCCCTCGCCAGCTATGAGCAAAGCAGGATCTCCGGGTAAAATCTCGATCACGAAAAATACAGAGGATACAACAAATAAGACTGTAATAGATGCTTTAAAAATGGAAAGAATAAGGAACATTTCTTTATTTTATTTTCTTGTTCACTGTTTATGAAATATTCAGCTCACTCAATACTTTCGGCTGAGTATACCACTTTGCCGTTTACTATTGTTGCCTCTACTTTACCTTTAAGTTTCATTTCTATGTAACAGCAATTTTTCCCTTTTGAAAAGAGTGTATTTTCTTGAACTTCGATTACTTCGTCGGGGGAAAAGATTAGAATGTCTCCGGGAAAGCCTTCCTTTATGAGGCCAGCTTTTAATCCAAGGATTCTCGCTGGGTTATATGATATAAGTTCGGTAAGTTTCCTTAAAGATATGATTCCATCTACCACTAACTTGTAGCAGAGTTGAAAGAATATATCTGCGGAAGATATACCTGCTGGGGCGGATGAAAAATCTGTGAATTTTTTAAAGTCAGGGTGAGGAGCATGGTCAGATGATATAGTATCTATCAGTCCATCAGAGAGAAATTCAAGAAGTCTCTGCCGGTTCTCTTCGGATCTAATAGGCGGGTTCACTTTAAAGTTAGTATTTTTTATGTCTACAATATCTGTTGAAATGAGAAGGTGATGTGTTGTGACATCACAAGTTATTCTGTTATTGTTATTATCATCTATTAGATTTTTTATTTTTTCCTTGCTGAATTTGATGATTTCTAAGGAGTCTGCTGAAGATATGTGTGCAAAATGAAGCTTTCCTCCTGTGATTTTAAAGATGGTCACATCTCTTCCAACAATTATTTCTTCGGCTTCCTTTGGGTAAGGTTTGAGTCCATATTTTATTGTTAAAATTCCTTCATCTGCATCTCCGGAGAGCTCATTATCCTCAGCATGTTCTATGACAACAAGATCGAATGTTTTAGCGTACTCAAGACATTTTCGCATGGTGAAGGTTGATTTTATTGTGTTCCCATCATCGGAGACAGCTACTATTCCTTCCTTTTTCATCAGTCCGTATTCGGTTATCACTTTACCTTCTCTGCCTCGGGTTGCTGCTCCGGTTATGAAGATTCTGATACAGGATTTTGTTGATGCTCTTTCCCTGATGGCTGATACTATCTCTGGTGAGTCTATGGGTGGGTTGGTATTGGGCATAATCAAAGCGGATGTTATTCCGCCATGCGCTGCAGCTTTGGAGCCACTCGAGAAATCTTCCTCATACGGAGCCCCCCCTTCCCTTATATGAAAGTGTATATCAATGATCCCAGGAATGACTACCAAGCTCTTCGCTGATAATACTTTAGATACTTTCCTCCCATTCAACCCCTTTCCTACTTCTTTTATTAAACCTTCTTCTATGAGTATATCTCCATCTCTTTCGCCTTCAGCATCAACTATATGTGCATTCTTTATCAGTAAGCTTTCAGGTTCTACCGAGGTAAACCCTTGCATGATGACTAAAAATGATTTATACATTCTACCTTTTATTTTGTGATTTATAATTTTTGTTTCGGACTGCTCAGATGCAGAAAGTTGCCTAATACATTTTGCTAAAAAAATTCTTTAGAATTAGTACGTTGCTTATATGCCTGAGTCCATTTACTCGGAGAGAATAAAGAATCTTCCACCATATCTTTTTGCAGAGATAGACTACATAAAAAGGAAGAAAATAGAGGAAGGAAAGGAAATCATAGACCTTGGAATAGGTGATCCAGACCTACCAACAGATAACCTTATAGTCTCAGCTATGATTGAGGAGGTGAAAAATAGCAAGAATCACTCATATCCTTCATATGAAGGTGATTTTTCCTTCAGAAAAGCCTTTGTCGACTGGTATTTCAGGAGATTTAGATTCGAATTTTCCCCTTCAGATTGTATTGCTCTTATTGGCTCGAAGGAAGGAATAGCCCATAGTTTTCTTGCCTTTGTAAATCCAGGCGACATCGTTATTATTCCTTCTCCTGGCTATCCGGTTTATGGAATATGGACAAGTTTTGCTGGAGGAGTTCCATATGAGGTTTTTTTAGATGAGGAGAAGGATTTTCTCCTTGACATTGAATCAGTTCCTTCTGATATCCTTTCCAGAGCTAGGATGGTGTGGGTGTGCTATCCAAATAATCCAACAACAGCGTGCGCTTCTGCTGAATACTACGACAAGCTTTCTTTTTTTGTTAAAAAGTATGGATTCGTTTTGGCGATCGACCTTGCATACTCTGAAATATATACTGATGAAACTAAAAAGCCTGTGTCATTTTTTGAGGTGGTAAGACGGAGGGACATTTCTGCAATTGAGTTCCATTCGTTCTCCAAAACTTTTTCAATGGCAGGGTGGCGTCTTGGTGTCGCTGTTGGGAATCCAGATGTTATTTCTGCTCTGCTAAAGGTCAAAACAAATACAGACTCAGGAGTGTTCAGGGCTATTCAACTTGCAGGACGAACAGCTCTCGAAAACTATGAGAGAATAACTCCAAAAATAAGAGATGTATATAAATCAAGGCGACAAAAACTTGAGTCAGCTTTGTCAGAAGCTGGATTTAATTTCTACCGTACTAATGCTACTTTCTATATCTGGGTAAAGTGTAATGGAGACTCAAAAGATTTTGCTAAAGAATTGCTCGACAAATACGGCATAATAGTTACTCCGGGGATTGGTTTCGGTAAAGGTGGAGAAGGATACTTCAGAATTTCATTAACAATCCCAGATGACAAAATTGAAAAAGTATGCGATATTATTAAGAGTATAGATATCAACTCTTTAAGTTATGGCAAGGAACCTTGATCTTAGGAAAAAAATAGTTTACCATCTTGCTGTCTTTATTATATTACTTCCGAATATTGGATATACTGAAGTGTTCTATTCGCTCTCAAGATTTTTCGCAGGCATCAAAAAAGATAATTCATTTGAAGACTTTGCCAGTTTTCATCAGAGGTTTTTTCTTGAGTCATCTTACAAGCCTACATCAGCATTGAATTTTCTATTTTCAGGAAATATCGATTTAAGTTACTTCTATGGCGGGTTTTCAAGATATGAGTTCTCTATGAATCTTCACGAGCTTTATTTATCATACTTTATGGAGCATATAAAGTTATCTTTTGGAAGAAAAATAATAAATTGGGGGAATGTTGAAAATTCTCCAGTTGATATTGTGAACAGACCTGATTTCTCAGAGGGATTTTTCAACGAACCGAGATTTTCCAAAGTTCCCGGGGTTCTTTTGGATTTTGTTTGGATGGGAGAAAATTCATCTTTAAATTTGATTTACGAACCTTTTTTTACACCGCCAAAGTTTTTAGATACTGGCAGTAATTGGGCACTACTGAGCTGGAGCTCATTATATAGTTCATTTGAAGGAGATAAAGATAATAGTCAGCTTAGGCTTCTTGTTGATAGACAAATCGCTCCGGTTGTGAAGGCTTATCCATCTAAGCTTTCTGATGTTCTGAAAAGCTTTGGGCTTGGCGGAAATTTTTATACCAGACTTGATAATCTCAGCTTGTCTTTTGTAGCGTATTCAGGTTTTAGTATTTTCCCACTCCCATTTTTTGATGATGTTTTCTTGAGTGATTTTGCAAGAACACCGGGGAGATTAAGTTCTAAATTTGATGTATCATCAGCGGAAATATTGGAGCCATTATCCAGAGGAGAGCCTTTTGTTAAGCTCGAGCCAAAAAGATACTATGTGGGTGGGGGGGGATGGTCTTACGATATATCAGGATACCTTTTAAAAAGTGATATAGCATTTTATTTGCTCGCAGATTTTCCAGATAATAATCTGCGGGTGAAAGAGTTTAATCTCTTCTCCTTTGCCTTTGACATTGAAAGAGAAGTGATTCCAAATTTATTTGTTATTCCGAGTTTTCGCGGGTTTTTTAATCTTTCATCAGGGGAGATTCTTCTTATCGAGAAAGGCACTTTTTTACCTTCACTTTCGTTCAGATATGAATTTTACATAGGGAATTCTTCTTTCAACTTACTTGGAATTTCAGTTTTAGATATTCCTGTCAAATCAAAAGATTTGAGGAGTTATTTTATACTGGGCTCTTTGGGGTATCGGCCTATAGATTTGCTTGAGGTGTCTATTAATGGGTATATCTTTGGGGGGGAGGAGATTTCTCTTTTCGGGTTTTTTAAGAAGAATTCGGCAATATCATTGTGGTTTAGAATCTCTCTGTAAAGCTGTTTTTTTATTTTATAACTGCTCTTTTCCTTGATAGAAAATCTAAAAGAACATATTTTCCCAGAGATTCAGGGGTTGTAAAGAAGGCTTTCCCTTTGTTTATTCTGACCATTTCTTCTACGAATTTTTCGACCTGCGGATTGTCATCTACCATAAACACATTTATTTTTATGTTTTCTTTTGTAGCTCCTTCAACTTCTTTCAGGGTTTCTCTCATAGCGTTTGGCGAGCATCCCATAACTGGCCATTCCACAAATACTCTATTACCTATACAGTATGCAGTTGGTTGTCCATCTGTTACTATCATTACGTATTTTTCATCGGATGGAGATTTTCTCAAAAGCTTTCGCGCTAGTCTTATTGCATCCTGCATATTTGTGAAGGGATCGTTCATATTAAGCTCAACCGAGGGTAGTTCATGAGGTTTTATTTCCACAGCAACCGTGAAGAATGCGATTATGTAGAATGTATCGTTTGGGAAGTAAGATGATATGAGGCTATGTAGTGCTAATGCTACTTTCTTTGCACATTCAAATTTATTCCCCCAAGACATTGACCAGGAGGTATCTATCAATATTGCGGAGCTTGCCATAGATGAGAACTTCCTATTGTAGATAACAAAATCATCGGGACTGAGAAAGATTTTACCTGAGTTTCTATCAAATCTTCCATCAATTATAGCGTTCCCTATTGTGGAAAGGATATCAATATTTATATTGGAACCGAATTCCCACTTTTTTTTGTCCTCATAGTCAAGTTCATAGTTGCCACTCCTTTTTGTTTGATGGAATCCTGAAACTGCTCTTTTTATATCCGAAAAGATATCTTTTAGGACTTTATATCCTATTTTTCTTACTCCTTGTGGAGTCAACATTATTGAATTACCTTTTACTACGAAGAATCCGGATTTTTTAACCATTTCGTAGAGGCGGTGCAGTTTAAGAAAGTCTCTGTAATCTTGTTCACTGAGTAGTTCTTTTATGAGTTCTGGTGGTATATCTCCTATTTCTCCATCCTTTAATTTTTCTTCTATTTCTTCGAGTTTGTTGAATCTATCTGCTGTTTCCACTGATTCATCGAGGGAGAGAGGAGGACCTTCTTTGAACCCATAGGGATGCTTTTTTAAGAAGTCCTCCAACTTCTGGATTTTATCGAAATTTTTTATGAGTTCATCGAATATTCTTTTTGCTTCTTTTGAGAGAAAATTTTTTGTTTCATCGTATTTTTTGAGCCGTTCTAATCCTTGTCTGAAAGATTCTGGGATTTCTGATAGCATCTGCTTTCGCTCCTGAAGATCTTTTATAAGTTCACTCAATTTTTCCTTTTCGGTTCGCTTAAGATTTTGACCTTCAAGTTTTGAGAACTTTTCCGATAATTGAGAATTTACCTCTTTTTGTTCTGTGTCTTTTACTTGTTTGACTTGGGAGACCTGTTCTTCATATGATCCTGTCAAGTTTTTCTTCATTTCCTCAAGTTTTTTTCTTCTTATTTGGCGAATGAAATCATTAATTCCCATTACTGGCTTATCTTTTAGATTGAATCCATATTTTAGCATATTTTCGAGCTGAGATGCTGGGTTTGAGTTTGAGAATGTCTTTTCCATAAGATTGTGTAACTCGTCATTGAATTCGATGGAATCGGTGTAGCTTTCTTCGTACCATTTTTTATATATGAATTTCATCTTAAAAAAGTTTAGCCATTTTATGTTTAAATTTGCTAATTTGTAGAATTTCTATGTGATGAGAATTCAGATTCTTTTGTATTTACAAGCTTCTGATATAGGGATTAGCTCCGTAGTAATATCTGCCAGATATAGCTTCTCTTGATAATCTGTTATAGACATATAGACCTTCTAAAAAGAATTCAAGGTAAGATGCTAAGAATTCGGCCTCGCTTCTCCCACCTAATCTCGAGGACAATTGATATAGATCCTTTATTTTCTCAAATATTATGCTATATTCAGACGAAGGTTTCATATCTGATATCTCAAATTTGAAGTCATCCCTGAATAGGGCGATAAGTTGCTCAAATTCGTGAATTTTATAAATTTCATCGAAAACAACCTTGACCGCCTTTTTGAATAACTTCTCAAGAATTTCAACTTCGGATTTTTCCGCTATACTCTCTACTTCTATTTTACCCATAGATGTGGTTATTATATATAGCAGATCAGAAATTCTGGGGACTGCGTATTTCTCATGTAAGACGAAGGCTCTTTTGTAGGCGCTTGCTACTGCAATATCATAATTTGATATTGTCATCCTAACGGAGACTCCAGAATATTTACTTATCTCTTCTGATTTCCTTGCCTGCATTGTAAATTCGGAGATTATATTACTTATAAATTCGGGAATCTCAACTTTTATACCATTTCCCAATGTTCTGAGGAATGATTCCTGTTTTGCAATCTTAATTTCTATATCTCTACGCTTTGGATAGTGAGTTCGTATCATAGAGTTGAACCTATCTTTCAGGGGCGTTACAATCCTGCCACGCGCTGTGTAGTCTTCGGGATTGGCGGTAGCAACAACTAGTACATCTATAGGTAGCCTTATTTTATATCCTCTGATCTGAATATCTCGCTCTTCCATTATATTGAAAAGAGCTACTTGGATTCTTTCCGGAAGATCTGGCAATTCGTTTATTGCGAAAATCCCTCTATTTGTTCTGGGAATGAGTCCAAAATGTATCACCTCTGGATCCGAAAGAACTCTTCCCTGAGCGACCTTTATCGGATCTATATCCCCTATTAGGTCAGCAACAGTGGTGTCAGGGGTGGCTAGCTTTTCTCCGAATCTTTCATCACGACCTATCCATTCTATCTCAGTGTCATCTCCTTTTTCTTTCAATATTCTTTTACATCTTGCACAGATCGGATCATATGGATTATCATTTATCTCACATCCTGCGATTTTTGGCACATATTCATCAAGAAGATTAACGATTGAGCGGATTATTCTTGTTTTCCCCTGACCTCTCTCCCCAAGAAGGATTATATCATGCCCGGCCACCAGAGCATTTATAAGGTGCGGTATAACAGTATCTTCATAACCCCAGATTCCTTCAAAGATTGTCTGATTTTTCTCTAATCTTTCAAGAAGATTCTTCCTTATCTCTTCTCTCACAGATAAAACTTTATATTTTGCCTTTTTGAGTTCACCCGTTGTCTTTATGCTAAGTAATTCTTTTTTGTTCATGTTTTTTAGATTTTAACAATAATTGTTCATTTTTTCACACTTTACTGTAGATTTATCCACAATGGAGAAGAAACCAAGATTAGGCTTGATGTCGTCGACATATGTAGGCAGTATTTAACCGATGCTCTTAACAAGGAAACTTAGGATTATGTTTTCAAATTTACTTAGAATTTATTTCAGAGACACAGAAGAACGAGAAAGCTGAGATAAGAAAACTCTATGGAGAGATAGAGGGGATGAGAAATACATTTTGTGCAAAGAGGGAAGAAGATTTTTTAGAAATGGAAATATTTTGATGCATAGGAGAATTTCAAAGATATATTTACAAATTTACAAAAGTATCTTTATGGATATAATGGATATAAAATAATTCAAGAGATATGGGATTTAGGAATTTTTCAAGGTATGGGAGGGATTTTGGGGATGGTTTTAAGGTATAAATCTATCCTAAGACTGCTTTCTAAGAGCGTAGTTTTTACTGTATCATTATAGGGTATTTCCAATGTGTTGAAATGAAATGAACTCTTATAATCATATGCTGGTGATTTATAAACTTTGAATAGTGTATCTATGTTTCTTAATGAAATGGCAAATCCTATGCCTGTACCAATTATTACCCATGTATTAATTCCGATTAATTCTCCTGTTGTTGCCTTAAAAAGTCCTCCACCGGAATTTCCAGGGTTTATTGCCGCATCTGTCTGTATTATTTCAAAATCACATCGTGGTTTATAACTGGAAGTAGTAAAAAGTTCTTTATAGGTACGTATACCAGAGATAATCCCTTTACTTATAGAAAATTCTAATGATAGAGGGTTACCAATTGCGTAAACATCATCTCCTTGTTTGAAGTCATTAGTAAGAGTAACAGTGTTAACGTCTATATTTTCTGGATATTTAACTTTTATCTTTGCAAGATCAAGATCTGGACAAGATGGTATGTCATAAATTTCTGCTTCTTTTTCTATTCCCTGATAGTTAGATACATAGATTTCCTCTTTTAATTCAGGTAATAGTGGACTTATTATATCATACACACATTTGTAATCAGGACATGTATCATAACCATAAATATAGCAATAATCATAAACTTTGCTACAGTTAGAACATTTTTTTAACTTATCCGTAATAAAATTTTTGCATTCATTTTCAATATAACAGAGGAAATCAATGATGAGATATTTCAGACAATTCGTATCGTTAAGGCAATTCTCCCAAGATTTTTTGCAAAAAGGGTCAGGGTCGACTTCTTCTGAAGTTTCTCCTTCTCTGCTCTTGTAATAATCTGTGATTATGGACGATGCAATTAACCATTTATCTATTAAATGTAAGTTAGTTAGGATTGTTAGCTCTCCTTTATTATTATTTATGATCACTCCAGAACCTTTAAACTCATAATCTTTAAAACTCTTGTTATTAGATTCCAAATATATAAAAGTTGTTATTTTGACAATAGATTTCTTCAAATCCTCTATCGAGATTTTTTTCTTAATGGTATCCTCTTTTTTGCAACCTGCAAAGACAAGTATAAGGAGTATAGAAGCTATGATGTTTTGGATGTTTTGTAGTCCGAATTTAAAAATCACACCATTTTTTGAACTAAAATTGTTCATATTGAAATAATAATGCAAGAGATTTAGAATGAGGGAATCCTAAAAAACTTTGAAAAAATCAATCTTTTTCTATATCTTTTCTCAAAAGGGATGCTTTAGTATCTTTAAATTGCTTTCCGAGAGCGCAAAAATATTAAAATGTTAGAGAATGAGAATACTATTTTTCAATCCATTAGCTAATATAAATTTGTCCTCAGGAGTGTTTAAAGCTTTTTATGTATCTATGCCCCCATTGTGGGCAGGTTATCTTTCTTCTATAGCCAAAAAGTATACAGATGAGATTGAAGTTATTGACAATTCCGTAGAAAGGCTTGATATAAGGGGAGCGTTTGAGAGAATAAAAGAATTTTCTCCAGATATTGTCTGTATTTCTGTCCTTACTCAAACAGCTAATTTTTCATTTAAGTTGTCAAGAGCGATAAAGGAGAATTTGAATTCATTCGTTATTATGGGTGGACCGCATGCTTCGTATTTTGCGAAAGAGATAGTTGCTCGCGGTATTGCAGATATAGTTGTTGTAGGAGAGGGAGAGGAAACTTTTGAAGAAGTATTAAGAAATTTTGAGCTAATAAAAGAGATTAAAAAGAATTTTGTAGAAGGAGACAATGTAATTGATATTCCTGGTGCTGTTCTGCATACAGCTCAAGAAATTAGAGAACGGCAGAGGATTAAGGAACTTGATAACATCGATTTCCCGGCGTGGGAGTTTTTTGAAAAATATATGAAATATTACAAACCCCCGGCTCCAATAAAGCCGTCAACAGTGCTTACTTTTCTTGCGTCAAGAGGTTGCCCGTATAGCTGTAATTTCTGTATGGTGCAGCTTGGTAGGAAATATGTTATAAGGTCACCTGAAAATATATGTAATGAAATAGAGCTTTTCTATGAAAGGTATAAAGTTGGGCATTTCTTCTTTTGCGACCCATTATTCCCCCCATCAAAAAAAGTAGCTCTGAAGATATTTTCTTACATGGAAAAAAGAGGAATCCAAAAGTTAACGACCTGGAGTACTGAGACAAGAGCCGATGTAATAGATGATGAAGTAGCAGATGCTCTTAAATCTTCCGGATGCAGTGTTGTTGCATTAGGAATAGAGGGTGGAGATAGTGAAATTTTAAGAAATATTAATAAAAGTATTAAGCTGGAACATGTTGAAAAAGCAGTAAGAGCACTGAAAAAAGCTGGGATAAGAGTAATGGGATTATATATGCTTGGAACTCCAGGCGAGACAAAAAAGCTGTCTGAAAAAACAATAAAATTTGCGAGAAAACTGAAAACTTGTGGTGCAAAATTCGCTATAACAGTTCCATACCCAGGAACTGAAATCTACGAAAAATATATTAAAGGAAAATATACGTTCAAGGACGATGATTGGGATTACTTTTCTCCATATATATCTTCTTTCCCCTACTCTATGGAATGGACTAATATACAACCTTACGAGTTGGTCAAATTACAGAAGAAAGCCTATATCTATGCCAATTTGCACATAAAGAATATATTTCTCTTCCTAATTGAAAGGAGACGCGAAATTATCCAAACATTTTTAAACTTATTATTGAAATCCAAGCTTGCAAACAAAGCATTTCTATTTTTTTCAAAGATAAAACTTACGCGCTTTTCCTTAATAAGAATTATGGAAAAGATCAAAGCCTCTTAAATTTCCATATACCTTCGTAATCTCTAAGGATAATGGAGAGAAAAACTTTGAACTTGTCATATTCTGAAAGAAGCTCTGTCTCATAGCCTATCGGATGCTCAGGATAGATCCCTTCTGAAATGGAAAAAGAATGAAGGAAAAAACCAAGAAAGTTTTTCTGAACAGTTTCATCTTATATCTTTGTGGAAATAGCCACATAGGAGATCCAGGCTCTATAGGGATTACAAATACACTGTGCATTACTCTATAATCCAGCATTTTTCGAGCAGATTCAATTGTTTCCCATACCTCCTTCCTGCTTTCAAAAGGTAATCCAACCGTATAGAACATACAAGCTGATAACTTACTTTTTAAGATTTTCTTTAACGTAGCAATAAGTTCATCATTTGAGTAATGTCCTCTTCCATTCATTTTCCTTATTTTCCCATTCATAGACTCAGGACTCAGCTCGATTATGCCATTTCTCTTGGAAAGATGTTTGATATAGATTCTATCATTTTTTCTGATGGGAGCCTTCCTGCCCAAACTCCAAAGTGTAATCCAAGCTCTAATTTCCTTCTTACACTTTTCAATTCGTTAAAAAGTTCATTATAAAACTTTTCGGAGAATGGTTTTGGGTCAAACTCCACATAAAGTATATCTACCCCCATACTTTGCAACCTTAATATATCCTTCACAATAACTTTAGTGTCACGAAAGATAGGTTTTCTTATCCCTACACTGCTAAAATAATATGCATTACCAGCACAATATGAACATACACTAGAACATCCACTACCAACAAATAGGAAATATAATTTCTGGGGTATATATTTTGAATTTGTAATTATGTATTGCCCTGTTGTCGATGTTGATCTGAGATATAACTCCTTATTTTCTATTATATCAAAGTTGTAAAAATCAAATGAATTTATCATTTCGGATGAAGAGGTATATTTTTTAGGTAGGATTATTGTTCCGTTATTTCTGTAAGCAAAGTTTGGGATTTCTTCCTATTATTCCATTTATTTACGGCTATTGAAAATGGAATTTCACCTTCTCCGATTATAACCCCATCAATGAAATCAAATAACTCCAAGATTTCTTTAGCAAATATTGAAGCGGTGATGCCACCGAGTATAGTTATGCATCCATTTTCTTTTGCAATCTTTGCTAATTTAATTGAATTGTACATATACGGGTACCAGTGCATATCTATACCAACAAAGTGGGGCGAGAATTTTTTAATATACTCCTCAATAGAAAATTTCCTATTATGTTTCTTTTCTAAACCTACATTTAGTATTCTTACCTCATGTCCATCTTTTTGAAGCATGTCTCCTATTGAAATAAGCCCCATAGGCATTATTGTATAATAGTAGCCATCTTTTGTTTCACAATATGGATGGATAAGCAAAACGCTTGCCATAATAATAATTTATACATTTACATATAGATATTCAATATGAAGGGGGATATATTTCTCTTATCACCTACCTTACCACCTTTCTTGCTTCTTCTTTGTTTATCGTAATTAGAAACTTAATAAAAAATTTAAGTAACTTTGGTATAGCGATAAAAGTTCTGAACTCTATTCCGCTTTCTATTATTCCTGGAATGGTTGCTACTTCTGACGTTGGTAGCGAAATATAATCTTTACCATTAAATTTAGTAAATTTAGGTTGTTCCTTTATCCATTCCACCCCATCCACCATATACTTTCTAGTTTGGTATGAACTGGTGGGCTTGAGATAAGGTAAAAAAGACTTCTTAGATTTTTAGTACTTACAATAAAAGGGAAATTATAAAGAAGAAATACTTTTTTTGGTTTTTCTTCCACATTCTTAAGAAATGTGTTTATTATGAACTCACCTACCGCAGATATAAGTCTAACCGCTTGAATAAATAGAAACTTCTTTTCCAATACTTTATAATTATATTTCTTCCATACATTTATTATGAATTCCGCTTCTGCTGTAATATCAAGGTAATTTAAGCCATTGTTCAAAGCATATAAAACCACCTTTTCTCCAAATTTTGAGTATGGTCCTAATAAATTTAAAATAGCTTTGACTCCAAATCCTTTGAGATCAAATTTACTAATTTCATCTATTGACGAAATCTGAAAAAATTTTACCTTCTGCCCTGTGCATTTTTCTATCTTTCCTGATAACTGCCTAATCCTTCTCTCATTTCTGCCCATCAATATCAAATCTGTGCTTCTTGCAAGCTCAATCGCTATCATCTCTCCAGTAAACCCAGTCGCTCCCAAAAGAAGAATCATCTCCTATATCCCAATCTTCAAATTATTGAAATTATATAATTTTTTTGATATTTTAGATATTTATTGAAACTATCGCTTTAAAAATGGGTAGTAGAAAATTCTTTGTCATCTTCATTGTCTCAACTTTTACTTTTTACTCCTTTCTTAAAACTTTTCCATTAGATATAAGTGAGATAAAAAGAATGTATTTTTTAGGATTTAATGTTCATCAATTCGTATATGCTAAAAAGATGGCGGAAAACATATCAAATCTATCTTTAGCATCCAAAGATCCCAGATTAAACGATGGTTATATTTTTTCGTATTATAATGGTGCTTCAGTTTTCTGGCTTTCATTAGTTTTCACTCTTGTTCCTGAACAATATCGAAAATTGGTTTATGGTCTTGTAAATATGTTATTGTTTTTATTTTTTATTTTCTTTATTTTGATAATTTCAAAAAATTTCAAGAATAGAGAAATTTTCATTTTCGTCATAATCCCATACGCTATATCAAAAAATGTAAGATGGATGCACGGAGGAGACATTGTGGCTCATTTATTGCCTTCGGTATTTTTTATCTATGCTTGGAAAAAATTAAAAGACTTTCTACTTACCCAAAATACTAAAGATATAGCAATTTGTTCTATCTTCTCTGCTATCTCAATCTTCTTTAATCTAACCTTTGCTTTTGCTGTGTTGATCGCTGGACTTTTATATCTCCCAAAGGTTAAAGAAAAGTTAAAAATTATAATCCTGATACATTCTTTCGTTATTCCCTTTATCTTTTTGTTTGTTTATCAATTTCTGAAGTATGTAAAACCACTTACTGAAGAAGTTAGCGAAGAAATGATTGAAAAAATATTTTTCGGAGAAAATTTTACATATGTATTCTCACAGACAATTTTATTTATCATACTTTTCAATCCGCTAATTTTATGTTGTATTGCCTATATAATATACAAACTTATAAAGAAGGAAATTTCTGAAGATATTATTTTTTCTTTTATCCAGGCTATTTTGTTTTTGTTTTCCCATTTTATACCGAGCATTCTGATAAAAGCCTTATTTTTTTATAAATTTGAATTTATAGCTTTCTTTATAACAAGTGTACACCTTATCTCTGAATTAAATTCAAAACTTAGGAAACTACTTTTTCCAATTGGCACATTATCTTATCTCTTAACTGTCTTTTTGATATTGTCGGCACATCCAAGTTTTGCCAATTTTAAATACAAAGAGTATGAAAGTTTAGTATCTCAAATAAAAGAGGTGGTTAGAAGTATGAAAATAATGGTTGAAAGTTTAGATATTGTGGGAGTAATCACCGAAGAGGCGGGGATAATATATGAAGAGACAGAAGCAAAAGTTTTTGGACATATGTGGTCATCACCTTATTGTGAATTTTTTATTAAAGGGTATATCGGCGCATTTGTGGAGGGGGGAAAATTTATTATATTTGATATTCAGGAGGAGCAAGAGATGTTCAAAGAATTTATAAAAGATAAAGAAATAAAATATATCTTATGTCAATCGGAAAAATGTTTTAGGTCTTCATCTGATATGTGCAAGGTAGTTTCTGAATTTAAAATCCACTATATTCTTAAGAAAGAATATGTTTTGTTTGCATGTGAATGATTTATATAATAAAATACTAATGATTTATAAAATTACTCTTAGCAAAGAAAGTTAGGATGAAGGAATCCTAAAAAACTTTGAAAAAATCAATCTTTTTCTATATCTTTTCTCAAAAGGGGATGCTTTAGTATCTTTAAATTGCTTTCCAAAAGTGTTAACTGATTTGGCTTAGTCTTCCTGCTATTTTTAATCTTTCGCTGTTATTGCAAATACTCCCCTTCTATTTTTTGACCATTTTTCTTCGCTGTAGCAGTGGGGAGGAGGGCAGGGAAACTCAGGAAATTCTTTGCCAAAAGAAACAACGACTATCCTGTCTTCGGGAATTCCAAGCAAAGTAAGGTATCTTTTTATGGCGTTAGCTCTTCTCCATCCAAGCTCAATATTGTACTCGCTTGTTCCTCGCTCGTCACAGTGTCCTTCAATGAGGAGTTTTATTTTTGGGTTTTCATCTAAAATCCTTCTAGCTATTTCGGCGTTCTTCTTCAAAATTTCTTTATACTCTTCTTTAATAGCGGCTGAATCAAAGTCAAAATAAACTTTCTCGAATTGTCTCAATATATAGCCCTTCCCAAGTGTTGCAGTTCCAATAACGTCATCTGGATTTATACCCTTTATTTCAAATGGTGATGGGAGTTTTGTTTCCTTAAATTCTGGTTCACGCTCCACAAGTCTAATTTTACCTTCTTCTTCTCTTTTTGCCTCTTCCAATTTTTTGAGTGCAAGCTCGGAAAATTCCTTTGAGATTATTGCTTTTGTCCTTGCATCATCGTACTTTTTCTCTTCTACCAGAGATTCTGCTTCTTTAAGATATTTTTCAGCAAGTTTGTACTCTTCAAAAATTTCTGCACCAGCTTGTTTCGCTCGCTGAAGTGCCTCCCTTGCCGCCTGCAGTTCAGCTTCAGGGGGAAGCTTTTTGGCACAACCATAAAATATCAACCCTGTAGCTAAAAATATGACACCAGCAATCAAATACATCCTCCTCATAGTTATATTAATATTAGAAAAATAGATCGATGATTTCAAATCTACGAAAATATTCTTTATGCCTTTTTGCAAAATCAAAGCAAAAACTATGTTTTTTACCTTTGTTGTAACTTTTTCACTTTATCTTTCATGCTCTGCAAAGAGAGTTGAATTTTTTGATCAAAGATGTACACAAGCTAAAGAAGTTGTAGTGAGACTTCTCCAGATTCTTTCAAACTATGATATAAAAGATATCAACACGAGAAAATATATAGAGGACTTTTTCAGATCAGAAGATGATATCGATATTTTTGTAGCATCCCTAACATACAAGGTAAGAGACAAGAAAGCTTTCTACGGGAGCATTGAAAATTTCTCAATACTGAGTTCTTATTACGACGAGAATAGTAAAGGGTGTAAATTTGAAGTTTATGTTAGGCTCAAAAAGAAGTATCCACTTGATGACATCCGTTTCAGTTATTATCTAACTCTTTTCGAAGAGGATGGAAGATGGTTTGTTGAACCCCCTCAGTATATAGGTGATATAAAACGGAGAGAATATAAAGGGGGAGGAGAAGGAATAATGGAAAGTATCAGAGAATACTAAAGTTCTATTGCTCTGACTTACTCAGTTCTAATAACCTAATCTCAGAAGTGTAATGATTAAAATTTTCTTATGAAAGAAGAATTAGAAAAGACTGAGCCACCTACACCGCACAAAATTGAAGAAGCATATCAGCGAGGGATTGTCCCTAAATCGAGAGAGATTACGGGACTCGTTATACTCATCTCCATTATAGTCTTTCTGTGGTTTTCAGGACAAAGCATCGTTGAAAATTTTGCAGAAGGGGTGGGGCTGATTTCTGCCAAAGAAGTTTCATCAAGTCTAATTGGACAGATCTTTAGCATAATCGTAAAATTGATTTTCCCTATTCTTCTTATATCTGCTATATTCGCTATAGTAGGAAATATTATTCAATCTGGATTCGTACTTTCACCCAAGGCTTTCGAAGCTAGAATGGAAAAATTTAATCCAGCTGAAAATATTTCTCGTATTTTTTCCGTCAGATCTCTCGTTGAATTTTCAAAGTCAGTAATTAAGGCCTCTGTAGTTTTGGGAGTGATGTTCCTGATCTTGTTCCTGAGTCGGGATGTTGTTGACGAATATTTCGGTATCGATATGGGGAGTGTCCTACCGAAATCAGCTTCTGTTGTATTCAAAATTTCTATGTTGGTGCTTTCATTCTTTGCTATATTATCTGTTGCTGACTATCTTTTCCAAAGATGGGATTGGTGGAAGTCTCTTATGATGACAAGGTCAGAATTGAGGGAGGAGATGAGAAGGTATGAAGGAGATCCTCAGGTCAGGGGTAGGTTGAGAAGGAGGATGTTTGAGATGGCAAGGACAAGAATGATGGCAGAAGTTCCTCGTGCAGACGTGGTTATAACTAATCCGACACATATTGCTGTTGCCCTAAAGTACGAAAGGGGTAAGATGAAAGCTCCGAAGGTTGTAGCCAAGGGGATGAATTTGATCGCTGAAAAAATAATTGAGATAGCTCGCAACCATAGCGTGCCGATATATGAGGATCCCCCCCTTGCTTGGGCTCTATACAGATCAACCGAAATCGGGGGTTATATTCCAGAGGATCTTTACAAAGCGGTTGCCAAAGTTTTAGCTTACATTATGATGTTAAAGCAGAAACAAGGAAGGTCTCAGGCGTGATCTTTGGAGCTAATTTCTTCCAAAGCTTTGGATTTTTTCAGGACATCTTCTCTCATCTTTTTTGTGTATTCAGCTAATTTTTCTTTTAGCTCTGTATGTTTCAGCGATAGAATGCGTATGGCCAAGAGTCCGGCGTTTTTTGCGCCATTTATTCCAACAGTTGCAACTGGGACTCCGCTGGGCATCTGAACTATTGATAAAAGAGAATCTAGTCCTCCCAGAGCTTGGGTTTTGATCGGAACTCCTATCACTGGTATATTTGTTAGCGCAGCAATAACTCCTGGCAGATGCGCAGCTCCGCCAGCTCCAGCAATTATAATTTCTAATCCGTTTTTTTCAGCATTCCTGCCATATTCGTAGGCTCTATCTGGAGTTCTGTGAGCAGAGACGATTGCTACTTCATACCCAACTCCGAATTTGTCAAGAATTTCTGCTGCCTCTTTCATAATCTCCCAATCAGAATCACTCCCCATTATTATCCCTACAAGTTTTCTCATATAGCAAACTTAAAGCGTGTGTAGCTTGTTTTATGATTTTTGAAATTCTTGATTTTTCACACTTTTTGTTTTTTGATTCAAAAATTAGCGTTATGGGAGTTCCCAAGTCAAAACCAGGGAGAATGAGAGCAAGGAGGAGGAGAGCATTTCTTACGGTTTCTGTCCCGAGTTTCAGTACGTGTCCAAATTGCGGAGCTTATAAACTCCCCCACAGGATATGTCCAGAATGCGGCTATTACAAGGGGGTGAAATTTGTAAGATCTGCTGAAGAAAGAAGAGCTGAGATTCGGGCTAAGCAAGAGGAGAGGAAAAAAGAGGCTTCCAAAGGTTAAAGATTTCTTCCAAAGATTAAAGAAGAGTATTTAGCTACCCAGTTCTTGATCTATGACCTGTTTGAACGCTTCAAAAGGCAGAGCACCCCTTATTACTTTACCATTTACAAAAAAGGTAGGTGTTCCTCTGACTCCGAGTCTTTGAGATTCTTCAAGATCTCGTGCGACCACTCCTGCCATTTCCCCGGAATCAAGGCATTGGGAGAATTTTTTCTCATCTAGTCCTATTTCTTTTGCAAATTGTTTTATAGATAAGATATCAAGTCTGCCAGTTGGTTGTCCTTCCAGAAATAATTTATCGTGCATAGCCCAAAATGCCTTTGCTCCTCCGAGTTTACCTGCGCATTCGGTAGCCTCGGCTGCCTTCTGGGCAAACTGATGAAATGGTAGTGGAAGATGTTTAAAAACAATTTTTACTTTATCGCCATATTGAGCTATGATCTGCGGTAGTGTATCCCTTGTGAAACGAGCGCAGAATGGACACTGGAAATCGGAATACTCTACTATTGTTACTTTAGCATCTTTCTTTCCCTTCACTCTGTAATCTGGAGCTTGAGCTATTTGCGATACATCAATTTGTGGTAGCTCTGGTACGTCTTGTGGCTGTGGTTGTGGTGCTTGTTGAGGTTGTTGAGGTTGAGGAACTCTTGCCGCCTGTTGCGGTGCCAGAAGATTTCTCCCAAGATTTGTGATGTAATTTTGGAAACTTTTTATCCCCCATACTATAGAACCTGCTACTATTAGCGAACCTACAAGTATCGATATTGCAAGGAAGTTTGAGCTTGCCTGTCCCTTTAACTTTACCCTATACAATTCCTTTATCATGCCTATACCCCCTTTTATGAAATAATTATAATTATACAAAATATAAGGAGCTGTTATGATTTTTATGGGAAAAATGGAAAATTTGGGAGGTTTGATTCAGCGATCAGTCGACTTCAATAAATGCGTTTTTGAGTACTTCTTCTCCATTATCGTTTACCGCGATTATGTCGATTCTCTTTTTTCCTATCTCTGGTTTCTGATCACTTTCATATCCGCAGAAGGTCAGGGTCTGCTCTGGAAGGACAATTTTCGAAAATCTGACCCTTGCCCTTTTTATTCTTTCAGGGTTTCTGTTCAGAACATTGTCTACTACTGATTTGATAGCAAAAGCCATAGTGCACATACCATGGAGTATTATTGTAGGAAATCCCATAGCTTTTGCGAAATTCTCATCAGTGTGTATTGGGAATCTATCTCCGGAGCCTTCAGCATATTTTATAGGTTGATCTTTTGCGACCTTAATCTTCCATTCATATATTTTCTTTGATTCGTCAGGTTTTTTCTCTGCTTCTTCTGTCTTCTTTTGAGTTTTATCTTTTTTTTCTCCTCTTATAAAGTAGATGTGGTAGCCTTCTCCTATTTTTTTCCCGGTTTTGTTATTTAATTGCTCTGCTTTGATTATAAAGAGCGTTCCTGTTTCTTTCTCCTCTCTTCCTAAGAATTTAGTCAGAATTTTTATTTCATCGCCAGCCTTTATCAGTTCGTATATTCTTGAATCCTGCTCCCCGTGCACAACTCTCATAGGGTTTACACCCTGGTTGACTTCATCATCTAGCAGTACTCTTCCTGTAAATGGTACAGATAGGGCTGTAGCATAAAGTGGGGGAGCTTTTACAATATCCTTTAAATAAAAAGGATTATCTTCACTTACACCTTCTATATATTTCTTGATAGCCTCTTCTGTTATCGATACTACCTCAGGTTCATACTCTTTAACTACCTTTTCTTCTACCATAGCCATTAATATTTTTCTATTGGGACATCATTTTTTGATTTTCTCAATTTTTTTACGTATCGATTGATCGCATATAAAGATAAGTTCCCAGATACCTTTCTTTTGTTTTCACAAGAGTGTATGTGAAAGATTTTCGAATCGAAATAAAATATCTTTAAAATAAAGGGGGCAGAAATTTTTTAAGTTGTATTATAGAATTATAGATAAGAATTTATAGATAAGAATTTTTTGAATTGTATTATGAAATTTGAATTTATTATGAAAGATTTGATATTATCATTTTTTCTTTTTGTGATATGAATTTACTTATTAGTTCTTTATCTTTTATGCGGAAGGAATGTGTTTTTCTTGATTCTTCGAGAATTTTCCCCTTGTATTTGAGTAGGATGCGGACTGGGAATATGAATTCTAAATTCTGAAGATTTTCTTTATTGATTTTTGTATTCCTTTTTAAGCTGGTCAGGGCATTCAGGCCAACAATAATAGAATCCTTAAGAAGCCAAAAAAAATCAGCTATCCTTGGCACCGCTTTCTTTAGTGAACTTAATGAAACATCTGGAATAGGAATATATCTTAAGCTTTCAAGTACCTGCCTTGTAAATTCTTTATTATGTATGAGAGAGATTTTATTCAGAAGCCGTAAGATATCTCCCTTTCTATTTTCGTACTTGTCGTAAGAGGTGAACGAGAATGAATCGTCAGTAAGTGCAATAGCAAGACAAAGTGGTGTTGAAAATTGCGGAGCAAACGCAGAGCCACTGAACTTTGAAACTATTTTGTCAAGTATGGCAGGAATTATAGAATACTCAACCCGTATATACTCAATACATGAAGATATAAACTCTCCGTCTTCTCTTTTTATTCTCTCCTTCAGTGATATTATTGACTCAAGTTGTGGTAGCACATAGGCGCAACCAGGAAGTTTCTTTATCATAAGTGTCTCAGTTAGGAAAAAATCGGGAGAGAAGAGACTCTCTGCTATTTTATATGAGTTACCCCAGGAGTAGAGATTAAAAAACTCCTGTTCAATGGATTGGATTCCGCTATAGCTTAGTTCAAAAAGCGATGATAGTACACCAGATAAAATAGGAGAAATAACGGTTGATGCCTTGTGCTCAAAAAAACCTCCAAAAGTCAGGAAGTTCGGATTTGCAAGGTACAATAGGACTCTTTGAGGGATTTTATTTATGTCTCCAAGGAGAAATTCTGTGACCGTTGCTGAAATAATTCCGTGTAGGTGTGTCATCATTTGACCATTTAGAGGACCAATAAGAGTTAGGATTCCGATTCTCCCTCCAATCTCATTACCCAAAAGTGTAGCTTTTATTATCTCCTCCTCTTTGTTTGAGAAAGCCTTCGATGTAAACACTGCTGAGTGCCCTGTGTGTCCAGCGAAAAGATAATCATCCCAATCGTATATTACAGATGAAGCTGAGTTGTGCATAAGTTGAATGATCTGATCTGGTAAGTTGAGTTTCTCTAAAATCTTGTGATTTAATTTTACTTTCCTTTTCCCAGCCTTAGCTGAGAGCTCAAGATTTTCGATCTGTAGCTTGACAAAATCGTAGATATTCTTGGGAACTTCCATCTTTTTTATATGATATGCATAGTCTCTTATAAGTTCTACTATCACATATTTAAGTTAGGCATTTTATCCAAAGTTTTAGATATTGTGCAGTCCGATTTTGCAATTTAATTAAATCTGTATTTGACCAAAATATTCGTGTAGCTTTAAATATTCTTTTACAATGAGTCTCGAAAAATCAGTAGATAAGATGTTGAATGATGAATTTCCGGTGATAAAATCCAATATAAGGACAAGTTCTGAGGAGTTCAAGGAATTCTATTCAAAGAACAAAGAAGTAGTGGATAGATATAGATCCATTATTGATGAGGTAAAGGTGAGAAGAGATGAAGAGGCGGTAAGGCTACACAAAAGCAGAGGGAAACTTCTCGCTAAAGAGAGGATAGAGAAGCTTGTAGATGACGGAAAATTTTTGGAATTCTCTCCTCTTGCTTCCTACGGGATGTATGAAAACCAAGTCCCCCAGGCTGGAATAATTACAGGGATAGGGCAGATATGTGGGAACTACACTGTTATAGTTGCAAATGATGCTACTGTGAAAGGGGGGTCATATTTTCCAGAGACGGTAAAGAAGCACCTGAGAGCTCAGGAAATTGCAGAGCAAAACAGACTTCCTATAGTTTACCTTGTCGACTCTGGAGGTGCATTTTTACCACTTCAATCTGAGGTGTTCCCAGATAAGGATGATTTTGGAAGAATATTTTTCAATCAGGCAAGGATGAGTGCAAAGGGCATACCGCAGATAGCAGTTGTTATGGGTATGTGTACCGCAGGGGGGGCGTATGTTCCGGCAATGAGTGACGAATGCGTGATTGTGAAAGGAACTGGTACCATTTACCTTGGTGGTCCTCCGCTTGTCAAGGCTTCAACCGGAGAAGATGTCACAGAAGAGGAGCTCGGAGGTGCTATACTGCATGCCAGAACATCAGGAGTTGTCGATCATATTGCTGATAACGACCAATCAGCACTGGAGATTGCAAGGGCTATAATTGCTACATTAAGAGATTTCTCAAACCCAAAGAGAATAAGAAAAGAGATCTCAGCTATTGATGATTATCAAGATCCATTGTATCCCCCAGATGAGGTTTTAGGAATAATTCCCCCAGATCTAAGAAAACCCTTTGATATGAGAGAGGTAATAGCGAGGATAGTCGATGGCTCACGATTTTTAGAGTTCAAAAAATTATACGGACAAACTCTCGTTTGTGGTTTCGCTAGAATTAAGGGGATTTTGGTCGGTATAGTAGCCAATAATGGAGTTTTATTTTCAGAATCAGCACTAAAGGGTGCTCACTTTATTGAGCTTTGCAACCAAAGAAAGATTCCATTATTGTTTCTTCAGAATATAGCTGGTTTTATGGTTGGTAAGAAGTATGAAGAGGGAGGGATAGTAAAGCATGGTGCCAAGATGGTGCAGGCTGTTGCCACCGTTTCGGTCCCTAAGATCACGGTAATAATAGGGGGATCACACGGAGCCGGTAACTATGCGATGGCGGGAAGAGCATATGAACCGCGTTTCCTTTTTATGTGGCCTACCGGGAGAATTTCAGTTATGGGAGCAAAGCAGGCTGCCTTGGTCCTTATCACAATAAAGAAAAATCAGCTTAAAAGGCAAGGTTTAGAACTGTCTCGAGAAGAAGAAGAGAAAATATACAATGAAATATTCCAAAAGTACGAAACTGAAGGTAGCCCACTTTATTCAGATTCAAGGCTTTGGGATGATGGAATAATTTTTCCTGAAAATACACGAGAAGTACTTGCTATATGCCTTGAGGTATCTTCCAACTCAGAAATTTCAGAACCCAAATATCCAGTCTTCAGAATGTAACTGAATTAATGAATAAAATAAATTAAATATGGAGTTTAGGAGAGCTGATTCTGATGCGGACTTTGAAGCTTCTCCAAATGTTATCCCGCTTGTCGATATAATGCTTGTTTTACTCATAATTTTTATGATAACTGCTCCTGTTTTGAAACATTCTTTTGAAGTTGACCTTCCTCGAGCTGAATCTCCAGTGTTGACAGAACAAACGGAGGATATCCCCATTATAACAATAAGTAGAGATGGCAAAATAACAGTGAATGGGCTTTATATCAGGAGCACGGCGGAACTCGAAAATGTGTTAGCTCAACTGAAAAAGAAGGAAGTAGCTATAGAAGCAGACAAAAATGTAAAATACGAGGTAGTTATAGAAGTTATGGATACTATAAAAAAAGTTGGAATAGAGAGGATCGGACTTGTTACTCAGCAAAAGTGATATTTGAAAAAATAATTGGGTATCAGAAAGTAGATTTCCCAGCAAGCCTCATATGGCTGAACTTGAATGAGAATATATACAAAAAGAAACCTCCTTTTGTTCTTATCTTCTTCTCTCGGAGATACGTAACAGATGTTCAAACAATAGCGGATAAATTCCAATGTGAAAGGTTTGCCATATTTTCACCTGAAAGTGAAGGGGAGAGATCCGAAAGAACGGTTGTGAGAATCATAAAGAGATTTTGCATAAAGATTCCAGTGGCTATAGATATTGACAGAACTTTGGCAAGTTCGCTACTCATATCAAAATTACCAGCGCTAGTGATGACAGATGAAAATTCCAATGTTATCGGGAAGATTCAGGGAGCTGAGGAAATCTTCAATTACTTTATAAGATTCGGCAGAGCAAAAACCGAAGGTTGCCACACAGAATCACCTGAAATAGATTGGGAAAAAGAGAAATGGGAAGAAAATGAAGAGGAACAAGATGAGGAAAAAAAAGAAAAAAATACAACAGGTGACCCAGGATCTGTATCTGGGGATTTTGAACTGCTGCAGTACGAAAAGAAATTTTACAAAGGCTTATATTTCCCAACAAAGATAGCATATCACAAGGAATCAAGACTTATTGCGATATCAAATAGTGGAAGAAAAGAGGTTCTGATGCTAAATAGTTTTTATGAATTGCTCTACATCATAGGTGGAAAGGGTGAAAGCGATGGCAAAGATAAAGGTAAAGGAAATAGAGAAAATCAGACCGATGGGGTTTTCAAAGATATAAAGTTTGAACATCCAGAAGGTTTATGCTTTTCGGAGGACGGAAGATTTTTGCTTGTGTGTGATTACCTTGGGCATCGTATAAAAGTTATAGATCTTGAGAGAAAGGATGTGCCAGTAGAGATAGATTTGCCATTTCCGAAAAGTATATCATATGGGGGCGATAGTTTTGTTGTGGTGTCACATGTGGGCAAAGTGTTCAAAATAAGTAAAGATGTGCTACAAGGTGAGCGCCCGGAAATTCAGGAAGTTAGGGGGGAGTTGGATTTTCCTTATTATGCACTGTATAGAGATGGTAAGATTATAGTTGCAGATTCTGGAACTGACTCGATAAAGGAAATTTCGGAAGGTAGAACAAAAGTCTTGGCTGGTGGAAATGGTAGCGGTCATAAAGATGGTCCAGCTGGAAAGTCTCTTTTTCAATCTCCTTCAGCTCTCGAGGTATACAAAGATGTTATTTTCATTGCGGATATGCTCAACAATGCTATAAGAGTACTATTCCAAAACACAGTTTCCACCATAACGATAACAAATAAAAGGTTATTTGAACCAGAGGATGTAAAAATAATTAAGGGGTCAATTGTGATTTGCGATACAGGGAATCATAGGATATTGTATGTTGACCCCATGTCTCCACGGGCGGAAGAGCTAAAGATAGAGATTGTCTAAAAGATAGAGATTGTCTAAAAGAAGGTATGAATCTTATGAATTTATTTTGGATTCAGCAGATAAAGGCTAGTAGAGAAAAAGAAAAAAAATAAAATTGCGATTAAGATTTAAGTATGGAGGAGGAAAAAATTGAGCTGATAGAAGAGATAGGTGCTGGTGAGGAAGAAAGGAAAGCTAAGAGAAAGATAAAGTTCGGAATTCCCCCATTTATTATGTATCTTGCAGTAATTTTGGCAATTGGTGCGCTTGGATATTGGGGATACAAGGGATTTTTTGGAGAGTCTAAGAAAAAGGAGGAGGTTGAGGTTGCTAAAGTTGCTGCAAAGAAAGGAATTTTAATACCAGGTTACTCTTTAGTTGTGAACCTTGCTGATGTAAATGTCCCGAGGTTTCTGAAGGTTTCACTGACCTTTGAGGTGGATAGGGGGATAACTGTTGCGGAGATACAGGAGAAGGAACCGCTACTGAAGGATGCTGTAATAGGGTTGCTGTCATCTAAAACTATGTCCGAGATAAGGGGATATGAAGCGCAGTACATTTTAAAGGAGGAGCTAATTTCAAGATTGAATGCGATTTTGGAGACTGGCAGAATAATAAACATTTACTTTACGGAGTTTATTATACAGTAATTTACTGAGCTACTCACGCGGTAGATTCATAGCAATTTTAGGGCAATTTTAGAAACTGAGTTTAATCTGTGCTTTGGATGAAGTGGGTAGGGCGGGACTCGAACCCGCACGGAGGTATTACCCTCCAGAGGATTTTAAGTCCTCTGCGTCTACCTATTCCGCCACCTACCCACTAATATAAAATAAATAAGAATAAAGTATGTTTCAAGCTAACAATCAAAAATTTTCGTTGCAATTAAGTCATTATAACTATTAAGTCAGTATTATAACTCAAGTTGCCACCTTCAGTAGCATGTGCATATGTAAGCTAATATTGTTTAATATCTGGTCTTTATATTTCTTTGCTATTTTTACATTGCAAAAGCATAGTGCCAGATGGATAAAAGCTATGTTAGTTTCTCCATCGGTAAGGGGATATAGGGCATTGGGAAGGTTTGTTTCCCAAAATTCTTTTTCCATCAGCTAAGTTTTTATCCTTTCTGCCAATTCCTTTGGAAGCTTTAGGGTTTGATTCATAGTTTTACAACTGGCCACGGAAGGCTTTTTCTAATATGGATTGTTCCAATCCTTTAAGCTCCTCTTCTGTTTCTTTTTGGGCTTCTTTGAGGGCTTTTATTTTGTCCTGTAGGGCCTCTAATTGACTTACTATGCGCTTTTGCTCGGAAAGTGGGGGGAGGGGGATTGGGATTTCTTTGATTTTACTTAAGCGAAGTGATGGATAAGAAGGATTATCAATATAGTTTGACATATCTACAGTGCAAAGCCAATAGAATGCCCAAAGATTATTTAGAACATTTGGGTTTGTTTCAACTGCAGCAAGATGGGATACAATATAAGCTCCCTTACCTAAGATAGCTCGGGAGTTAGTCATAATTGCAGCA
>CALHPK010000014.1 GCA_938036315.1 uncultured bacterium | reverse complement strand
CCCCCCTCCCTTTCATCACTGTGTCTTGGACCAAACAAAAACAAGCTCCATCTCAGCATATTAGCAAGGTACATTATTGCTCCTGCTATTGTTGCAGCAACAACCTGAACAAGCGTATCTCTATTTTTTATATGTGCAAGTTCGTGCGCTATTACTCCTCTTACTTCGTTTTCATTCAGAATTCTCAATAAACCCTGTGTTACCGCTACTACTCCATTAGAAGGCGAACGCCCGGTAGCAAAGGCATTTGGAGAAGGCGAAGGAACAATGTAAAGCTTAGGTTTTGGAATCCCTGCCGATACGGAGAGCTCCTCCACAATCCTGTGAAGTGAAGGAGCTTCAGCTGCGGAGAGCTCTTTCGCACCATACATAGCTAAGACAATCTTGTCAGATAGAAAATATGCTATAAAGTTCATAACCCCAGCCAAAGCAAGAGCTATCGTGAGTCCAGTTCTACCACCTATTAATTGCCCCATAAAAAGAAGGATTGCAGTCAAAACAGTCAGCAGAAGAAATGTTTTAAACCTTTCCATATCCTACCAATTTTAATCGGTTAATCAATAAACAGAAGGAAAATCAGTTTTTTTTGTCAAAATCAAGCACAAAATAAAAGGAACAATATAATAAATTGTGGATCACAACAGCATATACTCAAAATCAATTCCGAAAGATAAAACTTTCATAAAATGATATCTACGGTGTAATAGGTGGCATCCTCTGCAATTATCTAAGATAAGTCCCATCCAAGGGGTGGGAGACTTTTACTTTTCAGGCTCGCAGGTATCTATTGACGCACTGCAGTTACGCACGGCATCTTCTCTTGTTTTGTAGCATAGACCACCGCAGGATATTGGGAAACCAGAAGGACAACACCAGCGATGATCAGGACACCATAATGGGTAATCGGGGTCAGTACAGTGTTTGGTAGGCGTTGTTACTTCACCGCAACCGTAAATAGAGAAAACTATGAAGATCATGAATACAAAAAATAGCCTTAAAAGCAAGAAAACCAACCCCTTAAATTTCGAATTCATCCTTTTTTTCTTTGTCATATCTTTGTCTCCTTACATTCTTTCATAAATTCCCCTTTCTCTACACGCAATGGGCAGATGAATCGGTCATATACAAAGTACTTTGCTTTCTATCCCATTTTGGGGGTGCAGATGAACTATTTCGTTTATCCCAACTCCAGCTGAATCGCCAGAAATCCATATTTTTAACCAATTTAATCCTTTCCATATCCTACCAATTTAATCGGTTAATCAATAAACAGAAGGAAAACCAGTTTTTCATCAGAAAATCAAGCACAAAATAAAAGGAATATAAAAATAAAATAAAAACTGAAATTTGCATAGCCAAAGAATTCAAAAAGAAATTTTCTATAAACCGGTGCATAATAAATACCACAACTATTTTCTCAACACATACTCAAAGTATCCGATCTCTGTTGACAGAGCATCGGGATGCTTCATATATTCCGGTAAAAAAAAATACCTTGATATGATCTCTGGCATCGGTGTGATGGTCTTAGGACATTCAGTTCCAGAACTCCTGACAGCTCTTAGAAAACAGATAAAGCTATATCTACACGTCTCAAACCTTCTTTATGACAAAAGCCAGATAAAATTCGGAGAGGAATTTCTGAAAACTCTTCAGAAAAAGTACAAGATTTTCCTGTCCAATTCTGGCGCAGAAGCCATAGAGGCCTCAATAAAGTTCTCCAGATTATTCTTCCAAGGGAAGAAAATGAATTTCTTATGTTTTGTAGGAGCTTTCCACGGCAGAACCACAGGTGCACTATCAGCCACTTGGAAAGAAGAATTTAAAAAACCATTTTACCCCCTCCTTGAAGGTTTTAACTTTGTAAATTACGGAGATTTAGAAGCGGTAGAAGCAGAACTCAAAACCGGCAAATATGCAGCGGTCATCGTGGAACCAATTCAGGGAGAATCAGGCGTCATCACTCCTCCAAAAGAATTTCTCAAAGAGCTTGCCAACCTATGTAAAAGAACAGAAACCCTTCTTGTTGTTGATGAAATTCAGACCGGAGTTGGAAAGACTGGAAAATTCTGGTGCTTTGAGTGGGACGGCATTTTTCCTGACATTCTGACTTCCTCAAAAGCAATTGGCGGAGGTTTACCATTAGGTGTCACAGCGGTATCTGAGGAAATATCCGAGTGCGTAAAGCCAGGTCTCCATGCTTCAACCTTTGGAGGAAATCCCCTGTCTTGCGTTGCTGGCACCTATGTTATAAGCAGAGTAAGGAGGGAGAAATTTCTCCGGGAAGTTGCCGTGAAGGGTAACTACCTTGCAAAAAAAATAAAAGAAGAAATTGGCTTTGGTGTAGATGGGAAAGGACTTATGCTCGGGATAACTTTGGGCGATGAAAACAATCTGAAAAAAAAGCCTACAGACATAAATCAATTTCTTATAGAGCGCGGAATAATAGCTAATGTACTAAAATCATATAAAGGAGACATCAGAATAAGAATTCTTCCTCCACTTGTTATTCAAAAAAAAGAAATTGATCTATTCTTGGACGTCCTTTGGGATTTGAAAAAAAATTTGTAATTTGAAAATCTACCTCGTAGACCTTTCCCTTCGCAATTCTGCTAACTCCTTTTCAATTAGGCTATGAAATCTTCTGATTTCTGGCTTCTCATCTAAAATCCTCCTTTTTACTCTCTCGTTCAGCTCTTTGATTTTCTCTATTACTTTCTCATCTTGGATGACTTTCACAGAGCCTCTGATATCTTTCTCAACTTGTTCATTCAATTTAATTATCTCTCTCTCAATGTCCAGCATACTTTTGTATATATCTTTTGCGCCTTTTTGTTTTTCCTCTTGAGCAATAGGAATTTTATCCCAAATATCTTTTCTCACTATGACTACTCCCGTGTACAGATATAGCGGTTCAGGTATGTATGACTTTATAAAGCCTCCCCATTGCAATGATTGGAGTGCGTAGAAGGCATTGAGTACAGACTCAACCATACCAGTGGCAAGTGCCTGCAATACATCTGTAATTTGTAGTGGAATGATCCTGAAGGCTGCAGACATTTCCTTCGCCTGCGCTTCCGCAAGAATATCACCAGTCCATACCCACAGGTTTGTTCCCAATGGATTCTCTTTTCTTGAGAATATGTAAACAAACCCTATAGCAAAATGCGAAAGAAGGATATACCCCTTTTCATAAAAAGCTCTTTGCAGCTCAGGGAATAACTTTTCTCTAATGGTAAAAAATTCTTCATATGATCTAAAAACACCAGGAGTGTCAAAAGCTCTGATTTCAGGAGAGATCACCTCCGCTCCGTGGCTTGTAATCGCTGCACCGTGAATCTGTCCAATCCTAAGTTTTCTGACTATATCTACCTCATCACCCATAGATGCTCCAAGGTAAATGATCATCCTTATTTTCTCACCTTTCTCAACAGAATTTTTCAACTGCAATGCAGTTTTGTGCCAAAATGTACCCTCAGGTGCTATCGTTGCGAATTTTATCGTCATATTTACAAGTAATAGCCCAAAAGTCAGAAACGGTGTCATACTCTTAAATTAGTTGCTGTTAGATAATAAGATCAGCTTTGTGGAAATCTCCGATCCTTTAGTGCCTAAAGCATCTTTTCCCAGTTATGAACATTTTTACTCCTAATTTTTCAGCCACTTTAATTACTTCTTCATCTCTTATTGAACCACCAGGCTGGGCCACGAATATTTCAGAATCAGGCACTACAGACCTTATTTCCTCGTATATTGTTTCGATTGAATCTGGAAATGGGAAAAAACCATCTGATGATATATAAAATTTTTCTACTCTTTCTTCTTGCCTTTTTAGAAACTCTTTAGTTTTCATCAGTGCAAATTTTGTTGCATCTATACGAGATGTAGAACCCCCTCCTACTCCCAGAGTCTGAAAACCTGATGACACTACTACCGCATTTGATTTCACAAATCTTGCCACAGTATATGAGAATTCAAGTTCCCTGATGTCCGAATCCGAAAAATCGAACGTGTAAGCCGGTTTGAAATTGTGGCTCTGTATATCCTCTTCATTATCAGAGTAAATTTCAATTATGTAGCTTCCAAGAGCACTTCTTATTTCCATAATCTTTTCCGTTGAATCGATGGCTTCCTTTCCTACCTTTATTATCTTTGCGTTCTTATTGTAAATAACCATTTGTGATTCGGCATCAGAATCCAACATAACTATAACATCAAAGAATTTCCCTTTAAGTTGCTCAGCGGAAGGGTACTTTATTTTAAACGGGAGTGCAATTACGCCTCCGTAAGCGGATATAGGATCTGACTCCCATGCCCTCCTTATAGCTTCAGATTGATCGTCAGCTACACTCGCTCCGCAGGGACTCCCATGCTTGACTATACATACGCTTGGCTTTTTGAAAATTCGTTGCAGAGCAAGAGCACATCTTAAGGCAGAATCAGCATCGTAAACATTGTTGTATGATATTTCACCTTTCAGAACGTCAAAGCTATAAGTTGGGAGTTCAGAACCAACAAAACCCTTTCGAGATGGATTTGTTCCATATCTCAACTCTTTTTTAATCTCTATCAAGTAGGGCAATAGCTCCCAACCGTAATATTTCCTATAATTTTCTATCTGGTATTTCAAAACATATATTGCAGCCTTTTTATTGAGTTCATCTCTGATTTTATCATCTACTCCACGTTCTTGTTTTAGTCCATTTTCTACAACTCCGTAATCCTGCGGATCGACAACAACTACTGTTTCATTCCAACGCTTAATTCCAGCTCGTATCAATGACACACCACCTATATCTGGCTCCTTCTCTGGGGGATACAGATTTACAACCAACATCTCAAATCTTTTTGTTTTCAATTTTTTGGCTTCTTTTTCTGTTGCCAAGATCCTCTTGAAAATTCCCGGATGAAGAGTTTTTATGTTCCCATCAAGCAGCTTATCAAACCCTGTGATTTTGGAAATTGGTATTACTTTCACCCCCCCTGCTAGCAGATGTTTTGCAGTCCCATCTGTTGCATAAATTCTTACGCCAAGTTTAGAAAGCTCAGATGCGAATTTCAGTACCCCATCCTTATTATAAACAGATATAAGGCAATTTTTAACCTCGACCATTTTAAAGTTATAGTTATAGATTGGAGAAATTTTTCATAAACTATACTAATTTTCCTAATTTTTAGATGTTTTCCAACTTGCTGAAGGTAGATATGGGATTTGAACTACCAAAAACTTTAGTAGCCCATGCTACGGACAAAAAGGATATAACAGGCTCAACCATTTTCATATTTGACAGTCCCGTAGTATGCGCTGCAGATAAAAGGGGAGGTGCTCAAACGACAAGGCAAATAGATGCCCTTTTACCGCCACACATATCATTGGGAATAGATGCACTAGTTCTTAGTGGAGGAAGTGCATTCGGACTTAATTCAGCCACCCCAGTTGTAGATTTTTTACGTGAACAAGGGAAAGGATTTGGAATAGGCAAAGTGAAAGTTCCTCGAGTCCCAACAGCCTGTATATTTGATCTAACCATAGGTAACCCTGTTGCACCCTCATATGAATTAGTGTACAGAGCGTGTGAAAAAGCAAAGGCAAAAATAGAAGAAAGCGAGCAAGGATGTATAGGTGCCGGAACAGGTGCAACAGTTGGCAAACTATATGGAATACCCAAGGCTACAAAGACAGGATTAGGATTTGCTTTTTCAGAGAGAGAATTCTCCGGAATCAAAATAAAAAACGCAGTGTTCGTTGTTCTTAACGCTTTCGGAAACATCGTCTCTGATGGCAAAATTATAGCAGGAGTAAGAGGAGATAGAGAATTTTTTGATTTTGTAGAAAAAGGAATACTACATCCACCTCAGTATCCTGAGGATTATTTCTCATCAACAGTTCTTACTGTTGGAATCACCGAGGGAATATTCACCATCCCCGAGCTTTCTATGCTAGCTCAAACTCTAAACGCAGGGGTATCTTTTTCTGTTAAGCCTGCTCACACTCCTTTTGATGGCGATATTTCATTTGCTATATCACTTGGATTGAAACCTGCAAACCTTTTTGACATTGTAGGAGAGTTCTACAGATTAACAAAGCAGGCAATTATAAATGCCGTAAATATGGCCAAAACTCTGGGAGGAGTCCCCTCTGCATCTGATATAGTTTGGAACAAATAAAAAAAGAGGGGAAAAATCTATATTAAAAATGGAAAGTAAAAATAAAAAAAAGAAAAAACAAAAAAAGAATCTATAAAGATTTGCGACAAATTCCAGAAATATTGTTGGCAAATGAAATATATGCTATAGATTTGGCTATTATCTTTGATGCTGTAATATCTGCATAGAGAAATCCTTGAGGACAAAATTCAACAAAATCTATCCCTTTAATTAATTCGGACAATTCAAAGATTGTCTCCTTTAGTATTGAAAAAGTCTCCCTCAGAGAGAATCCAAGTGGTTCCGGAGTTGATAAAGAGGGCAAGAAGGCAGGATCAACAAAATCAAAATCAAAGCTTATGTAGATATACCTACTTTTGTCTTTTATTTCTTTCAATCTTCTTTTTATAACCTCAAGGTTCAGACGATTCTCATCTAGCACATCTTCAAAGAATAGGAAATTTCTGGTCAACCCCCTTCTCTTTATCTCTTCCATCTCTGCTGGCGCTACATTCCTTACACCAATTGATATAAAATCCTTAAGGTAAGGCAAAGATAAATGCAAAGCGCAAGCATGGGAGAAAGGATTCCCATCAAATTCCTGAAACATATCCGCATGAGCATCAAAGAATATAGCAGAAATCTCTCCAAAGATTTCCTTCATAACCTGTAATACAGCGTAAGTTATAAAATGTTCTCCACCTATGATGATCGGGAACTTTCCTTCTGAGATGACTCTCAAGACAGCACTTTGCAAGGATTTTATATCACTGCAAGAAGAGAAGGTGTAAATTCCAGCTTCGGTGAAATTAAATTTCAGTTCTGTGTCTATGTCTTCAAGGTGAAAAGATGCTTTTATTATTGCTTCTGGGGACTTTTCCGCACCCTTGTTTCCCACAGACGTTCCACCTATTCCCGCAGGTATAATGATAAAGTAAGATTCATCAAAGCTAGATTCAAGAGCCAAAAACCTGTGATTCATAATAAAGCTGGCATCTGATTAATGCATCTGATTATATAACAAACACCGCAGCAGAGACAACAGTTACCCATTCATCATTTTTTATACATTCAGCATGTACAGAAATATGAGAAGTTCTTATGGTGTATCCATTTAGCTTCAGGATATCCTTTGTCTTATCAAGATCGTCTTCAACATCGTAGTCATATCCTAAGGTTGTTGCGAGCATATACGCTGCTATTTTCTCTGCCCTCTCCCCGGCTTCCTTACTGCTAATACCAAATGCGTGGAATTCAGAAAGATACCCATGAATACTCCTATTTTCTGGGATCGCTAATCCTACCGATGCACTTACAATTCTACCCTTTTCATTGGCTGAATTTTGAGACAGAACACAAAAGACTATCTGTCCTGGTTTTAACTCCTTGATGCCCTCTTCAAGAGAGACAAGTTCGGCTGAAGGTGGAATTATTGAGGACACATTGACAAGGTTGAACTGCCCAATTTTTGCGTCACGGAGAGCAAGCTCAAAAGATGCTAATTTTTCTTTGTGATATCCCACCCCCTTTGTCAAAAAAAACTTTCTCGGAACAAGATTTAAGTTCATATCTAAACCTCCATCGCTATTTGTCTTTTAGATAATGCGTTTTGCAAGCAAAAGTAAAAATTCAATTATTTTTACTCGCAATAGCTATCTTAACTCTGCTTAGATCTCATAAGCTCCGAGAAGATTTTCAGATTTTCGTATATTTCCCGTTGATCTGGCGCGTACGTTCCTCTATGAGAAACCTTTATAGCTGCGGAAATTGAGGCAAAGGTTAGTGACACCTCATCTTCAAGTCCGGCAAAACTACACAGAGCAAAGGCAGAAGTTACAGTATCACCTGCTCCTGTTACATCATAAACCTCCTTTGCAAGAGCCGGGATTCTGAACCTTTTATTTTCAGAGTAAAAACTTATTCCCTTCTCTCCTTGAGTTATTATAAGCTTTTCTACTCCGATCTTTTCTTTTATCTCATCAACTTGTTTGAGTCCAAATATTTTTAAAATTTCAATCGCTTCCTTTTCATTAGGACATATCGCATAAACATTTTCAAAAAGTTCTATGTTCTGGGGCTTGGGATCACAAACACATTTTTTACTATATGTGCTTTTTATGTTTTCACATATCTCCTTTGTAAAAAATCCTTTTGCGTAGTCCGACAGTATAACAACGTCGAATTCATCTTTTTCAAACTCCTTAATGATCTTATCTGCTACTTCCTTGGGAATCTCATCCGACTTTTCACTATCTATTCTTATTATCTGCTGGCCCCTAGCTACCACCCTAATTTTAGATGTCGTCGGACGCTTCTCATCGATTGCTAAAAGAGGTTCTATTCCGTACTCTTGTAGCTTCTGCTTGAGTATCTTCCCATTTTCATCATTGCCTATTATTCCAAAAAGCTTCACCTTGCAATTTCCTATTTTTTTTATGTTCAACGCTACGTTAGCTGCTCCACCAGGAACTGAATATATATGCGCTATATTAACAACTGGAACAGGAGCTTCGGGAGAAATGCGAGTTGAATCACCAAGATAATACGTGTCAATCATCACATCACCAAGAACTGCTACCCTGAGTTTTGAAAACTTTACTTTTATATTTTCAAAGTCTTCGAGAATTTCAAGAATAATTTTACCTAACTCTATCTCATCCATACCATTCCCCCCTACTCTTCTGGAAGTAATATAAGCGTAATGTAAAAATTATAAGCCAAAAGAGAAGTTTCATAAAATGATTTTGCAAATTCTTTTGTCAAGCTCACATCCTAAAAATCTAACATAAGAAAAATTGCCAATTAAGATTTATTCTCTTTATTCTCTCAAATCACCACATAGCCAAAATTCATATCATAAAAAAATTTGTGAACAAAGGAATATATTTTTCTTAAGATGAATATACTTGTTATATATCTATGAAATGGTTTAATTCAAAGTTTTCAAAAGGATTATTAGTACCTGCGGTTTTTCTCTTTTTTTCTTGCCAGAAAAAAACAGGAGAGACTGAAAGATTGAGTATACCATCTCAAGTAATACAAACCCCCGGCGCTAATGCAAAGATCTTTATAGATGAAAATGGAATCCCTTATATTGAGTCAGATACTTTGGAACAAGGAGTATTTGCTCTTGGCTACATTATGGCAAAATCAAGATATACCCAAATTGATCTTCTCAGAGTTATCTCAACAGCGGCGGTTTCATCAATTCTCGACATAGAGGAAGCAAGAAAAGTTGATTCCCTGACCGCAAGGAGGCTCGTGAATCTTCAAACAGGAGAATTAGTAACTAAAAAGCAGGTTGAATTGATAGAGAAAGAAAATCCTAAGCTTGCTGGAGTATTCCAAGCTTTTGTAGATGGAATAAATTTCTACATAAAAAGATTGGAAGATAGAGATGAGATACTGCCACCGGAGTACGAATCTGTTTTGGCAGTAAGAAATCCGCAGAATAATAAAGGTAAGTTCTATTTTTCACCACAAGATATTCTCGCTATGGCGAGATTCTTAGAGTGGTATCTGACTGGAGAAAGCGATATAGCATTCGATAGACTTATGTCTAAGATAAAAAGGAGAATCGGTGAAAGTCTGTTCCCAACCTTTCAAAAGATCCTGACTTCACAAGCTGGAATTGATATATTCACTCTACCGGCACCTTCATATTCACAATTTGTCTATGCAAATTTTTTATTCTTCCCACTTGAAAGAGCCAAAGTCGGTAGCAATAACTGGGTAATATCCGCGACTTTGACATCTACCGGCAAACCCATAGTTGCTAATGATCCTCATCTCCCCCTTATAAATCCGCCTTTGTGGTTCCCATACAAAGCTAAGATGGGTGGCTTATACATAGAAGGCTTTGCATTAATAGGGATCCCGGGAATTCTCATCGGAACTAACGGAGCGGTAGCATGGGGAGCTACGAATCCTGGCTTTGATTCTCTAGATTTATATGAAGAGGAAATAAAAGCAGACCCAAGCTGTCAATCTGGATTCAAATTCGTCCACAACTTATCTGATACGCAGGATGATGAGTGTGTTAAGCTATCAGATGTGAGCATCGGAAGCAAAACGCGCGGGAAAGTAAAAGTATACTATTGTACAAAACATGGATCAATTTTGGGAAAAGTCGATGAAGTCCTGAGCGGAGTTATCCCCGAAGAACCGAAGCTTGAAGACGGAGAAAAATATGTTTTATTCAGATGGACCGGAATGGAGATATCAAGAGAAGTCCTGTATTTTCTTAACATCTTAGAATCAAGAACAGTTGATGATTTTATGAAAGCAATATCAGGATTTGAAGTCGCAATGATAAACTTTGTCTTTGCCGATCTTAGTGGAGATATAGGATATGGAACATTCGGGCTCATACCATCAAGAGATTGGGATAAGCACAGTTATCCTCCGATTTCCATCTTACCTACAGATGGATGTTGTGACTGGCGATCATGGATTCCTAAAGAAAGATTTCCGCACAGCAAGAACTCACCAAAAGGTTTTTTCGTTACTGCCAATAATGACTTGCCAGGATATACAAAAGACGGTGATCCATTCAATGACGAGATATATCTTTTCTGGTCTTATGATCCCGGCTACAGAATTGCTGAAATAACCTATAAGATTCAGGAGAAGATAAATCAGAAATCAAAGATATCTTTTGAAGATGTGAGGAAGATTCAGGAGGACACTGTATCTTTCTGGACTCGCAAAGTTTTTCCATTTATAAAGCAAAAATTACAGGAGAAATCAGATAATATGAATAAGGTGGAGAAGGAGGCTCTAAGTATTCTTCAGGACTGGGATATGACCTGTAAATCTGGATACAAATTAGAGGATTTGGAGGAGCTGAGATTTTCTGAAGTATCGGATGAATCTTTAAGGAAGAACTCATCAGGATGCACGATTTTTTGGGTTTTTGTCTCAAGGCTTATTAAGAATTCGTTCTACGATGAGTTCGAGTATTATAACCTTGGTGATAGCTTCTCAAGTTTAGTAGAGGATTTCGCTATAAAACATATTTACTTTTATGTTAAAGGAGAACAACAATTAGACTTTTTTGATGATATAAGAACAACAAATAGAATCGAAACAGATAGCGAAATAATACTCAATAGTTTTCAGGAAGCAGTATCTTATCTTTCATCTCAAATTTCTCCCGTTCCTGCCGAGTGGCTGTGGGGAAAAATCGGAAAAATGAAATTGTATCATTTCATTTCGCAAGCAAATCTTGCAATCTTTGATATGGGACCTTTCCCAATCGATCTTGGACCCATTTCTCCAGCTGTCGCATGGGTGAACCTACTACATGATAAAATATCAGAAGGATTTATTATGACCGGTGGTCCGTCACTGCGCATGATCGCTACCCCGGATGAGAGTAAATTTAAGGTCTCCTTTGCTTTACCTGGGGGGATAAATGGATTCGGGCAAAAGAATGGCGAAAAGATTTTGAAAAAGCCACACAAAGAATCTCACTTTACCGATCTACTTCCAACATTTTTTGGTGAAAGTTATGTGAGCTTCGGAGACAAATTTACAAATGTTTTGATTCTTTCTGGAGCAAAATCTGAGCAGTAAATTTCAGGAGCAATTTCAGCTGATAATTTCCAGTTTTCTGAATAACTCTATTCTTTCCTGAGGGTTGCCGTTACAAGCTTTACCTCTTTTTAGAGCTTGGCACCCTCCTCTACATTCAAAATATATAGGACATCCATCACATCCTGCAAACGATTTTCTAAAGTATGATAATGAAGGTATATTGTCACCTTTCCATATGTTATATAAGCTTTCTTCGTATATATTTCCGGCTTTAAAGAACTTGTGGTCGCGCAGGAATCCACATGGGAAAACATCACCGTTTACCGCTACTGTTGCGAATGTTGTTCCGGCAGGACATATCTTACATGCTTTCGGCATATCAGAAAAATTTGTCTTCAAAGAACAATCGAATTCTAACTCAATAGTTCCATTATGATGCCTGTATTTTCCAAGGAGATATTTTATCGCGTCTTCATTTAGAGTAAGTTGCGAGATGTTTTTACCTCTTCCCTCAGGTATAAGCGCTATCACGAACAGTTTTTTTGCCCCCAAACTTTCTGAAAGCTCAATCATTTTGTCTATATACTGGTAGTTCAAATTGTTGGCAACAAAAGATATAGTCACATCAAATCCAGCATCGGATAGATTCTTTACAGCTTCGCACGTGGCTTCGAAGGTTCCTGATCCCCTTACCATTTCATGCAATTGCTTGTTATGACCATCTATACTTACGAATATATTCTTTATTCCTGTTTTCTTCAGCTTCTCTATCATTTTGCCATTTATGAAATAGCCAGCAGTACTCAGATAAACTTTGGGAATTTTCTGTAATGCGTACTCAATCGCTTCGTATATATTTGGATATGCAAGTGGTTCGCCTCCTATGATATCTAGTACTTCAACGCCGAGTTTTTCACAGTCATCAACAATTTCTTTGAATTTTTCAATAGGTATGTCTAATTTTCCAATTCCTCCGTTCACACTGCAGTGAATACACCTCAAAGGGCATCGCAAAGTTATTTCTATTTCAAGGTATTTTAGATGATATAAATCCGCAACCTTTTCCGCTTCTGCTTGATATGTTTGCCGACATTTTCCTTGATTATGTGGTGTTATACCTATGTTTTCCATATTCATGGTGGTATACCTCCCTTTATTTGAGGTATTAGGAAGTTGACTTAATATGATGTGACCTTAGCGCCGGAGCCTATCTGAGAGAAAATTGTAAAGGATCCTTATTCTGTTTATTGCTATTGTGGATTTCAGGATCTGTAGAATGAAGTTTTGTTGAGTACTAAACCTGATGGGGGTTTGGGCCAAAAGTAGGTTGATTTTGGCGGCATAATGCATCCCTTTTTTGTCAGTTCCCATATATCTTCTATAGTAAAAGATTTTGGAATAATCAAACAACCTATTTCCCCCCTTTTTAATTTCTCAAAAGCTCTATACATATTATGCTCAAAAGAAACGGGGATATTGTTCAGAATATAATTATGGATAATTTCAAGGTGGGTTTTTTCTGAAAAGTTTGCCAACTTGAAATCCACCTTTAAAGCTCTGTCAGAAAATAAAATAGTAGCGTCATAACCCATCCTGATAAATGAAGTCGGATTGACATCTCCCGAAGGTATTTCTTCAACTGAGAACTTTTCTATTTTCTCCATTATAGTCTTTTTATGCTCAGAAGGTATTTGTCTTGCAATTGGGAATATCTTTATTCCCGAGCTTTTATCTAATATATAACCCATAAAATATTTCTCGCCTTTAGATTTATATACACTCTTTATGGCTGTAAATCTATGATGACCATCAGCTATGAAAAATCTGGTTTTGTTAAGCTCTTCAAGAATCCGGAAATCTTGCGTCCTTAGTAACCTCCCACTTATGCGGATTCCATATTCCGTCGAAAGATAAGAAAAGCTGAAAATTTCTTCCGCTTCCTTGAGACTATTATACCACCCCAGAATATTAGAATTCTCACTGACCATCATTATCGGACAAGTATTAAACCCAGTTTTTTCAAGGAGTTCTATCCTATCCTCCACAACCTTATTCTGTACCTGTTCATGCGCGAAAATTTCTGCATCTGAAGATACCAAAGCTATAATTCCGATAGTCTCTTCTTTTTCATTATTATATTCAAAGCTTTGTTCAAGAATATAGATATTTTCACCAGCATCTTGACATACTATTCCATTTTTGATCATAGATTTTAAAATTTTGGATGCTTCATCATTGCCATATGGAGAAAGGACAACTTTCACATAGTTGAAGTCGTGTGCTTTCATAAGTTCTTGCCGGAGTTTTTCATCTATTATGTCATATGGAGGACAGATTATAGAGCTTATTTCACTTTTGAATTTTTGAGAATAGAGGAAACCAGCAAAAGGTTTAACATTCATATATTTATTTTACCTTTACTTTGAATTTTTGTTTTATTATTATTTTTTTACCTATTTTGTTTGTTATCTATCAAGTTCTCCGGCTATTACGTTTATACTTCCCAAAACCGCAACAAAGTCAGCGAGTTTGTGTCCAAGAACCATATGTCTGAATGCTTGATATATTGCAAAGCATGGGGGTCTTATTCTTATGCGCCACGGGGTTCTTTTGCCATAAGATATAGCAAAGTAGCCGAGTTCCCCATTCGCCGCCTCACCGCCGAAGTAATACCATCCGAATGGTGGAACCACCCCTTCAACCATCCCCTTAAAGTGATGAATTAAAGGTTCAATTTGAGTGTACACATATTTTTTCTCAGGAAGCCTGGGGATATTCGCAAATTTATCTGATTTTATCATTATACCATCATCTGGGAGATTCTTCAGTGCTTGCTTTACTATTCTTGCACTTTGTAGCATCTCTTCCATCCTAACAAGGTATCTTGAATAGACATCACCTTCTGTAGCCACTGGGACATCAAAATCAAACTCTTCGTACAATCCGTATGGTGCTACCTTGCGGATGTCCCACGCAACCCCTGAACCTCTCAGAGATGGGCCTGTGAACCCCCATTCTATAGCGTCCCGAGCTGAGATCTTCCCCACACCACGAGTTCTATCTATAAATATTCTGTTCTTTGTAAGTAAGCCATCTACATCCCTTATGACTTCTGGAACAAGTTTATCAACGATGTAATTTATGTGGTTTATTGTTTTCTCATCGAGATCCTTTCTTACACCTCCAAATGCTGTTCCAGAGGTCGTCAAGCGGGCACCAACTGCCCACTCAAAAACTGTATAGATCTCCTCCCTTAATCTGAATAGGTACCAAAATGGTGTGAGAGCCCCAAGATCAACAGCCATTGTCCCGATCGATACACAATGGTCTGCTATTCTTGAAAGTTCCCCAAGTATAACCCTTATGAATTTTGCTCTAGCAGGAACATCATCCCAGATCCCACACCACCTTTCAATCATCTCTGTATAGATCATATTGTTAAGGTATGCTGAAAGATAATTGAGCCTATCGGTCATAGGTATGAAATCTTCCCATCTCATGTTTTCAGAATTTTTTTCAACCCCTCTGTGGAGATAACCTATCTCTAGATCCACTCCTACTATGTCTTCTCCTTCCAGTTCAAATATCATTCTGAATGTGCCATGTGTTGCCGGATGAGTTGGACCAACATTTACTACCATCCTCGAGCCTTCTTCAAAAGGGTCCAAAGGTTCAGTATGCTTTTTGTTTCTATCTTTAAGCCTTACAAAATTAGGAGTGTACTTTGTACCTATGTATTCTTTTACTCCTTTTGTAGGAAAATCTTTTCTGAGCGGATATCCCTCATAATCTTCCGGCAAGAATATCCTTCTGAGGTCCGGATGTCCATCAAATTTTATCCCGAAAAGATCAAATACTTCTCTTTCAAACCAATCTGCACCTATAAACAGTGAACAAGAAGATGGTACACTTTCCCCATCTTCCACCGGTACTATTACCCTTATCCTTTCATTATCGGGAATTTTTAGAAAGTGATATATTATTGCAAATCTTGAATTCACTTCTGCGTAATCCTTCAATTTCTGATTATCATAAAAATCTACGCCAAATAGATCTAAAATCATATTGAATCCATCCTGTTTCAATCTCTTCTCTAATTCAATAATATTTTCTTTTGGGACAACAAATTCTGGGATATCTCTAACTCTGGATTTTGTAAATAATCCCTTGCATATCAGCGATATCTTTTCGAAGATTTCCTGATTTGTTTTTCGCCCCATTTTCTATCTTTCAAATTTTCATATCGCAGAATAATTTTGGTTTTTTTCAGTTTTTAAGCCAGAAAAGCCCTGAGACTATCAATAGGAAAGAAAACTGTAATTTTGAAAACTGGTAATTTTGGCTTTTACTATTGCTTTTTATGGGTCTGAGAATAAGATTAATTTTGGTTTTTCTGTCCACTGTGATTTTCATTTCTGTGATTGCGTGGCGCGGGATGAAACTTGGATTAGACCTAAAAGGAGGCTCATATTTTATCCTGAATGTGAGGAAAGATTTAGCAGTTCAAAAATACGTCGAAAGACTCGCAGGAGAAATTCTTTCAATATATAAAGAGAAGTACTCAGATAGATCTATTCAGGTGGAGTCCCCAGTTGTTTTTGTTGACTCAAGTATCTATGTTGTTGAAGATGCTCCTGAAGATTTCGTAAAGGAGGTTCAAAAAAAATTCCCTGTAGATTATAAAGGGAAAGATCTCCTCGGAGGTGTAAACTATCATCATTTTGAGGTCAGGAAAGAAGATATCAGGGAAGTGGGAGAGTTCGCAGTGAGTCAAGCCATTCAGGTCCTGAGAAATAGGATTGACGAATTTGGCGTAGCAGAACCATTGATAGCAAGACAAGGTGAATCGCAAATAATGGTTCAACTTCCAGGACTTTTAGATCCAGCTAAAGCTAAAAGTCTGATAGGGAGAACCGCACTCTTAGAGTTCAGATTAGTAGATGAAGAATTTGATTATCTTTCCCAAGTCAGATTGCCACCTGAGGGTATTTACAAAGGAACGGAAGCAGGAGCCGGAGGTAAAAGCATAACATATTATTGGACATATGATAAGGACTATGAAAAACTTGCTAATTTTGTTCAATCTATATCATTGCCAGCTGGAAGGACAATTTTGATAGGAAGAATAGGAAGAGAAAATACGTGGAGGACATTTATTGTTGAATCCATTCCACAACTTACCGGGGAATTTCTGAAAGATGCAAGGGTCAGGATGAATCCCACAACAAATGAGCCTTACGTTATAATAAGGTTTGATTCAACTGGCGCTGAGATTTTTGAGAGGATTACCTCTGAGAATGTGGGGAAAAAATTGGCTATAGTTCTTGATGGAAAAATATTTTCCGCACCGGTTATAAGAGAGAAAATTAGTGGTGGAGTAGGGAGTATTGAAGGGAGATTCACAATCGATGAAGCAAGGGAACTCGCAGCAATTCTGAGAGCTGGAGCTCTTCCAGCTCCTATGGACTTTGAAGAGGAAAGAACAATAGGTCCGACATTGGGAGAAGATTCAATAAAGAAAGGAATAGTTGCATCTGTTCTTGGTGCAACTCTTGTTGCGGTATTTATGAGCTTTTACTATAGGATCTCCGGGGTTCTGGCAGTTTTCGGCGTTGTAGTAACCTTGCTATTCACATTGGCAGTCCTTTCCATATTCGGAGCAACCCTGACTCTACCGGGAATAGCAGGAATAGCTCTGACTGCAGGAATGGCTGTTGACAACAATATAATAATATTTGAGAGAATAAGAGAAGAGCTCATAAAGAGACTTTCTCTGAAACCCGCCATCGAAATTGGGCACAAACTTGGTATGAGAACTGTTCTTGATGCGAATATAACAACTCTGATCGCAGCATTATTTATTTTCCAATTCGGAACGGGACCAATAAGAGGCTTTGCCCTAACATTATCTATTGGGATACTCGGAGCAATTTTCGGTTCGGTTTACTCTTCAAAGGTTTTGATGGAGTGGCTTCTTCTTCCAAAAAGAGAGTTAAAGAATGTGATATAAAGGGAGATATCTATGTCTGACAAAGATAAACTTAAAAAAAAGATATACAAGGAAGCATCGAAAGATTCCGGGTTAAAAGGTGTGCGAATAGAAGGTGATGGAACAGCAAAAACCTCGGAACCCGAACTTGTGAAACCTAAACCTGAGGTAGTTACATTACAACATCAGCCCCAACCTACTCCTTCTGCTCCTTCACAAATCCGCCAGCGAGCAGTAGCGCCTCCTTCTGTAGAAGCTCCCAAATTTGTCTCCTTCTTCCCCCGCAATAAAATTATAAGCTTTATGAAATTTAGAAAAATATCTTATCTATTTTCATCATTACTTTTCGCTCTTTCACTGTTCTTCATATTTTCAGGTAAGGTGCCATTAGGAATAGATTTCAAAGGTGGAGTTGTCGCTAACGTAAAAAGTACAAGAACTGAACAAGTGAAAATAGATGATCTGCGAGCAGTATTTCCTGGGGTGTTCGTGCAGGATTTTGGAGATGGAAACTTTCTCTTGAGGCTCCCCCTGAGTTTTGTAGAGGAAGCAAAAGCTTTGGGGAAAGATGCATCCAGTTTACTTTCCGAAAATCTAAAAAAAGTTGGCGAGTTTCAAATTCTTAAAGTAGAATCTGTAGGAAGTGTTTCGGGGAAGGAGCTTCGTAAGAGCGGAGTTTATGCCTTCATTCTGAGCTTCATAGGTATATTTCTCTACATTGTTTTCAGATTCGAATGGAAATTCGCTGTTGGAGCAATCGTGGGAGTTGTCCATGATATTGTAGTAACAATAGGGCTTATGTCACTTTTTGATGTAGAGCTGTCTTTGGTAACACTCGGGGGACTTCTGGCTCTGGCAGGATATTCTGTAAATGATTCAATTATAATTTCAGATAGAATAAGAGAGAAAGTTCAAATTATGCGCGGAGTTCTTAACGAAGATGTAATTAACAAAGCTATAAGTGAAACTCTGCCAAGAACCATACTGACGGTGCTAACAATACTAATACCTGTGTTCTGCCTTATCTTCCTGGGCGGAGAAGTTCTCAAAGGTATTGGTACGGTTTTTTTGTTTGGATCAATATTTGGCACATATTCATCAATTTTTATAGTAGCAGCACTAGCATATGATATAAATCTACTTATGAAGAAAAGAATATGAAAAGCAGAACATATTTGAAAAGATTAGTATTTGATAAGGTTTCCGAAATAATTCTTTCGATTTTCGGTATATTTTCAATCTTTATTACTGTAGCAATAATTTTCGTTCTGATAAATGATTCCTTGCCTTTCTTTCGTGATATCAATATCCTCAAGTTTTTGACAGATACGGAATGGACTCCGCTCTTTGTGACAAAAAAGTATGGGATTTTACCTTTGGTTTGCGGGACATTTCTTATTGTTATAGTCGCTTTGTCTGTTGCAGTACCCTTTGGAGTTGCTATTACAATATATGTAAGTGAAATAGCTCCCGCGCGTGTGCGCGAAATTGTAAAAGTATTCATTGAATTTCTGGCATCAATCCCAACAGTCGTATATGGATATTTTGCTCTGCTATGGTTTACACCAACTTTGCAGAAGATATTCCCTAACCTTGAGACCTTTAATGCTTTTTCTCCTGGGATAGTTGTGGGCATTATGATTTTACCTTATGTTATATCGATAAGTGAGGATGCAATGAGATCAGTCCCACAATCGCTAAGGGAAGGCTCGTATGCTCTTGGTGCTACAAGACTTTACACCGCATTTAAGATCGTTATACCCGCAGCCTTCCCAGGGATATCCGCTGCATATATTCTCGGAATATCTCGGGCTCTCGGTGAGACAATGATAGTTGCTATAGCAGCAGGTATGCTACCACAACTTACTTTGAATCCCTTTGAACCTGTACAAACTATGACAGCTTATATAGTGCAGGTTGCCCTGGGAGATGTCCCACACGGTACCTTTGAGTACGCGACAATTTTCGCTGTCGGACTTACCCTCTTTGTTATAACCCTGTTTTTTAACACCGCCGCCTTTATTCTCAAGGAAAGGGTAAGCGCTAAATTTGGAAAGTGATCTTACACCATTTTGTCTCTCTCCTCTGAGTTTAGTCTGCCACTTTCAGTAAAGTTAGCCCCAAGGTTCTATCCATTATATCCTAATCTTCACCTACGACCTTTTAAACTTTGTTTACTTTATTCTTGATACATTTCATCAAGGATAGCTCTGTATTTTTCCTCTATTGCTTTCCTTTTGACTTTGAGTGTTGGTGTTATTTCGCCTTCTTCTATATAAAAGTCTCTTTCAAGTATTCTAAATTTCTTTATGTTTTCAACCCTGGCAAGCTCCATATTCGCTTTATCAACAGCCGAACGTACTCTTTCAAAAAGTTTTGGGTGCTTTGAGACCTTCCTCATAAGCTCTTCCAAACCCTCTGGGCGCGACAGAGGTTTTTCAGTAAGCTCATCTAAAACTCTCCTTGCTTTTTCCTTCTCTTCCTCTGTGAATATCCCTTCCTTTATCCCAAGTTCAAGAGCCTCTGATGGATTGATGGTTATGAGAGCAACAAGGTATGGTCGTTTATCCCCGTATACAAACACCTGTGATATAATAGTATCTTGGAACTTTACTTTATTTTCTATTTCAGCTGGGAATATATTCTTCCCTCCAGAGGTTATTATAATATGTTTTTTTCTATCTATTATTCTAAGGAATCCGTCTTTATCTATTTCTCCTATATCACCAGTGTGTAGCCAACCTTCTTTATCTATTGCTTCGGCAGTTGCTCTCTCATTCTTGTAGTATCCCTTGAACACTGTAGGACCTCTTATAAGTATTTCTCCATCCTCTGCCAATTTACATTCTACTGATTTTATTGCTTTCCCTACAGTTCCGAGCTTGAAGTCCTGCGGAGTATTTCCGTGAGTTACGACTGTTGCTTCTGTAAGTCCATAGACCTCATATATGTAAAGTTTACAAGCCCACATAAATTCTAGTATATCATAAGATATTGGTGCTGCACCTACAATGAAATATTTTACTCTCCCACCGAATGCGTCCTTTATTCTTTTCAGTACAAGATTATATGCTATTTCATATTTTATCCTAAGCGAGAGAGGAATTTTTCTTCTATCGTTCAGATATTTTACATATTCTCTACCTACCTTTTCAGCCCATCTAAATATTTTCTGTCTTCTGGGCGGGAGTTTAGCAACCTCTTCCCTTATTCGTGAGTAGGCTTTCTCGAAGATTCTGGGAACTGCCCCGAAAATTGTCGGCTTTACATCCTTTATCTCATCAACAACTGCCTTTATGCTCGTTGCATATGCTGCCGGAAGCCCTAAATTTATTCTTCCGAAAAATCCAGCAACATGCTCAGCCACATGAGCCATAGGAAGAAAATGATAGCTTATATCTTCTTCTGTAAGCTTCAAAGCTTCGTTAAAATCATCAAATGATGAGAGAAAAGATATTATATTTCCATGGCTTATCATAGCCCCTTTCGGATCTCCTGTCGTTCCAGATGTATACACTATCAAAGCTATATCTTCGCTCCCTATTTGAGATACTCTCTCCTTTATCAGCCTCTCATCCGGCTGAGTTTTCAAACAATCTTTCAATTTCTCTATACTATATATATCAAAGTATTTTTCACAGTTTCTTTCGTCAAAAAGGATAATCTTTTCTACTTTCGTGTTTTTTATGATTGGCAATGCTTTTTCAAGTTTCTCCAAATTTTCAATAAAAAGAATCCTCGAATCTGAGTGATTGAGCAGAAATTCTATTTGTGATGTAGAGATAGTCGGGTATAACCCAACAGTTACGGCCCCAGCTGATAGTATAGATAGATCTGCTAAGCACCACTCAGGGCGAGTGTCTGATAGAACTGCAACCTTATCCCCCCTTTTAATCCCGTATTTTATAAGGTACGTTGTAAGAGAATTTACTGATTTTGCAAATTCTCCCCAGCTCACCTCAACCCATCTCCCTCCTTCCTTGTACTTGTAGGCTAAGGATCCCCACGAGCGGTTGCATCTTTCCATAAACAGCTCAGGAATGTTCCTTATTTCTGCCCTATTTTTCCATGTTAGGATTGGCTGAAGAGGTCTCACTCCCATATCGCATTTATTTTAGTCTCTCCAGTTATTTTTTTCATATTTTAAAATCAGCACATTATCTATTGACTGTAATGAAAAAATTCCTAAAGTAGAAATATAGAAAGAGAAAATAGCTAAAAATCGCATTTTAGGGAAGAAAAAATTAAATTGAGTATAAATAAGTGGAAATAAGCAAAACTACAAGAGGGAGGAAGATAGCTTTTATAGCTGATGTACACTCAAATCTTGAAGCCCTAACTACAGCTCTTAAGGAAATAGAAAAACTTAAACCAGATAAATTGATATGTCTTGGCGATGTTGTGGGGTATGGAGCAAACCCAAATGAATGCTGTGAACTTGTGAGAAAACACTGCGATGTCAGTATTCTGGGGAATCATGATGTAGCAGTGTTTGACAGCAATATTGCCGATTATTTCTCTCCATATGCTCAGGAATCTGCAAAGTGGACCCGAAGAGTCCTGAAAGAAGAGAATATCCAATGGCTTATGTCACTTCCTCTCATACATAAAGAAGGGGATCTATTCTTCTCTCATGGAGCTCCATACTCACCTGAGGACTTTATTTATCTTGTGTCCTCTGAAAGCGCAGTATGGTCGCTAAAGTTTTTGGAAGCTTCGGGATTCAAAGCCGGATTCTGTGGACATGCTCACATAACCTACATATTTGCAACACAAAAACAAAAAGATAAAAACCTATATGTTGGAGCTCCCGAATCCATAAACCTTGACGATTTTGAAACTTTGTGTATAAACGTTGGAAGTGTCGGACAACCTAGGGACAGAGACCCTCGGCTGGCTTTTAGTATCCTCGAGGATAATATATACACAGTTTTCAGAGTTCAGTACGATATTGAAACAGCATCGAAAAAGATTCGCGAAGCAGGACTCCCAGAGATCCTATCAGCAAGACTTTTTGTCGGGAGATAATCTGAACTACCCAGCTTTCCCTCTATATCTGCGAGAATCGAGCCACATTATCGTTGCCCATAAGAAAAACCCAATAAATGACAAATAATAAACTATATCTTTTGAATCTATGACTCCTCTTGTGAAATTTTGGTAATGATCCATAAAAGAAAGGTATGACAATACTTCTTTCAAAGTCCCCTCAAGAGTACCTCTTACCCATCCGAGAACCCAGAAAAGAAGAAGTATCCCGAAAGACACTATAACAGATATAATCTGATTTTCGGTTATCGATGATGCGAAAATACCCGCAGAAACAAAAGCAAGGGCCATAAGAGTCAGCCCTAAGTAAGATGTCAGGATAACACCTTTATCTGGCTCTCCAAACTTCAAAATTGGAATCATAAATAGCGCGGAAAGAAGAATAAGAAAAAAGACCATACCAGATAACCCAAAGAATTTCCCCATCACCATCTCTGCTGTAGTTACCGGCGATGTGTAGATAAGTTCAAAAGTTCCAGATTTCTTTTCCTCAGCAAAAGCTCTCATAGTCACCATAGGAATAACAAAAAGGAGAATAATCCCTATATTTCCAAAGAATGGTCTTATTACAAGCTCCTGCATGTTGATCCTGTCTGCAATCCAGGGCATTCTAAGAGCTTGGAGACTCAGGATTGTATATAAAGCTACAATGTTTATGAAAAAGTATGCAGTAATTATAGCAAATATCGCTAAGACAACATAACCTATAGGGGATGTAAAAAGCGATCGGAGATCTCTTAATGCAATGTTGAACATACGAATAATATGCCCGCCCTCACAAAAAATATCAAAAAGACAAATTTTTATCTCAAAATGAGCTCCAATGCTACAACCATAAAAGGAATATATGTACACATACCCTTTTGCATATCAAAATGTCCATACTGCGACTTTATATCTGGTATCCCTCCAGATGAAAATATAGTAGAACAGTACTTCGGAGCACTAAAAAAAGAGATCCTTATACAATCTAATCTATATAATCTTGAAGATTGTGAAACTTTATATTTTGGTGGTGGGACCCCGAGTCTTTTCCCAAAAAAATTAGAGGAAGTCTTCCAGCTCTTACAAAGACTTTGCCCAAAAATCCAAGAGGTAACCGTTGAAATAAACCCGCAGAGAAATTTTAACCCGTCCCACTTTGAATTCGCAACCAGAGTGTCCCTCGGTGCTCAAACTTTCTCACCGAAATATCTAAAAATCCTCGGCAGAACACACACTGTGCAGGACTCCATAACAAGTATAAAAAGAGCGGTAGCTAAATTCAAATCTACAAATATCGATATTATGTTCGCTCTCCCAGGACAATCACCGCAGGAACACCTTGATGATTTGAAAAGAGCCGTTGATCTTGGAGCAAATCACATATCAGCATATATGCTTACCCCATACGAGGAGACTCCTTTCGGCAAGGCAGTAAAAAAAGGAATGATCAAACTACCAAACGATATATCCAAATTTTTTGAAGTCCAAAAATTTCTCGAAGATAAAAATTTCAAAAGATATGAAGTCTCAAACTTTGCTATCCCTAATTTTGAGTGTAGACACAATCTTATCTACTGGAACAGGGAAGACTTTTTAGGATTCGGTCTTTCAGCATGGTCAAAAATTGGAGATACAAGATTCTCAAACACAAAAAACATCAAAGATTACATATCTAAGCTAAGTGAGAACAAACTTCCAATCTCGTTCCACGAGAGTCTGGATGTCCACAGAAAAATCGAAGAAATTATATTTTTAGGACTAAGAAAAATAGGCGAAGGCATTGACATCAGTCAAATTCAGAAATTTTTAGATGTAAAAGGTTTTCTAGAGTCAGCTTTAAAAAGATTCGGTAAATTTTTAGAGCTTTCAGCAGATAAAGATGGGAATCCAAAATTTCTACGTCTGAAACAAAAATATATATATTATATAGATGCAATTACAGTTGAGTTGATGATCTTAGCTGAAAAATACATGGATCTAAAAACCAATGGGTAAAGTAGCACAGGAGGAAAAAGAAACAAACAGAAAATTATGCATAATCTTCCTGCTGGATCTGGAAGGGTTCACTAAATTTTCATCCAGTACTGATGCTGAAAATTTCGAAAGCTTTATGAAAGACTTCCAAGAAAAAACATCAAAACTTATAGAAGATAATGGAGGGAAAATCATCAAATATATGGGAGATGGATTTCTTGCATTATTTGATAAAGAAAAAGAACCTTTAGAAATTGCTGAAAAGTTGCAAAAGGATTTTACAAACCCTAAAGCCAAAATATTCCTTCACATCGGGGAAGTAGTTCTTACCCCCAATGACATATTTGGTTACCATGTGAACTTTGCCTTTAGAATGATCGAAGCAATAAAGGGAGGAACAATAGCCATTTCAGAACCTCTCTACCTGATTATTAGAAATAAGGAAGGATTTGTGGAATCACCAGAACTCAAAGTAAAAGGTGTAGATAGACCAGTGAAAATATACATAAAAAGTAGTAGTAAAAGTTCCATTGTTGAAACAGATAATGTCAAATTCTTGATCAAGGAAGCTAATCCTATACAAAGGCTTGTATCCTTTTATGCAGATATAGCTATATTCTCTTTGACAATTGGTATTCTGAGCGGAGTTGTAGTCAAAGGCATCGTAGCTAGAGAAATTGCTAGCAAAAATGCCATAAACAAAAAAGATGAAAAGTTTTTTGAAATTCAAACTCCCATTGGGGAAATAGCTGCCGGTAGAGGAAAAGTGGAAATAAAAACTGAAAAAGGGGAATTAAAAGCGGAAACAGGGAAAATAGAAATAAAGACAGAAGAAGGCAAAGTCGCCCAAATAACATACCTCAGTATAGGTGGAGTACAGGTAATCTTCTTTGCTCTATATCTTGCACTATTTTGGTACCTGTGGGGTAGAACACCGGGGGAGTGGATTGCTCAAATAAAAGTCCAAAAAGAAAACGGAGACAGAATAGGATTAGGAACAGCTCTTCTTCGCGCCATACTACTTGTAGTTCTTGTTCTGCCAGCAGGATTAGGAATTATCCTGTCAATTATAATATACAGAAAATTCTCTCTAATCCACGACGTCCTGACAAAAACGCGAGCGGTAGTCACAGGTTAGATTAGTTTCCAATCACTATTGAGATCTTCCCTTCTCTCATTGGATTTTTCAGTTCTCTCAAAGCCATATGAATATCTTCCAACTTAAACTCTTTCCAAACCTTTGTTCTAATGCTTCCCTTTTTTGCAAGCTCTATTAACTTATAAAGCTCGTTCCTACTCCCACCTGTCACCCCGCAAATAGATATATGCTTCGAGTAGATATCAAAAAGATTAACGTAAGCATCTCCCCCGGTCATAATTCCAAATGTTACAAATTTTCCCCCCTTCCTAACAAGATTAATAGATTCCGAAAAGGTCTGACTGCCAAGTGGATCTATAACTAAATCGCAATATTCTCTGAATCTATGGATTTGATCAAAAGATACAATCTCATCTGCTCCGAATTCTAAAAGCCATTTCACATTTTTCTTCCTTGATATGGCTATAACTTCGCATCCTTTGAGTTTTGCTATCTGGACTGAGAAGATTCCCGTATGTCCTGTAGCACCCACTACAGCAACTTTGTTGCCTGCTTCAGCAAACGATAACGCATGAAATGCGGTAAGTGCTCCGACTGGCAGACTCGAAGCAACTTCTGGAGGTATACTATCAGGAATTTCAAAGATGTTACGTGCGGGTACAATGCAAAGTTCAGCAAATCCCCCTTGCGATGAAACTCCGAAAAGTTCCCCAGTGCAAATCATCTCCCTTTCAGAAAAGCAGAAGATACACTTGCCACAAAAAAGCCTTGGATAAACAATTATCTTTGCACCCTTGCGGATGTCTTTATTATATCCATCTACAACCTCGCCGTACAACTCAACTCCGGGAATATGTGGTAAAGGGCTTACTTTCCTCTTCCCTTCAATAGCGAACAAATCTATTGGATTCAACGTTGCCTGAATGCTCCTAACAAGAACATAACCTTCTGGAACATCAGGATCATCCACATTCCCTACCTTTAAATTCTCAATCCCAAATTTTTCAAAGATAACCGCTTTCATCCTATAGCTTATTTTACATCGCCAGAATCTTGGATTATACAGATTTTATTTCTTTTTCGATCACTACAAGTTTTTCCCCTGCAGATACGGATTTTCCCTCCGATACATAAACTTCCTTGACAATGCCATCTATGGGTGATTTTATGCTATTTATCATCTTCATAGACTCCACATCCAATATCAGATCTCCTTTTTTAACATGAGCTCCTTTGCTGACATAAACTTTCCTTATAGATGCTGAGAATGAAGATTTGATAATAGCTATATCCTCTGAATCTTCGCTTTCGTCTTCGGTGGCAATTTCGGTAACAAATGCTTTCCCATCAACCTCAAAAACTCTTTCGAATTTTGATAAGAAAATAGGAGTGATTCTATATTTTTCTCCATTCTCATCCTGAACGATAAAATCATTATAGGGAGTTCTAATGAAGGAAAATTTTATAGTTTCATCACCCACCTTAACTTCAATGGAGTTTTCTCTCTCGATGATATAAGCTTGGAATTTCTCTCCTGATCTTGTTTTAATCTTCAATCTCATTTGGTTACCTAGATAACATAGCTATCTCAATCTTGGTTGTGATCTTCCTGCAAATTTCCAGCCAATTTTCCTCCACACTCCCGCGCCTGCTGACTTTCCATTGGACCTAACCTCCTGTGCCAATAGTCCGTCATAGGATACATAAGTTTCAATTACCGGAATCTTACCAGCAATATAGGCTCCAAGCGCAAGGAGGTGCCTTTTTAGTTTTGAGTCCTCAAGCAACTTTTTATTGAATTCTTCAAGTATCGGTCCCATACTCCAGGTGTTTATTTCCCCTTTTCTAAACACTGGGTGATTTAAGACAAACTTGAAGAATGGAACGTTGCTTTTTATTCCTTGGATTCTCAGCTCATCAAGAGCTACGAGGAGCCGATTTATGGTTTCATCTCTTGTTTCAGCTTTAGCAATAAGCTTCAGAAGCATTGGGTCGTATTTTGACGGTACGAAGCAACCCGAGTATAGCCACCCATCACATCTGACCCCAGGAATGTTAGGCTCTTTGTAAAGAGAAACGAACCCTCCAGAGGGCATGAAATTGCCGAACGGATCTTCTGCGTAGATCCTGAGTTCCATTGCATGTCCGTTAATTTTTATGTCCTCTTGGCTAATGTTGAGTTTTTCACCTTCGGCAATTTTTATTTGCCACTTGACAATATCGATGCCAGTAACTAGCTCTGTTACTGGATGTTCGACCTGAATTCTTGCGTTGATTTCTATGAAATAGAAATTCCAGTCTTTATCAACTATGAATTCCACTGTTCCGGCGTTAACGTAGCCTATCTGTCTCATTATTTTCACCGCAGACTCACATATTTTCAGCCTGACTGGATGAGGTAGATGCGGTGCTGGACTCTCCTCAATAACTTTTTGATTCCTCCTTTGTAGTGAGCAATCTCTTTCAAATAAATAAAGATAATTGCCATATTGGTCAGCTATAACCTGAACTTCAATGTGTTTTGGTTCCTGAATATATTTCTCAAGGTATATCCTTGGATCACCGAAAGCTGCCTTTGCTTCTTCTGATGCCTGTCTGAAAAGCTCGAGAAAATCATCTTCGTGGTAAACAGGTCTCATTCCTTTTCCACCACCGCCACCCGCCGCTTTCAGAAGTACTGGAAACCCTATGCTTTTTGCTATCTTTAGCGCTTCTTTTGGATCATCTATAGCTTCACTCCCAGGAACAATCGGAACTCCTGCCTCCTGAGCTTTTCTCCTTGCAACAACTTTGTCACCCGACATATACATAGCTGATGGAGGTGGACCTATAAATATCACTCCAACATCCTCGCAAGCTTTGGCAAAATCTTCTCTTTCGGATAAAAATCCATATCCAGGATGAATTGCATCAGCCTTAGATTTTTTTGCAACATCTATTACCTCCTCTAAATTGAGGTAATTTGATATTTCGTAGCTCTCATCCCCAAGAAACCGCCATAATCCTCCCCTATCTTCAGGCGAGTATACTGTTACAACCTTTTTCCCTAGCTCTTTAGCAGTTCTCAGGATCCGTAAAGCTATCTCTCCTCTGTTAGCAATAAGGACTTTTTCGATTGGCTTTCTCTGCATCACCAAATCTTGATAAATAATTACAACATCAAAGAGTTACATATTTGCTGATTTTTTTGATCTTGTTACTTTCTACTTTTGGATCTGCCCTAAAATTTAAAGTTTTTAACACCTTTTTGTTCTTATTTTGAGTTTGAGATAATTTTTTCAATTTCTTTGGTGCTTTTCGCTTTGAGTAAGACCCTCCTCAATTTCCTGAGCTTCTCTATGTCTTCGATTGTTTTTAGCTTCTCAATAAGCCCTTTGCTTTTCGGTCCAAATTTTGTCATCAAAGCTACCTCAATCCACTCTTTTACCAGTTTCTTAGCTATCTTTAGCCCTTCCTTGATTCCTTCCTCCCTACCTTTCTTAATCCCTTCCTCCCTACCTTTCTTAATCCCTTCCATTTCACCTCTTTTGAATAACTCTGTCTCTCTTATGTCTATGACTGCAAGGTCTTCCATAGCTTTCAACACCTCCTTCTCTCTGCCT
>CALHPK010000013.1 GCA_938036315.1 uncultured bacterium | reverse complement strand
TATATTATACTTTTTCAGGACTGCTTCTATTCTGGGGTCGATTTTGGCTAACTCTATCAGAACATCTCTCATCGCCCTAAAGTTGATCCTCTTATCTATCTCCTCCAGTGCCTCTTCCTTCGCTCTCCTTATTATCGTCCTCCTATCCCAATACGCAAAACCTATTACCCCCAATGTCAACGTCGTAAATATCCCAGCCAATATCACCAAAAAGGTCATCAACTGATCAAATCTCTTGTTCATATCCTCAAACCTCCTATTTATGTCTTCGAGTCTTTTTTCAATCTGCTCAATCTTGGCTTCAACTCTTACCAGCCTGTCCCTATCCTCAAGTGTATATGGGACTTCCATGCTGTACGCATCTACCGCAGATAGCATAAATACATAGAAAATTACGAAAAACCACTTCATACCCATAGTATAATATATATTGTAAATAAATAAATTAAATACACGAACATTGAATAAAAAATAAATAAAGCTTAGCTGGTACTAAACTTTTGATATGACACAATTGGAATGTCAAGGAAGATTTTTATAAAGGACAATATTGAAAAACTGTTTGAAAAGATTGAAAGAGCTTTACAAAAAGCCAACTCTCCTCAGCGCAAAGTGAAAGTGGTTGCTATATCAAAAACCTTTCCGGCTTCAGATATTTATTATGCATATGAATGTGGAATTTCAGATTTTGGAGAAAACTACGTTCAAGAAGCGTGCAAAAAAATGAAAGAGCTTGCAGACGCTGGTATAGTTTGGCACTTTGTGGGCAGAATCCAGTCAAACAAAGCTAAATTAATAACTCAGAACTTTGAATACATCCAATCAATATCCTCCATTGAAAAGCTCAAGCTTTTAGAGAAATTCGCACAAGATCATAACAGAATAGTAAAGGGGCTCATCCAAGTAAACATAGGAAGGGAAAGAACAAAAGATGGCGTAGATCCCGCCGAAGTCATAAATTTTTATCACGAAATCCTAAAGATCAATCCTAAATGGGTCCAGATTCAAGGACTTATGATAATTCCTCCTCCTTCAGAGGCTCCCAGAAGATATTTTGCCGAACTCAGAAAGATTCGCGACTCCTGTATCGAAAAAGGGATTCCAGAAAATATGGTTAGAGAACTTTCTATGGGAATGTCGGATGATTTTGAAATAGCCATCGAGGAAGGGGCAACGATTATAAGGATCGGAAGATTCATCTTTGGTGAGCGACCTCTAAAACAAAATCCTTAAACTCCTCACTTACCCTACCCCAGGTTTTAGTTTCAGCAAATTTTCTTCCGAGTGTCCCAAGATACACCCTCAAATCCTTGTCACTAACAAGTTTTCTGATTTTATCGGATAGGTCTTCAGAATTTTCTCTTTCAAATGTAATGCAGAAAGGTAGAGCCCATAGGAAAGCTGGAATATTGCTGATTATGCTTGTTTTACAAAAAGATGCAGCCTCTAAAATAGAAAGTCCGAAGCCCTCATACCTTGATGGAAGAACATTAAAAATACATTTGGAATAAAGCTCGGCTATCCTTTGTTTTGATGATATCCAGCCAAAAAACTTAACAGGAAGTTCATTATCTTCTGCAAATCTTTCAAAGTAAGACCTGTCAGGTCCATCACCCACTATAGCAACAAATAAATTCTTTTCCTTCAGATACTTTTTCAACTCTTTGATAGCCGAAAACAAAACATCTAATCCCTTCATATACTTTGAGATCCTCCCGATATAAAGTAGAAAATTCGATTCTTCACACTGATATTTGAAATTTTCTTCATCAACTCCACTCCATATTACCCTGTACCTTTTTCTATACATAAATACTTTCTGAAGAAATTCACTCACAAATACAGCGTTATCGAATAGTTTTATATAGTATCTCTCATTCATAAAGAAAGCTATATTTAGAGGGAAAATGAATCTTCTGAAATTCTCTCTTCCTATATAAATCTGGAGTTGCACAATAGTTTTTTTGTGAACCAAAGGGGCTAAGGATGCATAAAAAGGAGAAAAATCCTCCAAAATTATATCAAAATCGTTCCGATGTTTGAAAACAAACATAGGTAGCTTCATAGAAAAGTTAGCCAAAGATATATAAGGTGTGTTACCGTTTCCAATCTGAACCAACTCATATTTGTAGTTTTTTAGCTTTTTCGGAAAAGCTCCCGTAAGATAAACTACATTAAAATTTTTCTCCTGGAGATATTCTGCAAATTTATGCATGCGCAAAGCTCCACCACCTGGTAGGAACGGATTATCTATATGCCCATATGATATAAAAAGAACTCTCATTCTCCCAATATAAGGTTTACAAATTCTTCAAATATATACGACGAATCTGAGGGTCCAGGTCCAGCCTCCGGGTGATATTGGACAGCGATAAACTTAAGCTTTTCAGATAGAAACCCTTCAAATGTTCCGTCATTTAAAGACTTATGAGTAAGCTTTATATACTCTCTTACTTCATCTGGGAAGGACTCAGGATTCACAGCAAAACCGTGGTTCTGGGAAGTTATCTCTATGCTACTTTTCAGAATATTTTTGACCGGATGATTTATCCCGTGATGTCCAAATTTGAGTTTGTAAGTTTTTGCTCCAAGAGAAAGAGATAAGAGCTGATGCCCAAGACAAATCGCAAGAATAGGAACTTTCCCAACAATCTTTTTTATATTTTCCTGGATTGATCTGAGGGGAGCAGGATCTCCCGGTCCATTAGATAGGACAATTCCGTCCGGATTTTTTTTCATCACATCCTCAGCTGGGGTGTATGCAGGCAGGACCTCTACCTCTCCGAAATATTCGCACAAATGCCTCAGGATATTACGCTTTACTCCAAAATCAAAAACAACTATCCTCTTTTTTATCCTTGGTTTTGCAGAATATACAATTGATGAATGTTTCCACACAACCTCAGAAAAAAAGTATGGCTCTTTACATGTGACATATTTCACAAGATCTCGCCCCTCAAGCCCCGGATACTCAGCGATCAATTTTTTCAAAGTTGTACTGTCAACATCCTCAGTTGTAACGACAGCTCTCATAGCTCCTTTTTCCCTTATCTTTCTGGTTAG
>CALHPK010000012.1 GCA_938036315.1 uncultured bacterium | reverse complement strand
ATATTACTCAGATGACATTAAATTTAATTTTGTTTTGAAAGATAATTTGTCCCCTTATGTGCATTTTTAAATTTTGTTTTATGTGGGTTGTTCTGGTGACTTGTGCTTTGTTATTCCAAGTTTTGTCCTGTGCTAAGGATGTGAAGGTAAAAAAAATTGATTTTATATGTGAGGAATGCGAGAAAGCATCAGATAGCAATGCTGCAGGAAAGGAGGATTTGGGTGAGTCTATCTCTAAGGATATTCAGAATCCCATAATTATTGAATATGAAAGTTTGAAGAACGAACTTAACGTTAGAACATATGAGGAGATGTTTGAAAAAGCTCTGAATTTTTACTCGAAGGGAGATATAGAATTGGCTGGAAAGATTTTTGATGTGCTAGCAAAGAATTCACCAAATCAGAACTATAAGGAGATAGCTCTTTTTAACCTTGCTATAAGTCTTGAGAGAATGGGGAATGATGTCCAAGCAGAAAAGATATATTCTGAGCTTAGGAAAAGTAATATCTATGAGATAAAAGCAGATTCTTATTTGAGGCTTGCCCGTATAAAGGTATCTCGAGGGGAGGAGTTCAGTTTTGAGGATGGCATAATTGTAGATAGAGAAAGGGGCTCGTTCGTTAAAGCTCTGGAGCTTCTTCAGGAGACAGAAAGAATTCTTTCTGAAGTTGTAACTTTTACTGTTCCTGTCGGGGTAAAATTTTCATCTAGATTAGTTGCCATAAAAAGGGAGATTTCGGAGCTTAAGGCATCGCAGAAAATTCCAGAGGTCCAATCTATGCTTTCTCTATGTCAGGGGAATATAAAATTTATTGAGGCAGCATTAGTACCTAATTACCCACCAAAAGAGGTCGAAAAAAAGGCAAAACTTCTGATTGAGGCTCAGAAGGAGTACTTTTCTGTTGTGAGAAGTGGGGAGATATGGTGGGTAACAGCAGGGGTTTTTAAACTCGGAGAGACCTACAGGTATCTATTTGAAAACTTAGTTTATTCTCAACCACCTCCAGAGCTTAAAACAGATGAAGAGAGAGCTATATACAGAGAAGAGCTTATGAAGGAGTTGAGAAGAGCTCTGAAATGGGCAAAAGACATATATGAGAAGAATATAAATTTCGCAGAAAGGTTAAAGTTCAAAAATATATGGGTATCTAAAAGCGAGCAAGAACTCAAAAAAATAAAAGAATATATTCTTCAAATCGAACAGCTCCTAAGTGTTAATGAAGATACTGAAAAAGCAAATTAAAAAACAGTAACAAAAAGAAAAAAGGTAAATTATTCTCTAATCGATCAATTAAATGGAGTACGATCTAAATCTTGTTCATACGCTTATAAAAATATTACGTGAGAATGAGGAGGTCTCCTTTCTTACACAAAGAGAATTCGATGCAATACAAGTGCCCCTTTTTGATATATCAAGACAACTTGGCGTAGCCTGTGAAGTTGCTTTCAGAACTAGAAAAAGCGGAATAAAATCAGAGCTTTTTGATTTCGAACTCAAAGTTAATGAAGGAAAAATATTGAAGAATCTGAAATTTTTAAGAAGGTTAATAGATGTTGATGATTTTATCTTACTTAAGGGGTTTTCGATTGCTCAAAAATACTACGGAGACCTACGGCGAAGGCATACAGGAGATATTGATATCCTTGTCAAAGATGGCAGTGAATTTAAAAAGTTCTTCAATCGAGAAAATTTTTCTAAAGTTAGACCATCAGAAATAAAGAAAATTTTAGGACATGCTGAAACGTTCTTCAAAGAAGGGATATCCGTAGGGCTTCACACGTTCATTTGTGATAGATTTTTTTCAGATATAAGATTTGAGGATGTGGAAACAGAAGAGATAGAAATAGAATTTAAAAATCTGCAACTGAAGGTAAAAACCTTGAAAAAATATTGGGATCTTATTCAGGTCTCGTTGCATCTTTTCCAGCATGCCTTCCCGATTCGGATCCTTCTGGATATACGCAATATAATCAATAAGCTTGAGAAGGAACATCTGGAATCTGCTAGATTTTTATCAAAAAAATTTTCGGTGGAAAACGAATTGTTAATTTCCGTCATCTCTTCAAAAAAACTCTTTGGGGGTAAAGTAGATTTAAGAGATTTATTTTATAGTACCAGCCTGAGCAAATTTTTTTATTGTAGCATTGTATCAGATTTTTTATCTTCAGATATCTATCTTCTGAGGGTGAGACCAAGAATTTTTGCATTTCCATATTTGGATAAAATTTTTTCATTAGCTATTGCTTTGAAATTCCCATGGAGAAAGATCTCAAGTATTCTGCCTGTTTTTCCGAGAGAGTTTATAAGAAGATTGAGAAAGGAATATGCAACTACAGATTAGAATAATCGTTCTGTCTTCATCTATATTTTTATTTGTTCTATTGCAGTCTTGTCTCAAGAGAAATATCTATTCTGGTATTGGAGCTGGCGGAGGGGTAATTACCGACGGGGGGACAACCGTAGCTGCGGGAATTACAAAACTGAGAATATCCCCCGGAAATTTTGATGAATATGTGAGCGGAATTATTGACATATATAATGTGTACAGATTTTCAGATGATGAGGGAAATTTCACGACTCGTTTCAAAGATTTTTTCCCAGTTGTAGGTGGAAGCCTACTTTTCAATTTTATCGACATAGACGAGACAGTAAATCCGTATATGGGTATTGGTTTAAATGCTGTCTTATCAAGAAAGCAAAAAGCATTAGATATCTCAAGCGAATTGAATATTATAGTAGGGGTTGAACAGATTTTAAGTAAAAACTTCTCGTTCTTTTATGAATTCCCGGTTAATATAATGAGAGGACAGACTTTAACCCCAAAATATAGCTTTATTTTTGGCATCTCCTACTATTTCAAAAGGAAAGATTAGGTATGAGAGTAAGTAAGAATAAGTTGATAGTTTTATTCTTTGTGAGTGGATTGAGCTTAATTTTCTCGTGTTACAGAGGTCTGCGCTATCATCCGCCACCTCCTCCGTATATAACTCCTGAAACGAAGTATCCAGTTGGTCCCGGTGATTCAATAGAGGTTAAGATCTTTCCTGATGAAATAGGTATTTCAGGTGTATACGAGCTAGATGATGAAGGAAAAATAATTATGCCACTGGTCGGTGCTGTTTATCTTGTTGGGATGACATCAATTCAGATAAAAGAAGAAATTGTAAAACTCTATACACAGTATATAAAGAATCCTTACGTCTCGGTATATATAAGGTCGATGAAGAGTCATAAAATTTATGTGTGGACTCCTGAGAGGGTTGGAATTATATTTATGCAAAGACCCTTGAGTATCCTTGAAGCTTTCATCATGGCCGAGGGAAGCCCTAAAGATGTAAAGCTTTCGAATATTTATATCATAAGATGGAACGAAAAAGAGAAAAAAAGCGATATATACAGTGTAAACATTGAGAAAATAATAAAGGAAGGAGATTTCACACAGAATGTATACCTCAGCCCAGGAGATATAGTTTTCCTCCCGCCAACCAACTTGAGGTCTGCACTAGAGGTCCTAGGAATCTATAGCAGAATAGGATTTTCTCTGATTTATGGAATCGGTGGACTGCAGGTTATAGGGGTAGCAAAGTAGCCTAAAGGAAGTAGATACCTTTTGATTTTGATGTCGCTATGTTTAGCAAAATAGTCCGAAACTACAACGCTACCAGAGATAGTTTTTTAAGCTTGTTATTACTATGGTTGAGTTAGAGATAAGACTTCTTGAAGGAGAAAGAAAGAGCCCAGATATAATTGGATTATCCCCTCAGGTTATAGCAAAGCTCACCCTGGAGGAGGTCAAGAGAGAATTTTGCAAGTATATTGATAGTGGGAGACAAAAATATACGTACGCAGAAATTGAGCCTCTGAAATTCTATCTATTTATGTTCGATAATTCTTTCATTCCACCAACTACCGATGTGGTAAATTCTATATCGCAAATACTCCTGACTATGTTTTTACATAAAAAAATCGGGAGGGGGAAAAAGGCATTTTGGGCAAAGAACAACTCCTTTGGGGTAGGAATAGAACCAGAAATAGAGGAGTCGGATAAAGAGTTTGTTGATTCTCCTCCGAGCTCTTTTCTCATAAGATCGGGAGATCAATGGAGCAAAGCCTGGAAAATATGCCAGAGAATAAAAAATACTGATGTATCGAAAAAATCTTTTTTAGTGGATCCGAACTCAATCTACATATCGCTTGATTCTAAGATAGGTGAAGGTGCTGTGATCTACCCTTATTCTTTCGTAATCTCGTCAGAGGTGGGAAATAGATCTGTTGTAGGTGCTGGTTCTCATATTATTAACTCGAAGATTTCAGATGAGGTCACAATTTTCCCATATTGTTATATTGAGGGAGCAGAGTTGGAAAGTGGGGTATCTGTTGGACCGTTCTGTAGGATGCGTCCAAGGGTTATTGTAAGAAAGGGAGCAAAGATAGGGAATTTTGCTGAGATAAAAAATTCTGAGATAGGTGAGGAAACAAAAGTTCAGCATTTCAGCTATATAGGGGATGCCAGAATAGGGAAGAATGTAAACATAGGTGCTGGTACGGTAACATGCAATTTTGATGGGGAGAAAAAGAATGAAACTTTTATAGGTGATGGAGCATTTATAGGTTCTGGAAGCATGCTTATTGCTCCTTTGAAAGTTGAGGAATTTGCGTATATTGGAGCTGGTTCTTCTATAAACAAAGATGTTCCGCCTTATGCATTAGCAATTGAACGAGCAGAAATAAAGATAATCTCAGGGTGGAGGAAAAAGAAAAAATTCTGAACCGTAAGAATTTAAAATAGATGTTCAGGAAAAAAAGATTTTTCAAATGAAAAATTTTTGCTTTTTGGAAAAAATGGAAAAGAGTAAAACATAATATTCTGAAAGGAGGTAAAGATTATGCCACTTTATGAAGCAAAAAACTTTGAACATCTACTTGGAACTCCAGGTTTCTCAGATCAGCTTCTGAAGAATCATTTCACACTTTACCAAGGTTATGTAACTAATTCAAATAAACTTGCAGAAGCCCTACTGCAGATGGCAAAAGACGGTAAAACTGGAACTCCTGAGTATGCCGAACTTAAACGAAGATTCGGGTGGGAGTTCAATGGTATGAGACTTCATGAGTACTACTTTGAAAATATGACCAAAAATAAGGTCGAATTAAACAAAGATTCTTCTTTCTATAGAAAAATCGAACAAGATTTTGGCTCGTTTGATGTATTCTCAAAAGACTTCAAGTCAACAGGAGCAATCAGAGGAATTGGTTGGGCTGTTTTATATTATGATCCGGTTGTAAAAAAGATGTTCAACACTTGGGTAAATGAACATGATGTCGGTCATCTCGCTGGTTGCCCGATTATCTTAATTATGGATGTTTTTGAACACGCATTTATGATAGATTATGGTCTTAAAAGAGCAGATTATATTGAAGCCTTTTTCCATGCAATAGATTGGAACGTTGTTACAAAAAGGTTCGAAAATGCTCAGAAACTCTGATCCTTTCCGGTTGCTTCAGAAATTCTGCATATAGCAGAAAAACCTGAAAAACCGTAAATATTTTTCACAGCAGCATAAAATTGCATTTTATGTATTCAGAGGGAACAAAGTTCTTGTCGAAAAAAGAAGCACTATCTCAAAGACAGTGGTACCTTATTGATGCTAAGGGAAAAGTTCTCGGAAGACTCGCTTCAAAGATAGCGGTAATCCTTCAGGGAAAGCATAAACCAAATTATACACCAAATCAAAATATGGGAGATTTTGTCGTAGTAATCAATGCTAAGGATATAGTTCTTACAGGCAAAAAGTTGGATCAGAAAATACATAGGTGGCACTCGGGATATCCCGGAGGTCTCAAAGAAGTCGTGGCCAGAAAGTTATTGGAAAAGCACCCAGAAAAACTTCTATACCTTGCGGTAAAAGGAATGTTACCCAAAAATTTCCAAGGGAATAGAATGCTCAAAAGATTAAAAATATTCCCCGACAGCAATATATCGCATATCACTCAAAAGTTGATCAAGATAAATTAGAAAATCGTACAATTTTTAGCCCATCATTTCATTTTTCAAGTTGCAGTTAAGTGTTCCGTTAACAGATTCTGTATCAGATTTTGTAACTTCAAACTTCCGAATTTTGATATTATCAAAGATATGTAAATTAATCGCTGGCAATTTTTTGCCTGAATTTTTGACTTAGCAATTAAGATTTAGGAAATGCTCTGGGGAGGGTTGTGAAAATAAAGGAAAAATAAAGGGAAAATAAAAATAAAAGAGAAATAATCTTAGAAAAAGGTGTAAGTTTCTGGTTTAACTTAAAATAAAGAAAGTATGGGTGATATTAATCAAGTTGATGAGGTAGGAGAAATTAAGCTTGTAAAATCTGGGGAGGGTGGGGACTATTCTTCTGTATCGGATGTTTTTGCTACTGTTGAGGAAGCGGTTGAGCTGATCAGGAGGGGTGAAATAATAATTATGGTGGATGATGAAAGCAGAGAGAATGAAGGAGATATGGTCTTTGCAGCTGAGTTTGTCACTCCAGAAAAGATAAACTTTATAGCAAAGTATGCAAGGGGGCTGATATGTGTGGCGATCTCTCCAGAGATAGCGAGAAAGCTCAATTTTTACCCGATGGTCAGTGATAACAATGCTGTCCACGGTACAAATTTCACTGTTTCTGTTGATGCAAAATTTGGAATAACGACAGGGATTTCAGCCTACGATAGAGCTCTTACGATAAAGAAGATAGTGGATCCAAACTCTAAGCCGTCGGATTTTGTGAGACCTGGTCATGTTTTTCCGATAGAAGCTCAGTCGGGGGGGGTTCTTGTAAGGGCTGGTCATACAGAAGGCTCTACAGATCTGTGTAGGTTAGCTGGGCTTCGTGAGGCTGCAGTCATATGCGAGATTATGAACGATGATGGGACTATGGCTAGGCTTCCTGACCTTATAAAGATCGCCAAAAACTTCAATCTCAAAATTGTAAAAATAGAGGACATAATAAGATATAGACTTAGAAATGAAAGTCTTGTAAAAAAAATCGTCGAAGCAAGACTCCCAACCGAGTTTGGAGAGTTTGTAATCCAGATCTGGGAGAGTATTGTTGATGGTTCCCAGAATGTTGCATTGGTAAAAGGAAAGATAGATGAGAATGAACCGACACTTGTGAGGGTGCATTCAGAATGTCTTACCGGCGATGTCTTTGGCTCTCTCCGGTGCGATTGTGGATCTCAGCTCAAAAAAGCTATGAAAATAATATCCGATGCAGGAAAAGGGGTTCTGGTCTATATAAGACGTGAGAGTATGGCTAAAACCCATGAGGGAAGAGGAATTGGGCTCATAAAGAAACTCGAGGCCTATAATTTGCAAGACGATGGATTAGATACGGTTGAGGCTAACCTCAGACTCGGTTTCCCCCCAGATCTTAGAGATTATGGTATAGGGGCACAAATTATCAGAGCTATAGGCGTGAGAAAGATTCGCCTCCTGACAAATAACCCTAAAAAGATAGTCGGACTTAAAGGGTATGGACTTGAAATAGTTGAACAACTCCCTATTATCATTGAGCCCAATCCTGAAAATGAAAGATACCTCAGGACAAAAAGAGAAAAATTGGGACATCTGATCTAAACTTATATCTGATCTAAACTCTTGTTCAGAAAATGATATACTTCCCAATTCAACTCCCAGTAGAGCCAGAAAAATTTAGGATTCCTACCCCTAATTCAAAAGCGTTACTCAATCTTGATCATTACATAGCAATAATGGGAGTACTTAATATGTCTCCTGATTCTTTTTACGTAGGATTTGCAGATGAATATCAGGCTCTCAAGACAGTCGAGAAGTTTGTCTCTGAGGGGGTTGATATCATTGATGTGGGTGGACAATCAACAAGACCAGGAGCTGATGAAATTCCAGAAGAAGAAGAGATAGAAAGAATCAAAATAATCGCTAAGATAAGAAAAAGATTTCCAAACCTTCCGATTTCTGTCGATACCTACAGGAGTAGAGTTGCTGAAATTGCTCTGGAACTCGGGGCAGATATAGTGAATGATATATCAGGTGGAAGATTTGATGAAAATATGCCCGATATTTGTGCAAAGTTTAATTCTCCAGCTATTGTGATGCATATTACAGCAAAACCCAAGTATATGCAGGAGTTAACAATTTCTGACGAAGTTCTTCTGGAGGAGATAAAAAGATATCTCAAAAACTCCGCTGAAAAATTCGAAAGGAAAGGTGTAAAAGTAGTGATAGATCCAGGCATAGGATTCGGGAAAAAACCTCATCAGAATCTTATGATAATAAACAGGCTACATGAAGTTGTAGCACTTGGGTATCCTGTACTTATAGGTATCTCAAGAAAAAGCTTTATAGGATTTTGCGTCAATAAAGATAGCCCTCCTCCTCCTCAGGAAAGGTTGGAGGGAACTATATCTGCTTGTGTTATCTCACTTTCAAAAGGATGCAGAATTTTTAGGGTTCATGATGTTTCCCAAATAAGAAAAGCTCTCAAAACTGCAGTTTCTATATTAGCGGAGAAGTTTGCGGAAGATTTTCCACTTCTTAGCCAGCGCGTATAAATTCCGTTTTTTTATTTTTTGAAACTTCCATCATTTATAGTTAAAGCTATGAAAGATAAGATTCATCCGGACTATAAAGTCGTGAAGATAACTTGTACCTGCGGTAATGTTATACAAACTCGCTCAACAAAATGTGAAGACTATATTGTTGAGATATGCTCTGCCTGTCATCCGTTTTACAAGGGAGCTGAGGAAGAGAAAATCGTCGACAGATTCGGTATGGTAGAAAAGTTCAGAAGAAGATATGGTGACAAACTGAAGGGGGCGTGATATGTATGGATGTAAATGTAAAGAGTAATGGAGCTATATTTGAAGTATCAGGTAAAATCAAGTGGGAGGAAATCAAAAATTTATACCAGCAGGAACTTGAGAAGTTTATAAAGACGGTAAAGATTCAGGGATTCAGGCCAGGTAAAGCTCCTCCTGAGGTTGTTGAAAGAAGATACGGCGAAGAAATAAAGGCAAAAGCTGTGGGAAGCAAAGTTTCTGAAATTTTGGATCTTTATAGTAAGGAGAAAAAACACTGGGTAGATATAGTGCAAAATCAAGAATTCGTTTGGAGTCAAGTGGATGACTACATAAATTTTTCTATCAAAATTGAAGCAATACCTCGCAAAAAATTGGACATAAATGTGAAGTTAGAAAAACCTGAGATAAAGTTTTCGGATGATGAAGTGAATAGAGAGATAGAATTTTTGAAAGAAAGATATGCTGTTGCAGAGGATTCAGATAAGTCGGTTATTTCTGAAGAAGATATCGGAGTTTTTGATTTGGTCGTTAAGGATGTAAAAACGGGCAAAGTTAACATCAAAGAAAATGACAAAGTGATATACTTAAAGATGGCAGAGGATTGGTTCAGGAATTTAGTAGTTGGAATGAGAGTTGGGGAGACAAAGGAAGTAACAGTTTCAACAACAAGGTTTAGTGGTAAGGTTACAGTTACCCTTAAGCAGATAAAAAATAAGGTTCTCCCGAGCAATGAAGATTTAGCAAAAGCGTTAGGATACCAGTCAGAAGCAGAAATGAGAGAAGATATAAAAAATAAATTACTCGAAGATAAAAAGAAAAGAACTTTGCAGATTATGTATACAAATCTTATACTCAAGATAGTAGAGAAGAACAAGGTCGATCTTCCCAAGGGGCTGGTTGCTCATATGCTTGAAAAATACACTAATGAAAGGCACAACTTAACTCAAGCTCAGATAGAGTCTCTCGCAGTCTTCACTGCCTCAGAACTTGTCGTACTCAAAAATTTGAAAGAAGATGAAAATATTCAGGTCAGTGATGAAGAGATCAAAAAGTATATTAAAGAGGAAGTTTTCGCTGATAAAGAAGTAGATGAGCAAACTTTAAACCAACTAGTCGCCAATAATGATGCTAGAGAGAGAATTGAAGAAACTATAAAGTTGGAAAAGGTCAGAAAAATGCTTGAAGATAAAATAGTAAGTCAGTATTTGTCTTAGCCTGAAAATGCTTTCGCAACAGGAGCTTGAACTTATAAAAGAATACATAGGAAGGGAACCTACGTATGAGGAAGTATTAATTTTTGATGCTCTCTGGAGTGAGCATGCATCTTATAAATCGTCTAAAATCCATCTTAAAAAACTTCCTACGTCTGCTGACTATGTTCTGGCAGGTCCTGGTGAGAATGCAGGGGTGATCAGACTTTCCGATGGAACCAGGGTAGCCTTTAAGATAGAGTCTCACAACCATCCGTCATACATTGAACCTTACTCTGGCGCCGCAACCGGGGTCGGTGGTATAATAAGAGATATTTTGTGCTTGGGAGCTCGTCCTATTGCTCTTGCAGATTTTATATGCTTTGGAGAACTTAAATCCCCAAAGATGAAATATCTTTTTGAAAGGGTTGTAGAAGGTATATCTGATTATGGGAATTCGGTAGGTGTCCCTGTTGTGCGAGGTCAGACACTCTTTTACAAATTCTTTGAACATAATATTCTTGTAAATGTAGCTTGCATAGGAGTTATTCCAGATGATAGCGAGATTATATCAAGTTTCCCAAAAAGAAAGGGAGCGATAATATATGTCGGTGCAAAGACAGGAAGAGATGGCATAGGTGGAGCGTCTATGGCTTCGAAATCTTTTAGGGCTTCTAAGGGTAGGGATGAAACTTCCGCCGTGCAAATAGGGGATCCGTTTGCGGAAAAGTGTCTGATTGAAGCGGTATTGGAAACCGCAAGTAAAGTTCAGCTGATAGCTATGCAGGATATGGGCGCCGCTGGATTCCTTAATTCTACAACCGAGGTAGCGTCAAAAGGGAAGTTCGGTGCAAAGATAGATGTCTCAAAAGTGCCGAAAAGACAGCCTTTGGAGCCGATTGAAGTACTCCTTTCTGAGTCCCAAGAGAGAATGCTTATTGTTGCCGATCCGCAAGATTTCCAAAAGATAAAGCAGATTTTCGAAAGATGGGGACTCGAGTGTGAAATTGTCGGCGAATTGACAGATACCGGCAAATACGAAGTTTTTGACGGTGAAAAACTCATTTTTTCCTTACCCCTTGACATTCTCATTGACAAAGCTCCTGTTTACGATAGAACTCAGAAAAAACCTGATTGGATAAATTCCATCCAAGAGATAAAATTCGAAAAATTCCCGTTTCCATCAGATCCCGCAGAAGTCTTTATAAAAGTAATAAGTTCCCCTCTCTTTTCATCAAAGAGATTCGTTTTTGAGCAATATGATTGGGGAGTCTTGGGGCAAACTTGTTCAGCTCCCGGATATGATTCTGCTGTTATAAAGCTCCATAGTTTCAAAAAATTCGATGAATATGGAGAGGAGAAAAATATAGCTCTGGCTTTTTCAATCGATGGTAATCCTCTCTACTGCTTCAGTGACCCATATATTGGAACTCAACTTACGATTCTTGAGAGTTTTAGAAATCTGACATGCGTTGGTGCTAAACCATTGGCAATAACAAATAATCTGAATCTTGGGAATCCAGAAAATCCAGAGGTAATGTGGGAATTGGTGAATGTCATAGAAGGGATGGCAAAGGTTCTTCAAGATATGAAAATACCTGTAGTATCTGGAAATGTGAGCCTTTACAATGAAACTGAAGGAGTATCTATACCCCCAACTCCAGTTATAGGGGCGGTCGGGGAAATATTCCCTTTTTCAGAGCCCATAAAGCCGTACTTTGATCCTGGCTGTTTCGTGATTGCTTTGGGGGAGATATTTCCTCAGATAGCTTCAAGCCTGTATCTTTATCTAAGTTTTGGAAATTTTGGAGGAAAACTTCAAGTGCCTAACATTGAGCTTGAAAAGAGAGTTTCTGATTTCATTCAAAGAATGGCGAGAAAAGGAATTATAAATTCCTGCCACGACGTATCAGATGGAGGGATCGTTCCAGCAGTTTTCGAATCAGCAGTTTTCGGAATATATCAGGGGAAGGATGTAGTAGGGGTAAAACTTAAGAAGGTATTTATAAAAGATGAATCCAGATGGGATTTTTTCATCTTTTCCGAATGTTACCCGCTCTACATTATTTCTGTCAAGAGGGATAGGTTAGAAGAATTTATTTCAGAATGTGCGAAAAGTAAGATACCGTATCAAGTCATAGGAGAGACTGTAGATGAAGATATATTTGAGGTTGAAGGACTGTTTTCTCTAAAGATATCTGAGCTTAGGAATATGTGGGAGGGAGCGCTGGCCAAAGAAGTCTTATAATTTTCTCAAAGTGGGGCGGAAGTTTAGCTATAAATTTTTTATCAAATATTTCAAGCTCGAGTGCATGAAGGAAAATGCCGTCAAAGGTGAGTAAATTCTCGCCAAATTTTTTCAAGATTTTTTGTTCAAGTTCTCTAAGTTTTTTCCCCCCTCCACCGTACATCTCGTCATTAACTATAGGCAATCCAGACCAGCATAGGTGAACCCTTATCTGATGAGTCCTTCCAGTGATTGGATTAGCCTGAATTAGACTTAATCCAAATTCTGGATTTACCGCTACGCTCTTGAATAATGTTAGTGCTTGTTTACCTTTGGTATCTTTTTCACATACCCACATAGCTTTGTCCTGGGTTCTGGCTCTGCCTATTGCTTTGTCAACACTCCATTCTTCTTTTTTTGTGCCAAAGCATAGTGCAATATATGTTTTTCTAACTAATCTTTTTTTAAATTGTTCAGAAGCTTTTGTAAGAGCACTTTCATTCTTTGCAATTATCAACACTCCGGACACGTCTTTATCCAATCTGTGGACTATTCCCGGTCTTACCCTGCCTTTTACTGCATCTTCATATGAAAATTCTTTTGAAAGTTGCCATTCTGAAAGTGTAGATGAGCCCATCAAGATGTTCACTATTGTTTTGCTAGTGTGGTGCGGGGTTGGATGAACTGGTATTCCAGCTGGCTTGTTGATAACAAGATAATCATTATCCTCATAAATTATTTCAATTTGGATGTCTGACTTATCAAGAGTAAATGTGCGCTGGGGGGGTATTACGATTTCTAAAACATCTCCCTTTTTTACTATCTCGGATTTTTTGACAATTACAATTCCATTTTTTCTTACCCTCCCTTCTGCTATTAAATTTTCTACGAAGCTTCGCGATATGTTTAATTTTTCAGATATAACTTTGTCGACCCTCTGCTCCGACTCACATTTTATAAATTTGATCTCATCAGTGGACACTTTATATTAGATTATGGAAGTATCTCCCTTTAGCAATCTCCTTGCTATTGTTCTCCGCTGAATTTCTGAAGTACCATCTGGTATTCTATAGGTTCTTGCCAATCTGAATCCATCCTGAAATCTCAGTTCGTTTGTTAATCCCATTCCTCCGAAGATTTGTATTGCTCTGTCAAAGACCCTCTGGCAGGCTTCGACGCAGTAGGCTTTAACTGCTGATATTTCCTTAACAGGTGGTGTATCTGAGTTTTCAGCTTTCCATCCGCAGTGGATAGCTAGTGTTTGGGATGTATAAGTATCTATATAGGAATCTGCCAACATAAATTGTATGGCTTGGTATTCGGATATTGTTTGTCCGAAAGCCTTTCTTTGTTTTGAGTATTCAATTGATTCTTTCAAAGCCCACTCAGAGAGTCCAGCGCATATTGCTCCTATTGCTAGTCTCCCTATATCTATCCCAAGCATAGCTTTTGTGAATCCAAAATTAACATCTCCGATCACATGATCTTCAGGGACTTCTACATTTTCGAAGCTCAAAATACCGGTATCTGAGCCGCAATGTCCCATATATGGAATAATTGCGTCAACCTTCCACCCTCTCTCCTTTTCTACAAAGAATGTGGTGATTCCACCTTTCTTTGCTTTAAGAAGTTCTGTGTCGGTAACTGCAAACACGACACAAAAATCAGCATAGGGACCATTTGTTATCCATTGTTTCAGCCCATTTATGACCCACTTGTTCCCCCTCCTTTCAGCTCTGGTTTTTAGGGACCAGATATCAGATCCTGCTTCAGGTTCTGAGAGCGCAAAGCACATTGTTTTTTCTCCGCTGAGAAGTAAAGGCAGATATGATTTTTTAAGATCTTCATCAAGATCTGAGATAACCTGAGAAGGACCATCAACGAATCCAGCTATTAGGGGAGTGACTAATAACCCTTTCCCAGGAGTTATCAGAGGTCTTCCAGGACCATATTTTGAGTGTAAAGCTATGTTCACATAAACAGAAGTTAAAGGGCCAAGTCCCATACCCCCGAGATTCTCTGGAACAAACATATTTAAGAATCCAGCTTTAGCAGACTTTTTTCTTGCATACTTTCTCAGTTCTTGTACTTCCTTCCTGAGATAATATTTGTCATCATACATTTTTGTTTCGTCGTCCAGAAGTTTTTTATTCTCTTTCTCAAGGGGAACAATTTCTGTATCTATGAACTTGAAGAATGAGTCTATTATTTGCCTTATGTGTGGTGGAGGAGCTATATTCACACTTTCCATAACAGAAATTCTAACACTCCAGAAATCAGAATGAGAATTTTCAGACTATATTTTTTAATTTATTCGTTTTTTATTATTGTATTTTTTTTATTATTGTATCTTATCTCAGCTCTTATTTCATAAAATTATTTCATAAAATAAATCTTATGGATTTTGGCGAAGTTAAAGTTGCATTGAGGTTCCAGCAGTTTATTCCAATTCTGGTTGGTGTCATTTTGGGGATAATTTTTGAGAAGTTGATCAGGACCAGAAAATTTTATAGTTTAAAGTTTTTAGCTGTTATTTCTATTTCTGCTCGGGGGTGGGTTTTCATATGTTCTGTGATAATAGGAGCTTATTTCACATTGAAGAATTTAGGTCTGGTAAGTCCTGTTCTTGATAAAGCTTTATTTGTAATTTTAGGCATCTTTTTGACTTTTGTGTTGGCAAAGATGGTTGCAGGTTTTGTAGACTTGTATACTGAAAAAATCGGGCTTCCATCGACTACAATACTTACAAACCTCGTTGGAGTTGCTGTTGCTATTATTGGGATACTTGTAATTCTAAACTCATTAGGAATATCGGTTGCACCGGTGTTAGCCGGGCTGGGGGTCGGAGGTTTAGCAGTCGCCCTTGCATTGCAGAATACATTAGCTGATTTTTTCGCTGGACTTCAGCTGATAGCTTCAAAGCAGATAAGACCCGGGGATTTTATAAGACTAGAAAATGGAGAACAAGGCTATGTTGTGGATATCACATGGAGAAATACAGTAATCCTTGAGCTCCCAAATAACCTTATTATAGTGCCAAATACAAAACTATCCAAGATGATTGTGAAAAATTTTGATATGCCACAAAAGGAGGTCGGGGTTGTTGTCCCAGTAAGTGTAAGCTACGATAGTGATCTTGATAAGGTGGAAAGAGTAACAATCGAGGTTGCCAAAGGTGTGATGAAAGAACTCCCAGAAGGTATACCAGATTTCGAACCATTCATTCGATACAATTCATTCGGTGAGTATAGTATAAATTTTTCGGTATTTCTTCGAGCAAAAGGATTTAGAGAACAGTATCCGGTTATCCATGAGTTCATAAAAAGATTACACAAAAAATATAAGGAGGAGGGGATTATAATTCCGTTTCCAATCAGAACGGTTTACCTCCAGCCTACTCAAAGTAAAGATTATTCCAACACCGATAAGAAAACCAGTTGATAGATACTCTCGTTCTTGGTTCGTGATAATTTGCAAATGGATTGATTATACGCAAATGGATTGATTATACGCAGACGCAATGTCTGTGTCTACGGGTTATCAGATATCAGAACTTGACCTCTATTATTCGTTATTATTTATATTGTATTTGGGATTATAGTATTTATTGAGATTAATTTATTTTTGTTATTATGGTAGTGGAATTTTTTCTATCTTTTCTAAGATTTTTTAGCTGTCCTTACTGTGGTGTTGCTAACTCCGATGGAGGTATTAGGGACAGTATTGTTGGTACATTTTTTATGGGAGTAGGGGTTCTCATTTTTTTTCTCCTGATTGGCGTGGCGATGTTATACACAATATCATTGATGGTCAAAAACGGTGCTCAAGATAGCGATAAAAAAAATATTTAAAATTAAAATAGATAAAATAAAATCTCCTTATGAAACTTCTGACTTTAGTACTGATTCGTTTTTTCTCCAAATTGTTAGCAATTTCTAGCATTTCATTCTTTTCATTTGAATTAAACTGGAATCTGTATGCTATTGCTTTTTTAGTTATGGTGTTTATTGTAGAGATTCTGTTTTTAAGAAGGCTTACCGGATTGCTTGAAATAATTCTGCTAATTATCTTTACAAGTGCAATAAGTGTCGTACCATGTTATATGACCTCAGCTAAGTTTTGGTTGATCTTGATTTTTTTGATATGTGACATTTTTACAATATTATCTATTTCCATTACTCCTTTTGTTGTTGGAGTAATTTTACCATCTATTCTTTTTTTCTCAGCCAATATATCGGGGTTTTTTGTAACAAAAGAAGTTATGAAAAATCCAGCTGACAACTTTTCGCTCCTTGTAAAGGAGAAACTCCCTGAGGTGAAGCCCGGAACCATCACTTATATGAATGGTACGTTATTTTCTACTTTGAAGATAGGTGAAGATTATTTTTCAATATCTGTAACTCCGCTGAAAGATAAAGAAATAGTTTTCATTCTGATTTTCCTGATTTTCACTTTACCTTTACTTATTGCTGTTTTTTCAATATATCAAGAACGGGTGTTGAAAAGTTCAAAACCGATCGGCAAAGAGTTAATTAGTAGCGCAACCTCTTCAGTAGGGGCAGATCATAAAGTCGTACAGTACAGCATCTCATATCAAGTCCCTCCGTATAAATACGCAGAAGAATACATTCAGGAGTTGTTTACGGCTATAAAAAATGCTATTAACAAAGATGAAAAATTTATCAAAGAATTTAGCGATGAACTCAGTTCCTATGCAGAGATTATCAATCAGAAAGATCGAGAAGTCCTCCTGGTAAAGGGAAAGCTTTTGTCCTGCATACAGGATGCTAAAAGAATTCTTGGGGATTGTGGTAATTTCCCTAAAAAAGTGGAAAATCTCCTTCTTTTGACATCGGATTTTAGAGCAAATTTAGAATCTTTCCACGAGCAGTTTGTTAAGAATTTCTATCTAGAACTACTTAATTTGAGAGAAAAGTTAGATTTGGAGATCAGACAAATTAGAACCGCTCTTCAGGAATTTGAGCATATTTTCTATGAGATAATTTCACCGTTGGGAGGTGTGGAAAACTGGTATGGAATTTTTAACTCGGAATCTCAAAATTTTCTTAGAAAATTTGGTGTTATCTATACGGTGAAAGATGAATTCAAAGCTTTTATCTCGAAATATTCAGATTTTGCTGTCAACCTTAAAGAAATCTTAGAGAGCATAGATATGCTTTACCTTAATTCGCAGATTATATCCCATAAGATAAGGGCTAAGGTTCCCGGAATCGATATACTATCCTCTGCAATAAAGATAATGGTTGATAAGATCGAGGGCGATCTGAATCAAGCCAAGAATATGGAGGCAGTTCTTGAAGAAATTTATAAAATTTTGGATTCAGCAAAGCTTGAAAACTTAGACGTAAAGCTTCTTGAAGATGCTTTAGGATCTCTACAGAAGATTAAGTTTTCCGTAGATAATCTTGCCTCTGCGGTACACAAATCCGTTATCTTTTCTTTGGATAACTTCAGCAGTGTTCTATTGAAGTTGGATGAATTTGGAAAATTTATGTTATCGGTGTCCCAAACTTTTCCAGTGATGATATACAATTGCGAAGCCTTGGGATGTAGGGAGATCAAGGGTGTTTTAGATTTATTCCAAAATCTGCAGGTTAGTGTAAGATCACATCTTGAGAAATTGCTTGGAGATTTGGAATCTTATGCAGATAAAAAGTACGGATGATATAAAGTATGGGTGATATTTTGAAAAAGCTTAAGGAAAACCTTCTTATTTTTGTTATTTCAGAGATTATATGTATTTTGCTTTTAGGGTTAGCAATAGTTCTGAATGTTGGACAATTCTCATATCTGATAGTTGCTGGGCTTTCTGTTGTTGGGTTCTTGAATATATTTTTCCCTGTGTGGATATGGTTTGGGTTCTTTGTCTTCTCATTACAAATTATAGTTTTATGGAATTTTGTTTACGGAGTTGCTCCGATTTTCGTATATTTTGTTATGTTTTTCCTATCAGTTGTAGCTATGTTGGTTCTTAAGTTCTCAACTGAAATCGCAGAAGATTACAATGTAGGCACCCGCAGTGGTACGGAAATCTATAAAGATAAAGATAAATATGAACAGCGGGTAGAGATATCAAGAAGTCAGGATCAATCTCTTAAATTTTCAGATTCTCCAGCTCAGCAAGGTGATTCATATTCTGATGAACTTTCTTATCTTGATGCTGAGGTTAAAAACAGTGTTCTATCTAACTTTGATGAATCAAAGCAAAAATACAAAACGATTTTTGAATCTTGTAAAAAGAGGGTAGAAAGCATCAATATTGTTGTTAATATAATAGATAATGTGTGTTCCGAGCTTCTTAATATTTTCACTTTCTTTTCCTCACATCAGAAAAAGTTCAAAGAAATACAATTATTTATGGAAAGTAGTATACTTAAAGTTTTGCAAGAGCTTGAGAGATTGCACAGTTCTAATGTAGGAGGATTACAAGTAGAAGAAAAAACAGAAGATAAGGTATCGTATGATTATCAGGAAGTTCAGAATGAGGTCAATTTATTTGAGGATGTAGTTAATAAGCTTTCATCTTACTTTGAAAGCTTGGATGTGAAGAAAGTGTACAATAGTATGAATTCGCTTTACAATGCTTTATCTTTTCTTAAGCTTCTTGTTAGTGAAATACAGAGAGTAATTAATAATTCGTTTTCGGTTTCCTTAAAAATTATGCAGATGTCAAGCATTTCTAACGATATAGGTGTCAGGCGCTCTCTTACGGTTATACTCCAGGATATGGATAGCATCCTCTTCAAATTCTCCGTCTATATAAAAAATTTTTATGATGCTGTGTATGATTTCTCTTTTAATTTAGAGGATTTTATGAATAAGTTAACTGATGTTGAAAAGAGCGCAGAAGAGATAGAACAAGCTTTGTTGCTGATAAAGAGTAGTTGGAAGAACGCGGTTCAACCTAAGATACCTTTATTTGTAGAAAAAATTGAGCAACTTACTTCGCTACAGCATGGTGTAGGGATATATGATGATTTGTCAAAGATGGCAGGTAAGTCTAAAGAGTTTTTTTCGGCTTTCAGAAGATTCTCAGAATGGATAGAGGCAGTCAGTTCAGAAATCATAAACGTTGTATCTGCTACAGAGAATATTCTAAGTGGTATTTCAGAACTCTTACGCAAATTCTACACTATCAAAAGCGAGTTGGAAAAATTATCTGCTGAGATTAAATCTATTCAGAATAAATTACCATATATCTCAGAGTATGATTTATCATCTCCAGTCCTGATAAAGGATGTCTCAAAGCTCATAAATGATATAAAAGGTTGAGTTGTGACAGAATTTGTCCAAACTGAAATATTCGGTATAAGATTGTATCAGAAAAAGCATGGCTGGAAATTCTCTCAAGATTCAGTTCTACTTGTAAGATTTTTCTTAGAATTGGAGAGTGGATACGGAAAAAAAGGGGAAAAGAAGTTGGTTTTAGATGTCGGAACAGGATGCGGTGTGATACCCATACTTATCGATAAGTGGTCGGATTCAAAATTTCAGATTTTCGCAATAGATATAGATAATGAATTCGTTAAGATTTCTAAAATCAATTTCCGTGAAAATGCTGCAGAAGCATTTCTGCTGAATGCTGATATAAGATTTGCGCCATTCAAGATGGGTAGTTTTGATGTTATAATATCAAATCCACCTTATATACCGCCAGAGGAGGGTAAGATTTCACAAAAGTATGATATAGCAAAATGGGAAATATCATTCGATCTTAAAACGTTCGCAAAAGTTTCAGCATATCTTCTAAGGGATAAGGGGAGATTATACACAGTCTATCCTAGCTGGAGGTTAGGAGAAGTGTTGGGAAATTTTTTCAAGTCAGGTTTGAAGCCAGTATTCCTGCAGTTTTTCCATCATTCGCAGACCCTACAATCCGATATTTTCTTTATAGCCTGTAGAAAAAGCGTGAATGAAAAGCTAAAGGTACTCCCTCCAATTTTTAAAGACGTAAAATAAAACAAACCAGAAAAACTCTAAAAACTCACAGTTACTGATATTATTTAAAGCTATACCCGTGAGATTTGGAGCCATTGCATATCCGGTTGTTATCTGTGTTCTTATTCTCTCATCCGTGAAAACTTTACTGTCATCGGAGTTTGTTGAGGAATTGAAAATAGTTGGACTCGAAAGAGTCAGTGAGGAGTTTGTAAGATCAGTAATAGTTCTTCAACCCGGCAAAGAATTTGATCCGATAACTCTCAGGAAAGATATAGAGAGACTTTTTGACCTTGATTTCTTTGAAGATATAAAAGCTGAATTCAAGGATGGAGTTCTTACCTTCTTTCTCTTAGAGAAACCAATAGTTTCTGAGTTTCAAGTAACAGGCAGAAAAGAGCTTGAAGAAGAAAAATTGAAAAATGCCATATTTATCAAAAAAGGAGATTTTTATGATGGTTCGAAATTGAAAAGGCAAATAAACCAGATCATCAGCGAGTACAGAAAAGAGGGGTTCATTCTCGCCAAGATTGAGCCAAAGATAACGTATCTTGATAAAAATAGAGTCAATTTAGAGCTTAATATAGAGGAAGGGAGTAGATTCCATGTAAAGAGGATAGTCATCTCTGGCGCCGAAAAACTTAGAAAAGAAGATATATTAAGATATGTTCAGACAAAAGAGCTCAATCTCATAAGAAGGCTTGGGGGTGAATCTAAGTTAGACCTTGTCAAGGTTGAATCCGAAGATCTAAATATAAAATATGCTTATTTGGACGAAGGATTTTTAGATGTTCAAGCAGAAAAGCCAGTTGTTCTTATAAACCCAGCTAAATCTGAAGCGGTAATTATCTATAAGGTAAAGGAGGGAATAAGATACAAAGTTGAAAAGTTAGATGTGCTTGGAGATATATTATTCCCAAAGGACAAGATGTTAGAAAATCTTGAAACAAAAGAAGGGGAATTCATTTCAAGGAAAAAGGTTGCTGGGGATATTGAATGGATAACTACATTGTATCAGGATTCTGGATTTGCCAGAACTCAAGTCGTGCCGGAGATATCTAAGTTGTCTGAAAAAGATGAAGATGGTCAGGTTGAAATTAATTTCAGAATCCAAAGAAGCGGAGTTTTTTACATCACAGACATAAACATATTTGGTAACACAAGGACTCGGGACTTTGTTATAAGAAGGGAGATATCTCTGCTTGAGGGAGAAATTTTCTCTCGCTCTTTGCTTCAGGGATCATATTTTAATCTTATGAAAACTGGTTTTTTTGAGAATGTTCAAATAAGTCCATTTTTTGAACGGGATAGAAAATCAAGGATAGATGTGGAGGTGAAGGAAGGCAGAACAGGTGCTATCTCTTTGGGAGGTGGGTTTGCTCCATTGGCTTCAAATTTTTCTCAATCCATAGTACTTATGTTCCAGGCTAACCTTAATAACTTCAGGGGGCTTGGGCAAAAGTTGGGATTATATTTTGTATACGGCGGTGGCTACTCTTTCATAGATATATTCTTTAGAGATGAGCATGCTTTCGACACGGACTATATATTAGGATTTAATATATCAAGGTATCAGAGTATATTCCTGCCATTTCTAAAAATGACAACTGGTGGAAACCTTAACTTTGGATTATTTCTATCCAAAAACACTAAGCTTATACTTTATCCCGGTCTTGAGATTGTTGATGTATATAGTAGAGACGGCAGAAGAATACCGTTATACAGAGATGATAAGGGAGCTGGCTTTTCGTTAAGTAACTCAAGGTTTTTAAAGCTTGAATTGACCTCTGACTCAAGAGATAACCCTTTCATCCCATCACGAGGTTACCTTCTGACCGGATGGAGCAAAATAGGAGGAGTATTTGGAGGGGATCTATACTTTATAAAGGTAGGCGGTGTTGCATCTTTTAACTTCCCTATTTTTAGAAATCTGATTTTCTCTCCAGCTATGAGGATCGGAGCTGGTATTGGACTTACATCTTCTCAGTTTCTGCCTTACCCTGAGAGATTTTTCGCTGGGGGAATTTACTCTATACGGGGTTTCAACTATTTTTCACTTGGCCCTCGGGTAAAGGTGGAAGGCGAACCTGTCACACGCGAGATAATACTCGGGGGGAATAAATCTTTCATCTCAAATATGGAGATGGTTATTATTATTTCAAGACAATTTGGATTAATGCTTGTTCCATTCCTTGATGTTGGGCAAGTTTTTGAGGAGAGAGAAAGATTATCCCTTGATAAGTTCAGAGCTTCAGCGGGAATCGAGTTCAGATGGATTTCTCCATTCGGTCCTATTAGAGTATCTCTGGGTTTCCCAGTAATGTACAAGCCCACAGATGAGAAAAGAATTGTTGATTTCTCATTCGGATTGTTCACATTCTACCCAGAGTTTTACCAGTTTTAGTTTCAATTAATAAATCAATTTTATCATTTATCTTGGCAGTAGGGCAGATTTACCCTGCTCTGGATTATTTCCTGTACAATGACACAAACGCCTGCCAGACTACGATTCCCTAAATTCTGAGATTATTTTCAGTAAGGGATGATTTTTCCTTTTTCGATAATGAACTTTTCTGTAAATATTTTATCAACGAATATATCTTCTGGTTTGTCGTACTTTATTTTTTGGAATACCTGAAAGCTCCAAGCGATTGCGAAGCTCTTCGATTCTTTTGCCCTGTCCTTCAGAGCTTTATCGTAAAACCCCTTGCCATACCCCACTCTGAAGCCTCTCAGGTCAAACAGGATTCCAGGAACAATGAAAAATTCGATGTTTTTTACACTGATTACTGTAGAAGATACTGGTTCGAGAATTCCGAACTTCCCGAGTGTGAGTTTTCCTGTGAACTCCCAGAATTCTATATTATCTCCTATGATTTTGGGGAGACAGACTATTTTGCCGCTTTTGACCGCCTCGTTTATTATTTGCGAAGTATCTGGTTCTCCATTGAAACTTATAAAGCAGGCAATCGATTTTGCATTCTGGAACTCTATAGTTCTAATTACTTTCTCTTGAATTCTTTTTGAGTTCTCCTTTATGAAATCTTCTGATAGATTCTTTCTCCTTTCTATGATAATTTTCCTTGCTATATCAAGCCCTTCAAATGTAAACTCTGGAATGTTAAAATTCATTTCTTCCATGGTTTGTTTAATTCTTCGTTAGCCTATTTAATTCTTCTTTTTTAGTATTTTATTTCAAATGTTTTGAATTTTCCTTCGGGGTTTAGGAATTTTACTTCTATCTTTTCGACATGGGCTCCTGGTGGACCTTTTTTTGCCCATTCTAAAAATTCCGAAAGTTTTCTCTCATCGCCTTCTGCCATAATTTCAACGCTTCCATCTTCGAGGTTCCTGACAAATCCTGTAAGACCAAGTTCACGGGCTTTCCTCTGCGCTGACGCCCTAAATCCTACCCCCTGCACTATTCCAAATACTAAAACGTGAGCTCTTTTTTTGTTTTCACCTGCCACCTCTTGACCCAATTTATAGATATCTCTTACATCATTTAAAAATTTTTGCAAATTTTTCCGAAATCGTGTGAAAAAAGGAAACTATCAATAAGTTGCAGATCTTCTTCTGCGGTTCACATAAATTTTGAAGAAAAGTACTAAAGAGTGTATGCTACTGAGAGGAATTATATATTCCTTTGTGATAAATTATATGTGATAAATTATATTTTGAGGTTCAAAATGCAGAGGGAAAAGAAGGAAAAGGAAAAGGAAAGGGAAAGGGGAATAGGAAACCCTTGAGTGGATAAAATAGAAAAAGATCTTGGGAGAAGATGCAAAGATTCAAAATTCAAAAAAAAGGAAATTTAGCACTTTAAAGGAAGAAGATCCAACTTTAGTTAAGAAGGAGATTAGCGATGCAGAAGATAAGAGTTATTGACTTTACAAGATTGCTTCCGGGACCACTTGCCACTTACATACTTACCCATCTATCTTTTGAGGTCATAAAGGTAGAAGATACTCAGGGAGGAGATCTCACAAGATATTCCTTACCACTTTCAGAAGATGGGCAAAGTTCAATATTTAATTTTCTCAACGTTGGTAAGAAGTCACTATCAATAGACCTTAAGACAGACAAGGGGAGAGAAATTGTTGCTAGGCTGATCGAGAGATCGGATGTTCTGATTGAGGGTTTTAGGCCAGGGACTATGAGCAAGTTGGGAGTTGATTTTGATTCCGCAAGTAGGATTAATCCAAGAATAATATATTGCTCTATTTCTGGGTATGGGCAGGTTGGACCGAAAGCTTCAAAAGCAGGCCATGATCTAAATTACATATCATTTGCGGGAATAGAAAGGCTTTTCATATCAAATGAAAGGGCTCTGGTTCCTCCCGTTCAGATAGCAGATATATCTGGGGCTTTATTTGCTGTCATCTCAATTCTTTATAAACTTCTGGAAAGGGAGATACTGAAGGAAAAATTTTCAGCATCATATATTGATATAAGTATGGTTGAAACATCTTTATTTCTGGCGGTTGAGAGTTTAAGCAAATTTTTAGCAACGGGAAGAGAGCCGGAGCCTTGCGGAGAGATCCTTTCAGGTGGAGTTATATGCTACAATGTATATAGGACACGTGATGGGAAATGGGTAAGCATAGGGGCACTCGAGCCTAAATTCTGGAAAAATCTTGTAGATGCCTTGGAACTTGACCTTCTTCCATCGGATGCTATGACAAAAGCCGATGAATCAAATCCTGCATACCTCAAGCTCAAAAATAAATTCCTATCTATGACTTCCAAGGAGATAGAAGAAGTATTCAATGGTAAAGATATACCGTATGAATTTGTTAGTTCTTACGCTGATATGGTAAATCATCCTCACTTGAGGTTTCGGGAAATATTCTACGATCTGAACCATAAGGTAAAGTTACTCAGGTTGCCATTTATGAAAAAGGTAACTTCTCTTGCGCCTTCTTTGGGACAGCACACAAAGGAGATATTAAAAGAATTGGGGTACTCCGATGATGAGATTGTTGAATTTAAGCGAAAGGGAATCATTCTGTTCTAAATTTCTTGAAAAATTGAACAATTGTTCAAAAATGATAAAATTGGCAGAGTAGAAAATGAAAAATGTCTATGTCAGAGGAGTTTTCTACGGAGAGGCTGTTAAAGAGAAATTTGAAAAACCTTACAAAGATATCATCTTTGAGGCTTTTGTTTCAGCTTTAAATGACGGTGGATTATCACCTGACGATATAGATGGCATCGTTTTTACTCCTCCTTCCCTTGGAGGACTTTATCCCTCCTTTATGCATGCTCATCATATGGGACATTACCTCGGTAAGAATTTAAAAGTGCAAATTATGGTTGAGAACGGGGGTAGCACTTCCGCTTTGGCAATAAGGTATGCTATGCTTGAGATTATGTCCGGAAGGTGTAATGCAGTCGCAGTTATAGGCATAGATGAAAGATCCGACAGACCAATAGAGAGTATGGACTTTAATCATTTTATATATAATGTAACCTTAGCCCAGATTAATCTTTATGGTCCCTTTGATTCGTTATACGGAATTGGTGCTCCTATACCTTACTATGCTATGGCAGGGCAAAGATATATGTATGAAAAGGGAGTAAAAAGAGAGGACTTGAACTATGTAGCAGTAAGATTGAGAGAACACGCATCAGCAAATCCAAAAGCGCTAATCAAAGAGTTAATAGCTCCAGAGGAGGTTTCAAATTCAAAAGAAATCTGTCCGCCTTTGTATCTTCATGACTGCTCAATTTTCGCTTCAGGATCAGCCTGCGTGATTTTAACTTCAGAGGATTTTGAAAAATCTCTGAATTCAAAGAAAAGAAAGATAAGAGTAAGGGGATATGGGGAGTATCATACGCCTACTTCATTTTTCCCGAATCAACCTGAGTATATTCCCTATTATTCAGTAGCCTTGAGAAGAGCTGCTAAAGAAGCTTTTGAAACAGCCAAGATCAAACCCTCCGATATTGACGTTATAGAAATATATGGAGTTTTTTCTACTACCGAACTGACAATTTTAGAGGATTTGGGGATCTTTGAAGAGGGGAAGGCTGTTTTCAAGTTTAAGGAAGGGGATGTGGGACCCGATTCAAAACTTTTTGTCGATCCATCTGGGGGGAGGATAGCTTTCGGGCATCCGGCGGGAGCTACTCCACTGATAGAGTTTGGAGAGGTTGTTATGCAGTTGAGGGGAGAATGTGGTCAGAGGCAGAAAAAAGGTAGATGCGATATAGGACTTGCTCAGGCAGAGCACGGAATGCTCAACGGAGCAGTCGTATTTATTCTTGAAGGTGAATAAAGTCGGAAATTAAATAAAACTAAAGATTAAATAAAACTAAAAGAAAGGATCTAAACCCGAATAACAGTGAATAAAATCTCAAACCAAATAAACCCTAAAGCTGAATGTATACATTTTTGATCTGAAGCATCTCTTCTATCCCCTCTCTCCCACCTTCTCTTCCCACCCCCGACATCTTATATCCACCCCAGGGAGCGTTATGAGGTATAATTCCGTATGTATTTATCCACACTGTACCGGCCTTTATCTTTCTTGCTACCCTTAAGGCTCGTGATATATCTTTGGTGAAGATACCAGCCGAAAGTCCGTATCTTGTTGAATTTGCCAAATTTATAACTTCATCCTCACTTTCAAATTGAAAGATGGTCGTGACCGGGCCAAATATTTCTTCCTGTGCTAAAGGTGAGCTATGCGGAGCTTCCACAAAAATTGTGGGTTGGAAGAAATATCCAGTTCCGATTTCTGTGTATCTTGTTCCTCCTGTGAGAATTTTTGCTCCTGATTTTTTCCCTTCTTCTACGAATCTCTCGACTCTTTCAAGTTGTTTTTTGCTTATCAAGGGCCCTGAAATTACAGATGGGTCAAAAGGATCTCCAACAGATAATCCTTTTGCCATTTCATTGAACTTCTTCAAGAAGCTCTCATATATGCTCTTTTGTACAAAGATTCTTGAGGAAGCTGCGCACATCTGTCCTGCTAATGAGAACATTCCAACAGCTGACATAAACACCGCTGAGTCTATGTTTGCATCTTCAAAGATTATGTTGGGAGATTTACCCCCAAGTTCCAATATGTATTTTTTTATTCCCCCTTGTTTTACTATTTGTTCTCCTATTTCTGTTCCTCCTGTAAACGATACCACTCCGACTCCGGGGTGAGATACGAGAAGTTTTCCGGTTTCTGCTTTCCCAAATATTACATTTACGACCCCCGGGGGTAAAGTTTCCTTTGCAACCTTTGCAAAAATATATGCTGGAAGGGGTGAATTTTCAGAAGGTTTTATGATAACTGTGTTGCCAGCTGCTAAGGCTGGGGCAACTTTGTATCCTAGAAACATTCCGGGAACGTTCCACGATGTTATTGCTGCGACAACTCCATATGGTTCTTTTAAAGTGAAATTGAAGCTCTGTGAGCTAGAACTTATAACATCAGAAGTAAGTTTGTCACACCACTCTGAGTAGTAATCAAATGCTCTTTTCAAAGCCCCTGAAGAGATACGAGATGAAACTGTAGCAGGTAGTCCGGAGTCTATTATTTCGGCTATTTGATATTCTTTTGAGGCAGACTTTAATGCTTCGGCGAACTTTCGCAGGTAGTCCCCCCTTTTCCGAGGCGAAAGATCAGCCCAGGATTCAAAAGCCTTTTGTGCGCTTTGTACAGCATATTCTACTTCGGATTCTCCAGCGATGCATATTTCTGCTATTTGATCGCAAATTGTTGGATCCTCTGTTGTGAACACATCGTGATTTTCTATAAACTCGCCGTTTATAAAAAGTGGGATTCTCTTCCCCTGTGTTATTTCTTTTGCCTTTTCTATATGCTTTTGTTTGATTTGGTTAGCCATGGTTATTGTTATTTATTTATATTCGCTCCTTACTTTTATTTCTGAGCTCAATTCTTTGAGCTTTTCAAGTAAAAGTCTTTTGTGAGTAAGCTTTATAAGTTCTGATGTTTCCTCTATGCCCGATTTAGCAAGTTCTATTATTTTTTCGGGAGGAAGTTTTCCCATAACGCGAGAGTTGAATTCCGAAAACTCAAGTTCAACCAATTTCTTGCACACATCAACATAATTTTTAAGAAATGATATGTGGAATCCATTGCTTTCATTAAGTCCAGCTCTGTTCATTTTTTCTATAACTTGCAAGATTTCTTGCTCAATTGAGTTTTTGCCGGTTTTTATCAAACCGATTTTTTTTAGCTTTTCTATGACCCCAGCGGGAAGATTGATCTTCAGATCCGCAGATCTTTCTGTAGACGAACCATTAAGTATTCCTTTATCAACTCTCTCAAGAACTTCAGATATATTTGAGGAGTTTTTTAGGATTCTTTTGATTTCCTTGAGAGGGAGATATCGTTTCTGAAGGTGTTTTATGATTTTCACATTTTCAACAGTTTCAGGTGGGTAATATGCCATCTGTTTAGATACTTTTACAGGCTTGGGAATAAGTCCAAGTTTTGCGTAGTAGTGGATTGTTGATTTTTCAACTTCTGCAATTTTTGCTATTTCCCTTATAGGTTTATATCCGCGCGCTTCTAACTCTTCTTTTTTACTTCTTTTGTGATTCCTCCCCATGATCCAGCCTTCTTAGGTAATTTTTCTATTTTTTCCTGTAATTTTCGTTTTTTCTTAAATTTTGGGATGTTGTGTAAAGTGAAAATTTACACATTTTACTTATTATGTAGAAGGAATAACTAAACTTTGAAAAATATGGAAGGAAAGAAAATTGAAACGGTTGTTCAGCTTCTTGAAGATAAAGCCCGGCGGTTCCCTCACAACAAAATTGAAATTTACAGTGTTGAAACTATAACCTTTGAAGAGTGGGATAAAAAGTCTTCCCAGCTTGCTAACACATTGATCAAAAAATTCGGAGTGAAAAAAGGAGATAAAGTTGCTATTATGTTTTCGAATTATGACGGAGCATTCTATATGATATCGTACTTTGCAATATCAAAATGCGGGGCTTTGCCAGTACCCGTGAACGTAAGATTACCAATTGAAGGAGTAAAATTTATAATTGAAAACTCTGAATCGAAAGGAATAATATATGGGCAGGAATTTTCTAATGTTGCTGAAAAGATAGAAAAGGTGGAGTTTGCTCTGTCAAGACAAGAGGCAGAAAGTCTGATGAAGTCTGAAGACGATTCCTCCCCTAATATCCAGATCAGCGGTGATGATTATCTTGACATAATATATACATCTGGAACGACTGGCTTCCCAAAGGGGGTCCTATCTACCCACGGTTCTTTGTTTGTCAGAGATGACTCAGCATATGAGAGCCTGTATGCTGGGAAGACTTTCGTTCATGCTGTCCCGCTTTTTACTTTTGCTGGCTCTCACGCTATGATGCTTATTCCACTAAGATATGCCCTGAATGCGATAATTCTCCCGAAGTTCGACTCAGAAATATTTCTTCAATGTATGCAGAGGGAAGACGTTGTTATGGTATACGGGGTGCCATTTCATCTTCTCAAAGTTATGAAGGAGCCCGGGTTTGGAAGTGCAAAGCTTGATCATATAAAAGTTCTTATGTTCGGAACTGCCCCTATGCCACCCTGGGCTGTGAAAGAACTTGCTGAAAAACTTCCGTCAACCTGGATATTGAATCTTTATGGAGCAACAGAAGCTGGAATGGCAGGATGCTTTCTCCCACCCGGGGTGGCTTCGGTAAAGCCGGACTCAGTCGGAATTCCACTGCCACCGACCGAAGTCAAAATAATTGATGATGAAGGAAACGAACTCCCCCCGCGTCAAATCGGTGAAATCATAATGAGAATCCCAGGCGTTAAACCACGAGAATACTTTAAAGATAAGGATGCAACACTTAAAACATGGATAAAAGATGGCTGGACAAGAACGGGAGATATAGGCTATGTCGATGAAGAAGGATACCTCTACATTGTGGATAGAAAAAAAGACATAATAATAAGAGGAGGATTTAATATCTCATCTGCCAAAGTGGAAGGAGCTATATCCTCTCACCCAGATGTAATCGAATCCGCTGTTGTTGGAGTCCCTCACCAGCTCCTTGGAGAAGATCTTTTCGCCTTTGTAGTTGCAAAGAATAAAACAAAAATTTCAGAAAAGGACATTATCGAGTACCTAAAAGATAAACTCGCAGACAATGAAATTCCAAGATACTATGAATTTGTCGATGAACTCCCAAAAAATGCTACAGGGAAAGTTCTGAAAACAGAATTGAGACAGAAAGCAAAAGAGCTGTACAGAATCAAAAGAGAAGCTGAAGGTAAAAAATAGATGGTAAGAATCTAATGCGAGTTTTCAGCAAATTCCTAAAGCTCAATATGATTCATAAAATAGTGTATAGAGTGTTTTATGAAAAATATCATAAAGCTAAATCTTGCAACAAGATTTTTTCTTGTCTTTCTGCCTTTTTTTATTGGTGTTATTCTTATTCCAGCTGTATACATCAACTTACTGAACAAGATTGAGGGAAGTCAAGAAACTGTATCTTTACTTAAAAAATTTACAGTAGGTATTTTTGGTTTTTATTTCTTTGTAATATTAGGGTTGTATTTAGGTAGCCTTTATTATACGGTCAGACCTTTAAATAAGGTGAAGAATAGTATAAAAAGATTGGTGGAGCAGAGAAAAATTAAAAAATTGAATCCCGAGGAATTTGTAGCAAGTTTTGTTTTTATTGGATTTGAGGATGAGTTCGTTGAATTGGCAAGATATGTGAATGCTCTTGTAGATTTGTTGACCGATAGCGGTCAGAAAATAAAGTTGGTAATTGACAGAATTATGGATGCAGGAGTTAAGATGTCAGCTTTAGGGGTACAAGTAAAATCGGGAGCGGATCAGATACACAAAGAAACTGAGGGGGCTTCTTTGAACTTTGAGAATTTGAAACAAGCGATAGATGAGATAGTGAATAAAGTATTGGAGAATCTAAGATCACTTGAGGAGCTTTCAAAGAGTTCAGAGAAGGGGAGGTCTAATATTTTGGGTTCGGTTGGTACTCTTTATTCTCTTATCAAGATTATGGAGAGATTTTCGGGGATTTCGCAGGGTATGAAGGATGTTATGGCAAGGGTCAAGGAAGCAGTTTCAATTATTGAGGATATAACTGATCAAGTGGATTTATTGGCACTCAACGCTGCGATTGAGGCTGCAAGAGCTGGTGATGCTGGTCGAGGTTTTGCGGTAGTTGCAGATGAAGTGAGAAAGCTTGCGGATAAGACAAGAAGATCTGCTGAGGATATAAAAAAGAATATAGATGAAGCATCTTCTGTTGTTGATTCAGCGGTTGAGGTTATGAGTTCTGCTCAGCGCGAAGCTGAGAATGTGATAAAAGTTTCGAATCTTGTTGAGAAAGAATTCTCAGATATCGCTAATGAAATAAAGGAGATATATGAAAGAGCAACTGCTATAGCATCGGCCGCGCAGGAGCAGGATGCAATAGTACGTGAAGTTGTAAAATCTGCTCAGTCCGTTGCTATGAAAGTTGATGAATACAGAAAAGTAGCAGAATCTCTACTTCATATTTCAGAAAATTTCAAACCATTAGTTCAGGAGCTGAAGAAAATAGTTATTGAATTGTAAATCAAGTATTTTCTTCACTTGAACTTTGTAATTTCAGGTGTTCTCTAAACATGCATTTGTCTTGAATAAATAACAATCCATTCTCTTCAGCTATTTTTTTGGCTTCATTGTTTACTATTCCTTCTTGTAGCCATACTGCTTTTACATCTCCTTTTTGTTTTTTTCTCTCCACAGCTTCAGCAACAATACCAAGAGCTTCTTCAGATCTTCTGAAAACATTGACAACATCTATCTGATCCTCCACTTCAAGTATGGATTTATAGGATTTTAATCCCATTATTTCATCCTTTGTTGGGTTGACGGGTATTATTTTATATCCTTGTTTTATAAGGTATGTTGGGACTCTATTTGATGGTTTTTGGGGGTCATTGCTCATTCCAACAACTGCTATGTTTTTGAAAGAGAAGATCTTTTTTATTTTTTCTTCGTCGGGGTTTTGAGTCATTATGAAATTGAGGGGTGGACGACGGGGCTCGAACCCGCAACCCCGGGAGCCACAGTCCCGTGCTCTGCCATGTTGAGCTACGTCCACCGTATCAATTAAATCTATTCTTAATAAAGCGCAATGGTCAGAAAAACAAATTTCTTTCGATACTAAAATCGATACTAAAAATTGAAATCTATACTAAAAATTGAGAAAAACATAATAAGCTCTGTCAGATATGATTCATCTATTTGGATCCTCTTGCCCGGGGATCAAAGATTGCATAAAGGATCTCTGAAAGTATATTCATAAAGACCAAAAGCATGGTAAAGACCACAGTCAGAGCCATAACAACAGGATAATCCCTATCTATTACTGACAAAACAAAGTATTTCCCCATACCAGGTATTGCAAAGACAGTCTCCACTATGAATGAGCCAGTTATCATAAATGTAAAGAGCATACCACCGACACTGAAGACAGAAGATAAAGAGGCTGATATCAAGTGAAAGAGAAATCTTATTCCCCCAACCCCCTTAACCTTGGCAAATCTTATGAAATCTTCCTCAAGGGTAGATAGTACTGAACTTCTTGTGAGTTTAGCAATGTAAATGGTGGGTCCAAAAGATAAAGTTAATATGGGCAAAATGTAATGTTTTGCTCCTTCCATAAGAGCTGGAGGCAAGATCTTAAGAGAAATTGAAAAAATAAGTATCAGGAAAGTTGCTAGAACAAAGGATGGCACAGATATTCCGACAGCAACGAAGGACTCGAAAAACTTCCCAAATCTTAGTGAGAAAATGAGTCCCAATACTATTCCCAAGATCATAGAAACTACAAAGGAAATCAACCCGATCATAAAGGAAACTGGTAAGGTATCCTTTATTATGTCGTTGGCAGTTCTGTGAAGGAATTTATAGGATGGACCGAAATCACCTTTTAGAAGATTTGAGATGTAGAGTATGAACTGCTTGTGTAAAGGTTTATCAAGATGGAATTTTCTTTCAATGTTAAGCTTTATCTCCTCAGGGAGTTTTTTTTCTCTATCAAATGGTCCTCCAGGGACAACCCTCAACAGGAAAAAGGTTGCGATTATAACCAAAAAGATGACTATTAATCCAGATATTGTGCGACTTAGGATAAAATAAAGCATAAGATAAAGTAAAGCATAAAAAGATAGTATATATTTGTGTTCAGGAATTTAGGGAATATCAGATTGCATTGTTTGCTGTTTCAGTAAAGGCTACATAAATTCTCGTGGATCTGCTATAAATCCTTTTATTGCTGATGCTACCGCTACAAGTGGGCTTGCAAGATGTGTCCTCCCGTCTCTTCCCTGCCTTCCTTCAAAGTTTCTATTTGATGTGCTGACACATCTTTCAAATGGTTTGAGAATATCGGCATTCATACCAAGACACATACTACATCCAGAGTTTCTCCATTCAAAGCCAGCTTCTTTGAAGATTTTATCAAGTCCGAGTTTTTCCGCTTCATATTTGACAAGCTGGGAGCCTGGTACAATCATAGCTCTAACCCATGGTGCAACCTTGCGGTTCTTTGCTATCTTGGCGGCTAAGATTAAGTCTTCCAACCTTGAGTTTGTGCAGGAACCTATGAATACTCTGTCTATCTTTATATCTTGAATTTTTGTTCCGGGCTTGAGTCCCATATATTTCAAAGCTCTTTTTGCATGCTCAGCTTCAACCACATCTGAAAACTCATCTGGATCTGGAACGTAGCCGGATACGGGAACAACTTGGGAGGGTTTTGTTCCCCACGTCACTTGAGGTTCAAGATCAGATATATCAAACTTTGTTTCTTTATCAAATACTGCATCCTCATCTGATTTCAGAGTTTCCCAGTATTCAACAGCTTTATCAAATTGTTTGGGGGAGAATATTTTCCCCTCCAGATATTTATATGTTTTTTCATCTGGAGCAATTATTCCCATCCTTGCTCCACCTTCTATAGTCATATTACATATTGTCATTCTTTCCTCCATACTCATTTCATTTATCATATCTCCGCAGTACTCTACTGCGTACCCTGCGCAACCTAAGGTTCCTAATTTCCCTATTATGTAGAGTATCACATCTTTTGAGAGGACACCTTTTGGTCTTTTACCAGAGATTGTTATTCTCATTTTTTTTGATTTATATTCCCACAGGCATTGAGTTGCAAGAACGTGCTCAACTTCACTTGTCCCAATACCGAATGCCAAAGCTCCAAAAGCTCCATGTGTTGATGTGTGGCTATCTCCACATACTATTGTCATACCAGGTTGGGTCAATCCAAGTTGAGGGCCTATAACGTGAACTATCCCTTGATAAGGGCTTGTTACTCCAAAGTATGTTATTCCGAATTCTTCACAGTTTCTCTTCAAGGCTTCTATTTGCTTTATCGAAGTAGGATCGACTCCAAGTTCTACAGCTTTCTGTGGGTCTGTTTCGATGATGTCTCTCCAATCATCTGTGGGTATGTTATGATCGACAACAGCAAATGTCAGATCTGGTCTTCTCACTTTTCTTTTTGAGAGTCTGAGTCCATCGAAGGCCTGCGGACTTGTTACCTCATGAACAAGGTGTAGATCTATGTAAATGAGATAAGGTTCGCCTTCGTCTTTAGGTTCTACAACAATGTGTGTATCCCAAATTTTCTCGTATAAAGTTTTTCCCATTTTTGCATTTATTCTTTTATTTCTTATTTCTTATTTCTTATTTTATAGCTTTTTATTTATTTTTTTGCTTTTTATGGATAAATTGTCAGATCCGAGAATTTTGTTCTAAGGTTCTCAGAAATTTTGTTCTAAGGTTCTCAGAAATATTTCAGCTTTTTGTGAACTGTAGAGATTCTGTTTAATGTTATAAAGTGAAGATGGAGTGGCTCTTTTATCCTGGTAATTTAGTTAGTTATCAGGTTTTTCGACCTGTAGCTTTTATCATTGTATTCGTTGGCGCATGGCTACTATTTTTTTACAATGCCAGCAGACTTGTAAGGCATATCCTTTTAGGAAAGTATGAACTGAGGTGGGATAATATACCCAGAAGGATTTTTGTTATTCTGAGGGATGTATTTGCTCAGTATCAACCTCTCAGATATCTCGGTTCAGGAATAAAGCATTTTTTCTTCTTTTGGGGATTTATGATAATATCACTTGAGACTATCGAGTATTGGATCCAGGGGATCGTTCCACATTTTAGACTTCCTATCATTAACACGACATTCAGGCCTGCGTTTCTACTTCTTGAAGATACAATTCAGTTTTTAGTTATTGTTGCCATAGGGTTGGCTATAGTTCAGAGATTTGTGCTAAAGGTTAGAAGACTCGAAAATACTCTTGATGCAATAGTAATTCTTTTTCTTATTTTTACCTTGATGTGGTCATCTCTTATCACAAAAGCTTCAGAGCTGATACTACAAGGAGAAACATTTAGATATTCTCCATTTGCTAAGGTATTCGGTCTTATGATATCAGGAGCTGGTCTCACACAGGAGCAAATATACATAATCAAAGAAGTTGGTTGGTGGATTCATATATTGACCGTTTTGGGATTTCTGAATTACCTTCCTTTCTCAAAGCACATACATATAATGACATCTATACCAAATATACTCTTCAGAAGAATCGATGGAACAAAATGTAACATAGAGCCTTTAGATGTATCGAAACTTGAAAAGGGAGAGATAGAATACTATGGGGTCAAGAAAATTCAAGATTTTTCATGGAAGCAAATTTTAGATTTTTTTGCGTGCACGGAGTGTGGAAGATGCACAGATTTGTGTCCTGCATCTAATACAGAAAAACCATTGTCTCCTATGCATTTGGTTCACAAGTTGAAAGAAAGGGTAAAATCCGATGCGCCAAAGATTCTGAGGGGCGATAGTAATTCCCTTCCCCCTGTTGCCGATGGAAAGATTATAACCGACGGTGAAATATGGGACTGCACAACTTGTGCCGCCTGTGAGGAGATATGTCCGGTTGGAATTGAACACCCTCGCTTTATTATGGACCTGAGGCGATACTTAGTTTTCGACCAAAGAATTCCGTCATCTGCAGCTAAAACTCTGCAAAAGCTTATGAATCAAGGAAATCCCTGGGGCCTACCTCCAGATGAAAGGGATAATTTTGCAAAAACCTCAGGTTTTAGAGTTCTCTCCCCAGGTGAGAAGGCAGAATTTATATACTGGGTAGGATGTGCCGGCTACTTTGATCCACTTGGACAGAAGATAACACAGTCAATGAAAAAAATATTTGATCATATAGGTCTTGATATCCCAGTATTAGGTTCTATTGAAAAGTGTACAGGAGATCCTGCAAGAAGATTAGGTGAAGAAGGCTTGTTTGCTATGATTGCTACAGAAAACATAGCTCTCCTTAAAGAGATCGGAGTCAAAAAAATTATCACACACTGTCCGCACTGTTATCAAACTTTAAAGTATGATTACAAGCAGTACGGGGGCGAATTTGAGGTTATACATCACTCTGAGTTCTTAGCAAAGCTTATAGAGGATAAGAAATTGAAACTTGGAAGAATCAAAGATGGGATCATTTCATATCATGATTCATGCTATCTTGGGAGATACAATAGCATATATAATGCTCCGCGAATGATTATAAAGGGGGTGGCAGATGGTAGCTTTAGAGAAGCAATCAGATTTGGTGAAAGATCTATGTGCTGTGGCGCAGGGGGAGGAAAGATGTGGTATGAAGAGAGAGGAAAAAGAGTCAATTACACAAGATTTGAAGAGTTTATGAAAATCGGTGCAAATGTGGTTGTAACAGCATGTCCATACTGTAATATAATGCTCGATGATGCTAGAAAATTCAAAGGAGTGGAAGATAGTGTGAAAGTGAAGGATTTGTCGCAAGTTATTTCCGAGAACTTGCAGTAAAGAACTTAGCCACAATAAGACAACGGCAATTATCTAAAACCCAGATTTCTTTCGTGTAAGTCAATAAAATTATAAATAGTAATAGTAATAGAATAAATCAGATAGCTTAAGAATGCTGTATATGATTGAATAGATTTTGGGTAGTAACAAGCAAAAGGGTAGATATATGATGAGCTTTTTTGTGAAAATATTTACAATAACTATGTTGCTTGTTGTATCATCGCTGGGTACTCTGTTAGCTAACTCTGTATCCTTGGTTAAACCAGTGAATGTATCTGGTGATTCTGGAATCGATTGGGTTTCAGATACATTTGCTCGCTCAATTATGCTTGAGTTAAGGAAAGACAAGATTCAGGTATCGGTATTGTCAGAGATTTCTCCCGATGATAAATTTGCTGTTATTTCATCTTATAGAAAAAGTTCAGAAGGAAGAAAGATCATTTTCTATGTAAATATAGTTGGTAGAGATTCTAAAAGAGCATACGCTGAAGGAGATTTGGTGATATCTGATAACTTGTATCTTTTAGATTCTCTCTCATTTGTGTTTTCTCCGGAAACAGTCTATGAGATCAAAACGTATATTGCAAGGTTAGTAAGGCTTTATATATCTGCAAGAATTGCTGGAAACAAAAAATTTGAAGTTATAAATTACAAATTCCCGCAGGAGAAAAAAAGCTCTCTTATTTCGACATTGAAAAATATCGAAATTCAGAATAAGAAAATTAATTTAGGGGCTATTGTGATGAATCCAGCCGAGTTAAACTCGTGGTTTGATTTAGCCATAGTTTCTATGCAGGAAGGTAAATTCTCTGCTGGATTTTCTTATCTTTTAAGATATCTGTCAAAATATGCTCCTACTTTTGCATCTGAAGGCGAGCTGATTCAGGATCAGAGGGTAAAAAGTGCTGTCGAGCTTATCGCTAAGATGCTCCCTGGGGAATCATCCAGAAGAGAGGAGGCAGTAAAGGATTTTGTATTGTCACAGTTCTATGGTGATTTTTCTGATAATGAAGTGTCGCTTCTGAGAAAGTCTATTGATAAAGATCAGTTTATGTGGCCAGCTATGAAGAGATTAGGAGAAATATATTATGCGAAGGGGGATTATAGAGCTTCTATAAGGTACATGCGTGATTATATATCAACAGCTAATGAGAGCCCATCTTTTATATCGATTTTCTCTATGGTTGCTTCTTTTGTTGATGAAATCGTAAAAGGATTTTAGAATAGCTTTTTACTCCGCCGTATATTGCTACAGAAATTGCCAGTGCAAAAACTACTGCTATATTATAAACTAAAATTTTCAGCATATCAGGATGGATAGATGGTCCTCCTTCTCTTACTATTGAGTATTCTTGATGTAAAGTTCTCCATATCTTCACTGAAAACCATACTATGGGAACATTTGAAGCTCCTACTACAGAGAGGATAGCTCTAGCTCTTTTTGATTTTTCTCTTGCACTTTTTTCTACGCCAAGCAGTATGTATCCGATATATATAAGAAACAGAAGTAATGTTGTTGTAAGTCTTGCTTCCCACACCCACCAAGTTCCCCATATAGGTTTTGCCCAAATCGAGCCCGTTATGATTGCTATTGCTGTGAACAGACTTCCGATTTTTGCAAAAGACCATGCAAAATCGTCAGCCCACCCACGTTTTTTGAGCAAATAAATTACTGAAAATACCGCAGTAAAGAACATAAATGAAAGTCCAACCCAGGCACTCGGCACATGAATATACATAATTTTTTGAGCGTCTTTCTGCAAAGCATCCGGAGGAGATACTACTATACCAAGATACGAACCTACTCCAACAAGAAAAAGAAGAAATATTATAACAGGTGGAAAAAATCTCATTTTAGATTCTATTTTTTAAATGCTTTCCAAATTTTATCTCAAGTTTCAAAACAGTGGTACTATAGAAGCTTTTCTTCAGTCCATCTTCTATAGCTTTTTCTATATCTTTACCTCCCTGAAACTCTTTTATCCATCCTCTCTTGAGTAGCTTGATTTTCTTAGCGTCTACCACTGCTAGTTATAAAAATTCGTAGAAATAAGCATAATTCATTTTAAGTTTGATAAGATCTTTTCAATTTCTTTTGTACCTTAAGCTTAAGGTATAAATTCCTCTTTTGAAGGGTTCAGTTTCTCAGGTATCTATAACTACCGAATAAATCTTCCATAGTTTTAAGACTTACTTTGGACTTATTTTGAGTTTGAGATAATTTTTTCAATTTCTTTGGTGCTTTTCGCTTTGAGTAAGATCTTCTTCAATTTCCTGAGCTTCTCTATGTCTTCGATTGTTTTTAGCTTCTCAATAAGCCCTTTGCTTTTCGGTCCAAATTTTGTCATCAAAGCTACCTCAATCCACTCTTTTATCAGTTTCTTAGCTATCTTTAGCCCCTCCTTGATCCCTTCCTCCCTACCTTTCTTAATCCCTTCCTCCCTACCTTTCTTAATCCCTTCCATTTCACCTCTTTTGAATAACTCTGTCTCTCTTATGTCTATGACTGCAAGGTCTTCCATAGCTTTCAACACCTCCTTCTCTCTGCCT